>JANYLB010000017.1 GCA_025363815.1 Actinomycetes bacterium
GGCTCGCCCTCGGGTGTCAGGAAGACGGTCATCGGCCATCCGCCCTGGCCCGTCAGCGCCTGCACCGCCTGCATGTAGACGGCATCGACATCGGGTCGCTCCTCGCGGTCGACCTTCACGTTCACAAACAGCCGGTTCATCACCGCGGCGACGTCGGCGTCCTCGAAGCTCTCGTGCGCCATCACGTGGCACCAGTGGCATGACGAGTAGCCGACCGACAGCATGATGGGCTTGTCGTCGGCGCGCGCCCGGGCGAACGCGTCGTTGCCCCAGGCATACCAGTCGACGGGGTTGTCGGCATGCTGGCGCAGGTATGGGGATGTCTCTTCGGCCAGGCGATTGGTCACATGCTCACGGTACCCACTGATCACTCCGCAAGATCATCGAGCGCGGTGGCGCGGGCCCAGCGGTAGTCGGGTTTGCCCGACGGCGACCGTTCCACCGTGTCGACGAGCACCACGGCCCGCGGCGCCTTGTAGTCGGCGAGACGCTCCCGAACGTGGCCACCGAGATCGGAGACGGTGGGAACGTGGCCGGGGCGTGGTTGCACGACCGCGACGACCCGCTCGCCCCAGCGATCGTCGGGCACCCCCACGACGATCGCGTCGAACACGCCAGGGTGCGACTTCAACGCCGCCTCGACCTCCTCGGGGTACACCTTCTCGCCGCCGGTGTTGATCGACACCGAGCCCCGTCCGAGCAGGGTGATCGTCCCGTCGGCTTCTATGCGCGCATGATCGCCGGGGACCGACCACCGCACGCCGTCGACTACGGGGAAGGTCTCCGCCGACTTCTCCGGATCCTTGTAGTAGCCGATCGGGATGTTGCCGCGGCGCGCGAGCCGGCCGACCACGCCGACTCCGGCCGGGGCGAGCGCGTCGTCGAGGACGGTCGTCTGGTCGTTCACCGTGAATCGCGGCGTCGGGCTCGGTTCGGTTCCTGCGACCGTGACCGACTGGCCCTGACCGCCGGTCTCCGACGCGCCGTAGCCGTCTACGACCACGCTGGCCGGGAGCTTCTCCGCCAGCGCCATCTTCACCGCGGGGGAGAGGATCGCGCCGCCGGAGAGGATCACCGAGCAGCGCGAGATGTCGATGCCGGCCAGCTCGGGCCGGTCGAGCGCCTCGACCAGCGGGCGAGCGAAGGCGTCGCCGACGATCACGACCAGCTGCACCTGCTCGCGAGCAACGAGCTGCCAGAGCCGCACCGGATCGAGGTGGTGGTCTGGTGACACGATCACGGTGCCACCGGTGAGCAAGGCGCTGAGCGCCAGCCAGTGCGCCGTGCCGTGCATGAAGGGACAGGCGGGCAGGCAGCGCAGCCCGCGGCCTTCTCGGGCGCGATCGGCCAGCTCGAGTGGGTTGGATATGGGTGCGCCCCCTCCTCCACCCCCACCGAGCGCACCGAAGAAGACGTCTTCGTGGCGCCACATCACGCCCTTGGGCATGCCGGTCGTCCCGCCGGTGTAGAGCACGTACAGGTCGTCGGCCGATCTCGGCGCGAAGTCGCGCACAGCGGAGCCGGCCGCGAGCGCATTCTCGTAGTCGACCGCGGCGAGCTCGGAATTCCGCGGGTCGGGCGGAGTACCGTCATCGACCCGTACGAACGTCGTGAGCTTCGGGGTCTCGGGACGCAGCGGAGCGAGACGCGATCCGAGCTCGCCGTGGAACACGATCGCGCGGGCATCGGCGTCGGTGAGGAGATAGCGGAGCTCGTCGGCTCCGTAGCGGTAGTTCACGTTCACCGGCACGGCCCGCAGCTTGAACGCGGCCAGCATCGACTCGATGTACTCGGGGCCGTTGTACAGGTAGAGCGCTATGTGATCGCCCACGCCGACCCCGTTCTCGGCGAGGTGATGGGCGAGCCGGGTCGCGCGCTGGTCCATCTCCGCGAACGTGAATCGTCGGCGCTCGTACACGAGTGCCTCGCGATCAGGTATCACGTCCGCGACGAGCTCGAAGAGATCGGCGAGGTTGTACTCCGTGCCCGTCTGGATGCCGTCGATGCGGGGACCGTAGTGGGCGACGGTGATTTCGAGCTATTCCCGGGTGATCAGGTGCAGGGCGCGCTCGAGCCGGGGACCGACTCGAGCGAGGTATCGGCTACGTTCGTCGTGCTGACCGGGCGCGGCACAGGCATCGGCTTCTTCCCACAGCTCGCGCTCCAGCGGGCCGAGCACAGAGCGGACGCGGCGTAGTGCCTCCTCGCCGTCGGGGCCTTCGACGGCCGGCCGCAACGCCTCGAACGCCCTCCAGCGTGCGGGTCGGGCCAGCTCGCGGGGGACGCCGAGCGGAGGGAACACCGGTACGAACACGGAGAAACACGGGCTGCCCAGTGCGATCCAAGCCCGGCTCGGAGCATCGGTGTCAGTAGGCAGGAGAGCCACCATCGACCCGTTCGTGGTCTGGTTGTCGCGCAGGTGCATGCAGATGGTGACCCCGAGCGGACTCGGTGCATCGGCGGGTGGTGGAGCCACGACCGCGCCGGCGGAGTCGTTCGGACTCCCCCACGGCGCGCCGCCGTGATCACGCAACAGACTCACCATGTCTTCGGGGGTGACGCCGTCGGCGCCGCCCGTGACTGCCGGCGCGGTCAGGGCCAGGCGGCGGTCGGCGTGCTCGGTCGGCGTGGTCGGTCGGCGATACCGGTCGAAGTCGGTGCCGGGCTCAACGTCGGGCGAAGCGACGGTCCAGTCTTTGTTCAGCGAGATCCGGTTCGAGATCGCCGCGCCGGAACCCGGACCGACCGCTCGACCAGCCCAGGTGCTTCCGCTCGTCTCGAGCACCCAAGCCCGCTGCGGATCGGCGATGAGGAACGAGGAGAAGTACGCCTTCGGCGGGTTGGCCTCAGCGGCGCCACCCTGGCCGTGGCGGGCTAGTAGATCTGTGATCACGGTGAGCGCGGCGTCGGCATCGGTGGCCTGCTCGAGCGCGAGTCTCACGAGGTCCATACCGATGAGCGCCGGTGACGCAGAGCGCGGGTCGCGAGTGGTCCAGAGCATCTGGTTTCCGATCGCGACCCGGTGCTCGTTCACGCCGTGTTCCAGCCCCCACAACCAGGCCGGTCGCGATCCGACGAGCGCCGCCGCGCCGGGATCAGGAATCGTGAGGTACTGGGTGTGGAGTGCGGAGCCGGGTTTGCGGCGCCCGAACGTCTCGGCGATCTGCAGCTCGCCTGCGGGCCGATCGGAGCTTTTCGCGAACAGCGTTCCTTGGGCTCCGACGGCGGCGAAGGTGTCACACACGAGGTGGCCCGGATGGCGTCGTCAGAAGAAGTCGCTGCCGCCGTCGACGGGGATCGTTGCTCCGACGACGTAGCTCGCGAGCTCTGAGCAGAGGAACACGACCAATGCAGCGACCTCCTCGGGAAGCCCGATGCGACCGATGTCGTTGGGTGAGTGGAAGTCACGCTCGATTGCGGCGTACGCGGCTTCTAGTGGCCCTTCGGGGAGACCCCGCAGGTCGGCGTCGGCGAGATAGCCCTCGATCGCCGAGGTCATCACCATCCCCGGGCACACCGTGTTCACGACGATGCTCTCGCCTGCGAGCTCGCGGGAAAGGTTCTTCGTCGCGCTCGCGAGGGCCGACTTCGCCGCTGTCCAGGCGATGAGGCCCGGACTCTGGTGGCGGATCATGCTCGATGCCACGCTCACGACTCGTCCGAAGGAAGCCTTGCGCAACAGGGGGAGGCCGGCACGAACGCAACGGACCAGCGTGATCACTCCGGAGTCGAAGGCGTCGAGCCACTCGTTGTCGCTCAGCTCGGAGGTGCCACCGAGGTGGGCCGGCCCTGCTGCGTGCACGAGAACGTTGAGCTCGCCCCACCGGTCGTCGAGGAACGAGAACGCGGCTTCGACCTCGCCGGTGTCGAGAAGATCGCACTGCAAGCCGATCGCGTCCATTGCGCCGGCGGCGATGAAATCGGCCTCGGCTTCGGCTAGATCACTGGCGGTGCGCGCCAGCACCGCGACCCGACAACCCTCGGTCGCGAGCTGCTCCGCGACGGCCCGCCCGATCCCTCGCGATCCGCCGGCGACGACCGCGGTACGACCCCGTAGCCCGAGATCCATCGCTACTTCGGCCCTTTTGTCGATGCCATGCCCACGGCTGATTCGATCACTGGGCGAGCTCTGCGGCAAGGTACGCGGCGGTGAGAGGCTCGCCGGTCGCGTCTTCGATCAGGTGGTCCCACCGCCGGGATGATCCCGGGGCGAGGAAGCGTTCCACGAGCAGGCGGCCCGCTTCGGGCCGGTCGACGATGCCGCCCGCCTCCCGCGCCAACGTGGCCGCAAGCTGCGAGGCCACGAGCTCTCCGTAGAGATAGTTCTGGTAGTAGACGGGTGCGGCAGCGATGTGGATCTTCGACGCCCAGTCGGGGGCGTGGCGGTCGTCGGGTCGGTGGACGAGCTGGAAGCGACCGACGAGGTCCCACCAGATGGTGTCGTGATCACCGTCGGGGTCGGCGTACAGCCCCCGTTCGAAGTGCGTCATCACGAGCACCCAGCGAGCGAAGACCAATAGCGCCGCCCGCTGCGCGGCCGCGAGCCGCGAGGCGAGACCCTCGATCTCGTCGGCCGAACGAGTGAGGACGACCTGAAGCCACTCGGGGTCGCGGGGAAGACGTCCGAACATCATCGCGACGCCTTCGGTCGTCAGCGCGTGCGCGGCACTCCGGAGCAACCACGGCAGCTCGGGGTTGAGCGAGGTGTCGTAGAGCGCGTGGCCGAACTCGTGCAGCATGGTGTCGGTCCAGCGCGCGTTCGGCGTGTTGTTGGCGAGCACCCGCACATCGCCCTCCCGGTCGATGTCGATGCAGAACGCGTGCTGGCTCTTGCCCGGACGAGCCAGGAGATCGCTGCGATCGACGACCGGCCGTAGGTCGAGCCCGAGGCCGTCGTAGGTGCGCAGAGTGAGGTCGGTGAGATCGGCATCGGCGAACAGGGGATCGAGATCGATCGCCCCGTCGGTCGGTGGTTCCTGGAAGAACGGGTCATCGAGATGCCACGGCCGCAGATCGTCGACGGTGCACCCGAAACGCTCGGCCTGTCGGGCGTCGAGGTCGGCCTTCCACGCTGCGAAGGGTGCCGCCGTCGCGGCGTCGACCTCGGCCAGGGTCGCGAAGAGGCGATCTTCATCGAGCTCGCTGGTAGCAAGGGCCAGGGCGAAATGGTCACGGTGACCGAGCGCACGCGCGGCCTCGTTGCGGGCCTGCACCAGCTTCCGGAGGCGGGGTGCCACCTCGGCACCGACCTGCTTCGATGCTTCCCACGCGACCTGGCGCTCGGCCGAGTCGTCGCTTGATGCGAGCACCGCGAGGATGGTGTTGTCATCGACGGGGGTTCCGTGCATGCGGCCCCGGAACGCATTGAAGCTCGAGTCGACGCTGGTTTCGAGCTCGACGATCCGGGTTCGAAGCGCAGCGGGCACCTGATGGGGTGCGAACGAGTTGTGCAACACCACGATCTCGCGCGCGAGAAGGGGATCAGATCCAGCGTCGTTTCGGGCCGCGGTGAGCGCCGCGAACGCGCTGGGATCGGCATACGCGTCTCGCAGCGCGATCTCGGTAGCGGTGCGCCGCCGCTCGGCTTCGGGCGAAGCGTCGGTGTAGCTGTCCCACCAGGCCCGGCCGACGTCGATCTCGAGTGGCCTGATCCGGGATTCGAGCTCGGCGACCAGTGCGGTGTGGTTGGCCGTCACTTGAACCAGATGCGCTGGTAGTCGCGGCTCATCGGGTGCAGGAGCAGCGCGACCAACGCCACGGAGAACATGAGGCCGAGAGGGTCGTAGCTGAGATACTGCCCGAGCGAGACGCCGAGGAAGAACGGGTAGGCCAGATTTAGGCCCGCGCCGACCAGCCCGAGCGCGTAGCCCCACCGCTTCTCATTCGCGATCCCGAACGCGCCGCCGCCCATTGTCGCGATGAGAAGGATGCCGATCGGGTTCGCGAATCCTCCTAAGAACAACGAGAACGCGGCGTCTATGTAGAGGATGATCACCGCGATCTGAAGAGTCTGAGGTTGGGTGTTATTGAAGAACCGACGTTCGTTCACGGCGACATTCTGACCGAAGGAGCGGCGACGGGTTGGTCTCTCTCCCTTGAGCGGAGCTGGCCGCACGCCGCATCGATCTCCGTGCCCCGATTTCGGCGCACCGTGGCGGTCACGCCGCCGGACTCGAGGGATCGGGCGAAGGCTCCCATGGCCGGCGCCGTTGGCTTGTGACCGGGGAACCCTGCGGTGGGATTGAGGGGGATGAGGTTCACGTGGGCCCCTCCGACCCCGGGAAAGCCCTTGAGCAGCCGGGCCAGCGCGGCGGCGCGGGCGGTGTCGTCATTGACTCCTGCGATGAGCGCGTACTCGAAGGTGACCCGCCGGCCCCTGGCTTCGCTGAACTCCTGTGCCGCGTCGAGGACCTCGGCGATCGGGTACCGGCGATTCAGCGGTACTAGCTGGTCGCGAAGCTCGTCGTCGGGCGCGTGCAACGACACCGCGAGGGTCACCGGTAGCTCTTCTTTGGCGAGTCGGCGGATCCCCGGAACAATACCGACGGTCGACACGGTGATGTGGCGAGCCGAGAGACCGAAGTCGGCGTGGAGGCGTTCGACCGACGCCCAGACCGCGTCGTAGTTGGCGAGCGGCTCGCCCATGCCCATGTACACCACGTTCGATACTCGCTGATCCGACGTGTGTGCGGCGCGAGCAACCTGCTCGAGGATCTCGTCGGCGCGGAGGTGGCGTTCGAATCCGGCCTGGCCGGTCGCGCAGAAGGTGCAGCCCATCGCGCATCCGGCTTGGGACGACACGCACACCGTGGCGCGTGTCGGGTACCGCATCAGGACGGTCTCGACCTCCGCGCCGTCGGCGAGGCAACGCCAAAGCCACTTGCGGGTGCGGTCTCGCGCGTCGCGCTGTTCGGTGACCGGTTCGAGGACGAGAGGGAGCGTGGTCGTGAGCCGCTCCCGCAGCGCCTTTCCGAGCGCGGTGGCCTTTTCGAGGGGAATGTGCTGACGGTAGAGCGCGTCCCAGACCTGGTCGGCCCGGTAGCGTGGCTCACGCCATTCGGTGATCAGCTCACCGAGAGTCGGGCGATCGATGCCGTAGCGGGTTGGCGCTTCGTGCGGGCCGGCTTTTTGAGATGGGGTCATCGGACCTCTCGTTGGTAGGCGCGGTCGCGTCGGTGCACGGTGAAGCCGAGCGCGCGGTACAGGCCGACGGCAGCCGTGTTGGCGCCGTCTACGTAGAGCATGCCGACGCGGACCCCGCGCGCGGCGAGCGACCCGAGGCCGGCAACTGTCAACTTACGGCCGAGACCTGTTCCCTGATGGGTCGGATCGACGCCGACCACGAAGATCTCGCCGAGACCGGCGTCATCGGAACCGGGCTGATGGATCTTGGTCCAGCAGAACCCTGCGAGGCCGGCCGGGTCGGTTGACCACGCGAGTAGAAAGCCATCCGGGTCGAACCATGGCTCGGCCATCCGATGTGCGAGCGTCGACGCGATCCAGCCGCCTTGCTCGGGGTGGTTCCGAAACGCGCGGTTGTTCACCGCGAGCCAGGCAGCCTCGTCGGTGCCGGGGAGGAATCGACGAACGGTGATCCCGTCGGGTTCGCGGGCGACCACGTCGAGAGGGAGCGCGACACGCATCTGCAAGAGATCCCGGGAGGGCTCGAACCCGGACGCGGCGGCGTGTTGATCATCGGCGTCGGTCGGGCCGAGGATCCAGAGGACGATCTCGCCCGGTTCGGTGCGTCGTACGTGTTCCACTATCCCGTCCAGGAGAGCGGTGGCGACGGAGTCGCCGCGCCGGGTCGGAGCGACGACGATTCCGGCCGCCCAGTGCGGCGGTGAGAAGTTGTCACTGGGAGTGACGTGGGCATAGCCGACGAGTTGAGCGCCCTCGAACGCGAACCCGCCTACAGACCCCGGCCGGCCACCCGTTTCAAGGTCACGCCAGACCGAGGATCCGAGAGCTTCGTGACCGTCGGCGAGCGCCGCGGTGTCGTGCAATGTCCGGATCGCGTCGAGATCCGCGCGCTCGACCGGGTGCGCGGAGCGGATCTCGATCACGTCGGGAACGGTAGCGTCCGCTCCGTGGACCATCCGACCCAGCCCGCGCCCCCCGGCGCGCCCCATCCTGGCCGGCCCGGTTCCAATGACGGGCGGGTGATCTGACGTGGCGCTGCCCCGCGGAGCGAAGCAGCGGGCACCGATCGTGATGGAGCGCCTCGCCGAGTCGTACCCCGACGCGGAGTGCGCGCTCGTCCACCGGAACCCTTACGAACTTCTGACCGCCACGATCTTGTCGGCCCAGTCGACCGACGTGCTGGTGAACAAGGTCACGCCGGCGTTGTTCGACCGTTACCCGACGCCGGGCGATCTCGCCGGAGCAAACCCCGACGAGCTCGAGATGCTCATTCACTCGACCGGCTTCTTTCACGCCAAGGCGAAAAGCCTCCTCGGGATGGCAATGGCGCTCGAGGACCGCTTCGAGGGCGAGGTTCCCACGGCGCTCGAGGATCTGGTGACGCTGCCCGGGGTCGGGCGCAAGACGGGCAACGTCGTGCGTTCTGTCGCGTTCGGTCTACCCGGACTCCCTGTCGACACCCACGTGGGTCGTCTCGCCCGCAGGCTGCGACTCACCAGAGAAGAGGATCCCGTGAAAGCCGAGATGGACCTGAATCGTTTGGTGGATCGGGAAGATCGTGGCACATTCTCGCTCCGTCTCATCCAGCATGGACGCCTCGTGTGCGTGGCCCGCAAGCCGCGCTGCGATGCGTGCACGATGGCCGATATCTGCCCGTCGGCCACCGTGACGCCCGTGGCTGCGTAGCCGCACCGACATGGCCGACTTCGAGGTTCGAGAACTTGGTCTCGACGACGTCGAGGCAGCGGTTCATCTGCGCGCCGCCGCGTTCGCGAATCCGGTGAATGACGTACAACGCGAGGTCGTGCGGTCCCGCTTCGAGCGGGGTGGCTCACTCGGAATCGCTGTCGACGGCCGTTTGGCGGGGATGCTCACCGTGCACCCGCTGGGTCAGTTCTTCGGTGGCCGGCCGGTGCCGATGGGTGGGATCGCGAGCGTCGCGGTGTCGGTCGAGTATCGCGGCCGGGGCATCGCACCCGCGATGGTTACGGGCGCACTCGCGGCGATGCGCGACGCCGGTCAGGTTCTCAGCACATTGCATCCGGCCACGACAGGTCTCTATCGACGGCTCGGCTGGGAGATCGCGGGCGCCTTCCCGATCTCCACGCTCCCCGCCCGCTCACTGTCCTCATTGCCGCCAGGCGAACCCGAGCGTCTTCGGGTGGCGGGCGCCGACGATTTCCCGCTCCTGCGCGACGCGTACGCGCGCGCGGCGCCGGCGCGGACCGGGTGGATCGACCGACCCGAGTGGTTCTGGGACCACGCGTACAGCGGCACCGCGCACGGCTATTCCGTGATCGCCTTTGATGCCATCGATGGCGACGGCATCGACGGATTCGCGCTGTGCAAGCAGACCCCGGGCCCGGCATCGTTCGGCTTCGGGCTCGAGGTGGCTGAGCTCGTCGCCCGTGATGCAACCGCGGTGATCACGCTCTGGCGGGCCATCGGCTCGTTCGGTGCCCAGGTCGAAACCGTGAGGGCCGTCGGCGCGACGGCGACCCTCTTGCCCTTCCTCCTCCCTGAGCAAGACCTGCGCCAGGTGGAGAAGAACGATTGGATGACCCGGCTCGTTGACGCACCGGGTGCGATCGCCGCTCGCGGCTACGAACCCGCAGTCACGGCTGCGGTACATCTCGAGGTGCTCGATTCGATCGCGCCGTGGAACAACGGACGTTTCGTGCTGAGGGTTGCCAATGGCGTCGGGACGCTCGAGCCGGGCGGCACAGGCGAGATCCAACTCGGGGTGCACGCGCTCTCGGCCATCTACACCGGCTACGGCTCGGCACTCGATCTCGCGGCCATCGGAGCGCTGCACGGCCCGGTCGAGCCCTGCCGCGCCCTCGACGCGGTCTTCGCCGGTCCCCGAGCGTCGATGCTCGAGTTCTTCTGACCCCAGAGCTCCTATCCTCAGGCGAGGGCGGCCGAGGCGCGGTAGATGGAGCGTTGGGCGTTGACCAGGGCCCGCTCGGCTCCGAACAGGTCGCTCGCGATCGCGGAGTCGGGAGTCGTCTCGTAACGCTCGGCCATCTTGACCACTCGGGCCGTGAGCTCGTCAATCTGGGATCGTATGGTCGACATCTCGGCCAGATCGGAAGGGTTCGCCATGGGTCGAGCCTGACCGGCGATTCCCCTGCTCGCCAAACCGCCCCGAGAAATCAGAGCCGCCCGTTACCATGACACGGTGCTCCGCCGACTCGATGCCAGTGGCGCGCTCGCAGAGTCGCGGGCCGCGGCCACCGATCCCGATGACGCTGTCCGTAGCGCAGTCCACGAGATCATCGCGGCGGTGAAGGCCGACGGAGATGACGCGCTGCGTCGCTTTACCGAACAGTTCGACGGATGTCGCATCGACGATCTCCTCGTCGCGCCGGAGGCCGCGAAGGCCGCGCTCGACTCGATTCCACCAGATCTGCGTTCTGCGCTGGAGCTTGCCGCCATCCGGATACGGACCTACCACGAGGCCCAGGCCGCGGTCCCGGGGCCCGGGGGCATCGAGGCTGATGGCATCGGAGTCACAGAGATGGTCCGTCCCGTCGATCGGGCCGGTCTCTACGTTCCCGGCGGTCGCGCCGCTTACCCGTCGACGGTATTGATGACCGCCATCCCTGCCGGAGTGGCGGGGGTGTCCGAGATTGCGTTGTGCGTTCCGCCCGGCGCCGACGGTCGGGTGCCCGAGGTGACGCTGGCCGCGGCCGCGCTCGCCGGTGTCGACGAGATTTATCGGGTCGGTGGCGCGCAGGCGATCGCGGCGATGGCCTACGGCACCGGATCGATCCGCCCGGTAGACGTGATCGTCGGACCGGGCAACGCCTATGTCAGTTGGGCCAAGCGTGAGGTCGCCGGCGCCGGTGTCGTCGGTATCGAATCGCCGGCGGGGCCGTCGGAGCTGCTCGTCATCGCCGATTCCACTGCCCCGGCGCGCTTCGTCGCGGCCGACCTCGTCGCGCAGGCCGAGCACGGTCCCGGTGGAGCGGTGATCCTGGTGACCGACGACGAAGCCGTTGCCGCAGCCGTCGACACCGAGTTGGTCGCCGCGCTCGCCGCGCTCCCGGCCGACAGGCGACGCGAGACGGAGTCGACCCTGGCCGGCGGAGGGCGCGCCATCATCGTGCGCGATCTCGACGAGGCCCTCTCGGTGGTGAACGCCATCGCGCCAGAGCACCTCGAGTTGATGACGGCCAACCCCGAGGCGCTTCTCCCGCGTGTCCGCAATGCAGGTGCGGTTTTCGTCGGGGCCTACGCGCCGACGGCCTACGGCGACTACATAGCGGGCGCTAACCACGTGTTGCCGACGGCAGGCGCCGCCCGGTTCTCGAGCGCGCTTCGCGTCGACCACTTCCGCAAGCACATACACGTGGTGCGGGCCGATGTCGGCGCTGCCGATGGTTCGGTCGCCCGGGCCGGCCAGGTGATCGCTCTGGCAGAAGGGCTCCACGCGCACGCGCGGTCCATCCGCATTCGGGGTGAACAGCCGTGAGCCTGCCGGAGCCGCGCGACGCCCTGAAGGCACTCGAGGGCTACCACTCACCGCAGTTCGACGTCGACGTGCGTCTCAACACCAATGAGAGCCCCTACCCTCCTCCGTCGGCCTTCGTCGAAGCGTGGCTCGCGGCACTTGCCGAAGCCCCGCTCCATCGGTACCCCGACCGCTCCGCCCGCGAGCTTCGCGAGGCGCTGAGCGATCACATTGGTCAGCCGTTCGACCGCATCTTCTGCGCCAACGGATCCAACGAGGTGTTGCAGACCATCCTGCTCACCTACGGAGGGCCCGATCGGCTCGCGCTCGTTTTCCAGCCGACCTACGCGCTCCACGAGCACATCGCGCGGATCACCGGCACGCCCGTTGTACTCGGTGAGCGGGGCGATGATTTCGAAATCGATCGCTACGACGCGCTCGCACGCATTGAGGCGGATCAACCTGACCTCGTCTTTCTCTGCAGTCCCAACAACCCCACCGGCACGGTCGACGATCGCGAGTTGCTCGAAGCGGTGCTCGATGTGGCGCCCGGCCTCGTAGTCGTGGACGAGGCCTACGGCGAATTTGCGTACCGCAGCGCGCTCGAGCTGGTCGCCGACGATGTGCCGCTAGTGGTTGTGCGGACCTACTCGAAGGTGTGGTCGCTCGCCGGGCTCCGGCTCGGCCTCTGTGCGGCGCCGCCCCAGGTGGTCGCCGAGCTCGAGAAGGTGGTTCTGCCGTACCACCTCGATTTTGCAACCCAGATCGCGGGCACGGTCGCGCTGCGCTTCTCCGCAGAGATGCAAGCGCGCGTCGCGCTGCTCATCGAAGCCCGGGAGCAGCTCTTCACCGAGCTCGACGAGCGCGCCGGGGTCACCGTCTTTCCGTCGGGTGCAAACTTTCTGCTTTTCAGGGTCGCGGGCGAAGGCCGAGAGGGTGATGGGCACGCGGTGTGGGAGGCGATGGTCCGCCACGGAGTGCTCGTCCGAGATTTCTCCGCCTGGCCCATGGTCGAGGGATGCTTGCGGGTCACCGTCGGCACCCCTGCCGAGAACAACGCGTTCCTCGTCGCCCTCGACGCGGCGCTGGAGGAGGTACAGCGAGCATGAGTCGCAGTGCGCGCTTGGCGCGCAAGACCAAGGAGACCTCGATCGAGCTCGAGATCGAGATCGACGGCACCGGCACTGCCCGCGCCGACACGGGGATTCCGTTTTTCGACCACATGCTCGAGCAGATCGGCAAGCACGCCGGGTTCGATCTCTCGATCGATGCGAAGGGTGACCTCGAGGTCGACCTGCACCACACGGTCGAAGACGTCGGCATCGTGCTCGGCACGGCAGTGAAGGATGCGCTCGGCGACAAGGCGGGCGTCCGTCGGTTCGCTTCGGCGCTCGTTCCCCTCGACGAGGCGCTGGTGCAGATCGCGCTCGATCTGTCGGGCCGGCCCTTTCTCGTCTACGAGATCGACCCGATATCCGAGTGGATCGGCACCTTCGACCCGCAGCTGATGGAAGAGTTCTGGCGCGCCTTCACCTTCGGGGCGGCGATCACGCTGCACATGCGATCGATCTCCGGGAAGAACGGCCATCACGTAATCGAGGCATCGTGCAAGGGCGTCGCCCGCGCGCTGCGCGACGCGGTCAGGGTAGAGGGCACAGGGGTGCCGTCCACCAAGGGATCCCTGTAGGCCAGTGGGCGGCTTCGAGCTGTACCCGGCCATCGACCTGCGCGATGGCCGGTGCGTCCGCCTCCTCAAGGGTGACTTCGCGGCCGAGACGGTCTACGACGACGATCCGGTCGCGGTGGCCCGCAGCTACGCGGATGCCGGCGCGAGCTGGATCCATGTTGTCGACCTCGATGCCGCCCGCACCGGTGAGCCGAAGAACCTTGGCGTGATCGAAGCGATCTGCGCCAACGTCGACTGCCGGGTGCAGTCAGGCGGTGGGGTGCGTTCCGTCGAAGCCGGTGGTGCGCTGCTCGGCGCCGGAGTTTCGAGAGTCGTGGTCGGAACCGCCGCGGTGGAGAATCGCGGGCTCGTCGACGAGCTCGTCGCATTTCACCCCCGCGCGGTCGCGGTAGGGATCGACGTGCGCGGTCGCAACGTCGCCACGCGCGGGTGGCAGGAGGAGAGCGGCATCGACGTGGTCGAGTGTGCCCGGAGCTTCGCCGCGTCGGGTGCTGCCGCGCTGATCGTCACCCAGATCGAACGCGACGGGACCCTAGAAGGTCCCGACACCGATGGGTTGACGCTCGTGCTCGACGCCGCTCCGGTTCCGGTGATTGCCAGCGGCGGCGTGGGAACAATCGGCGATCTCCGCACCCTGGCCGCGCTCGAGGCCGAGGGCGGTCGACTCGGCGGGGTGATAGTCGGCAGAGCCCTCTACGAGGCGCGATTCACGATCGCCGAGGCGCTTTCAGCCGTTGGGTGACGACCAGCCCGGGCCGATGTTGAGACCGTCGCCGAGGCGGCTCCGGCTCGGGTACGGTCGTGCGCACCGCTTGGCGACAACAGGAGGACGCTCAATGACCGACGACGAGACCGGTGTGGTCGACGAGGGGTTTCTGCGGCGCTACCGCGAGCTCCTCGATGCTGAAGACATCGCGTTCGACGAGCTCGAGCACGCGATCGAAGACGGCGACCGGGCAAACTTCGAGACCGATCTCGATGCCTGGAAGATCACCGTGAGTCGTCGGCTCGCGTTCCTCGATCGCCACGGACTCTCGCAGCAACCCGCGGTCACCTGAGAAAGCTCATCCAGCGTCGTCGACGATCCGGTCGACGAAGCCGAAGGCCAGTTCGATGAGCCGATCGGTGCGGCCGACGAAGAAGTGCGACGCGCCCGCCACGATGATGGTTTCCGTCGAGGTCCACGCGCTCGCGACCGTCGCGATCTCAGCGGCGGGCCGTATTTCGTCGCGCTCCGCGAGCGCCATCAGCTTCGGACGATGGTCGCCCGCAACTGCCGCGAGGTGGGCATCGGTCGTGTAGCGGAGCGGAGCGGCGATCGCGTACCAACCCGCGATCCGCTCGTCGATCGTCGAGAGCGCCATGTCGGCCCCGAACGACCACCCTGCGAGCATGAGCGGTCGGCTCGGCTCGAGCTCTGCGGCCAGGTCGATTGCCGCCACTACATCGGCGCGTTCGTATTCCCCGGCGCTCCACGCGCCCGTGCTCGCCTCGACGCCGCGGAAGTTGAACCGCACGGTGGTGACGCCGGCGCCGGGAAGGGCGCGGAACAGAGCAGAGATCACGAGGGACCGCATCGAACCCCCGAACTGCGGGTGCGGATGACACAGCACCGCGGTGGCACGCTCGCCACCCTCAGCTCGGGCGATCTCGCCTTCGAGCGACTCCCCGTCGGCCGTGGACAGGATGATGGGTTCCGTCACAGGCCGAGCGTAGGCTGGCCGTTCGATGGCCACGACTTTCGACTTCGACCGCGAAACCGCGGTCACGCTGATGGGAGACGGCGTGCACCGGGCCGACATCAGCCCCGCGTGGTCGGTGCACCGTGGGCCGAACGGCGGCTATCTAGCCGCGGTCGCGCTACGCGCGCTCACCGAAGCGGTCGACGACCCCGAGCGGGCGCCGCGATCACTCACCATTCATTTCGCCCGACCTCCACAGGTGCCGGGAACGCTTGACGTCGTCACCCGGGTCGAACGTCGCGGCCGTTCGCTCACGAGCCTCTCGGCCCGTCTCGTCCAGGGCGATCAGCTCATCGGCCTCGCGTTGGCCGCGTTCTCACTGCCGCGTCCCGGACCGGAGTTCTGTGATCTCGCCCCGCCCGAGGGAGTACCGCCACCCGATGAGTGCATGCCGCGCCGGTTGCCGAACGATCCGTCGATTCCCCTGCCGGCCATCGCCCGGCGATGGGAGACCCGTTGGGCGGTCGGGGCGCCGCCGGGCACTCAGGGCGGGACCGCGTTGGCCGGCGGATGGATCCGTCTCCCCGAAGGACGAAAGGTAGATGCGCTCGTGGTCGCGGCGATGACCGATGGGTGGATCCCACCCGTCTTCAGTCGCGTGGCGGTGCCGATGGTCGTCCCGACAGTCGATCTGACCGTGCACTTCCGAACGTCGCTACCGCTCCCCGACGCGCGAGCCGACGACTGGGTTCTCGCGTCTTTCCGCACCGACGCGGCTGCCGATGGCTTCCTTGAGGAAGACGGCTCCCTCTGGAGCCGGAGCGGCGTTCTGCTCGCGCAGTCCCGCCAACTGGCCGCGGTTCTCCCTCTCGTCTAGCTGGGGGGCCGCTGGCTCTTCAGCAGGTCGCGGATCTCCTCGAGCAGGTCGACCTCGCTAGGGCCGTCTTCCTCCGGCGGGAAGACCTTCTCGTACCCTTTCACCACGAAGAACATGGTCGTGCCGATGATGAGAAAATTGATCAGCGCGTTCAGGAATCTCCCGTAGAACACGACGACGTCACCGACGTTCAACGTCAGGCCGGAGAAGTCGGGCTGGCCGAAGATGCCGCCGATGATCTGCATCAGGATGTCCTTGGTGAACGAAAGGACGACAGCTCCGAACGCCACGCCGATGATGACCGCGACTGCAAGCCCGATCACGTTGCCGCGCATCAGGAAGTCCTTCAGGTCTTTGATCATGCTGTCTCCTCGATGTCGAGTTGGTCGAGCACGAACGCCAACACCAATGCTTCGTCACGCCAAGCGTCGTATCGACCTGAGGGTCCTCCGTGGCCGGCGCCCATCTCGGTCTTCAACAGCAGCGCGCGTTCGTCGGTTTTGGTCGCGCGGAGCTTCGCCACCCACTTCGCCGGCTCCCAGTACTGCACGCGAGGGTCGTTGAGGCCGCCGGTCACGAGCAGAGCGGGATACTCCTTCGCCTCAACGTTGTCGTAGGGCGAGTAAGACTTCATGAGGGCATAGATCGAAGCATCCTCGACCGGGTTCCCCCATTCCTCCCATTCGGTGATGGTCAGCGGGAGGCTGTCGTCGAGCATTGTGGTTACCGCGTCGACGAACGGCACCTGAGCGACCATCACCCGAAAGAGGTCGGGGCGCAGGTTCGCGACCGCACCCATGAGTAGGCCGCCGGCGCTCGCACCCCTGGCGGCGAGACGTTCCGGGCTCGTGTACCCCGCGTCGACCAGTGTCTCCGCAGCGGCGATGAAGTCGGTGAACGTGTGCTCCTTGTTCTCGAGGCGGCCGTCTTCGTACCAACCCCGGCCCATCTCGCCGCCGCCTCGGATATGGGCGATCGCGTACACGAACCCGCGGTCGAGGAGGCTGAGCCGGACCGACGAGAACGACGGCTCGATGGAGATCTCGTAGGAGCCGTAGCCGTAGAGCACGGCGGGCGCGCTGGCGTCGAGGGTCACGTCGTTGCGGTGCACGAGCGAGATCGGGATCTGCGCTCCGTCACTCGCGGTCGCCCAGAGCCGAGCCGAGGTGTACGAAGACGGGTCGTACCCGCCGAGCACCTGCTGGCGCTTTACGAGGGTGGATGCTCGGGTGGTGAGGTCGTAGTCGTACGACGACACCGGGAGCACCAGCGAGGTGTAGTCGTATCGCAGCGTGGCGGTGTCGAACTCCAGGTTGGCGCCCGACCAGACGCTGTAGACGGGGTCGGGCATCTCGATGATGTGCGAAGCCCCCGGATCGTCGAGGTCGAGGACCCTGATGCGCTCGAGGCCGTTCGTGCGTTCGGAGACCACGAGGTGATGCGCGAATGCGTCGACATCTTCGAGACGGACGTCGGGCGAATGGGCGACGAGATCGGTCCAGTGCCCGCGATCAGGGGTATCGACCGGCGTCGCCTGCAGCTTGAAGTTGGCTGCGCCGTCGGCGTTGGTGAGCAACAGGAACCGGTCTCCAGTGCCCTGGGGTGCCGCAGGAGCCGCATGGTGATCGACCTGGTACTCGATCCCGGGCTCGCGGGCCGCGACCAGGCGGGGCGCGTCGGTGGGGGCGTCGGCGTCGATGAACCACACCTCGCTCGTCGTCTTGGAGTCGGACGACGCGAGGATGTAGCGACCGGTCCGGGTGCGACCGACGTTCACGAAGAAGTGCTCGTCGTCGTCTTCGTAGACGAGCACGTCGTTGTCGGTCGGGGTGCCGAGCGCGTGGCGCCAGACCTGGTGGGGTCGGACGGCATCGTCGGGGCGGACGTAAAAGAGCGTCTCGTTGTCGTTCCCCCAGGCGAGTCCGTAATAGGTGTCGGGGATGTGGTCGGCGAGGTCCCGGCCCGTCTCGAGATCGCGGATCCGGAGCTCGTGGCGCTCTCCTCCGGTGAAGTCGACCTCGTACGCCAGCAGGCGTTGATCGGGGCTCACCGTCGCGCCGCCGAGCGAGAAGTAGTCGTGCCCCAAAGCGAGTTCGTTCTCGTCGAGAAGGATCACCTCATCGACGCCGACCGCGGCGCCGCGCGGTCTGCGGCCGTGGACCGCATACTGGCGGCCTTCGTAGGTGCGCACGAAGTAGTCCCACACGCCCCGGTGCGCGGGCGCCGACACGTCGGTCTCGACCACCCGGTTCACGATTTCGGCGTACAGCTCCTTCTGGAGCGCCTCGGTGTGGGCTAGGGCCGATTCGGTGAACGCGTTCTCGGCTTCGAGATACGAGATCACGTCGGGATCTTCGCGCTCGCGCAGCCAGTACCAGTCGTCGATTCGTTCGTCGCCGTGGGCGCGCAGCACATGGGGCTTTCGGGACGCGACCGGGGGAACGTCGGCAATCTCCATCGAAGGAGTCTGACACGACGGCTACGCTCGTCGGGATGTCCAGCCCTGGCGGCGTGACCGCGACCCCCATCGCCGCGACGCACGCGGAGATCGACGCCGTCGCCTACGACGCGAACGGTTTGGCCCCGGCCGTCATCCAGGAGCAGGGGACCGGAACCGTCCTCATGGTCGGCTGGATGAACCGAGACGCGCTCGCCAGGACGCTGTCGACCGGACGGACCTGGTTCTGGAGTCGCAGCCGCCAGGAGTACTGGTGCAAAGGCGAGACTTCTGGTGGCCGCCAGTGGGTCCGCGAGGCCTACTACGACTGCGACATGGACGTGCTCCTGTTCGTGGTCGACCAAGAGGGCAGCGGCGCGTGTCACACCGGCGAACGGTCCTGCTTCTTCCGGGCCTTCGGCTCCGGCGTCACTCCCGGCCCCGTCTGAGCCGGTCCATGCCGATCAAGCCTTCGCTCGACGAGTTCCGAACTCTCGCGGCCGGCCACACTGTGGTGCCCGTCTGGCGTGAGGTGCGCGCCGATCTCGAGACTCCGGTGTCGGCGTTCTGCAAGCTGGTCGGCGACGGCGAAGGCTTTTTGCTCGAGTCGGTCGAGCACGCCGAGCGATGGGGTCGGTTCTCGTTCCTCGGGCGCGACCCGGCACTCACCCTGGTTGTGCGGGGTCGTTCGGTCGAGTTCGTCGGTGATCCACCACCCGGAGTCCCGACTGATCGGGGCGCGCTCGACGCACTCGAGGCCCTGCTCACGCACTACCGCGCTCCGCGTATCACCGAGCTCCCGCCGTTCCACGGTGGAGTCGTCGGTTACCTCGGCTATGACGTCGTGCGCGAGATCGAGAACCTCCCGAACATCCCGCCCGACCAGCTCGGCACGCCCGATGCCGTCCTCTGGCTGACGGGCCATGTCACCGCATTCGACCACTACCGCCAACGGCTGTACCTGATCGAGAACGTGTTCCTGGCTGCC
>JANYLB010000021.1 GCA_025363815.1 Actinomycetes bacterium
CGAAGCCCCAGATCCGCTGGTTCGCTGCGAGCATGGAGTCGTCGTGCGCCGACGGGTCCTGGTCGTCGACGTAGTTGCAGTGGATGCGACCTTGTCGCCGGCCCTCCAGTTGCGCACCGCGGAGCCGGTGCGCAACACGACCCCCGATGCATCACTGCCCATTACGTGGAACGGCTGGTCGTGACGCGCGCCCCACACGCTTTCCCGACCCAGTCGCTTCAAGAAGCCGAAGGTCGGAAGCGGTTCGAAGATCGACGTCCACACCGTGTTGAAGTTGATCGAGCTTGCCATCACCGCCACGTAGGCCTCGTCCGGCGCGAGCTCGGGGAGTGGAAACTCTTCGACGTGCGTAGACGTGCGGGGATCCTTCTGCTCCGACGGAACCCCCGCGAACATCTCCTGTTCGTCGGCGCGCACCAGCGCGCCGCGAACGACCTCAGGCAGGGGAAGGGCGCCGATGTCGGCGGTTGCGCCCTCGAGGATCGCGGTGCGGATGGCGTCGATCTCGGTGCTCATGGACCAGACCGTATCGGGAGCGATCGACGCGACTCCACCGCTGCGTTCGTCGGCCCGGGAGCGGCTCGACGAGATGGATGTGACCCCGGCTAGCATCAAGTGA
This sequence comes from Actinomycetes bacterium, assembly GCA_025363815.1. Lineage (GTDB taxonomy): Bacteria > Actinomycetota > Acidimicrobiia > IMCC26256 > JANYLB01 > JANYLB01. Next base: position 620 of record JANYLB010000021.1, read on the forward strand.
CCGCCCGGTAACAAGCGGGTGAGCCCGGAATCCTGCGTCCAGGGGAGCAAAATGCCCGGTTCCGTCATCGTCTCATCGGCCCGCACGCCCATCGGCAAGCTGTCGGGGGCGTTCGTGTCCTTCAGCGCCATGGATCTCGGTGGCTTCGCCATCAAGGCCGCGCTCGAGCGCGCCGGGGTCTCGGGCGACCAGGTCGACTACGTGCTCATGGGTCAGGTGCTCCAGGCCGGCCAGGGTCAGATGACGGCCCGACAGGCGGCGGTCAACGGTGGGATCCCGATGACCGTCCCGGCGATGACCGTGAACAAGGTCTGCCTTTCCGGGGTCAACACGATCTACCTCGCCGACCAGATGATCCAGGCGGGTGATGCCGACATCGTCGTGGCCGGCGGGATGGAGTCGATGACAGCCTCGCCGTACCTGCTCCCGAAGGCTCGGGCCGGCTACCGCATGGGCGACGGCAAGGTCGTCGACTCCCTGATCAACGATGGTCTCTGGTGCGCGTTCGACGCCGTCCACATGGGCGCGGGAACCGAGAAATACACAACCGAGACCGGCGGGATCAGCCGCGACCTACAAGACGAGCTGGCCGCACAGAGCCACGAGCGAGCCTCGGCTGCCATCAAGGAAGGTCGCTTTGCCGAGGAGATCGCTCCTGTTGCAGTTCCGCAACGCAAGGGGGACCCGATCCTCATTGAGAACGACGAAGGCGTGAGGCCGGGAACGACTACCGAGTCGCTCGGTAAGTTGAAGCCCGCGTTCGCGAAGGACGGCACCATCACCGCCGGCAACGCTTCGCAGATCTCCGACGGCGGCGCCGCAGTCGTCGTGATGAGCAGGGCCAAGGCCGAGGAGCTCGGGATCACGCCTATCGCGGAGCTGGTCAGCTTCGGCATGGTCGCGGGGCCCGACCCGTCACTGCTCACCCAACCCTCCCGCTCGATCAACGCCGCGCTCGCGAAGGCTGGGCTCAGCGTCACCGACATCGACCTCTTCGAGCTCAACGAAGCGTTCGCAGCTGTCGGCATCGCGTCAATGCGTGACCTCGGCATCACCGACGACATCGTCAACGTGAACGGCGGTGCCATTGCTCTCGGTCACCCCGTCGGCATGTCGGGCACGCGCGTTGTGGCCACGATCGTGAATGAGCTCCGACGTCGCGGCGGCGGACTCGGCGCGGCAGCGTTGTGCGGCGGCGGTGGCCAAGGCGAAGCCGCAATCGTGCGCGCGCTCTGAGCGACCCTCAACCCTTCTAATAAGGGTTTCTTCGCGCTGAGCGTGGTGCCTCGGCGCGCTCGCGCTCAAGCCGGCCGCATCGCGGGCCGATTACGGCTGGATATCCGCGACATCGGCAGCACGCGCTTGTAGCGTCGCCGCCGCGACTAACCGCGCGAAGGGAGCGCTTCAATGTCTCAGGTACCTCCGCCGCCTCCACCGGCGTCTCCACCACCTCCACCGAGCAACGCGCCCATCGGCGGGGCCTCCGCTCCACTCAACATCGGTGACGCGGTCGGCTACGGCTGGAACGCTTTTGCCAAGAACGTCGGTCCTCTGATCCTGGTGACGCTGGCGGTGTTCGTTCCCAGCATCCTCCTCAACCTGATCGCCCAGGCATCTGGGAGCCTCTTCATCTCCCTCTTCTTCAGCCTCGCCGCGGCGGTGGTGAGCTTCGTCCTCGGATTCGGCTTGCTGCGCGCTGCGCTGCTGGTGACCCGGGGCGAAACCCCGGTCCCGGCTGATCTGTTCAAGACCGACGGGCTCGGCGCGTACTTCGTGGCGTCGATTCTGTATGGGATCGGCCTGTACGTCGGCCTGATCTTTTGCATCATTCCCGGCATCTTCTTTGCCGTCGTCTTCCACTTCTACGGGTTCGTATGCATCGACAACCCGCAGACCGGAGCCGTCGACTCACTGAAGCGAGCCGCCCAAATCACCGAAGGTCACCGGGGAACCCTCTTTGGGCTCATGGTGTTGCTATTCGTCATCAACTTCGTCGGCGCAGTGCTCTGCGGCGTCGGGCTGCTGGCGACGATCCCGATCACCGTTGTGGCTTCGGCCTACGCCTACAAGACGCTCACCGGGCAATCCGTTGCTCCGGTCCAATAGAACCAAAACATCGGATAGGGAGATCAAGAAATGATTGCAGCCTCATCAAGCTCCGGCGGTGCCGCCGGTGCGGTCATATTCGTCGTCTATCTAGCCATCATCGTCCTGGTAATCGCCGGCTTGTGGAAGGTCTTCACGAAGGCCGGTCAGCAGGGGTGGGCAGCGATCATCCCGATCCTGAACACGCTGGTGATCCTCAAAGTGGTCAAACGGCCGCTCTGGTGGATAATCCTGTTCCTGATCCCGTGCGTGAGCTTCGTCGCTTGGATCATCGTCGCCATCGACCTAGCGAAGGCCTACGGGCGTGGCACCGGCTTCGCGATCGGGCTGATCCTGCTCGGACCGATCTTCATTCTGATTCTCGGTTTCGGAAGCTCGGAGTACCAGCTCGAACCCGAACCGCTGTTCTAGCGACCACTCGCATTCATTCGAATCGACCCCGGCGCAGGCCGGGGTCGATTCGCGTGCGGTCAGGTGCCGGAGCCCAGCCAGTGGAACGGTGGGTACGAAAGGTTGCGCACGACCCAGAAAACAAGCAACACGAGAACGGCGACGGCCGTCCACCGGGTCGACGGAGACCACGTCCGGAGCTTCGGGCCACCGAACGCACCGGTGAGCCAGGTGAACACACCCCAGAGGATGAAGGGGAACGCGAGCACCGCCAGCACGTTGTGGTCCAGCGCGCCAACGAGGTTGCCGCGCATCAGATCGTGCGCGGCGCGGGTGCCACCGCAGCCGGGGCAGTCGAGCCCCGTCGCGAGCTTGAACGGGCAGATGGTGGGACCGCCTCTTGGGTCGACGATCCCAACGACCACACATCCGAAGACGAGGACCCCGCCCGCGATGATCGGCGCGATCAGAGGACGCCTCACCGGCCGCGCCGGCTCGCGTACCTCCGGCGCTGATTCCTCCGGCGGCGCCATCTGCTTCACAGACACAATCGTAGGGACTCCGCCGCCTGCCCTGCGCGCACCGACCTCAAGCGCGGATTAGGCCGACCGATATCGTGGTGACCACACGCGGCCACGTAGGCATCGACCGAGAGGGCGTTCAGGCCGGCCGTGGAATGGCAACCGCCGGGATCGTTCTCGGCTGGGTCTGGATCGGGCTGATCGTCGCTTACCTGGCCCTCGCGGCAGTTATTTCCATCAGCGGCTCGAGCTGAGCAGAGACTTCTGTGGGTTGGCAGATCCGGGGTCGCCGAACCAGCGGAGCTGCTCGTAGGGACGGATGCTGGATCCAGATATTCCTGACTTGACTGGTCAGGATTGATCCGTCACGATCACGGTCGTACCGTGCACGCGCCGCCGCCCACCCACGCGAACCCAGGAGTGTCCGATGTCTGATTGGGGTTTCGAAACCCGTCAAGTCCACTCCGGTGCCGAGCCCGACCCGACCACAGGCGCGCGGGCCACCCCGATCTACCAGACGACCGCGTTCGTCTTCCGAGACACCGACCACGCGGCTGCGCTCTTCGGCCTCGAAGAGCTCGGAAACATCTACACGCGGATCATGAACCCGACCCAGGCGGTCTTCGAGGACCGGATCGCTGCGCTCGAAGGTGGCGTCGGCGCGCTCGCGGCCGCTTCGGGAATGGCAGCGCAGACGATCGCACTGCTCAACCTCGCCGAGAACGGCGGCCACATAATCGCCAGCTCCTCGCTCTACGGCGGCACCTACAACCAGTTGCACTACACGTTTCCGAAATTGGGGATCGAAGTGAGCTTCATCGCCGACCCCGATGACCTCGACGCGTGGCGCGCCGCGATCCGACCGAACACGCGCGCGTTCTACGGCGAGACGATCGGAAACCCGAAGGGCGACGTCCTCGATATCGAGGGCATCAGCGCGGTCGCGCACGAGAACGGCATCCCAGTCGTGATCGACAACACCCTCGCGTCGCCGTACCTCTGCCAACCGCTGCTCTGGGGTGCCGACATCGTCACCCACTCCGCGACAAAGTTCATCGGCGGCCACGGCACGTCGATCGGTGGGGTCATCGTCGACGGCGGCAAGTTTGACTACGTGGCCAGTGGGCGCTTCGCCAATTTCACCGAGCCCGACCCGAGCTACCACGGCCTCGTGTTCTCCGAGCTCCCCGAGCCGCTGCGTCCCGCGCAGTACATCCTGAAGGCACGGCTCCAGTACCAGCGCGACATCGGCGCCGCGGTCTCGCCCTTCAACGCGTGGCTGTTCATCCAGGGCATCGAGACCCTCAGCCTCCGGATGGAGCGCCACTCCCAGAACGCGCTGGCGGTCGCGCGGTGGTTGGAGACGCGTGACGAGGTCAAGTGGGTCGCGTACCCCGGCCTCGAATCGAGCAAGTGGAATGCGCGCGCCAAGAAGTACCTCCCGAACGGTCACGGCGCGATCCTCGCCTTCGGGATCGCGGGTGGGATGGAGGCCGGAAAGAGCTTCATCAACGGTCTCGAGCTGCACAGCCACCTCGCAAACGTCGGCGACGTGCGCAGCCTGGCCATCCACCCTGCGAGCACAACTCACCAGCAGCTCACACCCGAGGAGCAGGTCGACGCGGGAGTCACGCCGGATCTCGTCCGCCTCTCGGTGGGCATCGAATCGATCGACGATATTCTCGCCGACCTCGAAACCGGATTCCGGGCCGCGAAGGGCGCGTAGCCGTCCGGCGTAGCCTTCCCTGAGCGTGACTGCGTCTCCGAACCCGCGAGCGATGCCCGTCACCGGCGCGTGGCGACCCGGCGACGAGCCCGGTCGGCGCGAGTTCGTGACGGTGTTCGACGCACGCCCGCGCGTGCTCGAAGCCGGTGGCCGTCTGGAACGCCTGACCGTCGCGTACGAGACCTGGGGAACACTCGACGAACACCGATCGAACGCGGTGCTCGTCCTGCATGCGCTAACGGGCGACAGCCACGCAGCCGGGCCCGCGGGACCCGGCCATTTCCTACCCGGCTGGTGGGACGACCAGATCGGCCCTGGGCGGGCAATCGACACCGATCGCTACTTCGTGATCTGTCCGAACGTGCTCGGCGGATGCCAGGGCACGACCGGCCCCGCGTCGGCAGCATCCGACGGACGCCCGTACGGCTCGCGCTTTCCCACCGTCACGATCCGCGACCAGGTCGGCATCGAAGCTGCACTAGCCGACCGCCTCGGGATCCAACGGTGGGCTGGTGTAGTCGGCGGATCAATGGGTGGAATGCGCGTGCTGGAATGGGCAGTCGGCTTCCCCGAGCGCGTTGGTGTCGCGGTCGTGATCGCGTGCGGAGCGAAGGCCACCGCTGAAGAGATCGCGTTGTGCTCGCTCCAGGTACGCGCGATCCGTGACGATCCGAACTTTCATGGGGGTGACTACTACGACGCGGTAGCAGGAGCAGGACCGCATCAGGGCCTCTCGCTCGCCCGTGGTATCGGCACGGTTGGCTACCGCTCGGAATGGGAGCTCGAACAGCGCTTCGGCCGGGGGCGCCAGGGCGACGAGGACCCGCTGGCCGGAGGTCGCTTCGCGATCGAGAGCTACCTCGGTTACCAGGGCGACAAGCTGGCGCAGCGTTTCGACGCCAACAGCTACATCGTGCTCAGCAACGCGATGAACCACCACGATGTCGGCCGCGGTCGCGGCGGTCTGGCCGCGGCGCTGCGTCGGGTCCGGTGCGAGGTGGCACTGGCCGGCATCTCGTCGGACCGCCTATATCCGCTCCGGCTGCAACACGAGCTCGCGGCGCTGCTCCCCACAAGCTCCGGTGTGCAGGTCATCGAGTCGATCAGCGGCCACGACGGCTTCCTGACCGAACCCGACGCTGTCACCAAGGTCATCGCCGGCGCACTCGCGGGCATTGGCTGATCATTCGTCGACGAGACGCCGACCTTCGAACGCGCGACCGAGGGTGATCTCGTCGGCGTACTCGAGGTCACCCCCCACGGGGAGCCCGCTAGCGATGCGGCTGACCTGGAGACCGACCGGCTTGAGCAAACGCGCCAGGTACATTGCCGTGGCTTCGCCCTCGATGTTCGGGTTGGTGGCGAGGATCACTTCCTTCACGCCTTCCTCACCGACGCGCGTGAGCAGCTCCTTCACCCGCAGCTGCTCGGGTCCGACGCCTTCGATCGGACGGATCGCGCCTTGCAACACGTGGTAGCGGCCGCGAAACTCGTTGGTCCGTTCGATCGCCACGATGTCACGCGGCTCCTCCACGACGCATAGCAACGTGGGGTCACGTCGTTCGTCTCGGCAGACCACGCAGAGCCCGCCTTCGGCGATGTCGGCGATGTTGAAGCACCGACTGCACCACGAGACTCGGTCCTTCGCATCGGTGATCGCGCCCGCCAGGCGGTTCGCGTCTTCGCGCGGCACGTTCAGGAGATAGAACGCGATGCGCTGCGCCGACTTCGGACCGACTCCGGGGAGTCGACCGAACTCGTCGATGAGGCGCTGGACGGGGCCTTCGTACGGGGATGCCAAGCGAAGCTCAGCCGAGCAAGCCGCCGAGGTCGCCGAGGTCGAGACCCCCGGTGACCGCGCCCATTCGCTCCGTCGTGCGCTCCTGCGCGAGCTTCAGCGCTTCGCTGACCGCGGCGACCACCAGGTCTTCGAGCATCTCGACGTCTTCCGGATCGACGACCTCGGGCGCAATCGACACCGCTTCGAGCACTCCGGCGCCGGTCACGACCGCCTTGACCATGCCGCCACCCGAGGTGGCCTCGACCGTCTCTGCCGCGAGTGCTTCTTGCGCCGCAGCCATGTCGGCCTGCATCTGCTGCATCTGGCGCATCATCTGGTTCATCTGCTTTTGCTGATTGGCCACCGGTGCTCCTGCTCGTTCTCTGGGATCGGCTTCAGTTACGCGGGATCTCGTCGACCACCGTCGCGCCGAAGTCGTTCTGGAGGCGCGACACCGAATCTACCGCCGCCTCGGCCTTCGGCGCGTCGACCAGTTCCTCGAGATCGACGATCTCTTCGGGCTCGTCGGCTGGAGGAGATGGCGGAGGCTCCCCGGCGACTGCTTCTCCCAACGCCCCGGGCATGCGTGAGGTGAGCGAATCGCTCAGTGATTCGTCGGAGACCACGCTGAACCGCGGTCCGACCCCCAGGTGCTCGGCGAGCGCCGCCCGGATCGACGGGGCATCGCGCCGCAATCGGGCCGCCGACCGCTCATACGCCCGTGGCGATACGCCGAACACGACCACATCTCCTTCGATCGCTATCGGTTGTGCCTCCTGTACCGCGGTACGCGTCGACATCGGCAACGTCGGCAGCACCGCCGCCCAGGCGACGATCACGTCATCGAGCTCGAGCGCGCCCGACGGAGACGCGAGAGGGGCGGTGGTGACGCCGGGCAGGGGCTCCGGCAGTGGATCGGCCGGCACCGAGGGTTCCGTCGTCGACGACGACGACTCTTTCGCGCGCTTGCGTCGGAGCGCGCCGAGCGTCGGCGCGGGCCCGGTAGGGGCCGGCGTCTGCGCCGCCACATCGGCCGGAGCGCTTCCTGCGGACGCGACCGACGCGACGGGCAGCGTCTCGGCGCCAGGCGTGGGCCGGGCGACTGATCGGGCCGGGCGCTCCACACGAGGCGTGGGCGTCGACTGTGTTGTCGACGGAAGTGGACCTCCGGCCAACGCTTGCTCCAGTCGCTCGATGCGGTCGATGAGTGCGTAGATGGGAGGGGACGTATCGCGACGCGCAATCCGAACCAGCGCGATCTCCAGAGTCAGACGCGGATCGGTCGCATCGGTACCTCGCATGTCGGCGACGGCATGGCCAAGCGACTCGAGCGAACGCACGAGCAACGAGTTGCCGAGCCGGGTTCCCAGGGCCGCCAGTCGAGCCCGCTCATCTTCGGCGAGATCGACTCGAACGCGGTTGCCCGCCGCAGTGAGGACGAACGCGTCGCGCAAGGTGTGGAGGAGGTCGTCGGCGACTCGACGAGGTTCGTGGCCGGCGTCGAGCAACGTCGACAGTGCGCCAAGCGCGGCGCCGGGGTCTTCGGCCGCGGCAGCCTCGAGGATCTCGGCCCGCTGTTCAAAGGCACTCCCGCCGAAGGCGTTCGTCACCTGTTCGAGGTCGAGCCGACCCGGGCTCGACGCGAGCGCTTGGTCGAGGAGCGAGAGTGCATCGCGAGCTGAACCACAACCCTGGCGGGCGATCCGCGCTATCGCATCGGCGTCGGCGTCGACACCCTCGCGCTGCAACACATCGGTGAGGATCGCCACCAATTGGTCGACGGTGTAGAGCGTGAGCTCGAAGTGCTGCGTGCGCGATCGGATGGTCGGGAGAACCTTCTCCGGGTTCGTCGTCGCCAGCACGAACACCACGTGGTCCGGCGGCTCCTCGAGGGTCTTCAACAGCGCGTTCGACGCGGCCGTGCTGAGCATGTGGACCTCGTCGACGATGTACGCCTTCTTCACCGTCGACGCACCGACCCCGAGGTGCACACGTTCGATGAGGTCTCGGATCGAGTCGACGCCGGTGTTCGACGCCGCGTCGAGCTCGATCAAATCGGCGAAGGTCCCGTTGGTGATGGCAACGCAGTTCTCGCATACGCCGCATGGCTCTCCATCGTCGCCACGGTCGAGGCAGTTGATCGCCTTCGCGAGAATCCGCGCCGTAGTCGTCTTACCCGTTCCCCGTGGGCCCGAGAACAGATAAGCGTGACCGACCCGCCCCTCGCGAACTGCCATCTTGAGCGCGGCCGTGAGGTGCTCCTGGCCGATCAGCTCCCCGAAGCGCTGCGGGCGATACTTCCGGTACAGCGACTGGTACGCCATCTCAGATCGTTCCGCTCACTCGTCGGTCGAGAGCCCCGGTTCCGCCCGACAGCCGTTCGCTCCACATGCCACGACCATACCGAATCGGAGTCGAGGTGACGCGGGTCGGGCGAGTGACTCGATGGCCACTCGCCCGACCGGAGAACATGCGGACCGTGCACCCGTCTTCGACTCGGTCGCCTCAGAGCGCGGATGTCCGTCGCCGGCTCAGGCCAGGCAACCCTGCGGCACACGGGAGGGCCCGCTGAGAGCTGCTTCCTTCCGGATCTGACTCGGTTCACGAGATCCCGTTGCGCAGGACCCGGCCATCATTGCCACGTGCGGATCGCCTTCTCTGAGACGGCCCGAGCCTCTGACGGGAATTCAGCCCCCCGTACGTGGATTTGGGGTACAGGACACCACGAGCTCCCCGCCTAGCACGGTCCGCGTCGATCACCCTAGCTCCATGGGAGCGGGTCCGATTCCGTGACGGCGGATAGCATCAACGGCTCGGGAGGGATGCGAGAGCGGCCGAATCGGCACGCTTGGAAAGCGTGTGTGGGGCAACTCACCGTGGGTTCGAATCCCACTCCCTCCGCCACTGGCTCATCGGCGTAGCCTCTCGCCGATGGGCCGCGAGATGAGCGACGACGAACGCCGGGCCTTCCTATTGGAGGGAACCCGCACCGCCAAGCTTGGAACGGTGCGCGCCGATGGTCGCCCACATATCGCGCCGATCTGGTTCGATCTCGACGGCGACGCGGTCGTGTTCAATACCGGACGCGAAACCGTGAAGGCCAAGAACATCGGCCGCAACCCGAGAGTCGCGATCTGTGTCGACGACGACCAGCCACCCTTTTCGTACGTGATCATCGAGGGCACCGCCGAAATTCGTAACGACGTCGGCGACAAGCTCATATGGGCTACCCGCATCGGCGGCCGCTACATGGGCGCCGACAGGGCCGACGAGTTCGGCCGCCGCAACGCCGTCGACACGGAGTTGCTCGTACATGTCACTCCGACCCGCTTCATCACCGAAGCCGGCGTCTCGGACTGACGGTTTATGAACGGACTTGCCTGATGGACGGGCCTGCGATCGATGCGCTGATGGGCGCCGCGCTCGAAGAGGCGCGAGCCGCTATCGACCACGACGACGTTCCGATCGGTGCAGTTGTCGCGCGTGTCGGCGACGGCACGATTGTCGCCCGTCGCCACAACGAACGAGAACGCCTGGGTGATCCGACCGCGCACGCCGAGATCCTCGCGTTGCGCGACGCCGCCGCGACCCTCGGATCGTGGCGGCTCGTCGGTCATGTTCTCGTCGTGACCCTGGAACCTTGCCCGATGTGCGCCGGGGCGGCGCTCGCGGCGCGCGTCGACACCATCGTGTTCGGAGCCGACGACCCGAAGGCCGGCGCCGCAGGGAGCCTGTACAACCTGGCCGCGGACCCACGACTGAACCACGAGGCCGGCATCGTCGCCGGGATCCGGGCCGCAGAGGGCGGCCAGCTGCTCCGAGACTTCTTCGCCGAACGGCGGATCACCCGCACTCGGTAGACTGCTCCGTCGGTCGAGCCGTGGCGCGAGCCCTGGCCCGACCCCGGAGGGATGCGAGAGCGGCCGAATCGGATGGTCTCGAAAACCATTGTGGCGCAAGTCACCCTGGGTTCAAATCCCAGTCCCTCCGCCATAGAGCAGCAGGTCAGAGTCGGGCGTGGACCCGGCTCTGATCGCGCTCGTACTCTCGGTCCGGGTCGCCTCACCTGTTGCTGAGTCGGAACCCGTCTCCACCGTCGGGAGGAGGGCGCTTCTTCGTCTGCCACCACCGGCGACGCCGGGTCTGGGATCCTTCGAGATCACGGATCACCTCGGGTGCCGCGTGCTCGACGATCGCTTCGGCATCGGCGAGGACCCCCTCGACATCATCAGGTGCTGCGTCGGGTTCGCCCTCGACGGGCGGACGCGTGAGTGGCTCGGTGACAAAAGTTCCGTCGATCACGGACAGCTCAAAGTGCGAGCACCCATCGGGGCATCGCCACGGTTGCTCCGGCGCCAGGCCGAGCGTGCAGAGCCGAGCAACCTCACCGTCATCGTAGGTACGACTCTCGAAATGGCGGCAGTTCTCACGCATCGACACGTTCCAAGCCTCCCATAGGAAACGTTCCGCCCGGCGCGACACGTCGTCCGCGCGATGGCGGGTCAAGTGCAGATCAGACGTTCCGGAACTTCGCCGGTCAAGATCCGGGCCAAGACGCGGGCCTCCGCCTCCCACCGCGCGTACGCGTCGGGAGCGTTGCTCCGCTGCACGTGCTGTGCCGCGTCGGTGACCGACATGGTGGTCCACCCGGGGACGCGGCCGAGCGCCCTGAAGAAGGCAGTGGCGGCGTAGGTCGGGTCCATGAGCTGGGATCGGGTGCCCCATCCTTGTGAGGGTCGCTGCTGGAACAATCCGACCGAATCGCGATCGCCGTACCCGAGGTTGTGCAGCTGGGACTCTTGGAGCGCCGTCGCGAACGCAACAGTGACGGCGTGATGCGACAAACCGGCCCGCATGCCCGCGTCGGCGATCGTTCTCGCGTTGGCACCTTGTGAGAGGTCGAGGTGATAGGTGTCCGACCCGACCGTCGCGATGCACGATGGTGCCGCGTTGGCGGAGAGTCGCCATACCACTCCAGCCGCGATCACGATCACGACGAGGAGGGTGGTGACGACGAGCACGGCGGTCCGCTTCACGGCGACTGACGGTAGTGGCGGCGGCGGGGCGTGACCGGCCGGCCCATGCGCCCATCCAGGGGGATCGCGTCGAAAGCGGATGCGCTGATGTGGGAGAGTCCGGTTGGAGGCGGACGATGTGGCTCCCGTGGCAACTCGCAGTGCTTGGCTCGGTCGGTCTCGCAGCGTTCGGCTTGTCGGCCCGGCGCACCAATAACTCTCGCGTACTTGTCGCGGGCGCGTTCGCCCGTGAAACGGCTCTGGTGCTGGCGTTGTACGCGATCTGGCAGATCGCCGGCCAGCTCTCCGTGATGCAGGTGACCGGCGCGTTGGATCGTGGACGGTGGGTCTGGAAGATCGAGCGGATGCTTCACCTACCGAGCGAAGTGAGCGTTCAGAAAGCAGTGCTTCCCAATCGCGCGCTCGTGCAGGGCGCCAACTCGTACTACGCGATCGCGCATGTACCTGCCCTCATCGCGTTCCTCGTCTGGTTGTTCGTACGCCATCGCGACCGGTATCCACAGGTGCGCAACGTTCTCGCGATCGCCACCGGCGCCGCGCTAGCGGTGCAGCTCGTACCGCTCGCACCACCGCGGATGTTTCCGGGTCTCGGGTTCGTCGACACGGCCGAGCGCTACCACCAGTCGGTGTACGGGCCCCTCGGGCGCGGGCTCGCCGGACAACTCTCCGCCATGCCCTCGATCCACGTCGCGTGGGCCGTGCTCATCGGTGTCGCGATCTTCCAGATCGGTCGAGGACCCGGCCGCTGGATCGGACCGGGTCACGCGGTGCTCACGGTGCTCGTCGTCGTGATCACCGCGAACCACTGGTGGCTCGACGGCCTGGTGGCCGTGATGCTGCTGGGATTGGCGTGGGTGGCCGACAGTTCGATACGCGGAGCGGCACGAATGTGGCAGTCCCGGATCGAGCTGCGGCGTCCCGACATCGTCATGGCGAGCCACCTCGGCGAAGGCTCAGTCGCGGTTGCGCCTGAACCAGGCCGTAGTCGCGTCGCCGAACGCGACTCGGTACCGGGAGTACGCGTCCCGTAGCGCGTCGCCCGCCCAGTCGGCCGGAAGCAGCGCTTCGGGAAGAAGTGGATCAGAACGCACGTGAATCAGGGCCGCTGCTCCGACAAGAAACGCGCCGGCCTCGAGACCAACGTCGCCGGCACCCAGGCGACCGGTCACGCCGATGAGGTGGCCGACCAGCTCGATCGCTCGCGCCGACCACGTCTCCGGCATGAACAGCCGATCGGCCAACGCAACGGGATCGTCGTCGGGCCGAGCGGTCCACCAGGTGCACTGTGCGTCGGCGATCGCTCGAGCGCCAGCCGGGCTCGCTTCGGCAGAAAGATTGTCGGGGCGGGCCCACACGCCCTCGCGCACCTCGGCGAAGCGAAGGTGGCGCATCGCGTCGCGTAGCGCCTGACGCTCGGTTGCGCTGCGAGCCGTCGGGTCGACGGCGGCCATGCGCCATCGGTCCCGCCACGTCCGCAACCCAGGGTCGAGGCTCCACTCCTGATCCAGGCGACGGCTGCGCAGCCCGCCGGCGAGCTCGTAGACACCTTCGGAGATGGTCAGGTCGCCAGTCGCGACCATCCGGCTGAGCGCTACCCGAGACGTGCCCTCTGTGATCTGGAACAGCCCGCACCACCGAACGAGGAGTGCACCCCTGAGCCGCGGTGGATCCATCCCCAACAACAAGCTCGCCATCACCGAGCGGGCGCCGAGCGGGCGGCCGAGCAGAACCACCGGCTCGGATCCCTGCTCCATATTACGATTGCGCTGCGCCTGTGTCACTCATGTAATATAGACCCGTGACCACCACCCTGCACCCGGACCCGGCGCTTCTCGTCGAGCCGACGGGCGACCGCATCAGCTCGAACGGTCGCCCGACACCGGAGTTCCGCGAGCACCTACGCCGCATCCCATCGTGGGTCAACGCCTGGATCGTGGCATTCGTCTGGCTCCAGACGATCGCAGTGATCGCGGCCGCGGTGTGGTTGAACAACCCGATCAGCTGGGTGCTCGCGTTTCTCCTCATGGGCCGCGCCCACGTGCAGCTCAACATCCTCCAGCATGAGGCCGCGCACCGGCTGCTGTTCGCGAACCGCCGGATGAACGACTGGGTCGGGCGCTGGATGCTCGCGTATCCCGCGTTCGTTCCGATCGACCTGTACCGCCGCGGTCACATGGCCCACCATCGCGAGGAGTTTGGGCCCAACGAACCCGACATCCCAATGTACCGGGGCTATCCGATCGGGCGCGATTCCATGCGACGCAAGCTCACTCGTGACGCGCTCGGCATCACCGGGTTCAAGTTGATGCGGGGGCTCTTCGGTGCTCTGGGTTCGTCTAACACCGACGCGCGCCACCAAGCCCGGCGCATCTTCGCGGTGCAGGGCGCGCTCCTCGCGATCGCGATCCTCTTCGGCCATCCATGGCTGTACCCGCTGCTCTGGTTGCTACCGAGCCTCACGGTCTGGCGGGTGCTCAACCGGCTGCGCGCGATCGCCGAACACGGCGGAATGGTCCGATCCTCGGACCGCCGGGAGACGACCCATTCCGTGCGTCAGTCGGCGTGGGCGCGCTTCTGGTTCGTGCCCTTCAACACCGGCTGGCATCTCGCGCACCACACCGACTCGGGCATCCCGTTTCATAGCCTTCCCGAGTACCACCGGGAGCTCATCTGTTCGGGCTACGTCCAGGATGGCCTCGAATACCCGAACTACCGCAGCCTCTGGCGCGCGCTCGCTTCCGGCTCCCAGGGCTGAACGGATTCGGCTCGGCGCGCCCCGAGCTCAGACCTCGCGGCTCGGTGGTTCGGGAACGATGGCTTCGGTTTCGGCAATGATCTCGTCGACGGAGTCCGGCGTTGGGGAATCGCCGACAATGGGCGTTCGGACCCCGTTGCCTTTCGCGAACGACCGCATGAGCGTGGCCGCGAGGCCCTCGAAGCTCCCACCACCGCCGGTGACAAGGACCTCGGGCACCACGTTGATGTTGCCTTCCGACACCGCGTTCGCCACCGCTACGACCGCGGTCGCCCCCTGGCCCAATGCGGCGACCTGCTTCTCGAACCCTTCGGCCCGGGCGATGCCAAGTGCCTCGGTCGCCTTGGCGTTCGCCAGTCCGATCGCCTCGACCTTCGTCGCCTCGGCCCTGCCGGTGAGCTCCACGTAGGCCGCTTCACCGCGCGCCTCTTCCTCGCGCGCGTCAGCCCGGTTGCCGTTGATGGCCACGTTCACCTGCGACGAGGCGAGCTGGCCCTGCATGTCGGCAGTGCCGCGCGCCTTCTCCATCTCAATCCGCGCGGTCTCGGCGTTGCGCTGCTCCTCGAACGTCGCCTTCTGCTGGTTCGCGATCTCACGCTTGGTGAGGACGTCAACGAGCTCGGGAGGGAACGTGACGTTCTGGATGTACACGCCCTTGGTCTCGACCTCGTAGAGCTGTAGGTACTCGGTTATGTGCTCGAGCGCGCTGACCTGCACCTGCATGCGCGTCTCGATGAACGTGATCGCCGGCTGATCCTGCAACGTGTTGCGGAAGTGGTTGCCGACGGCCGACTGCAGCACCTCGTTCACGAGGTTGAGCATCGTTCCGACCATGGAGATCACCTTGGGCGCCTTCGTGTCGGGCACGTGGATCTGCACTTGGAGCTCGATCGAGAACACGAAGCCCTCGCGGCTCTTGGCCTCGATCGGCGCGAGCTGTGAATCGAGCCCGTGCGCGGCCGAGGTTTCCTCCGACCAGTTCAGTGTCAGGATCGACGTCGGTACGATCTCCGCCGCATAGCAACGCGGGTTGATCGGGTACTTACCGGTGCGCAACGGCTCCTGCCAGATGCCACGGTGACCGGGGCGTACGATCGACCCGAACTTGAACTCGATACCCGACATGTCGAGCGTCGGCAAGCCCACGAAAGCCTTGATCACCGCGACCTGGCCCTGGTTCACCACGAGCATCGGGACCAGCTCGACCTGAACAAGGAACGGGTTCAGCAGATAAGCGCCGTAGAGGAGCGGGTCGTGTTGCAAGCCGATCTTGCCGCCGGCATCCAGGAACAGCTGGAAGTCCTGATAGTTGTTGTGCTCGCCGTTCTTGTTCCCGAGTAGGAGCTCGATGACCGCGGCGTCGGTCGCGCTCGGCTTGTCGTCAGCCGGTATCTCCATCACGGTGACATCGGCGAACCCGCCGAGGCGACTCGCGATGTCTCCCGATGGCAGCGGTTCACCTTCGAGCACGGTGACGATGCCGATCACGTCGTCAGGGCCGTTCGGTGTGATCATCACAACGCGTAGCTGTTGGGGTGAGAGACCGAATGATTCGGGGGTGATGACGCCCCGGTTCGCGTCGGCAACTGCGGTGACCTCAGGCGAGACGGGCAGCCCGTAGACCGCCTGCGCGGTGAGCACGAGGAACGCCACCGGGTGGATCGGCAGCAGCGTTCCCGGCGGGAGCACCGGGCGCTGCACGCCCTTCTGGCCGCCCCCCGCAATGAACCCGCCGAGATTCGAGAAATTGGCGAACTCGGTTCGGTAGACACCACTCTTGGCGCCGATCGGCAGCGCCGCGCCGACCTGTGCGATCACGACCCCGATCTCACCCGCCGGAACCTGCACCCAGGGGTACTTCTGCACCGCGAAGACCGGCCAGATCTTGATCCGCAGCCCGGGCATGAGAGTCCGGGCCTGGTAGCCCGCCTCACCCCGGAACGCGATGGGGTTGTCGTCAGGGAGCTTCTTCAGCGCGAAGCGTTTGGTGACCAACCCGATCTGTGCCGGCCCGATCAGATGGATTGACTTGTAGATCGCGAACAGAACGATCGCGAGCAACGCCACCAGCACCACCGTTGCGATGATCCCCATAACTACTCCTTGGCTCGTCCTGATCCAAACATAGAACCAGGAGAATCAACGCTGACGCGTCACGCGGGATGGAGCCCGAGATTCTCGTAGATCTCGCGTGTCGCGGTCGAACGGTTCAGCGTGTAGAAGTGCAATCCGGGTGCGCCACCGTCGAGAAGGGCACGACAGAGCTTCGTTGCCTCCTCGACGCCTACCTGGCGCACGGCTTCGGGATCGTCGCCGACGGCGTGCATCTTCTCGGCGAGCCACGATGGGAACTCCGAACCCTGGAGGTCGCTCATCCGTTTGATCCCGGCGATGCTGGTCGCCGGCATGATCCCAGCGACCACAGGCTTGTCGACGCCGTGCGAAGCAAGACCCTCGACAAGATCGAAGTAGTGCGCGGGGTCGAAGAAGAACTGGGTGATAGCGAAGTCAGCCTCGCGGAGCTTCTCGGCCGTGTGGAGTCGGTCGGCGGCCTTCGATGTCGAGCGCGGATGCGGCTCGGGATGTGCGGCGACGCCAATCGAGAAGTCTCCAAGCTCTCGCGCCAACCGCACCAGCTCGATCGCGTGGGTGAGCTCCCCCGGCGGAAGGTCCAGGTCCTTAGGAGGATCGCCTCCGAGCGCCAGGATGTTCTCGATCCCCGCGTCGCGGTAGCGCGTCACGACGTCGACCAAGGCGGCCCGGGTGTGGCTCGCGCAGGTGAGGTGGGCCATCGGGGTCATGGGCGTATCGCGCAGGATCTGCACTACGAGGTCGTGCGTCCGTTCACGGGTCGAACCGCCGGCGCCGTAGGTGACCGACACGTATGAAGGCGCGAGCGGTTCGAGATCAACGAGCGTCTGCTCGAGGGTCCGTTCCATCTGCTCGGTCCGCGGCGGACCGAACTCGAACGAGTAGCTGCGGCCCTGCGCCAGGATTTCTGCGATCTTTGTCACTTGTTCCCCCCGGTCCGTGGGTGACCGGACAGCGTACGCGACACTCGAGGGCGGCGATTCGAAGGAGGTACCTCCGCTGCGACTCCTCCATCACGAGCATCGCCGTAAAATTCGGGGCCGCGGGTACTTCAAACGCCTAGGGCCCGGGATCATCACCGGAGCGGCAGACGATGACCCGTCCGGAATCGGCACCTACTCCCAGGTCGGCGCCGCCTACGGCTATGGGATCCTCTGGTCGACGCTGCTCGTCGCTCCCATGGCCGTCGCGGTGCAGGAGATGGCGGCCCGCCTCGGCCTGGTGACCGGTCGGGGCCTCGCGTCACTCATTCGTGAACGGTTTCCTCGTTGGGTGCTCCTGTCCTGTGTCGGCCTCGTCACCTTGGCCAACACCTTCAACATCGCGGCGGATCTGGCCTCGATGGGCGCATCCGCGCACCTGGTGGTGCCGTTGCCGCCGGAGCTACTCACCGTCGTCATGGCCGCCGGAATGCTGACCCTCGAGCTCTTCCTCTCGTACCGGCGCTACGCGAATGTGCTTCGTTTCCTCGCGCTCTCGCTGCTCGCTTACGTCTTCGTGCTCTTCGCGATCAACGTCGACTGGGCCGCCGTCCTTCGGGGGTTTTTCGAGCCCAATCTCGAAGGAGGAAAGGCCGAGCTCGCCGCGCTGATCGCCGTTTTCGGTACGACCGTGTCGCCATACCTCTTCTTCTGGCAGGCGAGCGAAGAGGTGGAGGAAGGTGACGAGCAGAGCGGAACCGACGCGCACGGGCCGGTCACAGATGCACACCTCAGCGCGATGCGCGTCGATGTAGCGGGTGGAATGGTCTCCGCCGTCGGGATCGCATCGGCGATCGTCATCGCGGCCGCCGCAACGCTCCACGCCGGAGGGATCACCGACATCGGGACTGCGGATCAGGCCGCCCGTGCGCTGCGTCCGTTGGCCGGGAATCTCGCGGGGTTGCTGTTCGCTACCGGGATCGTCGGCTTGGGCCTGCTCGCGGTCCCGGTGTTGGCCGGCTCCACCGCCTACGCCGTGGCGGAGGCGACCGACCGCAACGTTGGCCTCTCGCGTCATTTCCGCGACGCGCGCGGCTTCTACGCTGTGATCATCGGCTCGATGCTGCTCGGGCTCGCGCTCGATTTTGGCGGTCTCGACCCAATCCGCGGCCTGTATTTCGCGGCGATCCTGAACGGCATCACCGCGCCGCCACTCATCCTGGTCATGCTGCTCCTCGCTCGATCCCGCCGGACGCTTGGCGATCGGCGGAGCGGCTGGCTCTCGACCACTGTCGTCGTCGCCACTATCGCCGTGAGCACCGCGCTCCCCATTGCGTATCTTGCCTGGTGACATGGACTTCTCACTCACCCAGGACATCGCCGCGACCGTTGAACGGGTCGAAGCCGCGCTGACCGACGCCGGGTTCCTCGCCACGATGTCCGAGCTCCCCAAGATCGGTGGCGTCGAAGTGCTCGAGCAGGAGCGCTCGGGTGACACCGTCCATCAACGGGTTAGATACCTGTTCACGGCCGACCCGTCGGGAGCGGTCCGACGGGTCGTTGACCCCGAGAAGCTGACCTGGGTCGAGAGCTCCACCTCGGATTTCGCCGAGCACACCGCGTCGTACACGATCGAACCCGACAACTACGCCAATCTGCTGGAGGGCGCCTACAACGCGACCATCACGGAAAACGGGACCTGTGCGCGGCGAGTGAGCACCGGCCACGTGAAGGTGCACCTTCCGCTAGTCGGACGCAAGGTCGAGCACGCGATCGTCTCGGGCCTCCAGGAAAATTCCGACGCGCAAATCGCTCTCCTCACCGCCTGGATCGCAACGCATCCGTAGCCCCGCACTGGTTGTGGGCGTCAGACGAAGCGCGGCGCGTATACCAACACGCGGAGCGTCTCGGTCCCGGTGGGGGCGCGGACAGCGGTGCTTGGTTCGACGAGCGCGCCAATCACGAGCGCGATCGCGACGAGCAGGACGAGACCGATGCCGACCCATCCGAGGACGATTCCGGCGACGGCCAGCCCACGACCGTTCTGGGTACCGCGCGACTGATCGATCTGGCTCTTCGAGATGTACCCGAACACGATGGCGAGGATCGAGGGAACGAAGCAGAAAGCCATCGCGACGCAGCCGAGAACCAGCGACGCGACGGCGAGACCGTTCGTCTTCGTCGCTGGTGGGGATGGCGACCACGACGGCGGTGCCGGAGGCCATGGTGGGGGTGGCCGCCCATCCGGCGGTTCGTCGACCATGGGCCCCGACTGTATGCCGTGCCAGACTGCCGGCATGCCGCCCGAGAAGTTGTCGTGGAAGCACCTCTACGAAGAGGTCGTCACCTCCGGTTTGTGCACCGGTTGCGCAGGCTGCGTCATAGCCTGCCCGCACGATGTCCTCGGGTATCGCGATGCCGAAGGCATCTACAAGCCGTTCCAAACCGAGGATGACTACGGTGGCCTGGGCGACTGCTCCCACGGCGACAAGGCGTGCACGTCGTGTACCCGCGCATGCCCGCGCTTTCGCGCGTGGGAGCCGGAGATCGACGAGTTCATGTTCGGACGGGTTCGCGAGCCCGAAGAGGTCTCTGGTCTCTTCAAAGACATTGTGCTCGCGCGCGCGGTCGATCCGATCCTCCACGAGGTCGGCCAAGACGGCGGCTTCGTCTCCGCGATCCTTGTCTACGCGCTCGAACACGACCTGATCGACGCCGCGCTCGTGTCATTCCTCGAGGGTGACGGCTCGACGTGGAAGGCCGTGCCGGGAGTGGCCCGCAACCGCGACGACGTGATCGCTTCCGCTGGGAGCCGCTACACCTACTCCGCGAACACGCTCGCCTACGCCGACGCCATCGAGTCGGGTGCTGAGCGCATCGCGCTGGTCGGTATGAGCTGCCTGAGCTCGGTTCCTCCAGTGATGAAGCAACGCAAAGCAGGAAAGGTGGCCCGTCGCCTCTCGTTGAACATTGGGCTCCTCTGCTCGAAGACCTTCGACGACGCGATCTTCGAGGAGCTGTTCGAGGCGAAGTACGGCCTGGTGAAGTCTGAGATCAAGAAGATGAACATCAAGGGCGTCTTCCAAATCTGGATGAAGAACGGCGACTACCACGAGGTGCCGCTGAAGGAGTGCCACGCATGGACGCGTGAGGGTTGCACCATGTGCCCCGACTTCGCGGCCGAGCACGCCGACATCTCCACCGGCGGCATCGGCGCGTTCAACGACTGGACGCTCACGATCGTGCGCACCGATATTGGTCGCGACCTGATGGCCGCGATGTTGCGTGACGGCTACATAGAGGTTCGCCCCGGCGACGACGACCCCGGCGCGATCGAGTTGATGCACAAGCTGTCGAAACGATCGCGCAAGCGGTGGCCGGAGTTCGCGATCGCGGCTCCGCGCGCTCTCGCTCCCCCGACGACCGCGGAGTCTGACAAAGGTTGAGCCCGGAGCCCAAAACCCGATGAAGGTTTCACCATGATGCTCGATTCACGATGACGACTGTGGCGATCGTGGGAGACCTCATGGATCGGAGCAAGCTCACCGCGGCGTTCCCCGGGCTGACATTTGCGCGTGATGCCGCCGGCTGCGTCGACGCGAGCACTGTGATCGTCGACCTGGCTCGCCATGCCGGAGAGATCGCCGATGTCCGGGCCGTCGCCCCCACCGCCCGAATCATCTGTTTCGGTCCCCACGTAGACGTCGACCGCGCCGAGCAAGCCCGGTCTGACGGCGCCGACGTCGTGCTGGCCCGATCCCAGTTCTTCCGGGATCCGGCCGCCGCCATCGCCGAGCGCTGAGGAAGCCGGCCGGACGGGAACCTCCTCAGACGAGGGGCCAGGGAACGGAGTGGTAACCCGGCTCAGGGTTGGGCAGCGTTCCGATGCGTATGAGCTCGTCGGCGCGGTCTCGGAACGCCTGCATCTCACCCGGATCCAGGAGCGGACCGAGCCGGGCATCCACCACTGCGACGTCGGCGAGCAGGCGGCACACGTCGTCGGTGAGCGGCGGTGGGACCATCTCACCCGCGAAGTCCCAGATGACCGTCCGCAGCTTCCACTCGTCGTGGAAGGTGAGACCATGATCGATCCCCCAAACGTGGCCGTCGGCTCGACCGCGCAGACAGTGACCGCCCTTACGGTCGGCATTGTTGACGAGCACATCGAACACTGCGAATCGCCGAAGCTCATCGGCGTGATCCTCGAGCAACGTGAAGTAGTGCTCTTCGGGATCGTGATCGACGTAGAGCTGCACCATCCCTTCACCGAGCGGACCGTCGCGCATCACGGTCGGTGGCACTACCCCCCAGCCGAGCAACTCGGAAAGGTCGTGGGTGGCGACCTCCCGTTGACACAACGAACCGGTCGAGAAGTCCCAGAGTGGTCGTTCCCCGCGACGGGGCTTGTAGATCACCGGAAACTCGACGTCGCCGGCCGACAGCGTCGCGAGCATCGTCGCGTTCGACGACCACGGCATCCGACCGAGGATCTCGAGATCGCCTCGCCGCAGGAGTTCCCGGATGTCGTCTGGTGTCAGTTCCAGCGTGGACAATGGTGGCCCTGCGGGTCCATCGGCTGTTCGCACAGCAGACATCGGGGCCGGGCCCCAACGGTGACCGACTCGACCGCGCGCCCAGCCATCGCGCGGACCTGTGCACGGGTGGCGTAGATCCGGGCGACGAAACCGTCGTCGTCGTCGGTGTTCAGGAGACCGTCGTCGTCTTCGGCTTCGTCTTCGGAGTGCTCGCGCAGTTCGATGAGGACGAGCTCGCGTTCCGGTTCGAACCCGAGACCGATGAGACGCGCCCGGAACAACGGCACCGCCGGCTCTTGCACCACCGCGGCCCGGCGAAGCTCGGGACCGATCTCTACGGGGTCCTCGGGGAACTCCTCGGCGATGCGTTCTAGGAACGCCACGGCTTCGCTCGCGAGTAGTGCGATCTGTTCCTTCTCGACCAAGACTGTGAGACGCGCATGCGCCTTCGCTGCTTGGATCAGGAACGTGCGCTGACCGGGCTGGCCGATCGCACCCGCACCGAGGGTGTCTACAGGGTCGAGCTCGATCGGATCAGCCATCTTCCGCTCCATCTCCCTGCGCGGGCGGGGTCGGTTGAGGCATCAGGTCTTCCATGCTGCCGGTGTCGTTGCTCTTGAGCAACGTCGCCCCGAACGGCCCGAGCTCGAGCACAGTCACGGATGCCGGCGCGACCGCGATCCGTTGGAAAAGATCGAGGGGAACCCCGGTGAAGTGTGCGACCGCCGCCTTGATCGGATCCGCGTGCGACACAACGACGACCGTCGCTCCAGGATGGTCGGACACGAGTCCTTCGATCGCTTCGACGATGCGCGCCTGCATAGCCACCATCGCCTCGCCACCCGGGAAGCGAACTCGTGACGGCGCGGCCTGTACCGTTTTCCAGAGTTCGAGCTTCATCAAGTCTGAGAGCTTCTCGCCGGTCCAGTCGCCGTAGTCGGCTTCGATCACACCGGGAAGCGCCAAAACCGGAAGGCCGTGGTGCTCGGCGATCAGCGCAGCCGTCTGGGTCGTGCGCTCGATCGGGCTCGCGTAGACCGCGGCCACCGGTACCGACGCGAGCCGTTCACCGGCACGCGCCGCCTGACCCCGTCCGACTTCCGAGAGGTCGATACCCGGGGCGCGTCCCGAGAGCTTCGATCCCGTCTCGGGCGTGACCGCGTGCCGCACCAGCACGATCCGCGTCGAGCGGGGTACGTGCTTGGCGTTGGGTTCGTCTGAGGGCGCAAGGGCCGGTTCGGGGGACGTCACGGAATCCGATGGTACCGGCGCCAGTAGTTGGTTCTCCCCTCGCGGCGGGAGCCACCTACCCTCGTCATATGGCCGACCAACCCGTGAACCTGTCGTCGGGACTTCCCGAGACCCTGCTCGACCCCGAACCCGCCGAGATGCTCGACGCGCTCGACGCCGCGCTAGCCACAACCGATGATCCACCCGGGAACCGCCGCAACGCGATCGCGTCGGTGGTCACCCGCTGGCCGCGCTTCCTCGACGGTTGGGCCCGACTGGGTGAATCGGCGCGAGATCCAATCGAGGCGTACGCGTCGTTCCGGGTCGGATATCACCGAGGCCTCGACCAACTGCGAGCATCGGGGTGGCGCGGCTCGGGATACGTCCCCTGGCGGCACGTGGCGAACCGCGGGTTCCTGCGTGCGCTCGACGGCCTGCGGGCGAGCGCAGGCGCGATCGGCGAGGGCGACGAAGAGCGAAGATGCGCTGAGTTCGCCTTCCAGTGCGATCCGGAATGGGCCCGCTCGCGCGGAAAATAGCGGGGTCGCCGAGTAGCGTTGCTAGGCATGAAACGCGCCCTGATCACTGGAATCACCGGACAAGATGGCCGCTACCTGAGCCAGCTCCTAGCCGGAAAGGGCTACCAGGTCTTCGGTCTCATCCGCGGCCAGGCCAATCCGAAATCTCAGCTCGTGCTCGACGAGAACCCTGCTTGTGAGCTCATCGACGGCGACCTGCGAGATCTCTCGTCGCTCATCGCTGCGATGGAGCAGGTGCAACCCGACGAGGTCTACAACCTCGGGGCGATCAGCTTCGTGCAGCTTTCGTTCCGCCAAGCCGAGCTGACCGCCGAGATCACGGGTCTCGGGGTACTGCGGATGCTCGAAGCCGTGCGCATCGTCGGGGGTGTGACCAACAACCCGATCCGCTTCTACCAAGCATCTTCGTCGGAGATGTTCGGCAAGGTGCGCGAGACCCCCCAGAACGAGCGCACGCCGTTTCACCCACGTTCGCCCTACGGCGTCGCCAAGGTGTTCGGCCACGACATGACAGTGAACTACCGCGAGGCATACGGACTCCACGCGTCGAGCGGGATCCTGTTCAACCACGAGTCACCGCGTCGAGGTATGGAGTTCTACACGCGCAAGGTCACAACCTCGCTCGCCCGCATCAAGCTCGGACTCCAGGAGCACATCAGCTTGGGCAACCTGGGCTTCTCACGCGACTGGGGCTACGCCGGCGACTACGTCGAAGCCATGTGGATGATGCTTCAGCAGGACGAGCCTGACGACTACGTGATCGCAACCGGTGAGACCCACACCGGGCGCGAGTTCCTCGACATAGCGAGCCGCATCGCCGGCTTCGACGAATGGGAGTCGTTCGTCAGCCACGACTCGCGCTTCGAACGGCCGGCCGAGGTCGACCTGCTGATGGGCGACGCGGGTAAGGCCGCGACCGTGCTCGGCTGGCGGCCCAAGGTCAGCTTCGAAGACCTCGTACGCATGATGTACGAAGCCGATATGGCCGCAGAGCAGGACCAGCTCGACTCCGGTCGTCGCTGACCCGTCCCCACCCGGGCCGCGGCTACGTCTGCGGAACCGAATCGGTCCCCGGGGTCGCGGTCAGGGCAACATCTTGGATTCGCCGGGATCGAAACCTTCCGATCACTGCCGCGATGGTGACCGAGGCTAGGAGCACGATCGCCGGTTCGGCGGGGGCCCGGTAGCGGAGCTGGGCGAAGGTGATCGCCACGGCGATGAGGACGATGACCGGGAAAGCCAACAACGCGATTATGGGCACTTGGCGTCGCCGCAGGATCACCGCCCCGGCGATCGCCAACGGGGCGAGCAGGTACCAGCTGAACAAGGTGCTCCACGCGACGAACCCCTCCCGCCCCATGACGAGCTTGTCAAACTTGATGTCGGTCGTCGGGTGGAAGATCCCGAGGATGCGAGCGAGTCGAGCCGCGACCACGGTCGGTACTTGCGACTGGTGCGATCGGATGTACTTCATCGCCTCTCCTTGCAACGCGTGCTCGGCTTGCGATGGGTCCATATCCGGCTTGATCACCTTCGCAGCTCGCTCGTAGCCGCATCCGTAGTTCTTCCAGCCGATGTTCCCGCCGTAGTAGACGGCGTCGCAGTTCGCGGCCGAGATCGTCCCGCCGTATCCGATCGAGATGTACACGGGCTCACGGAAGCGAGACAGGTTGTATCCGACCCACGGAGCGACAACCACGAGCGCGGCTGCGCCCCCGATCACGAGCTGGAGAAGGCGACGCGAAATGGGAACGTCGCGAACGAACAGCACGAGCGGCGCTACCACGAACACCACCGCGAGCATGAGCTCGGCGCGCGTGAGTGTCGCGAAGCCACACGCGAGCCCCAACGCAACCACACGGCCGATC
This sequence comes from Actinomycetes bacterium, assembly GCA_025363815.1. Lineage (GTDB taxonomy): Bacteria > Actinomycetota > Acidimicrobiia > IMCC26256 > JANYLB01 > JANYLB01. The sequence continues at coordinate 26,117 of JANYLB010000021.1, forward strand.
CCCGGCTTGTGCCAATAGCGGTACGCGAGAAAGAGGACGAGCGAGACCGCGAAGATCGCCGCGGTCTCGGAGAGGAGCATGCCGTCGTGAACCCAGATGTTCGGGTAGATGGCGGCAAGCACTGCCGCGACGAGACCGCACCGGGCACCGGCGATCTCGCGGCCCGCGAGGCCGCACAGCGCGATCGTTCCCGCCCCGAGCACGCACGACCAGAGCATCTGCGCCGTCTGGCCAAGTTGGTGTCCATCGCCGAACCAGGAGGCGATCGCGAGCCACGTCGCATAGACCGGAGGGTGCTCGGCCAAGGGAACCGAGTGCTTCGCGAGCAGCCCGGCGGGAGCATTGAAACCCCCTCCCTGGGCAAGGATGTTCGCGAGCTTGTTGAAATAGAGCGCGTCGCCACCGTAGGGAACGTGATCAGCTCGGAACACAAGCACGTAGGTGACCCGGAGGCCGAAGCCCGCAAGGGTGACGAGCGCGAGCCAACCGATGAAGCTCCCCCGACCCTTCATCCCGGCAAGCTAGCAACCCGCCGACCCGGGGTATCCGCCCAGCTCGGGTCCGAAGCGCCACCCCCTCAGGAAAGCACCGCAGGAGGGACGCCGAATATCATGGGCCGATGAACGATGCCACGGCCTCGGAGCTCGACGTCACCGTCGTCCTACCGGTGTACAACGAGAAGGGCCATCTGCGGGCCGAGATCGATCGGATTCGCGCCGCGCTCGAAGCATCTCCCTACTCGTACGAGATCGTGGTCGTCGACGACGGATCCGATGACGGCTCGGGCGAACAGCTCCAGGAGATCGACGGCATCCGCCTGATCCAGTTCACCCAGAACCGAGGTTCCGGATCGGCTCGTAAGGCGGGCACCCACGCGGCGCGGGGTCGGGTGGTCGTCTGGACCGATGCCGACATGACCTATCCCAATAACGAGATCCCCCAGATGGTGAAAGAGCTCGAGGGCTACGACCAAGTCGTCGGTGCCCGGACCTCGGAACAGGGGACCGCCAAGATCGCCCGGGTCCCGGCCAAGTGGTTCATCCGGAAGCTCGCGAGCTACCTCGTCGAGACCGACATCCCCGACCTCAACTCGGGGTTGCGGGCGTTTCGCGCCGACGTGGCCCGCCAGTACCTGCACCTGCTCCCCAAAGGCTTCTCCTGCGTCACCACGATCACCATGGCCTTCCTCGCCAACGGCTACTCGGTGAAGTACGTGCCGATCGAGTATTCGCAACGAGCGGGGACGTCGAAGTTCCACTGGTGGAAGGACACCCGCCGATACCTCACGCAGGTCATTCGGCTCGTGCTCTCCTACAACCCGCTGCGGATTTTCATGCCGCTGGGCCTGTTGCTCGGATTTATCGGCCTCTCCAAGCTCGGCTACGACTGGATCGTGCACGACTACCGACTCGCTGCGAACACGCTGCTGATTCTCTTCGCCGCGTTCCAGGTCTTCGCCATCGGTCTGCTCGCCGACCTGTTCGTGCGGCTTTCGAAACCCCGCGACGAGGTCGACCCGGCGTCAGTCTGAGCTCACGAGTCTCGGCCAAGCGCGTCAGGCGCCGGCGAGCATGGAGCAGAGCGCTTCGGCCCAAATCGCGGTCTAGCTCTTCGACTCGAACCCGATCGAGTCTCCGTAGTCGGTCTCGTCGCAGCTCGCGGCTGCCATGGTCCGTCTTGAGCGCGTTTTGCACAAGAGCGCTGGCGAACGGTAGCAAGGGGTCCGATGACCATCTTCGTGCCATCGAAGCGCCTCCCCCGGTCGTCGTCGTGATCGAAGCCGTGCCTACCGGGAACACCTACGACAAGTACGCGAGCTCGAACCCGATCGAGCGACGGATGATGGAGAAC
>JANYLB010000028.1 GCA_025363815.1 Actinomycetes bacterium
CTTGCGCCGCAACGTCAATTTCACGATCTTGATGTTCAACAACCAGATCTACGGACTGACTAAAGGCCAGTACTCGCCGACCAGCGAGGTGGGCAAGGTCACCAAGAGCTCGCCTTTCGGTTCGCTCGACTACCCGTTCAACCCGCTGTCGCTCGCGCTCGGCGCAGAGGCCACATTCGTGGCCCGCACCCACGACCTCGACCGCAAGCACATGCAGTCGGTGTTCAAACGGGCGCACGACCACAAGGGCGCAGCGTTCGTCGAGATCTACCAGAACTGCAACGTCTTCAACGACGGCGCGTTCGACGCGATCTTGAAGAAGGACCACCGGGCTGAGATGCTGATCGACCTCCACCATGGTCAGCCGATCCAATTCGGCGATGACAATGAGCTCGGCGTGGCCTTGAACTCCTACGGCGAGGCCGAGGTGGTGAACGTTGTCGACGTCGGCGTCGAGGCGCTGCTCGTCCACGACGAGCACCGACCCGACCCGACGGTCGCGTTCGCGCTCTCCCGCCTCGCCGACCAGCCGACTGTTCCTACGCCGGTCGGCGTGTTCCGCGACGTCAGCCGCCCGAGCTACGAGACACAGGTGGCGGAACAGCTCGTTGCCGCACAGGAGCGCTCTGGCCCCGGCGACCTCCGCAAGCTCATCGAGTCGGCCCCCGTATGGGACGTCAACTAGTCAGGCTCGCGAGCACGTCGGGCGCGATTCGCACTAAGAGTCGGCGTCGAGGGAGCGAAACACGGCACCGGTGCGGGGCTTTGGCGCGAAGAACGTGGTCTTTTGCGGCATGCGGGTGCGTGCACCTGCAGCCGCGCGAATCTGCGCGACGGTGACCGGACGGAGCAGAACGGCGGCGTTCGCGACGCCCTTGTCGACCAGTGATGCGCACGTCTTCGCATCATCGCGGTAGGTCACCGCGATCGCCTCGCCGAGCGCCGGCGTGACTGATGCCTCGAAGCGGGCGGCGTCGCTCCGGTCGGGGTCGTCGTCGTCGGGGACGAGCAGGGCCAGACCCGCGGCGTCGGCCAGTCCGAGACCGCCCTCGGCATCCATCCGGGAGCAGAGCGCGTCGACGCCGTCGGGCGTGTTCGGCCCCGCGCTGATCACGTTGAAGTGGCTTCTGAGCGCAGCTCGCAGGTCGAAACCGCCGGGCGCGTCGCTCAGCAGGCGGTGGATGGGTTGCACGAAGAGCTGGTCGGCGGCCAGCTCAACGATGAGGCACATGATCGCGTCGTCGCCGGGATGCGGCTGGCCTGCGACACGCTGTTCGTCGCGGTAGGTGATGGCGGTCTCGAAGCGGTGATGGCCGTCAGCCAACACGACCGGAGCACTCGCGACCGCCTCCTCGATTGCCAAGATGGTCGCAGGATCATCGATCGCGCTGAGGTAGTGGTCCACTCCGTGCGTATCGGTGCAGGTCACGAGGGGTGTGCCGCTAGCAGCCAGCACTCCCAGACCGGCGCCGGGGGAGAGGCCCCAGATCGGGTCGAGGTTCGCCCTTGTCGCGCGGAGGAGGGCGAGGCGGTCGCTCTTGGCCTTGGGCAGCGTCCGTTCGTGGGGCAGGACATCTCCGGTTCCGGCCGCGTCAGGGAGCTCCAGGGCTCCGAGGATTCCATCGGTAGTGCGTTGGCGGCCGGCATCGTCACGGAAGCGCATCCGATATCCGTAGAACCGGGGATCGGGATCGGTGGCGAGGAACCCGCGGCGCTGCCAGTCTTCGAGGAGCGCCGCCGCGGCCGTGTAGCGGGTCTCGGCCGGGCCGCCCGGGAGAATCAGATGTACGGCGTTGCGGATGTGGCGGTCTGCGAGGACGGTCCGCTCGTCGTCATCGATCACGTCGTAGGGTGGACAGGCGACGGCCGCGAGGTCGTCAGTGGTGTAGCGCAAGCCGCGGAACGGAAGAAATCGGGGCACGTCGAGATTCCCTTCGAGGCGTCTGCGCGCCGAAGACCCGCAAAGACCGAGCGATTGTCGCACACGCATTCGGAGCACCCCTTGGACGTCGACCACGACCCCGCGTTCTGTGCTGCGAACCAAGCGCTCGAACGCGTGATCGTCACCCGTTGAGCCGATTGGTCTGCTGCGATCTCGACGGAGTGGTCTGGCTCGGGCCGGAGCCGATCCGGGGTTCGGCTGACGCGATCAACAGGTTGCGGGGCGCGGGCCACCGGGTCGGCTACATCACGAACAACTCGAGTCGGACGCCCGGTTCTATCGTCGAGCAGCTGGCCGCGATGGGTGTCGACGCCGTCGACGACGACGTGGTCACCAGCGCGCAGGCTGCTGCTGCGTTGCTGCGCGAGACCCTCGAGCCCGGCTCGCGGGTGTTGGCGTGCGCCGGCATCGGTGTGATCGAAGCGCTGGCGGCCTCGGGCTACGAGGTCGTGGATCGGGGACCGGCCGACGCGGTTGTCGTCGGATTCCATCCGACATTCGACTTCGACGAGCTCGACCGCGCGTCAGCAGCGGTGCGCGGCGGTGCGCGCTTCGTCGCCACGAACGTCGATCCCACCTACCCTGGCCCCGGCGGGCTCCTCCCTGGCAACGGTGCGATTGTCGCCGCGGTGGCGACCGCCGCTGGTCGGGCGCCCGAGGTCGCGGGCAAGCCCGAGGCGCCGACTGTCGCGCTGGTGCGTTCCCGCTTTGCCGCTGAGCTCGCCGAGGGAGTGGGGCTCATGGTGGGGGACCGTCCGTCGACCGACGGCGCTCTGGCCGCCGCGCTCGGCTGGCCGTTCGCGCTCGTCCTGTCGCGGATCAGCGACGGTGATGGAGGGGGAGAGCCCGTACCCACCGATCCTGCGCCCGCGTTCGTAACCAACGATCTCGCCGGGCTCGCCGCGATCATCATCGGGCCACAATCCGACCGATAGCGTTTGCCGGCAAAGTCAGCTCCAGGGTTCGATGCGGCCGCCGGGTCGGGACGGGTCGTCGGGCTGGCGATGATCGGGGAACGCCGCCGATCGGAGCGGACCGACCGCACCACGCATGATCAGCGCGACCACCGCGCCGGCCACGAAACCAGTGACGTGCGCGACCCAGGCAACGTTGGAGTTGGCGCTGGTGCCGAACTGCATTACGAACCAGACGCCGAGTACGAGCGCAGCAGGGAGCGGCAGAATCACGACGAACACGAGACTGTGGATGCGGGCGCGCGGCCAGGTCACGAGGTAAGCGCCCATCACCCCGGCGATCGCGCCCGACGCACCGACCACGGGGATCGTCGCGCTGGGATCGGCTGCTACGTGGCCGAGCGTCGCGATCAATCCGACGAACAGGTAGAAGATCACGAACCCGATGTGGCCTAAGCGATCCTCGACGTTGTTGCCGAAGACCCAGAGGAACAGCATGTTGCCGAGCACGTGGAGCCACGATCCGTGGAGGAAGAGCGAGGCGAGCGCGGCCAGGTAGACGTTCTTATCGGCAAAGATCTCGGGTGAGTTCGCCTCCACGCCGCCACAGGTCCCTGTGGTCACCTCGGCGACGGTCAGTGGTGTTCCCTTATCGATCTCGCACGGGATCGCAGCGTGTTCGTAGTCGAATCGTGTCTCGGCCGACGCGCCGCTATGGGGCTGTACCAGCGCGAACACGATGATGTTGAGAGCGATCAGAGTGATGGTGACGACCGGGCGTCGAGTCGTCGGATTGTTGTCGTGAAGCGGGATCACCATCCCGACCGACGGTAGCGTGTGGGGATGCCCATCGAAGGAGTCCGCTGATGGCACAAGGACCTGACCTCAGCCGCTACCTCGACGCGGGAGCGCAGTTCGTCGCACTCACGCGAGCCCAGGCGGTCGACCGGGCGAAGGAGCTCGTCGGTCAGGGCCAGCTCGCCCAGGAACAGGTGCAGGGTTTCGTTGACGAGCTGGTCGAGGAGAGTCGCAAGCGGACCGACGAGATGCTCGACGTCGTACGCCGCGAGATCCGGCGCCAGGTGAAGGCGCTCGGCATCGCGACCAAGGACGACCTCGCCCGGATCGAGGCTCGGCTTCCGATCGAGTCCACTGCGGCCATGAAGACGAAGAAGACGAAGATCGCGAATCCGGCGAAGAAGGCCAAGACCAAGAGCGCCAAGACCAAGAGCGCCAAGAAAGGCGCCAAGAAATCCTCGAACTCGGGCGCGTAGCCCGATGCGGCGCCGGCTCGACGCCGAGCTCGTCCGGCGCGGGCTCGTGACCAGTCGGCGCGTAGCAGTCGAGGCCATAGAGGCCGGAAATGTGACCGTGGGAGGTGCTCCCGCAAGTTCGGCCGCCCGGATGGTCGATGGGAGCGAGCCGATTGTGGTGGCCGGCCCGCCTCCGCGTTTTGTCTCCCGTGGTGGCGAGAAGCTCGACGCCGCGCTCGAACGATTCTCGGTGTCCGTGACCGGACGGCGCTGCCTCGACGCCGGAGCTTCAACGGGCGGGTTCACCGACTGCCTGCTCCAGCGGGGAGCGGTGGAAGTGGTGGCGGTCGACGTCGGCCGGGGGCAGCTGGCCTGGACTGTGCGCGAAGATCCTCGGGTGCGGGTCCTTGAGCGTACGAACCTCCGGCATCTCGAGCTCGCGGAGATCGGCGAGCCCGCGGAGCTGGTCACTGCCGATCTCTCCTTCATCTCACTAGTCCTCGTGGCCCCCGCGCTGGTCCGGCTCAGCGCCGATGACGCCGAGCTTGTGCTGCTGGTGAAGCCCCAGTTCGAAGCCGGCCGGGCACGTGTCGGCCGCGGCGGAATCGTCAGGGATCCGCTGGTCCACCGTGATGTCCTCGAACAGGTCGTGCTCGGCCTGGGCGACGCCGGAATCGAGACCGTCGCGGTGATGCCGTCGCCGCTGCGGGGCGCCGACGGCAACCGGGAGTTCCTCGCCCATGCGCGCAAGCCCGGGCCGGGAGTGACCCGCGTAGATGGTGCGGCGCTCGACGCGGCCGCCATCGCTGACGAACCCGCCGACAAGCCCGCCGGCTCGCCACCCGGTTCCGATCCTGGTTGCGACCCGATATGAGCGCCTCGGCCACGAGCGGTCTACGAACGGTCGGTGTCGTTCCGCACCGCGATCGGCCCGAGGCCCTCGACCTCGCCGAGCACGCGTCGCGCTGGCTCGCGGCCGCGGGATTGGCTGTAGTCGTCCCCTCGCCCGACTGCGCCGATCGTGCCGCGCTGCAGACCCTCGCCGTCGATGCAGAGGCATTCGCCCTGGGCCTCGATCTTGCGATCTCCCTGGGTGGCGACGGCACGATGCTGCGTACCGTCGATCTCGTCGCCGATGCCGGGATTCCGGTGCTGGGGGTGAACGTCGGCCAGCTCGGATACCTGACCGAGGTCGAACCCGTCGATCTCGACTTCGCGCTGCAACGGCTCGTCTCCGGTGACTACAGGGTCGAGGAACGGATGGCACTCGAGGTGCGGGTCGACTCGCTGGGACTGGCTGGTGGACGCTGGTCGGCTCTCAACGAAGCGGTCGTCGAGAAAGCGCGTCACGGAAGCGTTCTGCGGCTCGACGTCGACATCAACGGGGGGTTCTTCACCAGCTACGCGGCTGATGGGGTGATCGTTGCGACACCCACCGGGTCGACTGCGTACTCGTTCTCGGCGCGCGGCCCGATCGTGTCGCCACGGCTCCGGTGCCTCCTGCTGACTCCCGTTTCGCCGCACATGTTGTTCGATCGATCGCTGGTTCTCGATCCCGACGAGGAGCTGCGCTTCACCGTGACCGATGACAGGGCCGCCGTGCTCACGCTCGATGGTCGCGAGATCGGTGAGCTCGCCGCCGGTGACGTGGTGGTGTGCACCGCGGCCAGGGCCCCGACTCGGATCGTGACCCTGGCCCCGCGCGACTTCCATCAGATCCTCAAGGCCAAGTTCGGGCTGGCGGATAGGTGAGCCGCCGCGAACCCAGCCCTGATCTCGGCGCGGCGACCCTGGTGGAGCTCCGGGTCGAGAGCCTCGGGATCATCGATGAGCTCCAAGTCGTATTGGGAGCGGGCCTCACCGCGGTCACCGGTGAGACCGGCGCCGGAAAGACGCTCGTGGTCGGTGCGCTCGAGCTTCTGCTCGGCGGCCGCGCCGATCCGGGGATCGTGCGCGACGGAGCCGACGAAGCCAGGGTCGAGGGGCGGTTCGTGGGTGCCGACGGAGATGAGGTCGTGCTGGCACGGGTCGTGTCATCGACGGCCGGGGCCCGCAGTCGGGCGTACATCAACGGACGACTCGTGACGGCGGGGGAGCTGGCCGAGCGCGGCGCCGAGCTCGTCGAGCTGCACGGCCAGCACACCCACCACTCGCTCCTCACGCCGGCAGAGCAGCGCGCCGCGCTCGATCATGCCGGCGGCGAGCCCGCGCGCGCCGCATTGGCCGACTACCGCGAGGCTCGGGCCGATCTCCGCCACATCGACGAGGCGCTCGAGGCCCTGGGCGGCGATGCCCGCAGCCGGGCGCGCGAGATCGGTCTGTTGGCGTTTCAACTCGACGAGATCGACACGGCCGAGATCAGCGCGCTCGACGAAGACGAGACCCTCGCGGCCCAACAGGAGCTGCTCGCGAACGCCGAGTCTCACCGCGACGCGCTCGCCCATGCCCGCGCCTGCCTCGACGGCCCCGCGCTCGAGGGAGTCGGCGAGGCCGCAGGCGCGCTTTGCGACCGCGCGCCGTTCGCGCCATTGGCCGAGCGGGTTCGGGTTCTGCAGAGCGAGCTGGCCGAGGTAGCCCAAGACCTCCGGCTCGTGGCCGACGAGCTGGAGCTCGACCCCGCGCGGTTGGTCGAGGTGGTGGAGCGTCGGCATCGACTCCACGAGCTGCGTCGCAAATACGGCGAGAACCTCGACGCGGTGGTTCGCTACGGTGAGGAGGTCCGCGCCCGTCTCGCCGACCTCGAGAGCTACGAGATGCGCGCGGCCGATCTCGAAGCCCTACGGATTGCCGCCGGGAAACGTGGTGCCGCGGCCGCTTCGGTTCTCGGTCGACTCCGACGGGCCGCGGCTCAGCCGCTGGCCGCCGCCGTGACTGGCCGTCTGACCCGGCTCGGGATGCCCTCGGCGAGCTTTGAGATCGCCGTTGACGAGGGCCCTGAGAGCGACGACGGCGCCGACGCAGTCACCTTTCTCCTCTCGGCCAATGCGGGAGAACCGGCCCGGCCGTTCGCCAAGGTTGTTTCGGGCGGTGAGCTCGCACGATCCATGCTCGCCCTTCGGGTAGTGCTCGCGACCGAAGGTGGACGGGCCACGGCGTTCGTGTTCGATGAGGTAGACGCCGGTCTGGGGGGAGAGGCCGGCCGCGCAGTCGGCGCCGCGCTCGCCGAGCTGGCCGAACGTCGCCCTGTTCTTTGCGTTACGCACCTCGCGCAGGTCGCGGCGTTTGCCGACGCGCAGATCGTCGTCGAGAAACGGACCGAAGGCGGCCGGACAGTGGCCGACGCCTCGCTCGTGCTCGATGGTGCTCGGGTGCGGGAGCTGTCTCGGATGCTCGCGGGGATCGGCGACTCGACCCACGCCCGCCGCCACGCCGAAGAGTTGCTGGCCGATGCTGCCGCGCGGGTGTCGTGATGGCTCGTAAGAACCCGACGCGGACCGCCCAGACGACTGTGGTCACCGGAACAGCCAAGATCGGTCCACGCACCAAGGACCTGGTGAAGCGGTTGCAACCCGGCGATATTGCGGTGATCAACCACAAGGATCTCGACCGGGTCGCAGCCGAGGGTCTCATCGGCGCCGACGTCGCCGCGATCGTCAACGCGGCGCCGTCGATCTCGGGGCGCTACCCGAACCAGGGTCCGATCCGTGTGGTCCAAGCCGGCATCCCACTCGTCGACGCCGCCGGTCCGAGCGTTATGGAAGGCATCCCCGACGGCGCCGTGATCCGCATTGTCGAAGGGGATATCTTCGTCGGCGATCACCTGGTGGGCGGGGGCGCGCGGATGACCCTCGGGGGCATCGAACGCTCGATGGACGAAGCTCGCTCGACGATCGGCGTCGAGTTGGAGAAGTTCGCGGTGAACACCCTCGAGTACATCCAACGTGAAGCGAGTCTCACGTTCGAGCCGGTCAACCTCCCACCTCTGCATACACATTTCGAGGGCCGCCACGCGCTCGTCGTAGTGCGCGGCCACGACTACCGCAGCGATCTCGCGGCGCTCCGCCCCTACATCCGCGAATTCCGTCCGGTGCTCATCGGGGTCGACGGTGGCGCCGATGCGCTTCTCGAGATCGGGAGGAAGCCCGACATCATCATCGGAGACTTCGACTCGGTATCAGAGAAGGCCCTCGCCAGCGGTGCCGAGCTCGTGCACCACGTGCACCTCGACGGTCGCGCTCCGGGCCGTGAGCAGCTGGCGGAGTGGGGAGTCCCGTACCACGAGTTCGTGATCGACGGCACCAGCGAAGACGTAGCGATGATCCTCGCCTTCGAAGCCGGCTCGCCGTTGATCGTCGCCGTGGGCACCCACGCCACGATGGTCGAGTTTCTCGACAAGGGTCGCCCAGGAATGTCATCGACATTCCTGACCCGCCTTCGGCTCGGGCCGGTGCTCGTCGACGCAAAGGGAGTCAATCGCCTCTATGAGAGCCGAGTTCGACGCCGTGATCTCCTGTTGCTCGTCGTCGCCGCAATCCTCACGATCCTGGCCATGAGCATCGTGTCGCAACCGTTGCAGGTCTATCTGCGAGGCTTGCTCCTGACAATCGACGACCTCTGGGACACGATCAGAAGTGCGTTCTGACCGATGATCAACTTCCGCTTTCACCTCGTCTCGCTCGTTGCCGTGTTCCTCGCGCTCACCGTGGGGATCGTCATGGGCGCCACGGTCATCGACCGCGCCATTGTCGACAGCCTCAACGACCGAATCAATGCCGTCAGTCGGAAGGCGGATACGCGTAAGCGGGAAAGCCGGGCGCTCGCGGCCGACGTCGGGAGATTGAACGATTTCGTCGGCCAGGCCCAGCCGTACGTGGTCGAAAGCAGGCTCACGAATGTTCCGGTCGTCGTGATTGCGACCCGCGGCATCGACGCCGACGTGGTGACCAATCAGGTCGACGTGCTTCGCGCCGCCGGTGCCGTCGTGCCCGCGGTCGTGTGGCTCGAGAACTCCTGGACCCTCGGCGACAAGACGACCACCAGCAAGCTCGGCATCGCGCTCGGGAACACCAGTCGCGATCCGGCGACCCTTCGCGACGCCGCATGGAAGGCCATCGCGGCCCGATTGCACGATGGCCAGGCGGTGCGCGAGATCACACCCACACCTCCGCCTGCTGTGACGGCTCCCCCCGGTGACGCGCTCAGCGCGCTCATCGATGCCGGTTTCGTGCAGATCGCCCGAGTCGGCGATGGTCAGATCGACCAGGCCGCGTTCCCCGGACGCAACGCCAGGGTCGTGCTGCTCGTTGGTGCAGGGTTCGTACCGGGCAACCAGTTGCGGTCGGGAGCGAGCGCCCTCGCAGGGGCCGCGATCCCGACGGTGGTCGGAGAGGTCTTCGACGACGCGGCCACGACGACCAGTCGCGGGCAGATCCTTGCACCGCTCCGCACCGGCGACGCGATCGCGGGGCTGTCGACCGTCGACGACGTCGAGCTCTCCGAAGGCCGGATCGCAGTCACCCTCGCCGGTTCCGACCTCGGACGCCTACCGCCGGTAACTGGCCACTATGGCTACGGCGACGGCGCGAGCCGGGCCCTTCCTCCCTACAAAACGACACCCTGATCGTGACGGTCCTCGTCGCGTTGGTGGTCGGGTTCGTCGCGGTCCGGTTCCTCTTCGTGGCCGGGCATCAGATTCTCGACGCGCCAGCGTTGCACCGCGCGAACCATCGGGGAGTCCAGATCCCCGTGGTCGGCGGGGTGCTGATGGTCTCTGCGGTGCTGATCGTCGAAGCCGGCCGGGCGACACTCGGGGCCGTCGGCATCGGTGAGGAACCAGGGCTGAACCTGGCCCGCCCGTTGGTCCTGCTCGTGTGCTTCGGGTTCGGGATGCTGGGGTTGATGGACGACGTTCTCGGAACCGGTGAGGACCGTGGCTTCGCCGGCCATCTTCGTGCGCTCGCGCACGGCCGCGTCACCACCGGGTTGCTCAAGCTGGTCGGCGGTGCGGGCGTCGCGATCGTGGTCGCGGCGGAGCCGGGCTTCATCTCCGGCAAGCGGGTCATTGCCGACGCCGTGCTCATCGCGCTCGGCGCGAACCTCGGCAACCTCCTCGATCGCGCGCCCGGACGCACGATCAAAGCCGCGTTGTTCGCCTACGTACCGCTCGCCTTCGCGCTCGGAACGGGAGCCGTCGGAATCGCAGTCGCGCCGGTGATGGGGGCCGCGCTCGGCGTGCTTCCTGGTGATCTGTCGGAACGGCTGATGCTCGGAGACGCGGGGGCCAACGTCCTGGGTGCGGTCCTCGGGGTGGGAGTCGTGCTCGGCACGAACCGGGCGACAGCCAACGGGGTGATTGCAGTGCTCATCGTGTTGAACCTCGCGGCCGAGTTCGTGTCGTTCAGTCGGGTGATCGATCGGGTGCCACCGCTCCGTTGGTTCGATCGGCTCGGGCGGGCCATGCCGCCGGCGGTGGCCCCTGCGGACGGCACCGGGCCTTGAGCCAGAGCGAGTGCGATGATCTCGGCTCGATGAACTTCGCGGCGTAGCCCAATCGGCGGAGCCGGGGACCGAGGCCGGTGAAGCTCCCGAAGCGCTGCTCGGACCAGCTCAGAACGCCGCAGACGCGGGGTGACGCGGCGTCGCGCACGACGTCGTCTTCGGTGATGCGGATGCTCTGGCGCGGCGAGGTGATCCGCAGGATCGAGGTGTCGACGTAACGGTCGGGGGTGCGTCGCCCGGAGCGCCACACGATTCCCGGCGTGTCGCTGATCACCATCGCTCTCGGAGGGAGCGTTCGGATGGCGGCCTCGACAGTTGCCTCGGCCCGGTTCGGCCCGGAGGGCAACAGCAGCGGCTGGAGCGAGACCACCGACACTGGCACCGCGGCCACGGCCGCGATTGCGATCGTGCGCCACCCCACCCGAGCCGTTGCGATCAGCAGCGCGAGCGGGGGAATGAGGTGGGCGACGTGGCTCCGCCACAGGGGGTTCTCGGTGATCAGAACGAACGCGACGAGGAGCGTCCACACGACGACCGGCACGCGTCCGGCACCGAGTCGTTCGATCCAGCCGTCAGCGCGCGACGTCACTGCATCCCGGTCTTCTCCCACCTTGGCGCTTGCGCGGCGTCGAAAGCCGCGCCAGAGCCAGGCTGCGATGGCGACGACGCCGGCGACGACGATCGGAAGGTCACGGGTCACCAGGGCGCGCGCGACGGTCTCGAGATTCTGCAGCGGCGCCCGTTCACCGATCGCGTCGGTGTGGTACAGCACCGACTGTTCGAGCACACGGGCGATGCCCCAGGGCAACGACGCGACCACCGTGACCACCGCGGCAATGATCGGCACCGTGACGATGTCGCGCCGTCGTCGACATGACACGACGAGGATTCCGACGGTAACGAGAGCCGGAAGGACCAGGAGGCTCTTCACCGAGAAGGCCGCACCGACGAGGATTCCGATCACGATGGCACGCCGGATCGAAGGGGAACGTCGATAGATCAGCGCGAGGGTGACCGCGATGACGGCGAGCGCGCTCGCCGGGCCATCGGCGGCTAGGGGCGCGGTGGTCCAGAGAACCGATCCGCTCACCACGACCAGGCCCGCCGCGAGGAACGCCCGCGCCCGGGTGGTCAGCTCCCGGCCGGCCAGATAGGTGGCTAGTGCGATAACGATTCCCGAGATGACGGCGAGGGATCGGGGCGAGTCGGGGGTGCGGAGCGTGAGGAGATCTCCGAACCAGGCCAGCGGGAGGAACAGTGGTCCCTGGCTGGAGAACACCTCGCGGAACGGCGCGCCGCCCGAGCGCATGGCCACTACGGATGCACCGAACACGCCGTCGTCGAAGACCAGGCTTCGGGACGAGAGGAAGGCCGGGATCCGGATCACCAGGGCGAAGAGTCCGAGGATCAAGAGGTCGATGCCGGTGGTTCGGGCGCCGGGGGTGGTGACCGTGGCGCCGCGCCCGGGTGGGAGTTGATGGTCGAGCGTGGGCACGCGTCTCCCTCTCTCGGCCCTCGGGGTTCGCTGAAGCGGGTCGGGCGCATGGTACCGTCGGTTTCCCGTAGGTCAGTGACGCGTGTTCGCACGCGTTCCGATACGGGAAATCCCGGAGGTTGAGGTCTTGGCGAAGCACATCTTCGTGACGGGCGGCGTGGCATCGAGCCTCGGGAAGGGCCTCAACGCCTCCTCTCTGGGGAGGCTCTTGAAGGCCCGAGGGCTCCGGGTCACGATGCAGAAGCTCGACCCGTACATCAACGTTGATCCGGGCACGATGAACCCTTTTCAACACGGTGAGGTGTTCGTCACCGACGACGGTGGAGAGACCGACCTCGACCTTGGCCACTATGAGCGTTTCGTCGATGTTCCGCTCAACCGCAGGAGCAACGCGACCACCGGATCGATCTACCAGGCCGTGCTCTCGAAGGAGAGGCACGGCGCCTACCTCGGTCAGACCGTGCAGGTGATCCCGCACATCACCGACGAGATCAAGGAACGGATTCTCAGCCTCGCCGGCGACGACGTCGACGTGGTCATCACCGAGGTGGGGGGCACGGTCGGCGACATCGAGATCCTGCCGTTCCTCGAGGCCATCCGGCAGTTCCGCAAGGACGTCGGCCGGGACAACGTCTTCTACCTGCACGTCACGCTGGTGCCCTTCATCGGCCCGTCGGGGGAGCAGAAGACCAAGCCGACGCAGCATTCCGTCACCGAGCTGCGCAGCAGGGGCATCCAGCCCGACGTCATCGTGTGCCGCTCCGACCGACCGATTGCGACCCGCCTGAAGGAGAAGATCAGCCAGCTGTGTGACGTCCCCGAGCGGGGAATCGTGTCGGCGATCGATGCCGACGATCTCTACGAGATCCCGCTGGTGCTCCACGACGAAGGGCTCGACGACTACGTCTGCGAGATGTTGAAGCTCGACGAGGGTCCGCCCGATCTCGGTCCGTGGAAGGCGCTCGTGGCGCGGGTCGCCGATGCGACCGACGAGATCCATATCGGGCTCGTGGGCAAATACGTGAACCTGCCTGACGCGTACCTGTCGGTGGTCGAGGCACTGAAGCACGGCGGCTACGCGTGCGGCGCGAAGATCATGCTCGACTGGATCGCGTCTGACGACACCGAAGGCCTGCTCGCCGAGGGACGCCTGCGCGACCTGGATGGGATCGTGATTCCCGGCGGGTTCGGCTTCCGTGGGATCGAAGGCAAGATCGCCGCGGCCGGATTCGCCCGGTTGAACGGAATCCCGTTCCTCGGACTGTGTCTCGGTCTGCACTGCGCGACCATCGAGTTCGCTCGCGACGTCTGCGGCCTGGCCGGCGCGAACTCGAGCGAGTTCGATCCGCATTCGCCCCACCCAGTGATTGATCTCATGGACGATCAACGCGACGTCGTCGAGAAGGGCGGCACGATGCGGCTCGGTGCGTACCCCGCGAAGCTGCTGGCTGGTTCGGTCGTGCAGCGTGCCTACGGCGAAGAAGTCGTGTACGAGCGGCACCGGCATCGCTACGAGGTCAACAACCGCTACCGGGCGCGCCTCGAAGAGGCCGGGCTTGTTTGTTCGGGCGCCTCTCCCGACGACCGGCTCGTCGAGTTCATCGAGCTGCCGGCTACGGAGCATCCGTTCTTCGTCGCCACCCAGGCGCACCCCGAGTTCAAGAGCCGCCCCGATCGTCCGCACCCCTTGTTCCGGGCCTTCGTTGCGGCCGCGCACCGAAGGGCCGAAGGCCGTGCCCCTCGTCTGCCGCTCGAAGCTGAACCCGAAACTTCTTCCGCGTCACATTGAAGCCAACACAGCCGCCGAGAGACGAGCGGGCGGGTGAGAGCGTGTCCATTCCAGGAGGCGCCGCGGAGCGACCCGTCAGATCAAGTGGCTTTGAGATCGTCGGGTCGGAGACGGTCGCGACCGTTGGCTTCCTCACTGTCGAACGTCTAGAGATCCAGGGCCCCGACGGCGACCGTCACGAACGCAGCGTTGTCAGGCACCCGGGCGCGGTCGTCGTGGTGCCGATCGAGCCTGGCGGGACCCACACGATCCTCGTGCGCCAGTACCGCTGCGCGATAGGTGGCGAGCTACTCGAGGTCCCTGCGGGCAAGCGCGACGTCGACGGAGAGCCACCCGAGACGACCGCAGTGCGTGAGCTCGACGAGGAGATCGGCAGACGCCCCGGCTCTTTGGTCAAGCTCGCCGAGTTCTACAACACGCCGGGGTTCTGTGACGAGCACACCCACCTGTTCGTTGCTCTCGACGTGGAGGCGACAGACGGTCCGTGCCCGGTCGGCCCGGAAGAGATGGCGATGACTACCGAACGGATCGCGCTCGCCGACGTGGACGCCCTGATCGCGGCACGAGAGATCATCGACGCGAAGAGCATCATCGGGCTGGCGCTAACCCGACGGTTTCTCTCGGGCGAGTACCCGGGCATCGTGTGACGACCGCGACGCGTGATCGGATCGGACGCCTGCTCGACGAGTACGACAGCTGGTTGGCCGTCGAGCGCGGACTCGCGCCGAATTCGCTGAGCGCGTACCGCCGCGATCTCCGCCGGTACGCGGCCTACCTGCGCGCTCGTGACATCACAGATCCGCGCGGCGTCGACGAAGGGGTTGTAGTCGCCTACGTGAACACGCTCGAGCAGGCGCGTGACGATGACGGAAATGCGCGCTTCGCCCGAGCCTCGATCGCGCGCGCCCTCGTCGCGGTCCGGTCGTTCCACCGGTTCTGTGTCGACGAGGGCCTTGTTGCCACCGATCCATCGGAGGAGGTGGGCGCCCCCCGGGTTCCCCAGGGGATCCCGAAGGCGCTGACCGAACCCGAGGTCGAGGCGCTGCTCGGGGCGGTGACCGGAGATGGCCCTCGCGCCCTACGTGACCGCGCGATTCTCGAAACGCTTTATGCCGCGGGCCTGCGGATCAGCGAGCTGGTCGGCCTCGACCGCGAAGACGTCGATCTTGTCGGTGGCCTCCTCCGGGTGCTCGGCAAGGGATCGAAGGAACGGATCGTGCCGATCGGGCGCACCGCGCGGGCTGTGGTCGAGTCGTACCTCACCGCCGGACGCCCTGATCTGGAACGGCCCCGGGTACGCACCCGAGCCGATGGCGAGGCGGTGTTTCTCAATGCCCGAGGCGGTCGCCTCACCCGTCAAGGTTGCTGGAAGATCGTTCGTGACGCCGGCGAGCGGGTCGGCCTTGCCTCCCGGCTCTCACCCCACGTGTTGCGGCACTCATGCGCCACGCACATGCTCGAGCACGGTGCCGACATCAGGGTCCTGCAGGAACTGCTCGGTCACGCGAGCCTGTCTACGACCCAGGTGTACACGAAAGTCTCGCCGGAGCGGCTCCGGGCTGTCTACGACAGGGCGCACCCCCGGGCCCGCGCGACCTAGCAGAGCGACCTGAGCCAGGCCGGTGCGGGGGTAACCTCGGTCCATGTCCGAGCCGACCAACGCGTCGCTACGCGCTCAGCTGAATGATGAGCGCAACCGTCTTGCCGACCAGCTGCGCCAGCTCGGTCGCGGCCCGGGTGCCGAGCTCGATTTCGACGAAGGCTTCGCCGACACCGGCCAGGTCACGGCCGAACGGGGTGAGGTCGACGCCCTCGCCGGCACGCTCCTCGAGGCTCTTCAAGACGTCGACGGTGCGCTGGTGAAGTTCGACGCCGGCACCTATGGGCGCTGTGAAGACTGTGGCGAGCCGATTGGCGACGCACGACTCGAGGCGATGCCTGCTGCTCGCTTCTGCATGCACTGCGCGTCGACGCGGCGCTAGGTGGGCAACGAGCTCGAACAGAAGTTGGTCTTCTTCGGATGCCTCTTCGCGGCGATCATTCTGCACGAGATCAGCCACGGTGTGGTCGCGTTGTTCTTCGGCGACGACACCGCGAAGAAGGCCGGTCGGCTCACCCTCAACCCGATCCCGCACATCGATCCGTTCGGTTCGATCATCCTGCCGGCGATGATGACGCTCGCAGGGTTGGGCGCGTTCGGCTGGGCCAAGCCGGTGCCGGTGAACCCGTCGAAGCTGCGTAACACACGACGCGACATGGTCTACGTGGGTCTGGCCGGCCCGACCACGAACTTCTTGTTGATGGCCGCCTCGGCCTTCGCGGCGCGCCTCGCCTACCACTCGATCAGCCCGAGTGGGACCTTCATCTACGACCTCCCGCTCGTCCTCCAGCTCTTGTACTGGTTCGCGTACGCGAACCTGCTGCTGGGCCTGTTCAACCTGCTCCCGGTTCCACCGCTCGACGGGTCGTCTCTGGTGGAGCGCGCCTTACCGGAGGCCTGGTTGCCGGGTTGGTACAAGTACCGCCAGTACGGATTCCTGGTCTTGTTCGGGATGGTGTTCTGGCTCGACATCTTCACGCCGATCATTCGTCCGTTCCAAGACGCGTTGTTCCGTTTCATCTTCATCTCGTGAGCGGGTTGGGCCATCTCGTCGCCCGCTTCTTCCGCATGCTGGGATCGGCAGGGCCAACGGCCGTCGATGACGCGTGGGCGGTCTCGATGCTGACGGTGGGGGAGCGTCGCCTGTTCACCGGGATGAGCCCGGCCGACCGCGCTCACGCCATCGACGGAGCGCGCGCCGTTGCGCGGTCGGTACCCGCGCCGTTGCGCCCCGACGCGATCGAGGCGGCTCTCGTGCACGATGTTGGAAAGCGCCACGCGCGCCTAGGCGTGATCGGGCGGAGCATCGCGACTGCGATCGGATGGACTGTTCGCAGCGACGGACGCCGTCGTGCGCTCGCCCGCGCGCGCGGCTGGCCCGGTCGCGCCGGGTGCTATCTCCGTCATGACTCAGTGGGCGCGCAAGAAGTGGCCCGAGCAGGAGGGAGCGCGCTCGCGGTCTGGTGGACGTCGGATCATCACCACTCCCATGATCACGGGTCGCTCCCGGCACCGAGGCCTGTCGTCGACGCGCTCGAAGCCGCGGATCGCGAGTTTTAGAGCGGGCGCGGGAGCAGCCCGACGGCGCGACGGACGCGCTGCATCACGACTGCGGCGAGCGCCTCGGCACGCTGGGCCCCGTTGGCGAGGATGCGCTCGACCTCGACCGGATCGGCCGCGAGCGTCTCGTAGCGCTTCTGCACCGGGCGCAGCGACTCGACCACGGCCTCGGCGACTGCGGCCTTGAACGCCCCGTAGCCGGAGCCGGAGAACTCGGCCTCCACCGTCGGAATCGTCTGGTCGGTGACCGCGGCGAGGATCTCGAGGAGGTTCGAAACGCCGGGCTTGTTCTCTGGGTCGTAACGGACCTCGGACCCGGAGTCGGTCACGGCAGACTTGATCTTCTTCGTGATCGCGGCCGGGTCGTCGAGCAAGAGGATCGTGCCCAGGGGCGAGTCGGCCGACTTCGACATCTTCGACGTCGGGTTCTGGAGATCCATGATCCGGGCGCCAGTCGTGGGGAAGGTGCCCTTCGGGACCACGAACGTGTTTCCGAACCGGTGGTTGAAGCGCATGGCGAGGTCCCGGCTCAGCTCGAGGTGCTGGCGCTGGTCGTCGCCGATCGGGACCTCTTCAGTGTCGTACAGGAGGATGTCGGCCGCCATGAGCACCGGGTAGTCGAACAACCCGGCTGTCACCGACTCTGGCGTGACGCCGCTGTGCTGAACCGACTTGTCCTTGAACTGGGTCATGCGCCGTAGCTCCCCGAAGGTAGCCACGTTGTTCAGGATCCAGCACAGCTCGGCGTGCTGGGAGACCTGGCTCTGAACGAACAGGAGGCTGACGTCGGGATCGATCCCGGCCGCGAGCAGCATGGTCGCGAGGCGGCGGGTCGACCCGGTGAGCTCTGCCGGGTCATAGGGAACGGTCATTGCGTGTAGGTCGACGACGCAATAGATGGCATCGACCTGGTCGGGGGCGTGCTGTTGGGCGACCCAGCGCCGCACCGCGCCGACGTAGTTGCCGAGCTGCATCTCACCGGTCGGCTTGATCCCCGAGAACACACGTGCCATATGTGGCGCAGGCTACCTGGAGCAGAGCGACGCCAGAGACACCCAGATTGCCGGTATCGGCCGGTTCGCGCGGCCGCGCGATCCCCGGTCGGTGGTGGGCGCTCCGGTAACCTTTGGCAGATGTCGTACGAGGTGCGCACCTCCGTGTTCGAGGGCCCCTTCGACCTCCTCCTGCACTTGATCCTGAAACAGGAGGTCGAGTTGTGGGAGGTCTCGCTCTCAAGACTCGTCGACGAGTACATCACCGAGATCGAGCGGATGGACCGCCTCGATCTCGAGGTCGCGACCGAGTTTCTGCTCATTGCCGCGACGCTCGTAGAGCTCAAGGCGCGGCGCCTACTTCCCGGTCGTGAAGACATCGAGCTCGACGAGGAGCTGCTGCGGTTCGAGGAGCGCGACCTGCTGCTGGCGCGGCTCCTGGAGTGCAAGACGTTCAAAGACGCCGCCCGGGTGCTCGACGCCCGGCTCGGCGAGGGACTGCGGAGCCTGGCCCGACTGGCCGGCCCCGAGGAGCCGTTCCGCAGCCTCGCCCCGGATCCGCTCGAGCAGACGAGCCTGAAATCGTTCGTGGCTGCGGCCCGTCGGGCTTTGGTTCCGCCGGAGATCCCGGTCGTCTCCATGGACCACGTCGCGCCGATCCGCATCACCGTGCGCGATGCGGTAGAGGCCCTGCTGTTGCGCCTACCCGAGACCGGATCAGTCTCCTTTCGGGAGCTGGTCGTGGGCATCGACGATCGGATCGAGGTGATCGTCAGGTTCCTCGCCTGCCTGGAGCTGTACAAACAGGGTGTGGTCGAGCTGGAACAGGTCGAGAACTTCGCGGATCTCTTCATCGGGCGAATCGCCGAGGGCGTCGGTATCGACCTCAACGCCGCGTCGCTCGCCGATTGGGGCGACGAGTCGTTGGATATCGTGGAGATCGACGACGAACCCGACGACGAGATCGACGCGATCCGCGAGGTCCACATCGTCGACGAGATCAACGCGTGAGCGAAGCGAAGCGGGCGATCGAGGCGGTGGTGCTCGCGGCGCTCGAGCCGATCGAGCCGAACGTGCTGGCCCAGCTGGTCGAGATCCCGGTCGACGAGATCGAGCGTCTTTGCGCCGAGCTCGCCGGTGAGTACGAACACGACCAGAGAGGCTTCGTGCTCGCGCGCGTCGGCGGCGGCTATCGCTACCAGACCCATCCCGATCTAGCCCCCTACGTCGAGCGCTTTGTTCTCGAAGGGCAGCACGCTCGTCTCTCCGGACCGGCGCTCGAGACGTTGGCGATCGTCGCTTACAAGCAGCCGGTCTCGCGCGCGCAGCTCGCCGCGATCCGAGGTGTAAACGTTGAATCGACGTTGAACACCTTGATCCAACGGGGATACGTGGAGGAATCCGGCACCGACTCCGGTCCGGGCCAGGCCATCCTCTACGGGACTACCCAGTCGTTCCTCGAACGGCTCGGGCTCGACGCCCTAGGCGATCTGCCGTCGTTGGTCGACTTCGTACCCGACGCGTCGGTGGTCGAGGCGCTCGAACGCGGCCTGTACCTGCGCGACGAACCCGACCCGCCGGAGACCGAAGTTTCCGGGGCAGAATCCCCGGCCGGGTGAGCGACGCCAGCGATCTCGGCGGGCCCAATGCCGCCGAGCTCCACTCGGGAGAGCGGCTGCAGAAGGTGCTCGCCCGAGCTGGTCTCGGTTCGCGCCGAATTGCAGAGAACCTCATCGCCGAGGGTCGGGTCCGGGTAGACGGCGAGGTCGCGGTTCTCGGGCGCCGAGTTGAACCCGATCATCAGCGAATCACCGTCGACGGCGTGCCGGTGTCGCCGACGGGTGATCTCGTCACCTACGTCCTCAACAAGCCGCCGGGTGTGGTCAGCACCGCATCCGATCCGCAGGGACGGCCGACGGTGGTCGAGCTGGTTCCCGACGAGCCGCGGGTCTTCCCCGTCGGCCGCCTCGATGCCGACTCTGAAGGTCTCCTCGTGCTCACCAACGACGGTGAGCTCGCGCAGCGACTCACCCACCCGAGCCACGGTGTCGACAAGGCGTACCTGGCCGAGGTCGAGGGCGTGCCGACCCGGGCGACGCTGCGCCGGCTTCGCGAGGGCATCGAGCTCGACGACGGCCCCACCGCGCCTGCCGAAGCCCACCTCGTGCAATCCCGCGGTGGACACGCGGCGGTCGAGATCGTGATCCACGAGGGTCGGAACCGCCAGGTTCGCCGGATGCTCGACTCGGTCGGCCATCCAGTCCGGCGGCTCGTCCGCACCCGGATCGGCCCGCTCACCGACCCGACCCTGGCTCCTGGGTCGTGGCGTCCGCTCGCCTACGAGGAGATCCGCTCGCTCTACGCTGCGAGCGAGAAGGCGGCGCCTCTCACGCCGACCCAATCCGATGCGGTGCTCACGAAGGCACCCAATGACGAGGGCGACCCGGAAGGGCTCCGGTAGGGTCCGGCGTCGTGAGACTTGTGGCGCTCAGGGGCGCGATCACCTGTGACGAGGACACCAAGGAGCAGATCGACTCGCGCACCCGGCGACTCGTGACCGAGATGCTCGTACGCAACGACGTCGGCAATGAAGATCTCGTGAGCATCATCTTCACCGCCACCGATGATCTCACCGCGGAGTTCCCCGCCACCTCTGCCCGCGCCGTCGGTCTGGGCGACGTTCCGTTGCTCTGCGCCCGGGAGCTGGGAATCAGCTCCGGTATGGCCCGCTGCGTGCGGGTGATGATGCACCTCTACACCGAGCGCACCCGAGCCGAGATGCACCACGTATATCTCGAAGGCGCCCGGGCGCTGCGCGACGACCTCCCGGAGTAGGAGTGGCGAAGATCGCGCTGGTCGGTACCGGCCTAATCGGGGGTTCCATAGGGTTGGCGCTCACGCGCGCCGGTGTCGAGATAATCGGCTTCGACCGTGACCCGTCGCGCGCCGAGCGCGCCCGCGAGCTCGGCGCGGTGAGCGCGGTCGCGTCGACCCTCGCCGACGCGGTGGCCGGCGTAGATGCAGTGGTCGTTGCCGTCCCGGTGTCGGTCGTCGCCGATGTCGTGATCGAGGCGCTCGCACTCGGGGCCCCCGCGGTGACCGACGTCGGATCCGTGAAGGCTCCTGTAGTTGCCGCGGTGGCGGCGCGACGCCCCGACGACGCGCCGCGGTTCGTCGGTGGTCACCCGATGGCCGGCTCCGAGCAGGACGGCCTCGACGGCGCGGATCCTGATCTCTTCGCAGCCACGATGTGGGTGCTTACCCCGACCGCGGTCACCGATCCCGAATCCTTCGCGACGATCCGCGCGTTGGTCGCCCGCACCGGAGCCGAGATCGTGGCCATCGCGCCCGATCACCATGATGCGCTGGTCGCGGTGGTCAGCCACGTTCCCCAGCTCGCGGCGGCGACGCTCATGGACGTCGCCGCGAACAGCGGTGAGGAACACGCAACCCTGCTGCGTCTCGCCGCGGGAGGCTTCCGGGACATGACCCGTATCGCCGCGAGTCACCCGGGTATATGGCCCGATATCTGCGTCGCGAACCGCGAAGCGATCGTCGCCGCGCTAGACGACTATCGGGCCGCGCTCGACAACGTTCGCGAGCTCGTCGACAACCGCGACCGTGACGGTCTCCTCGCGCTGTTGGAGCGAGCTCGCGCCGCGCGTCGGAGCCTGCCCGTCGGCACGGCCCGATCGGGCGAGCGACTGGTCGAGCTCAGAGTTCCGGTTACCGACCGCCCGGGTGTGGTGGCCGAGGTCACGACGCTTGCAGGTCAACTAGGTGTCAACATCGTCGACCTCGAGATCGCCCATTCGATGGAGGGTTCGGGAGGGGTGTTGGTCATGATCGTCTCCGAAGACGAGGTCGAGCACCTCGAGGCCGGGCTCGCGGAGCTGGGCTACCACCCATCCCGGAGTGCGATCGGGTGAGCGCAGGACCGGTCACCGAGCTCACCATCACCGGCGAGGTTCCGCTGCGGGGTCAGATCCGCCTGCCCGGATGCAAGGGGATATCACACCGCGCGCTCGTGTTCGCCGCGCTCGCGCACGGAACGAGCCGGATCACGAACCTCGCGCCCGGCGACGATGTCGGCCGCACCTGCGCCGCACTCGCCACCCTCGGGGTATCGGTCCGGAACGGGGACGACGATTCTGCTGCGATCGAGATCGCCGGAGCCGGGTTCGACGCGCTCCGCGAGCCCGAGGACGTCATCGACTGCGGTAACTCGGGAACGACTCTGCGCCTCCTCGTCGGGTTGCTCGCCGGACGACCTCACCTGTCGGTTCTGACCGGTGACGCGTCGCTTCGACTCCGCCCCATGGCCAGAGTCGTGCGCCCGTTGCGCGCGCTCGGCGCGCTCATAGATGGCGCAGCCGACGCCGGGCGCGCTCCGCTCACAGTGCGCGGTGGCGGGCTGGTAGGGGAGCGGGTCGACCTCGAGGTCGCGAGCGGACAGGTGAAGACGGCGCTCGTACTTGCCGGTCTGCAGGCGGGCGGCGTCACCGAGATAGTCGAGCCCGCGCCCAGTCGTGACCACACCGAACGAATGCTGGTCGCGTTGGGCGCGCCGCTTGAACGGGTCGACGACCGAACCCTGCGGGTCCGCGAGGGCGCACCACGCGCGTTCGAGCTCGAGGTTCCGGGGGATCCGTCGTCGGCGGCGTTCTTCGTCGTCGCGGCCGCGATCATTCCCGGCTCGTCGATCGTGATCGAAGGCGTCAGCGTCAACCCTGGTCGAGTCGAGTATCTCGATGTGCTTCGGGCAATGGGTGCCCGGATCGAAGTGACGATCAGCGGTGAGGTGCTCGGTGAGCCGGTCGGCGCCATCGCGGTGGAGGCCGCGCCGCTGCACGGCACGGAGATCTTCAGTCGTGAGGCGATCGTCGACGAGCTTCCGGTGTTGGCGGTGGCCGCCGCGTTCGCCGACGGCGCGACCGAGATCCGCGACGCGGCCGAGCTCGCGGTGAAGGAGAGCAACCGGATCACCACAATGCACCAGGAGCTGTCCCGGTTGGGCGTCGCGGTGGAACCACGCGCCGACGGCCTTGTCGTGTGGGGCGGACGCCCTCAGGGCGCGGCGATGACGAGCCATGGTGATCACCGCATAGCGATGGCCGCCGCGGTAGCGGCTTGCGGAGCGACGGGGGAGTCGACGGTCGGTGGCTGGGATGCCGTCGCGGTTTCGTACCCGGGCTTCGCCGAGGATCTCGAGCGTCTTCGAGGCGAGGGATGAGTGACGAGAAGGTGGTGGCGATCGACGGACCTTCGGGGTCCGGAAAGTCGACCGTCGCTCGTGGGGTCGGTGACGCGCTCGGGCTGGCGGTTCTCGACACCGGGGCGATGTACCGGGCGGTGACCCTGGCCGCGCTCGACGCCGGTGTCGACCTCACCAACGGCGTGGCGATCGCGGCGATCGCGGCGAAGGTGCGCATGGAGCTCGAAGGCGACATCTACCTGGACGGGCGCGACGTGAGCGCCGAGATTCGCACCCCTAGGGTGACCGCCTCGGTGTCGACGGTGTCTGCTCATTCGGGTGTCCGCGGGGAGCTGGTTGCCCGTCAGCGGGAGTGGGTCGTGGCTCATGATGGCGGGGTGGTCGAAGGCCGCGACATCGGAACTGTCGTGTTCCCGGCCGCGCCGGTGAAGGTCTACCTCGAGGCCAGCGAGGGAGAACGGGCGCGTCGTCGCCAACGCGACGAAGTCGCGGCCAATCGCTCGGTTGCCGTCGACGAGGTTCGTAATTCGCTCGCGCGGCGAGACGCAATTGACTCCGGGCGTGCCGCGTCACCGTTGCGTATAGCCGACGACGCGATCGTGATCGACGCGACGCACCTGTCAGTGGTGGAGATCGTCACCGATATCGTTGCCCGGTTCCGAACTGCCACGGGGCCCCGTTCATGAAGACGCCTACATGAGAACGCCTACATGAGAATGCGCGAATGAGCAGTCTCGCGTCGAGGGCGTTCTACCAGTTCGCCCGGGTCGTCCTGGTCGGCGGGTGCTATCTCTTGTTCCGGATGAAGGTCGCCAACGCGGGGGTCGTCCCGTCGTCGGGCGCGTACGTGGTCACACCGACGCACCGCTCGATTCTCGACACCTTCATCGCAGCATCGGTGACCCGAAAGCGAGTCCGATTCATGGGCAAGCAGGAGCTCTGGGCGAACCCGGCGGTGTCGTGGTTGCTCACCACGCTCGGCGGGTTCCCGGTCGATCGGGGCGCGGGGAGCGGCGCGGTGAAGGCCGCGCTCTCGGTGATCGACGGGGGTGAACCGGTCGTCGTCTTCCCGGAGGGCACCCGTCGCCATGGCGGAATCATCGACGACCTGCAGGAGGGCGCGGCGTACCTGGCCGTGAAGCGGGGAGTGCCGCTCCTGCCAGTGGGCATCGCGGGAACCGAGGAGATCCTCGCTCCGGGGAGGGCGATCCCGAGGCTGAAGAAGGTCGCCGTGGTGATCGGGTCGCCGATCCACCCGCGCACCCGGGGCAAGACGGTCGACAGGGCCGAAGTCACCCGGCTGACCGCGGAGTTGGAGCGCGAGCTCCAGAAGCTGTACGACGACGCCAACCGCCTCATCTGACCGACGGGCTCGGGGCCGTGACGATCAGGGCCGATGGGCGAGTGCTTCGAGCGCGTCGGATGCGGCGACCGCGCGGTCACCGGAGAACGAGCCGCCGCGGTCGCGGGCGGCGGTCGGGTCGCCGCCGAACGAGAGTGCCACGAGCGCGTCGAGCGCGGGAATCAGCTCGCGCAGCTCACGCGGGGGAGGGAAGTATTCGTCCTCTTCGGTGACTCGGACAAGCTCTACGCCCCGGCTCGGCGCGAGCTTGTTGATGACCGCGGTGACCACGTCGTCGGGTGCGCTCGCCCCGGCGGTCACGCCGACGATTCGTGCGTTACCCAGTGCATCGAGGTCGAGGTCCTCAGGGCCGTCGATGCGGTGGACGATCGGGCAGCCTCGAGTGCGGGCGACCTCGGCGAGCGCCAGCGTGTTCGACGAGTTCGCGCTGCCGATCACGACAACGGCGTCGGATCGATCGGCGATCACAGAGAGCGCGGCCTGGCGGTTGGTGGTGGCGAAGCAGAGATCGTTGCGAGACGCTGTCCAGAGGGCGGGGAAGCGTTCCCGTGCATCGTCCATCACTCCCTGCCAGTCGTGCAGGGCCAGCGTCGTCTGAGCGAGGAGCGCGACCTTTTCGGGGTCTGTCACCTGGGCTGCCGCGGCGGCGAGACCGCCTTCGCCATCTACGAGCTTGATGGCGTCGGGCGCTTCAGCCAGTGTGCCCTCGGCTTCGTCGTGGCCGGCGTGGCCGACATAGAGGATCGTGTAGCCCTTCTCGGCCCGGGTGCGGGCCTCGTGGTGGACCTTGGTGACCAGAGGGCACACCGCGTCGACGACGAAGCGGTTCTGCTCCCGCGCCTTCGCGACTATGGCTGGCGCGGAGCCATGGGCCGAGAGCATCAGGGGCGCTCCCTCGGGCACCTCGGCCACATCGTCGACGAACACGACGCCGAGCGCCTTGAAACGGTCGACCACCAGACGGTTGTGGACAATCTCGTGGTAACAGTAAACCGGGGGCTCGAAGACGCGGACCATCCAGCTCAGCGCCTTGATCGCCATCTCGACGCCGGCGCAGAAGCCACGGGGTTCGGCGAGGAGGACCTGCTCGATCACCTGCATATCCTGACGGGCTATCAGGCGCCGCGCCATGCGGGCCGATACCCGAACTGCCTTGTACCCCTCACTCCGCACGCCTACCTCGCAACCGGAACCTTCGCTGCCCCGGCGCGGGTGGTTCCGGGTGGGTGGAAACGTCATCGGTCTGGGCATGACCAGCCTGTTGACCGACATCTCGTCGGAGATGGTCAACGCGATCCTGCCGATCTACCTGGTGTTCCAGCTCCGCTTCACGCCGTTGCAGTTCGGCGTCTTCAACGGCATCTATGTCGGTATCGCCGGAATCGCACGGATCTGGGGCGGGTTGATCGCCGACCGCCGACACAAGTACAAGGAGGTCGCGGGCATCGGCTACGTCATGTCGACGCTCGCCAAGCTGGGGCTCATCGCTGCCGGAACCGCCGCCATCCCGACCAGCGGGGTCCTCTTCCTCGATCGCGTCGGGAAGGGGATCCGCACCGCACCGCGCGACGCTCTCATATCCCTCAGTGTCGTGAAGGCCCGGTTGGGTGAGGCATTTGGCGTGCATCGGACCTTGGATACGGCGGGGGCGCTACTCGGGCCGATAGTGGCGTTCTGGATACTTGACACAGTTCCCCGGGCCTACGACGCCGTCTTCGTGGTCAGCTTTCTGTTCGGGGTATTGGGCATCGGGGTGCTGGTCATCTTCGTTCGCAATAGAACGCCAGCCGCCGGACCCCGCTACCGTCCTCATGTTGCCCTGGGCGCCGCCCTGGGACTTCTTCGCGAGCCAAGGGTGCGAGCGGTAGTGGTCTCGGCGACGATGTTCGGCCTGT
The DNA here is from genome assembly GCA_025363815.1 of Actinomycetes bacterium. GTDB lineage: Bacteria > Actinomycetota > Acidimicrobiia > IMCC26256 > JANYLB01 > JANYLB01. The sequence continues at coordinate 26,457 of JANYLB010000028.1, forward strand.
TCACGATGGGTGATGCGTTCGTGTACCTCACGTTCCAACACACGACTGACTTCACCACCAAGTTCTTCCCCTTGCTCTACGTCGGGACTGCGTTGATCTATCTCCTGCTCGCCGTTCCGCTGGGTCGCCTTGCCGACCGGATCGGCCGCGGCCGCGTATTCCTCGGTGGCCAGCTGTTCCTCGTGGGTGCCTACTCCCTTCTGCTGCTCCACAACCCGGGTCCGGCCGCACTGGTCGCCATCCTCGCGATGCTCGGTACCTACTACGCGGCAAGCGACGGTGTGCTCATGGCCCTGGCGAGTTCGATCCTCCCCGAGGATCTGCGCACGAGCGGGATCGCCGTGCTCACGACTGCCATCGCGATCGCCCAGTTGGTGGCGTCGATCGCCTTCGGTGCGATTTGGGAATGGATCGGACCGGCCCAGGCCGTGCTCGTGTTCACCATCGGCCTCGCGGTCACGACCGCGCTGGCCGCGGGGCTGCTCGGCGCGAACCGCGAGATCGCCGTATGAACGGGGATGCGGTGAAGGTGGCGCCGCCGGTCATCAAGCCGTCGGGTGCGACGAAACCGGCGCGGGTGGTCGCGGTCGTGGCCGATTCGGCTGCGGCTCGTGCGGGTGTGGCCGTGGGCGACGAGCTGGTCTCGATCAATGGCGAAGCGGTGCGCGACGTCATCCGCTATCAGCTACAGGCCGACGAGCCGAGCGTCGAGCTCGAGATTCGCCGTGGCGGACTGGAACACATCTGCGCGGTGGAGAAGGCCGCGGGGGAGCCTCTCGGCCTCGAGCTCGATTCCGCGGTCTTCGACCGGGTGCGAACGTGCGACAACCACTGCCCGTTCTGCTTCATCTACCAGCTCCCCAAAGGGATGCGGAAGAGCCTGTACCTGAAGGACGACGACTACCGGCTCTCGTTTCTCTACGGGAACTTCACCACGCTCACCCGCTTCACCGAGGCCGACCTCGAGCGCGTCATCACTGAGCGGCTCGGCCCGCTGTACGTGAGCATCCACGCGACCGATCCTGACGTTCGCACCCGCCTTTTGCGCAACCGTCGTGGTGCCACCAGCTTGCGCTGGCTCGCCGCGTTGCTCGACGCCGGCATCGAGGTGCACGGCCAGGTCGTCGTGTGCCCCGGCGTGAACGACGGCACCGTGCTCGATGACACGATGCTCGGGGTGGCCGACCGGTTCCCTCAGCTAGCGACTGTCGGCGTGGTCCCGCTGGGCGTCAGCGCGCACAGCAACGAGGAAGAGATGCGCCCGCACACCACCGCCGAGGCTGCCGCCGTGGTCGATTGCGTCGAGCGGTGGCAGTCCCGTTTCGAGGCGGCGCTCGGCCATCGGCTCGTGTACGCCGCCGACGAGTACTACCTGCTCGCGCAAAGGCCCTTTCCTGAATCGGAGGCCTACGACGGCTTCGCCCAGCACGAGAACGGAGTCGGTATGGCCCGAACGTTCGAGGCCGAGGTGGCCAGGGCACTCACCGGCGACGCGACCGAAGGGATCCGCCCCAAATCCGGCTTCTTCGCCTGGGTCGACGGCGTCCGACCCGATGGCTACCGCGTCGCGACAGCTGCGACACCGGTCACACTCCGAAGCTCGGCGCCTGCTGTCGATGCGGCGCCGGTGACCATTCTCACCGGGGAGTATGGCGCTGCGGTGCTCGAACCGCTCGTCGCTGCGCTCGCCGCGCACGCTCGCGTTCCCGTGCACGTTCGCCCCGTCGCCAACCGGTTCTTCGGCGGCAACATCGCCGTGACCGGACTGTTGACAGGCGTTGACGTCGCCGATGCGCTGGCGAGCGTTCCGGGTGGCGAGCGGGTGCTTCTTCCCGACGTCGTGCTCTCTCAGGGCCGGTTCCTCGACGGTATGACGCTCGATGATCTTCCCCGGTCGGTCGAGACCGTACCGACCGACGGTGCGTCTCTTGTGGCGGCCCTGCGATGACAGCAAAAGTTTCCATGAGAGGCGGTCAAACGTGATCGGCGACAAGCCCGTGGTGGCCGTTGTCGGCCGTCCGAACGTCGGTAAGTCGACGCTCGTCAACCGGTTCGTCGGCAAGCGCGATGCGATCGTGCAGGAGGATCCCGGCGTAACCCGCGACCGCAAGGAGGTCGAGATCGAGTGGGCCGGGCGAGAGTTTGTCGTCGTCGACACCGGTGGTTGGCTCGCCGAGGGTGCACCGATCGACGCGCAGGTGAGCAAGCAGGCCGAGCGAGCGATCGTCGACGCCGATCTGGTTCTCCTCGTCGTCGATATCACCATCGGTGTCACTGATGAAGACGAGCGGGTGGCGAAGCTGTTGCAACGCAGCGCCAAGCCGGTAATCGTTGTCGCCAACAAGGTCGACGACACCCGCCGGGAAGCCGAGCTCTGGACGTTCTCCTCGCTGGGGCTCGGGGAGGCGTGGGCCGTCTCGGCCCTCCACGGCCGGGCCAGCGGGGACCTGCTCGATGAGATCGTGTCCCGGTTTCCCGAGCCGCCCGAGGCCGAGCCCGAAGCCGACCCCGATGAGCCGCACATCTTCTCGGTCGCGATCGTCGGGCGCCCCAACGTCGGCAAGAGCACGCTGTTCAACCTGCTGGTCGGCGACGAGCGGTCGGTGGTTCACGACGCGCCCGGCACGACCCGCGACGCGGTCGACACGCTGGTCGAGACCCCCGACGGACCGCTGCGGTTCGTCGATACCGCCGGAATGCGCCGCCGCAGCCGCATCGACGAGCCGACCGAGTACTTCTCGATGGTGCGCGCGCTCCAGGCCGTCGACCGGGCCGACGCGGCGATCTTCGTGATCGACGCCACGCAGGGGGCCACCCACCAGGATCAGCGCCTCGCCGAGCGAATCGACGCCGCCGGCAGCCCGGTGGTGATCGTGTTGAACAAGTGGGATCTCGTCTCGACGGCGAACCGGGAGCAGGTCCGCATCGATGTCGCCGATCGAATGTCGTTCCTCGACTACGCGCCTGTACTCGAGATGTCGGCGCTCACGGGCCGCCGCACCCAGCGACTGCTTCCCGCGCTGCGTGATGCAGAAGAGGCGTATCACCGTCGCATCCCGACTGCGGCCCTGAACCGGGTGCTGCGCGAGGCCCAGGCCGCGCACCCGCCCCCGATCCAGCGCAAGCACCGTCCCCGTGTGCTCTACGCGACCCAGGGTGCTGCCGACCCGCCGACGTTCACGCTGTTCACGACCAGGACCCTTCCCCAGACCTACCTGCGGTATCTGGAGCGCAAGATCCGGGAATCGTTCGCGCTCGGCCCGAGTCCCATCAAGATCCGCGTTCGCCCACGTTCCTCCTAGCGCCCCCCACCGCCGGCACAGGGGGTCCGGGGGCGTCATCCTGGCTAACTACACGTGTAACTACCCGGATCCAGGCGGCCCGCTGTCGGACACGGCGTCGTGGAGCGCTGTACTCGACGGCGATCCAACTCGCATCACGAAGGAGCCGACGGGCTCTAACCTGGCGGAGTGAGCGAAGCCGACGGGATCAGAGCGCATACCGCACGCGCGTTGCGTGGCAACCTCGACAAGGCAGCCGAGAAGCTGGCGCGGGAGAGCAAGCTCTTCGTGCGTGACCGACTCGAGCGGCTGCTCGACTCCGGTTCGTTCGTGGAGGACGGCCTCCTTGCCAACGCCCTTGCGGATGATCTTCCGGCCGACGGTGTCGTCACCGGCGTCGGCCGGGTCGACGGGCGGGCGGTGTGCGTGATGGCCAATGACCCCACCGTGAAGGCGGGATCGTGGGGCGCCCGCACCGTCGAGAAGATCGTGCGGCTCACCGAGACCGCGATCCGACTGCAGGTGCCCGTCGTCTACCTCGTCGACTCGGCCGGCGCCCGGATCACCGACCAGGTAGAGCTGTTCCCAGGCCGTCGAGGGGCGGGACGCATCTTTGCCAACCAGGTCCGACTGTCGGGTTCGGTCCCGCAGGTGTGCTGCCTGTTCGGGCCATCGGCCGCGGGTGGTGCGTACATCCCTGCGTTCTGCGACGTCGTGTTCATGGTCGAGGGCAACGCCTCGATGTACCTCGGTTCTCCGCGTATGGCCGAGTCGGTGATCGGCGAGCAGGCGACGCTCGAGGAGATGGGCGGCGCGCGCATGCACGCCACTGTGAGCGGCTGCGGTGACAACCTCGTTGACTCCGACGACGACGCTATCGACGCGGCGCGGCTCTATCTCTCGTACCTACCTTCGAACGCGACCGAAAGGCCGGCACCGATCGAGGCCCGGCCACCGTCGAACGCCGCGACGCCGATTGGCGACGTCGTGCCGACCGAGGAACGTCGCGCCTACGACATGCACCACGTGATTGACGCGCTCGTCGACGAGGTGTCGTTCTTCGAGATCAAGCCGCTGTTCGCTCGTGAGATCATCGTGGGGTTCGCGCGGCTCGACGGCGAGACCGTCGGGATCATCGCCAACAACCCGAAGCACCTCGGCGGCGTGCTGTTCGGTGACTCTGCCGACAAGGCGGCGCGCTTCATCTGGTGCTGTGACGCGTTCAACGTGCCGCTGGTGTTTCTGGCCGACGTGCCCGGCTTCATGATCGGAACCCAGGTCGAGCGCGAGGGAATAATCCGCCACGGAGCAAAGATGATCACCGCGGTTGCAGAGGCAACGGTGCCGAAGTTCTCGGTGATTGTGCGTAAGGCCTACGGCGCGGGCCTGTACGCGATGTGTGGCCCGGCGTTCGATCCCGACGCCTGCATAGCGCTCCCGACGGCCAAGATCGCGGTGATGGGCCCCGATCCGGCGGTGAATGCGGTCTTCTACAACCGGATCCAGGCTATCGACGACCCCGATGAGCGCGCCGCGTTCGTGGCCGAGCGACGCGCGGAGTATGAAGCCGACGTCGATCTGGTACATCTCGCGGCCGAGCTTGTCGTAGACGCGATCGTCGAACCCGCGGTGCTGCGCGACGACCTCATCCGTCGGCTCGCGCTGGCCCGCACCCGCCGCCGCGCCGACCCCGACAAGCGCCACGGGGTCCCCCC
>JANYLB010000034.1 GCA_025363815.1 Actinomycetes bacterium
CCCCCCCCCCGCCCGCAACGAGCTCGATCAGGCGGTTGGTTCGCGCCGTCGCCTGCTCCGCCGCCTTGTCGGCCAAACCGTTCCCGGTGGCGCAGGCGGGCGGAGCCACGCGCCGGCCCCGAGCCCGGCCGCCGCGAACCCTCCTCCTGTCGGGTCGGACCCACCGGTCTCGACGAAGACGTGAGCGCGGGCCCGAAGGTCATAATCACCGGCACCGGGCGGGCCGGCACCACTCTGCTCGTGCAAATCCTGACCGAACTCGGCCTCGACACCGGGTTTGTCTCCGATCACCGAGTCGACGAACGCGTCCACGCGGGGCTCGAGTTCAAGATCGAGTCACCGAACGCGCCGCGCATTGTGAAGGACCCGAACCTCAGCCGGCGTCTCGGCGGGCTGCTCGACGCCGGCATGGTCGAGGTGGAGCACGTGATCGTGCCGATCCGCGATCTCGACATCGCGGCTGCGAGCCGGATTCGAAACACCAAGTACGGCAGTAATCTCCACACGTTTGGAGGGCTCTTCGGCACCGCTCGGGCCACCCGCCAACGCGAGGCGCTCGCGCTCCTCTTCTACGAGCTCTTCTGGACGATCACCCGCCACGAGCTCCCCCACACGCTCCTCGAGTTCCCGCGCTTCGCCGAGGACTGGGAGTACGCCTACCGTCATCTGTCGTTTCTCGATACCTCGATTCCATCGGAGCGGTGGAAGGAAGTGATCGCCGCTCGCGCCGACCTGACGCTCATTCATGAGGAGCCGCTCACTGGCGAGGAGCGGGTGAAGACGATGATCGGTACCGCCTACAACCGGGGCATCGCGCGTCCAATCCGCGGTGTGGCCAAACTGCTCGGAGGCGACCCCCGGCCGTGAGCGCAACGGAGCCGAGCGACGCGGAAGGCGGTTCGTCGACAGGTGACGGGTCAAGGCGGCGCACGGGTGCACCCCTGAGCGGCGCAAGCGTCACCGTCCACGTTGCCAGTTACAACACCGCTGCCGCCACCGAGCTGTGCATTCGGTCGATGCGCCACTTCGCCGGGCATCCGTTTGAGCTCGTCGTCGGCGATGCCGGATCGACCGATGGTTCGGTAGCGATGCTCAGCGGCTTCGCCGACCGGGGTTGGCTTCGCCTCGAGGAAGCGCCCGACGGCCGCAAGCATGCCGATTGGCTCGACCGCTGGGTGGACCAGTGCGCGACGCGCCACTCCGTGTTCTGCGACTCCGACGTCGAGTTCCTCGGCTCTGGATGGTTGGCCGATATCGTGCGTGCGGCGACCACGACTCCGAGCGCGGCTGATCCTGCGCTCGTCTGCGCACGCATGCAATGGCCGCCTCCGGAGTTCACGCATCCCACGACGGGAGCGATCCGACGGCTGGCGCCTCGCCCGACTCCTTGGATGTTGATGCTCGATCTCGACCAGGTGAGGGGAAAGGTGGATGAGAGTTTCGCCTACCGCGACGTTGTAGATCCCGACGCCTTCGGGGGCAAGGTCGCGTACGACGTCGGTGCTGCGTACTTCGCCGCGCTGGAACGGGCCGGCCTCAATTGGGCCGAGATGGGCGCCGAGTTTCAGCAGAAGTTCCGTCACTTCGGCGGGTTGACCTGGCTGAAGGCCGGCGCGTCGCGCGCCACGCCCAAGGTCCGGGCCAGACAGGCCGCCAAGCTCGTCCTCGTGCACGCGCACCTGCTCCGGGCGCGAGCGCGCCGCTGGGGTGACTGACAGCCCCCAAAACCCCGTTCCGGTCATGACGCCGCCGCCTCCGGCGGCAGAAACCTGACCAGTACGAGGGGTTCAGGGGGCGTCGGCGACACGTTCGTAGAGGGCGCGGAGCTGGGAGCCGACGATCTGCGGGGTGCGGGCTTCGGCTACGGCCGCGGCGGCGTCAGCCGCTGCCGTCCGGGCGTCGGTGTCGCGGAGCGCGGTGAGCAAGGTGGCTGCGAGCTCGGTCGCGTCGCCAGGTGTGACGACCCAGCCCGTCTTGTCGTCGCGGACGGTCTCACCGAGGGCGCCTACGTCGGATACGACCAGGGGGAGTCGATGCGCGTACGCGTCCTGCAGCACCGCGCTCTGCGACGCGAACGCGGTGTAGGGAAGCACGATGAGATCGGCCGCCGCGTGGAGCTGATGCTTGCGGTCGGCGGTAGCGAAGCCGATCTCGGTGATGATGCGGGGGTCACGAGCGGCGGCGTCGCGCACGAGCTTTTCGACGTCGGCGAACCCCCGACCCGCGAACACGAACCGAGCGTCGGTCTCGCCGTCGAGCGCGGCTATGGCTCGAAGCATCACGTCGACGCCCTTGTTGCGCCGGAACGTACCGAAGAACAACACAGTGGGCGGCCCGAGCCGTTCGGGTTCGGGCGTGGACACGCCGACTTCGGCTATGGGCAGTGGGATCATCACGACCCGGGAGGGATCGATGGGGAACTCCGCGAGAAGACGCCGTCGTACCGAATCATGGTGTACGAGGATGGTGCCGGCGTGACGGTATTGCGCGCGCAGCAGCCGTCGTTCCAGGAGATCCGGTACCCTCGAGTGGTGTGGCACCACGTCGTGCACCGTCGACACGACGGGAACGTGCCGTTGCAGGCTCGCAAGATCGAGCGCGTCGGTGAACGGGTTCAGGTAGATGATGTGCGCGACGCCGAACGGTTCATTGCGCAGCGCCCGGCGTCGCGCCCGCGCCCGGCCGGTGTAGGTGAGTCCTCTGGAGACCACCCAGGTCGTCGTTCCCTCGGCGCGATCGCGCACGCCGGGGAGAGTGGCTCGAATCTCGCGCGCCGGATCATCGGAGATGATCGGATCGGTTGGGCGGGGTGTGGTGTGCACGGTCAGTAGGTCGCCCGGGCGCAGGACGCCGTCGGCCAGCACCATCTCCTCGCGCCGCAGGAACGGCCAATACCAGTAGATGTTCACAGGAACAGCGTCCGGTCCCGCAAGCTTCCGCGGAGGTGGCCTATGCGCACTCCTGCTACCCACGACCAGCGGGCGCGCCCATGTTTGGTTCGCAGACCCGGCAGGTGGGCGACGAGCCAGGCCCACGATCGCCAGCCCGCGAACCGCGACGGAGGCGGGTACCCCGCGGCGGCTATCCGACGCCGCAACCGAGGCCGGTTCAGTCCGTAGCGGTTGCCCTGGCGCCAGAGGACATCGGGCTCGGCACGGTACCGGTAGTGCAATACGGCGTCGGGTGCGAAGTGCACCGTGATCCCGGCGCGCGCGAGCCGCAGTGACCACTCGGCATCCTCCGCGCCGAGGTACGCGTCGTCGAACTCGCCGACCGCGTTCCAGACCGAGCGATGGAGCCCGAGGTTGCCACCTGACACCAATGGGAACAGGCCGAACCACGTCCCTGCTTCGGTGGCACTCGGACGGCCACGGGTCTCGGCGAGCCAGCGGGGGTTGAGCCAGTCGACCTCGAGCGGCCCGGTGACGACGGGATGGTCCCTCAGCGCGTCGCCCATTGCCCGCACCCACCCATCGGCGACGACGTCATCGCCGTCGCAGATCGCGATTGCCGCGCCGCGGGCCGAGCTGATGCCGATGGCACGGGCGTGGCACAGCCCGGGCCGATCTGGCGCGTCGACGACCCGTACGTGATCCCAACGGCCCGCGTAGTCCCGCGCGATGGCACGGGTGTCGTCGGTCGAGCGGTTGTCGACGACGACGATCTCCCACGAGCCCGCCCACTGCTGGGGGGCGAGCGCGTCGAGTTGGGCGGAGAGCGTGGTACCGACGTCATTCGCAGGGATCACGACGGTGAGATCAATCGGGTACGGCTCGGCTTCGGTCGCAGACCCATTGGTCATCGGGTGCTTCCCACGCCGGGCAACCTCAGGGTGGCCTCGAGCCGACCGACCTGGCCGCCGGCGACCCACAGCCAGCGGGCCCGACCCTCTCGGGAGCCGAAAAGGTTGAGATGACGTGCCAACCAGAGCCAGCCCCGCCAGCTCGGGGTCTGCGTGATCTGGGTGCCCGCGGCCCGGAACCGCCGGACGAGCCGGGGTCGGACCTGGCCGTAGGTGCGGGCCTGGCGCCAGAGCCCGGCGAGGCTGGTGCGGTATCGGTACTGGACCAGGGCGCCGGGGATATAGGTGACCGTTGCCCCGCAGCCGGCGGCACGGAACGACCATTCGATGTCTTCGCCGGCCGGGAGCGATTCGTCGAAGCCACCGCAGCGGTCGGAGAGCTCGCGGCGCAGCCCGAGGTTGCAGCTGTGGGCGAACGGAATGCCGCAGAAGTCGCCCGGGCCACCGGCGATGGCCCTACCCCTGGTGTTCGCGACCCATGGCGGGTTGAGCGCGTCAACGTCGAGCGGACCGGTCACCAGCTCGTTCGTCGCGAGGGCGACTCCCATAGCGGCCACCCAACCCGGCGCGACCTGATCGTCGGCGTCACACATCGCGATCGCATCGGCGCGCGCGGCGCGAAGGCCGACGTTGCGGCAGTAGGAGACGCCGGCGCGGTCACTGGCCGCCACGAGCCGGACGCGCGGATCACGCGCCGCGTATTCGGTGGCAATGCGCGCGGTCGCGTCGGTCGAACAGTTGTCGACGATGACGATCTCCCACGGATCCGTCCACGCCTGGGCGAGCAGCGCGTCGAGCTGCGCCGGTATCGTGGCGGCCGCGTTGTGAGCAGGTATGACCACGCTCAGGCTCGGCGTGTCGGTCACGGTCGTGACGCCGATTGCGTGATCAAACTGGAGAGCGCCTCGACGAAGCGCCCGACGACGGCCTCGGGGTCGACTTCGTCACGTGCGGCGTGCACCCGTGCGGCGGCATCGAGCGTGGCGTAGCGAATCGGATCATCGACGAGCTCGCCGAGGGCGTCGACCCACGCTGAAATCGGTGCATCGGGCGGAACGAGGATCCCTCCGGCACCGACGGTCTCACGCAGGGCGGGGAGATCGGTCGCGAGCACCGGAATGCCGTTCACCTGGGCTTCGAGAACCACCCGCGGCCGCATGTCGAGGGTGTATGGCGTGATCAACACCCTGGCATCGGCGTAGAGATTGGCGGGGTCAGACACCGTGGCGCGGAGATCGACGTTCGGGAGGGCTGCCAGTTGGCCGTCGAGCGTGGCACGGGCATCGTTGTCGAGCTGCCACCACTCGACGAACGCGAACAGCACGTCGGGTCGAGCCGCGGCGATCGCAACCGCCCGATCGACCCCGTAGGACGCGACCGGGTTGATGAAGAGCACGCGCTCGCGTGATGACTCCACTCGGCACGGATCGAGATTCACGACCGACGGAATCATGGTCGCCGGGTACCCGAGCTCCTCGGCCGCGGCCGCGTAGGTGTGGGCATTGGCGAGGAGGAGATCGGGCGGGCAGTGGGAGATTCCGAGGTGTCCGAGCCCGGCTTCCTCGCGGATATAGAGCACGCTCGGAACCCTGTCGCGGGTGAGCAGGTCGCGCATCCGTCGCCAACCGGTGCGACTCACGCTGCTGGCGACTACAACGTCGGGCCGGAAAGCGGCTCGCACCGATTCCAGCGAGTTCTCTGGGAGGATCGTCGACCAGATCTCGAGATCACCTTCGTCGGGCTCGCGACGCGGCCGGCGTCCGATGGTCGCAGCGACGCTGCCGACGAGGCGCGCCGCCCAAGATGATCCGAGCTTCACCAGGAGGTTGACAGCGCGCTTGTGTGCGTACTGTCGTGGTCCTGTCGCCGATGTTCGTTCCAGGATCGCGACCGGATGGCCGAGGCCGGCGACGCGACGGGCGAGCTCGCGAGTACTGCGGGTGGACCCACCGATGGCAACTCCCGAGACGAACAGGACCCGCACGTCGGTCTCAGGCCTGGTGGCTGGCGGATTCGGAACGCTTCGACTTAGCGGGCAACACGCGCGCGGGAACCCCGACGGCGGTGGCACCGGCCGGGACGCTTTCGATCACGACGGCGTTGGCGCCGACTCTCGCGCCATCGCCGATGCTGATGTCACCGAGCACCTTGGCGCCCGCGTAGACGAACACGTCATCACCAATTACAGGGCGAGCCTCTGGTCGGGTGAACCCGATGGTCACCTGCTGGTTTATCCAACAGTTCCGGCCGACCTTTCTGGCCGCGACGATTGTGGCGAACCCGTGCTGGATGAAAAGACCGGGTCCGATGTCGGAGCAGGCGAGATGGAGAGTGCGCTCGCCCGGGTAGAGGAACGCCGCGACTGCGCCGAGCAGCGCGTAGAGCATGCCGGCGCGGCGCACCCGGTAGGCGTGCAAAGTGCGGAATTCGGGGTAGGAAGCGAGAAGGGCAAGCCGAGCCCACCGGCGGGAGACGGGTGGGGCGACAACACCGATCCACCGATCGACATCGGCCTCGATCACCGGTCGGGCCGGGCCCAACGGGAGGAGCTCTAGGGGCGCGTGCCAAGCCATGCGGGCCGCCAGGCGCGCGCGCTTCATGCCCGATGTCTGTGACGATGATGGCGAAGGTTCGACAGCGCGCATGTCCGATTCAGGCACGCAGAGAGCCTACGCGCGCCATGTCGACCCCCCCGCCCTTCGGCCGCGCCGGCGCGTTGAGGCAGTCCGCTGTCCCGGAACTTGCCCAACTGCGCCAACTCAGCGTGGGTTCGAAGCCGTAACCTCCCGCTATGGCTGCGGTGCTGATCATCGGCGTTCCGCGTTCGGGCACGACGTGGATCGGTCGGGCGCTGGGCGCTACCGACGGCGCGGTCTACGTCAACGAGCCCGACGGCGATCACGATCCGTTCGCCTTCCGCGCCCGTCGGGGTCATCTGATCGCGCCGGTGCTCGCGCCCGGCGACGAGGCGCCTGACTACAAGCGACTCTGGGCGGGTGCTTTTTCCGGCGGCCGTCAGGCGAGAACCATCCGGGCCCGTATCGCGCGCCGGCTCTACGCCAAGACGCCGGTGTCGGAGCGATGGAAGGTGTGGTTGGGCGCCCGTCCGCCGGCGCGCCTTCGGCTCGTCTCCCGTCTTGCCGTGCCCCGGGTTGCGGTACCCGAGGCTTCGGAGGTGGTGGTGAAATCTGTGCGCGCCGAGCTCGCGGCCGAGTGGATCGTGACGTGTTTTGCACCGCGGGTACTGGTGGTCGAACGCAACCCCCTGAACGTGCTCGCGAGCTGGATCGATCTCGACTACGTGCGCGATCCCCGCGAGGCCGCCACGTACGCGGCGCCGGCACGCGAGCGGTGGGGGATCGAGGCGCCGTCGCCTTCGGCCCCGCAGCTCGAGCATCAAGCGTTCGTCTACGGGGTGCTGACGACGGCTCTGCGCGAATCGGCGGCTCGGCATCCCGACTGGATCGTCGCGTCGCACGACGAGCTGTGTCTCGATGCCCCTGGCAGATTCGCGGGCCTCGCCGGTCAGCTCGGCCTGACCTGGGGATCCGCCGCCGCGGAGTTCCTCGCCGAGTCGGACACGGCGGGGGTGGGGTACCGCACCGAACGCCGGACGGCCGAGCAGCCGGGCCGGTGGCGCGAACGGTTGAGCGCCGAGCAGGTCGCGATGATCCGTGGGACGCTGGCCCACTTCCCGGGCGTGTCCGTGCCCGAGATGGAGTGAGCGGCGGTACGGCGATTCGGCGATCAGGGGCCTCGCTTTCGGCGAAGCGTCTCGCTTCGCCCCGGTATCCTGGCCGCGGATGTCACCTTCCTCGAGTCTCCTGATCGTCGGCGTTGCGCGGTCCGGGACTACCTGGACCGGCCGGGTGCTGGGTCGTACCGAGGGTGCGGTCTATGTCAACGAGCCCGATGGGTTCCGTGACCCATTCGCGTTCCGGGTGATGCTCACCCGCGGTGAGAACCCGATAGTCGCCGCGTCGGAATCGGTCCCCGATTACGACCGCCTGTGGGCAGGGGCGTTGGCGGGCGGCGATACGGCGGGGACCCTTCGTGACCGCCTCGCTCGGACTGTGTACGACCGGACCCCGCTCGACGATCGCCGCGCGGCGCGGGCGACGAACCGGGTTCGGCCCCGGTTACGGTTCGCGGGTGCGGCCGCGGTTCCGCGACGGGCCGGCTCGACCGACGGCCCGGTCGTGGTGAAGTCGGTGCAGTGCATCCTGGCGCTCGATTGGTTATGGGAGCGTTTCCGACCCCGTGTGCTCGTTGTCGAGCGCAATCCCCTGAACGTGCTGGCCAGCTGGATTGAGCTCGGATATGTCCGTAACCCCCGAGAGCGCGACGCGGTTGCGGCCTTTGCCTCGCGCCGATGGGGGATCGACCCGCCGGAGCCGGACAGTCCCCTGCTGGTCCATCAGGCATTCACCTACGCGACGCTCGCCACGGAGTTGCGTGAGGCTGCGGATCGGCATCCCGGCTGGAACGTCGCCCGCCACGAAGAGCTTTGCGTCGACCCGCCGAACTCGTTTCGCGTCCTCGCGGAGCGCGTCGGCCTCGCGTGGGGCGAGGGAGCTCGCCAGTTCCTCAGCGAGTCCGACGCCGATGGCACCCCTTACCGGACGCTCCGGCGCACGGCCGAACAGCCGGAACGGTGGCGGGATCGGCTCGACGCCGAACAGGTCGCGACCATCCGCGAGATTCTCGCCCCATTTCCGGGCGCGCTGGTTCCCGAGACGTGATCGGCCGAGTGTTCTCGTGAAGGTGCTCTGGCTGGTGAAGGGGCTCGGGCCGGGAGGCGCCGAGCGATTGCTCGTCGCTGCGGCCGCGACTCACGATCGCGACGCGTTCTCCTTCGAGGTCGCGTATCTCCTGGCGTGGAAGAACCACCTTGTCGAGGATCTCGAAGCATTGGGTATGCCGACCCGCTGCTTCGACGTTCGCGACGAACGCGATCTCCGCTGGGCGCATCGGCTGCGCGAACGGCTCCGTTCGGATCCCGTCGATGTGCTGCACGCGCACTCGCCCTATCCCGCCGGGATCGCCCGCCTCGTTGTCCGGACGCTTCCTCGCCGTATACGACCGCGCCTCGTCTACACGTTGCACAACACATTTCCGAGCTTCTCGGCTCCGACCCGGATCTTGAACGGATTGACCTATCCGCTTGATGATGCAGACGTCGCGGTCTCGAAGGAGGTTCACGAAACGATCTGGCCGCGGCTCCGGTCGCGCACCGAGGTGGTGGTGCATGGCGTACGGCTCGACCAGGTACGGGCCGAGGCGGTTCAGCGCGTCGATGTTCGGGCCGACCTCGGCATCGGTCCCGACGAGATCGTCGCGGGTACGATCGCGAACTTCCGTCGCCAGAAGGACTATCCGAACCTGCTGAGAGCGGCGGCCCTGCTCGCTCGGCGTGACGTGCCGGTGCGCATCGTCGCCGTCGGCCAGGGACCGCTGGAAGCGGAGACGCGCAGGCTCCACGCTTCTCTCGGTCTCGGCGATCGTGTGCTGCTGCTCGGTCACCGTGAAGACGCCGTACGCGTGCTTGGTGCGTGCGACCTGTTTACCCTGGCGTCCGACAACGAGGGCCTTCCGGTCGCGCTCATGGAAGCACTCGCGCTCGGCTTACCGGTCGCGATGACGGCGGTCGGTGGCGTGCCCGAGGCGATCACCGATGGGGTCGAGGGTCGCCTCGTACCACCGTCGAATCCCGATGCGTTGGCCGGCGCGATCGAGGAGCTTGTCTGCGATCCGGTGCTCCGGGCCCGGATGGCCGCCGCTGCTCGCATCAGGGGTCAGCGTTTCGACATAACGATCGCCGTTGCCCGCATCGAAGCGATCTACCGGGAGGTGGTCGCCCGGTGAGTGCGCCAGAGCCGAAGGGTGCCGAGCCGAACGACGACCTGATCATTCGGCGGGCGACGCCGACCGATCGCGCCGAGATCCTCACATTGCTGGCAACGTCGCTCGGACGCGACGGCGCCGATCCGCGCTACCAGGCACTGTTCGGGTGGAAGCACGAGCAGAACGCGTTCGGTCCGTCGCCGACGTGGGTTGCGTGTGATGGGGCGCGAATCGCGGGACTCCGGGTGCTGATGCCGTGGGAGTTCCGGCGCGGTGACCTCACCGTGCGCGCGGTGCGAGCCGTCGATACCGCGACGCATCCCGACTACCGCGGCCGCGGCATCTTCACCCGCCTTACGCTGCACGCGATCGAGGAGCTGCGAGCCGACGACGTCGACTTCGTCTTCAACACGCCGAACGACCAGAGCCGACCCGGCTACTTGAAGATGGGTTGGCAGGTGGTCGGTCGGCTGCCGACGACCGTCCGTCCGGTCCGGCTCGGTGCGGTTGCGCGCATCGTCTCGGCCCGCGTTCCCGCGGAGCGCTGGTCGGCCGAGACCCGCGCCGGCGATCCGGCCGCCGACGTCCTCGCCGATGCCGGCGCACGCGCCGAGCTGCTCTCGTCGCTACCCATGGGTCCGGAGCTGACCACGAACCGCACTCCCGCGTACCTGCGCTGGCGCTACGGCACGCCATTGCTCGGCTACCGCGCCATCGTGGGGCCCCGTGGGCTTGCCGGAGGTGTGGCGCTGTTCCGTGTGCGACGCCGCGGAAACGCGCGCGAGCTGGCCTTGTGCGATGTGCTCGTACCCCGCGGCGACCGCCGGCTCGCAGCGCGGTTGGTGCAGGCCGTCCTCCATGCGGCCGACGCCGACTATCTGATCCGGCTCGGTGGGGGGGTTCTGGCACCGGGAGGAATGGTTCGTCTTCCCGGCCAGGGCCCGCTGCTCACCTGGCGGGCGGTCAAGGACCCCGTGTTGCCCCGAGCGTGGGACCTCAGTCTCGGCGACATCGAGCTCTTCTAACCCTCCTCTTGGCCTGCGCGGGTTGGGTTTGGCGCTTAGACGAGGACCTCGTCGAACATGGCTTCGTAGATCGTGTCGACATAGCGCGAACGCACCTCGTCGAAGTTATGAATAACGTCGCGCAGGTCGTCACTGGTGTTCTTCACGGTGGCGCCCGTCATCGGGGTCACGCGGATACCGAGAAATCCCAACACCTGAGCGAACGTGGCGTCGGGCTCTGCGAGAAGGTCTTCGTAGTCGACGTGGAGGCAGACGAGCCCGAGGGTGGCGACGTAGTCGACGATTGAGGCCTTCTCGGCAACGACCGCGCGGAGGCGGACGTCGAAGTCGTCGGCGTCGATGGTCACGGCATCGGCCCGACCGGCCCCGTCGCCGGCGTAGCGGTTCCACCGCCCTGTCGTGTCCTTCAGGGCGCGGGCCGTGATACGGCTGACGACGTGCTTCACGTCGTTGCGCCGGTCGAGGAGAATGATCCGGACGTCGAGCTCACGGGCCAGGTCGGCGAAGGCGTGCTTGTCGACGACGTCCCGGAGCTTGGTCTTGAACCCGACGGCTCGGTAACGGTTGACGATTCGACCCTTCAGGTACCGGCGGGCCCAGTCGAGCTGGGCCGCGGCCCCCTCGGTCCGGAGCGGATCGAGGCGCTCGCCCTTCGCCTCGATGTCGGGATGGGCATCGAGCGCGCTCACCAAAAAGGTGCTGCCCACCCTCCCGGGAAAGAGGATCACGAAGCGCGCCATGCGGCTGCGGGGCACGAGCACACCGTCAGGGTACGCGCCCCGGTGTCGGCAGTGCGTCGAGGCGGTATCGAGGCTGCGCTGAAGTGCCCCGCGGGCTCGCCTACTCTGGCGGGTCTCGTGGCCACCAAGCGCGGTGGCTTTCGACGCACTGCGTGGTGCTTGGGGGCAGAGATGCACAGGTCAGGGCGAAAGGCAGTGCATCGACGCCCATGACCGCCGTCGACGCCGCTCGTCCGAATCCGCCCCCAGACCGGTCCGATGCCGGGTCGGGCGCGCCCCCGCTCCCGTTCACGGAGACGATTCGTCGCTGGATCGGGTTCGTCACCTTTGGCCTCCTCGTGTACGTCCCGATCCTGCTGACGGATCCAGGCAAGGTCGAGGCCGACACCAAGACCTACCTGTACCTCGATCCGGGTCGTCTCCTCTCGGAGGCGATGCGGATGTGGGACCCCGAGATCGGCATGGGAACGGTCAGCCATCAGACCATCGGCTACCTGGTCCCGATGGGCCCCTTCTACTGGGTGCTCGAGCAGGCGCTCGGCCTCCCGTCGTGGGTCGCACAACGCCTTTGGATGGCCACACTGCTATTCGCGGCCGGGATGGGGGTGTGGTTCCTCCTCAAGACAATCGGGATGCGCGGTCCCGGAGTCGTCGTGGGTGTCTTCGCGTACACCTTCACGCCCTACGTCTTGCAGTACTCGTCACGGTTCTCCGTGATCCTCGGACCGTGGGCCGCGCTCGGGTGGATGATCGCGTTCGTCGTGCTCGCTCTGCGACGTGGTGGCTGGAAGTATCCGGCGCTCTTTGCCGTCACCGTGCAACTCGTCGGCAGCGTGAACGCGACCGCGCTGCTCTTCGCCGGGCTCGGACCGTTGCTGTTCATCCCGTACTCGGTGTGGGTTCTGGCGGACTCAACGTGGCGCCGCGCGTGGCAGGTGGTGTGGCGTACCGGATTGCTCACGATTGTCACGTCGCTGTGGTGGATCTCGGGGCTGTGGGCGCAGGGGAGCTACGGCCTCGACATCCTGAAGTACACCGAGACCGTCGAGACCGTCTCGCTCACGTCGTATTCGAACGAGATCATCCGAGGTCTCGGCTACTGGTTCTTCTACTTCAAGGACCTCATCGGCCCTTGGAACGACGCGGTCATCAACATGACCCAGTGGCGTTGGCTGATCTTGGTCAGCTATGCGGTTCCCGCACTCGCTCTGCTCTCGGGCGTGATCGTGGGCTGGCGCCATCGAGGGTTCTTCGTGCTTCTCGTTCTGGTTGGCATGATCGTTGCCGTCGGCGCCTCGCCGTTCGACAACCCGTCGATCCTCGGCTCGCTGTTCAAGGACTTCGCCGCAAGCTCCTCGGCAGGGCTGGCGCTGCGAAGCACGTCGCGTGCGGTTCCCCTCGTGGCGCTCGGTATGGCCGGTCTGCTCGCGGCCGGTGTCACCGCCGTCGCCGACGCGCTGGCACGGCACCGACGCGGTTGGCTCGGGCTCGGGATCGCGGCTTTCGTCGGCGCGCTGGTGCTGCTCAACGCGCCGGGCATCTGGAACGGCGGGCTCTACAGCCGCTACCTGGAGCGAGACGAGGCGATCCCGAAATATTGGACCAGAGCGCTGCGTACCCTCGATGCCCAGCCGCACGACACGCGAGTCCTCTCGCTTCCCGGCTCCGACTTCGCCGCGTACCGCTGGGGTGTCACCATCGATCCCATCGAGCCGGGACTCATGGACCGGCCGTACGTCGCGCGGGAGCTTGTCCCGTGGGGTTCACCCGCGTCGGCAGGCTTCCTGGAGGCCTTCGATCGGCGGATCCAGGCCGGCCAGCTCGAGCCCGATGCGATCGCGCCGGTCGCCCGGAAGATGGCCGTTGGCGACATTCTGCTTCGGATGGATCTCCAGACGGAGCGCTACAACCTCATCCGGTCGAGCGAGCTCTGGAAGCTCTTCTCGCCGATCCCGCCAGCGGGCCTCGAACCAGCAAAGACGTTCGGCACGAAGATTCCGGGCAAGCCCGCGGTGTCACGCATCGACGAGGAGACCATCGCAATCGGGCGCGCCGGCGGTGATCCGCCGCCGGTCGCGGTGCTCAGGGTGAAGAAGCCGTTGGCGATCACGCGTACGACATCGGCCGACAAGCCCATCGTGCTCGCCGGTGACGCCGACGGCGTGATGGACGCGTCGGCGGTCGGCCTCCTGGACCCGAATCGGATTTTGCTGTTCTCGGGGTCTTACGCAAAGAACCCGGGCGGGCTGGCCAAGCAGGTCGCGCGCGACGCGACCCTCGTGGTAACCGACACGAATCGCAAGCGCAGCCACCGTTGGACGGGCGCACGCGACAACTCGGGCCACACCGAGCAGGTGGACGAGAAGCCGCTGAAGCTCGACCAGCGCGACGCCCGGCTCGAGCTGTTCCCAGGCTCGGGTACCGCCCAGCAGACGGTCGCCGAGCAGCGCGGGGTGAAGGTCGTCGAAGCATCCGACTACGGACTTGCCGGCCTCGCGCCGCAGCCGGGGTTCCGGGCCGTGCGCGCCGCCGACGGTGATCCGCGGACCGCCTGGGAGGTTGGTGGCAATCTCGGCGACGTCGAGGGCCAATCGATCCGTATCGTCGCCGATGCGCCGATCACCACAGACCATGTGAACCTCCTCCAGCCGATCCGAGGACCGCGTGGCCGGTGGGTCGACACCGCCACGCTGAGCTTTGATGGCGGACATCCGGTGAAGATTCGGCTCGGCCGCCAGTCACGGGACCCGTCTGCCATCGGCCAGACTGTGAAGTTCCCGCAGCAGACGTTCACCACCTTCGAGCTGCGAATCGATTCCGTCCACGAGAAGCCCTTGTCGCAATGGAAGATCACGGCGAAGCCGGGCGACTCCGTCCGCTGGAACGCGTCTTACGTCGGGTTCGCCGAAATCCGCCTCCGCGACGACAAGCCCGGCTCGAAAGACCTGAAGGTCGACGAATACGTCCGGATGCCCACGGATCTCCTGGCCGCGATCGGCACCGCGTCGCTCGATCACCCGTTGGTCTTCACGATGACGCGTGACGGTCGGGCCGGCGATCCCGTGACCGACTCGGAGTTCGCGCTGCAACGCGTGTTCTCGGTCCCTACCGCCCGCGACTTCACCGTCGGCGGTAGCGCTCGCATCAACCCAGGTGCTCCCGACAACGTCATCGACTCCGTGCTCGGGTTTCCCGGCGCCGATGCTGGTGGTTACACGGTCACGACCTCCGATCGACTGTTCGGGGACGTGGCGTCTCGTGGCTCGTCGGCGATCGACAACGATCCGAAGACGGCTTGGACCACTCCGATAGGCGACATTCTCGGCCAGTGGGTACGGGTCGAGACGCCGGCGCCGATCACCTTCGACCACCTGGATCTGCAGGTGGTCAACGATGGCGTCCACTCCGTGCCGACCGAGCTCAAGATCACGTCCGACGACGGCACCACCCGCAACATGAAGGTGCCCGACGTCGCGTCAGAGAAGAAGTTGGGCAGCACCGCCCGGGTTCCCGTCACCTTTGAGCCCATCACCGGGAAGGCCTTCACCGTGAGCCTCGAGGCGGTCCGCGAGGTCATCGAAAACGACTACGCGACCCAGCAACCGAACGTCATGCCGGTCGGGATCGCCGAGCTCGGCATTCCCGGTGTCGTGCGTCCTCCGGCGCCGACAAATCTCGCGGGGGAGTGCCGGAGCGACCTGCTCACCATCGACGCCGTGCCGGTGCCGATCCGGGTGAGCGGCACTACCGCAAACGCCACGACCAAGGGCCCACTCACGGTGGCGCGATGCACTCCCGACGGGGGGGCGCTCCCGCTCGCCGCCGGTACGCACCAGCTCCGCGCCGCACCTGGCTTGCAGACCGGCATCGACGTCGACCGTCTCGTGCTCTCGTCCGACGCCGGGGGATCGGCGGCAACGATCTCGACGATCGCCGCCGGTGAGGCCGGCGCGACGAACGCAGGCGCGAGCGGCGCGCCCGCGCTGAAGGTCGTGAAGCAGGGGCCGACCTCGGCGAAGCTCGAGATCCCGGCCGGCGACAAGCCGTACTGGCTCGTGCTGGGCCAGAGCAACAACGCGGGTTGGACTGCCAAAGCAGATGGCAAGGATCTCGGAACCTCGAAGCTTGTCGACGGCTACGCGAACGGCTGGTTGATCAAGCCGACAGGCAGGCCTGTTACCGTCAACCTCGACTGGACGCCGCAGCGGGTCGTCAACATCGCGATCGGGGCGTCGCTGGTCGGCGTGCTGGCGTGCATCGGAATCCTCATTGCCGCGGCGGTCCGCCGCCGCCGAACCGACGCGGCTCACGCGCTCGGAGTCAGCGGAGCCGGTCCGGTGATCGAGAGCCCGTTCGTGGCGCGCGGCGCGACGCCCGGTCGGGTTGCGATCGTGGCGACCGGGTTGGCGGCCGGGATCGCCGCGGCAGTGCTGATCCGTCCGTGGTGCGGGTTGCTGGTCGGCGGTCTCGTCGTCCTCGTGCTCATTCAGCCCCGTCTGCGCTGGCTGGTGAGTCTCTTCCCGGTGCTGGCCGTGCTCCTGCTCGGTATCGCCGTTGTCGCGAACCAGAGCGAGCATTCCTGGCCGACAGACATCAACTGGCCCACCCACTTCTGGGCGCTGCGGACCCTCGGTTGGCTCGCGGTTGTCACACTCGCGGCCGACGCCCTGATCGGATTGGTGCGGGGCGCCGAACCCGTCGGTCGGCATGCGCCTCTTGAACCCCCCGGCCCGGCAACCGACGACGATGACGCCGGCTCCTCGCCACCCGGCGATGCCGACGCGGTCTCGGCGGTGACGCCATGACCGCGTCGGTCGCGCGGCAGAGCCCGCTGCGGAACCGCCGCGCGCTCCTCACCCTCGCGACGGTGCTCCTCCTCTTTGTCGTCGGCGCGGGGATCCCGATCGCCATCGCTGCGCACTACGGCGCGCTCGACGTCCCCCGCAGCGACGACTGGTCGTACCTCCTGTCGCTGTTCCGGTGGGTAGATACGGGGCACCTCGATTTCAACGGCTGGGTCTCGATGACCCTTGTCGGCCAGTTGGTCATCGCGGCGCCGTTGGTGCTCGTCGTCGGTCGCAGCATCGCCGCGGTGCATGTGCTCAGCGCGTTCGTGAGCTTCCTCGGCCTGCTCGCGGTCCTGTGGATGTCTCGTCTGATGGTGCGGCCGGCGCTTGCGGTACTGGTTGCAATCACGATCGCGGTGTGCCCGATCTGGGGACCATTGTCCACCACCTACATGACCGACAACTGGGCGTTCACCTTTCAGATCCTCGCCGTGGCCCTGGCATTCGAAGCGTTCCGGCGCCGCCCGATCTCCATGCCGTGGCTCACCGGAAGTCTGGCGGTCGGCCTCATCGCGTTCTCCATCCGTCAGTACGCGGCGATCCCGGTTGTCGCAGTCGTGGCGGTCGCATTGGTCCTCGTCGCCCGTGAGCACAATCGGAAGCGATGGTGGCACCTGGTCGCGATCATCGCGTCGACGGGGGTGCTCGCGATCGCCCTTCTTGCATGGTGGGGAACGGTCCCCGACACCAAGCTGCTCGCGCCCGCGCTCCCCGGCCTGAAGTCGGTGCGCTGGACGGTTCGACTCGACACCGGCTATCTGCGTCTCGTGGGAGTAGCTCTGGCTCCGGTGCTGATCGCGGCGGGCCCGCTGCGGCTGGTGCGTCGCGCGTTCGCGGCGAGCAAGCTGCTCTCAACGCTCATCGTGGTGCTGGTAAGCGGCGTGTTGGTGCTGCAGTTCGTCCGCCTCCCGAATGTTCCGTTCGTCGGCAACTACTTCGCGCGTGACGGTGTGCTCGCGCAAGACGTCCTGGCCGGCCTGCGTCCCGCGGTCATTCCCGGGCTGGTGTTCGACGCGCTCGCCTGGGTCGGAATGGTGTCGGTGGTAGTGATGCTCCTGGCGGCGGTGCCGTTCGCGGCCCGGCTGCCGGAGAAGGCCAGAGGTTGGCGCACCCTGCCGGAGTCACCTCAGGTTGCGGTGCTGGCGCTGAGCATCATCGGATTCGCTGTCGCGTACACCCTCGCGACTCTCACCGAACTTCCTGTATTCGACCGCTACGCGTTGCCTCTATTGCCGATGATCGCGCTGCTTTTGCTCCACGCGGCCGGTCACCGACCCGCCGCGGCTGCTGACCCGAACGCGGCCGACGCCGAACGGGTGAGTCGGGCGGGCTGGGTAGCCGCAGCTGTAGGCGTCGTGGTGCTCGGACTGGTCGGGATGGCCTACACCGCGGAGTCGGCGTCGTACGACGCGACCCGTTGGTCGGTCGGTGAGATGGCCGTAGCGAAGGGCTACTCGCCGCTACAGATCGACGACGGCTTCGAATGGGTCGGCTGGCACCGAATGCACGGGCCGCCGTGGCGGGTCAAGGGGACGTTCAGCGAACGGCGCAAGATCCGGCGGCTCTACTCGAAGCCTTTCTGCGTCAAGGTGAGCGTTGGGCACAAGGTCGCCGAGCAATTGATCATCGCGTCGGCAGTCTCGGAGGCGCCGACGCGAGGACCGGTGCGGATCATCGCCCGCAAACTCCCCGTCGCATGTACGCCGGGGAAGCCGGTCGGGGTCGATGCCGCTCGCCGGGCTGGGTGATACTGGGCCGGTGCGAGCACGCGCGCTACAGGCGCTGAAGTCCTCCGCTGCGGTCGTCGACCGGCTACGAGCACCACCGCGCGGCGTCGTCGTCCTCATCTACCACCGGGTGGGCGGCGGCTCCGGCTTGGAGCTTGATCTGTCGCGGGATCGGTTCACGGAGCAGATGGCGGTCCTGGCCGAAAGCGGCCGCGTCACGACCCTCGACGCCGCGCTCGACGCTCTCAGTGCCCCCGAGCCACCCGCGCTCGATCCCGTGGTGGTCACGGTGGATGACGGAACGGCCGACTTTGTGGATGTCACTGTGCCTGTGCTCGCGGCGCACGGTGTCCCCGCGACGCTCTACCTCGCCACTGCGTTCGTAGAGGAGCAGCGCGAGATGCCCTACGGCGCGCCGCCGGTGTCCTGGAGCGGTCTGCGCGATGCGCTCGACACGGGGCTGATCACCGTTGGTTCCCATACCCATACCCACGCGTTGCTCGATCGCGCTTCACCGGCTGTGGTTGCGGCCGAGCTCGACATCTCGAACGGGTTGATCGAGGATCGGCTCGGCGTGATCGCTGCGCACTTCGCGTACCCGAAGTCGTTGAACGGCTCGCCTGCTGCTTGCCACGCGGTCGCGGAGCGGTTCCGTTCCGCGGCGCTCGCGGGGACGCGGCCGAACCGATACGGCGCCACCGATCCGTTTCGAATCGCGCGATCGCCGATTCAGGATGGCGATGGCATGAAATGGTTCCATGCCAAGGTTGCAGGCGGGATGGTCTTCGAAGATGGCGTGCGCCGCCTCCTGAACCGGGTGCGCTACGCAGGAGCCCAGACATGAATCGCCCGTACCGCGCCGCGCGGGCCCGACCGCGGGTGATCCACCTGACGACGAGTGACATCAGCCTCTCGTTGCTCCTCGGCCCGCAGCTGCGGGCGTTCTCGGCTGCAGGTTACGAGGTCGTGGGTGTATCCGCCCCCGGCCCGCACGTCGCTGAGCTCGAGTCTTGGGGAATCGCGCATCATCGGCTCGACTCCTTGACCCGGTCGATGGCTCCGCACCGCGATGCGCGCGCACTTGTGGAGCTCCGGTCACTGTTCCGAAGACTTGCACCCGACCTCGTGCACACCCACAACCCGAAGCCAGGCGTCTACGGGCGCCTAGCGGCTCGCGCCGCGGGAGTACCGGCCGTCGTGAACACAGTGCACGGCCTCTACGCGCTCCCCGATGACCCGATCGCGAAGCGGGCGCTGGTCTATGGCCTCGAACGGGTCGCTGTGACCTGCTCCGACGCGGAGCTGATCCAGAACCCCGAAGACATCGAGACGCTCCGGGCGCTCCGGGTGCCTTCCCACAAGCTCCACCTGCTCGGGAACGGGATCGACCTGACCCGGTTCGATCCGTCGTGTGTCGACGGGGCGCGAATTGCCGAGCTGCGAAGGTCGTTCGGTGCCGGTCCCGATGATGTCGTGTGTGGAGTCGTCGGCCGGCTGGTGTGGGGGAAGGGGTATCGGGAGGTCTTCGCCGCGGCGAAACGCCTGGCCACGATGGCGCCGCACGTGAAGGTCGTGGTCGTCGGTCCCAGTGACGAGGCCAAGGGTGACTCGGTCGAACCGGAGGCCATCGCCCGGGCCGAGCGCGACGCCGGGATCACGTTCCTCGGGATGCGCGACGACGTCGATGATCTCTACGCCGCAATGGATGTTTATCTGCTCGCGTCGTACCGCGAGGGTTGGCCGCGCTCTGCCATGGAGGCAGCGGCCATGCGCCTGCCGGTGGTCGTGACAGATATCCGGGGCTGCCGGCAGGTGGTCGAAGACAACAAGACCGGGTTTCTGGTTCCGGTGCGCGACGCCGAGGCCATCGCCGATGCTGTAGCCCGCCTCGCGACCAACCCTGCTCTACGGGCCGACATGGGCGCCGCCGCCCGGTCGAAGGCCGAGCGCGAGTTCGACGATCAGCGGGTCATCGACATCACCCTCGAGGTCTACGCGCGTCTCCTGGGTCCACGACGACCGCCGGCGGCTGCATGACGGTGCGCCTTGCGGGGCCCGGTGACGTGCCGCGCCTCGCGGAGCTGCACGAAACCCGGATGACCGAGGGATTCCTCTCGTCGCTCGGTCGGCGTTTCCTTCGGATCCTCTACCGTCGGATCGTGGCGTCGCCCGACGCGTTCGCCTGGGTCGCCGATGGGCAGCTGGGCGACGGGTCTCCGGGTGATGGCCCGGTAACGGTCGTCGGCTTCGCCGCGGTGGCTCTCGACGTGAGTGATCTGTACCGCCAGTTCATGCTCCGTGACGGCCTGATCGCAGGGATCGCGGCTGCTCCTCAGCTGGTTGGTTCCTGGCGCCAGGTGTTCGAGACGCTCCGTTACCCGGCGAGCACCGACGATCTCCCCGACGCCGAGATTCTCTCGGTCGCGGTCGATCCGGGAGCGACCGGCCGGGGTGTGGGTACGGCGGTCGTCGAAGCCGCCACCGACGAGCTGACGCGACGGGGTGTCGGCGCGGCCAAGGTCGTGACCGGAGCCGACAATGTCGCCGCGCTACGTCTCTATGCTCGCTGCGGCTTCGTGTCGCGGTCGCAGATCGCCGTGCACGAGCGGACGCTGTCCGAGGTGCTGGTGTGGAGCTCCTAGTAGCGCTCGCCGTCGCGTTGATCGTCACCCCGCTGGCCGGTTCGGTGGCGCGGCGTACCGGCATCGTCGACGTTCCCGGCCCACTCAAGACCCATCGTCGACCCGTCCCATACCTCGGAGGGGTCGCGGTCCTTTCTGGCCTGACTGTCGGTGTGGTCGTGGTCGACCGGCTCATCCTGCTGGTGCCGCTCGCCATCGCACTGGCCATCGGGATCGCCGACGATGTGCGTCCGATTCCTGCCGCGACTCGGCTGGCCGCGGAGTGCGGCCTCGGTGGCGTTGCCGCGCTGGTGATCCCCGGAACCACTGTGGTGCGCCTCATGACCGGCGCCCTCGTGATCGTTCTCCTGAACGCGGTGAACCTCCTCGACGGCCAGGATGGTCTCGCGGCCGGAGTCGCCGGGGTCTCGGCCCTCGCCTTCGCCGCGCTCGGGGGCGACGCCAGGCCATTCGGTCTTGCCCTCGCGGGTGCGCTCGCCGGCTTCCTGGTCTTCAACCGACCGCTGGCGCGCATCTACCTGGGCGATGGCGGCGCGTACCTTCTCGGTACCGCGCTGGCGCTCGCGCCGGCCCTGGCCCTGACGGGGACGGTGGGCGGTTCTGTGGGGATTGGCGTGTCGGGCAGCTGGGCGGTGTGGTTCGCCATGCCACTCATCGTCGCGGTGCCGCTTGGAGACACCGCGATAGCGGTGGTTCGTCGCCTTCGCAACGGTCAGCCGTTGTTCGCCGGTGATCGCAGTCACGTGTACGACCAACTGGTCGACCGGGGTTGGACGGTGCTGGGCTCTACAGTTCTCCTCGCGCTCGTCCAGGTCGTCCTCGCGTCGATCGGGGTGTTCGCGACGCGACTCAGTGCCGTTGGTGCGCTGGTATGCACCTTCTGCATTGTGTTTGTCATGGCGTTTGTGGGGGTGCGTGGGGGTTTCGTCGCCGGCGACAGAGATGGCCGCGGACCAGCGGAATAGGCCGAGCGACCCTCTTGCTGTCGGGGTCCGGTGACTACAAGAATGGATGTCCGGCTTTGACGGCGGAGTCCTCGGGGGGCCCATGCAGCACGGAGGCGGCACCGCGGCGAAAGCCCGGCAGCGGAACACCCGATGCCGATGACCAACTCACGTATGGAATCTGGTCTCGCCGGACCAGATCCTGATCGTCGTCCGGCGTTTCCCGACGGCCTCCCGTTCGTTCGCCCTCCGGTACCTCCCTTCGAACGGGTCGCGGCGCGGCTTGAATCGTCGTATCGACACGGCCAGCTGACGAACGGACCGTTGGTCCGCGAGCTCGAGGCGGTGTCAGCCGACCGATTGCAGGTCGCGCACGTCGTTGCCGTTGCGTCTTGCACCGCGGGGCTCATGCTCGCATTCCGAGCGCTCGAGCCGACCGGGCCGGTCATCCTGCCGAGCTTCACCTTCTCCGCCTCCGCGCACGCGGTGGCGTGGGTAGGGGCCAGACCGCGGTTCATCGAATGCGACCCCGCTACGTTCCTCGCCGATCTCGACGATGGCCGTTTGTACGTCGACGGCGCGGGCGCGCTTCTCATCACTCACATCTTCGGCGCGCCCGCCGCGCCACGTGCGTGGGAGGAGCTCGCCACCGCCGCGGGAATACCGCTCGTCTTTGATGCTGCGCACGCGCTCGGGTCGCGCCACGCCGACCGGCCCATCGGAGGGTTCGGAGATGCCGAGGTTTTCAGCCTGAGCCCGACCAAGCCGGTGATCGCGGGCGAGGGGGGCCTCGTCGCGACGAACCGTGACGATGTCGCCGAAGTGATCCGCATCGGTCGTGACTACGGCAACCCCGGCGACTACGACACGCGCTTCGTCGGCCTGAACGCGCGCATGTCGGAGTTTCACGCAGCGACCGCGTTGGAATCGCTGGCCGAGCTCGACGACCACCTGGTGGTCCGCTCGGCGCTCGCCGCCCGGTACCGGGAACAGTTGGTCGACGTCGCGGGCATCCGAGTGCAGGTGCCGGCGCCCGGCGACGAATCGACATGGAAAGACTTCACAATCGCGGTAGACGCGCCAGAGTTCGGCGCTACCCGCGACCAGCTGGTGGTCGCGCTGGCGCTAGAAGGCGTCGATACCCGCTGCTATTTCGATCCCCCGGTGCATCGCCAACAGTCGCACGCCGCGTCCGCCGACCGGCCGCTTCCGATCACCGACCGGGTCGCGTCGGAAGTTCTCAGCCTTCCTCTCTACCGTGATCTCCTACCGACCGACTTGGACCGGGTGGTTTCGGTGATCGCCGACGTCGGCAAGCTCGCGACGGCGCGGTCGGGGGCCTGAGCCGTGTCGCGCCCTCTTGGCCGTCCCTCGGCCCCGGCAGCGTCAGTTCATCGACGGATCACCTCTCTGGGTTCCGTCGTCTTGGTCGATGGTCGCATTTGCGTCTGGCCGGCGCGGCGGCGGTTGCGCATCGCGTTGGTGACGCCGCCGAGGTCGATGTTCCCCCGCCTTCAGGGGTTCGACCGAGGCGGCCACCCCCACGGCGATGCCGACAGCGAGCACGGGAAGCGCGAGCACGAGGGCGACGATGGGATCGTCGGCGAGACCGGCGACGCGCGCGGCCCACGCCACGAGCAGCAGCTGGCCCCCGACGAGCAAGCCGGGGGTCACTCGCGCATCGGTGAGGAACGGTGGCAGCCGAGGAACGGTGAGGCGGGGCGCGATCAGTCGCCCGAGCGGCTCGAGGACGAGAAGCGCGAGCGTCGCGACCGCGCCTACGATCGACCCGGCCCGGCCCGATCCCTCGATGGTCGCGACCCAGAGGAACAGGCCTATTGCCGCGTAGGCGCCACCGGAGCCGAGGCGGGCCCGCGCCCGGGGCCACGCGAGCAGCGAGATCGGGATCGCGGCACCGAACAGGACCAGCGCGAGCTCGGTGTCGGGCACAGTCGTGTAGAGACCTGCGATCGAGACCAGGAGCAGCAGCGGCCCGAGGCCCCGACGGGCGCCACGCCGGTCGAAGTCGCCAACTGCGGTACCGGCGAGCGCAGGGCCCAGCGCGAGGATCATTACCACCCAGACGGGGAAATGGGCCAGGGGATCGACGAGGGCGATGCCTGCGGCGAGTGCGAGCACCGCGCCAACCGGGCGAGCGGTTCTGGCACCGATCTCGCCCGCCAGCCACAACCCGACGAGGGCGAAGACGACCCGTGCCGGAACCGGCCATACCTGGTAGAACGGTCCAAGTCCGCCGATTGCCGCGAGCGTCGCCACAACCAGCGCGGGGCCGACGAGCCCGGGCCGGGCGCGACCGTGGCGGGTATCGGGTCGCGTTCGAAGGCCTCGCAGCGCCACCACGACGATGGCCGCTACGACCAGCACCGCGACGCCGGCGAGGAAGCCGGAGTGGAACTCGGGGGCATTGATCAGGGTTCTCAGCGCCTGCATGTCGCCCATCCGTGCGCTCTGCCTGGTCCGATCGCCGGACCTCGTGTCTCGACGCCGGTCGCGTCGGCCGGTCGAGAGTATCGGGGATGTGAACCTCGCGGAGATGCGCGAAGAAACCCTCTATGTGGCGACATTGGACCCTTGCGGCCACGGAACGTGGGAACAACAATGGGGAGCGCACGTCGTATCTCCCAGGGGGGCGGATGACTGTTCAGCGGGGCGTGGACGCGAACTCGCTAGGTCACGACCGGAGGATGAGCGCGTCGTCGCGCTCGGATCGAGCGGTGACGGCGCTCTTCGCCCAGCGGGTCGAGGCCCGCCGGGCTCTGCGGTTCGGCGCCGATGCCCTGGTGTGGCTCATTGCGGTCTACGCAGCAGTCGTCCTGCGGCTCGACTTCGACTTCAGCCGCCTGATCGAGTTCCAGGTCGCGCTGCTCGTTCCGGTGGCCTGGGTCGCGCAGGCCGGCTTCGGGTACTGGTGCGGGTTGTACCGCGGGTGGTGGGTCCTCGGCTCCTTCGAGGAGGTCGCCGCGCTGGCTCGGGTCGCGATCCTCACCACCTGTGCTCTCATCGTGTTCGATGTGATCGACGCCGGAATGCGGCCGGCGCCGGTCAGCAGCGTCGTCGGCGCCGGGATCTTCGCGTTCGTCGCCATGGGCGGCGTTCGGTATGTGGTCCGACAGGCGATCGACCACCGTCGTCGCGCGCTCAACCCCGACCGCGCGCCGGCGATCGTGTTCGGTGCGGGAGAGGGTGGCGAGCGTGCGGTCCACTCCATGCTCTACGAGACCGGCAGTCCGTACCTTCCCGTAGCTCTCCTCGATGACAACCCGGCGAAACGGAACCTGACTGTGCGCGGCGTGCGGGTCGTGGGTGACCGTTCGTTGATCGCGAAGGTCGCCGCCCGCACCGGTGCATCCGCGTTGGTCATCGCGATCCCAACCGGAGACGGTGCACTGATCCGCGAGCTGAGCGAGTCGGGTCGTGCCGCCGGTCTCGACGTTCGTGTCGTTCCTACCGTGCGGGAGCTGCTCGACGGTGATGTCCGCGTCGGCGACCTCCGCGCGCCCACAGAGGCCGACCTCCTGGGCCGGCACTCCATCGAGACCGACATGGTGGCCGCCTCGAAGTACCTCCACGGCAAGCGGGTAGTTGTCACCGGCGCCGGCGGCTCCATCGGCTCGGAGCTGTGTCGGCAGATCTCCGCGTTCGAGCCATCCGAGTTGGTCATGATCGACCGAGACGAGTCGGGCCTGCATGGTGTGCAGCTGTCGATCGAAGGTCGGGCGCTGCTCGACAACGCGAACCTTCTGCTCGTCGACATCCGCGACCGGGCCCGGGTGGCATCGATCTTCCAGGAGATCGAGCCCGACGTCGTGTTCCACGCGGCAGCACTCAAGCACCTCCCGCTGCTCCAGACCCATCCCGGCGAGGCGCTGAAGACGAACGTGTGGGGGACCGTCTCTGTGCTCGACGCGGCCGCGGTCGCGGGGGTCGAGCGGTTCGTGAACATCTCGACCGACAAGGCCGCCAGCCCGGGAAGCGCGCTCGGTTACTCGAAGCGCATCGCCGAGGCACTCACCTCTTACTACGGCCGGCGTGAGCCCGGCACCTACCTGAGCGTGCGCTTCGGCAACGTCTTGGGCAGCCGCGGATCGGTGTTGACCGCGTTCCGGGCCCAGATCGAGGCCGGCGACGCCCTCACCGTCACCCATCCCGATGTCACGCGCTACTTCATGACGGTTGAAGAGGCGGTGCAGCTCGTCGTGCAGGCCGGCGCGATCGGTGATGACGGCCACGCGTTGGTGCTCGACATGGGTGAACCCGTGCGCATCGCGGACGTCGCCCGCCAGCTCGCCGCCAGCCGCACGCCCGAGGTTCCGCTGGTGTTCACCGGATTGCGGCCGGGCGAGAAGCTCCACGAGCAGCTGTTCTGCGAAGACGAAGTTCCCCAGCCCAGCCGGCACCCGCTGATCCGCCAGGTCTCGGTGCCTCCGCTCGCCCCTGATGCGGTGCGGCGACTCGACCCCACGTTGCGTCCCGAGGCCATGCTCGCCGTGCTCCGCCGCCTCGCCGCTCAGGTCGACTCCCTGCTCCCCGGCGCGACCATCGATCTCGTCACTGAAGAGACGCTCGACGCCGAGCGAATCGCGCTCTGATCGCCCGATCCTCCGAGCGAACCGTGCCAACGCCGACGGCCGGCTCCCGGGTCCGCGCCTTCGACGTGGCCGCTATCGCCGCGGTCGCGGTGCTCCTCCTGATAGTGGGAACACGGATCGACCGGCTCACCGGGAAGGCCGTCAGCGGCGCGGGCCGAGTCGACGCACCCGTGCTCTTTCCCCCTCCCGCACCACCCTCAGACGTTCGCGACAGCTTCAGTCGACCCGATCGACCCACACTCGGAACGGCAGCGACGGGCCAGCCCTGGGTGCAGGTCGCAGGTGAGTGGGGCATCCACGACTCGAGCGCGACCCTCCTGGCCGCCAAAGGGAGCGGCGTGAGCATGGCGGTGGTTGACCTCGGCGACACCGACGGGACCGTGACCGTCACTGCCGCTGCCGTCAAGACTCTCGACGGGCTCGTCGTGCGAGCCAGGGGCCCGATGGACTACTGGGCGGTGATCGACAATCCCTACTCGCTGCGCTGGACCGTCGTGCACCTGGTGGGTGGGACCGTGGTTTCGCCTATCGCCCTGGGGACCAGGCGAGCGCGGGCCGGCGACGTGCTGAGCGTGGAGATGAAGGGGGCGCGGATCGCCGTCTCGGTGAATGGCGGTTCCGTCGTGGAGGTCACTGATCCGACCGCGCCATCGGGGACGCGCGTTGGTTTCGTCGCGTCCTCCGCCGGCCAGCGGGGCCGGTGGCGGGATCTCGTCGCGACCGTGTCCCCCGCTGGCGTCACGACGACCAAACCGGCTGTCTCGGGATCAGCGCCGTGAGCATCGATGCCGGCACGCCTTCGGTGGTGGGCGCGCCTCCGACTATCCCGGAGCCGAGGGCCGCACCGAAGCGCCTTCCGTGCTTCGGGGGCCTGCGTGCGCTCGCCGCGCTTGCGGTGGTCGTCTATCACGTCATGCCCGATCTGCAACCGAGCTGGTACACGTGGTCTCTGGGCGGGTGGTTCGCCGGCCTGGGCAGCCTCGGGGTACGCACTTTCTTCATAATCTCCGGCTTCCTTCTCTATCGGCCTTTCGTGGTGGCGTTCTTCGAGAACCGGGCCCCTCCCGACACGCTCGCGTTCTGGCGCCGCCGATTCCTGCGCGTCTTTCCCTCGTACTGGGTCGCGTTGACCGCGTACGTCTATGTGTTCGGGTTCGCGCCGATCCAAAGTCCCCTGCTCGGCATCACGTACTACGCGCTCGTCCAGAACTACCGCTACGCCCAGGTCACGGCCGGGCTCTTCGTGGCATGGACGCTTGTGATCGAGGTCAGCTTCTACGCGTTGCTACCGCTCATCGCGTTGGGCCTGCGGGCTCGCGCGCGACGGGCCTCCCTGCGGG
This sequence comes from Actinomycetes bacterium, assembly GCA_025363815.1. GTDB lineage: Bacteria > Actinomycetota > Acidimicrobiia > IMCC26256 > JANYLB01 > JANYLB01. The sequence continues at coordinate 27,522 of JANYLB010000034.1, forward strand.
CGAAGTTCTTCAGCCAGCTCGGGGGGCTCTGCGTGATCTTCCTGGCTGGTGTGGCGGTGCGGGCCTGGGCTGTGTGGACGCATCCCGGTGTCGGTCAGGAGTGGTTCGCGCTGAACCAGGTGGTGACGTGGCTCCCCGCCTTCCTCGACGTGTTCGCGCTGGGGATGACGTTCGCGGTTCTCAGTGCGTGGCGCGAATCCGGGGGACGGCTCGCGTGGCCAATCGACACCCTCGGTCGCTTCCCCGCGGTCTGCTGGCTGCTCGCGCTCGAAGCGTATTGGGTCTCCCAGCAGTTCAACGCGTCGGCGCAGAGCTACGCCAAGTTGACCGACGTCCAAACCTTCTGGGTGCCGTCGGTGGTCCTGGTGGTGGCGGGGCTGCTCGTGTTCCCTGCCATCTTCGGAGCCCAGGACCGGGGCGGCGTTCGGTGGTTTCTCCGTTCCCGAGTACTGGTATTTCTCGGGTTGATCTCCTACGGCATCTACCTGTGGCACAGCACGGTCCTCAACGTGGTGCGTGACGAAGTCGGGGCGGGGTACCTG
>JANYLB010000042.1 GCA_025363815.1 Actinomycetes bacterium
TGTCGGTCTGGCCGGCGCCGTAGGCGCCGTCGCCGTGGTCGGCGCGTTCGTCGGATTCTCCCATCTCCCGGTCGAGTCGTGGGCGCTCGGGTTGCTCCTCGTAGCGATCGTCGGGTTCGGGATCGACGCTCAGGCGGGCCAAACGGGCGCGTGGACCGTGATCGGCGCGATCACGCTTCTGGTTGGCTCGCTGTTCCTTTACGGGGGCTCGTCGCGTCTCGACGTGCGTTGGTGGGTTCTTCTCGTGACGTTCGCAGGGGTTCTGCTCTTCATGATGGCGGCGGTGCCGGCCGCGATCCGAGCCCGCTTCTCGACGCCGACCGTCGGCCGCGAGGGCATGGTCGGCGAGATGGGGGCGGCGGAGGTCGATGTCGACCCCGATGGCGTCGTGAGGGTGCGTGATGCCCTCTGGCGGGCACGTACGAACCGCGCGACGCCGATCAAGGCGGGCGACGCCATCCGCGTCGTAGAGATCGACGGGCTGGTGCTCGAGGTCGAGCCGGAGGGTGGCGGCGCACGCGACTACCGCGATAGGCGCCCCCGGGCCGATCCCGAGACATAGCGGCCGCCAGCGTCGGCATTCTCGGGGATCCGCCGCACCGGATATTCGGAAATCTCCCCTTGTAGGTGCCAGAAGCCGGGGGATAGCTTCAATCCCGTAGAGCCCGACTTGGGGGGGCGCGTGGGCGTTCGAACGCTTCACGAGACGCGAAACGCGACGTGGCAGCTGGCGGCATCGTGCCGAGGGCCTGGATCGGTGTTGTTCTTTCCTCCGGCCCACTGGGAACGCAACGACGAACGCGACGACCGCGAGCGGCGGGCGAAGGCGATTTGCGCGGGTTGTTCGGTCCGCCTCCCGTGCCTCGAGTACGCCACCGGGATTCGGGAACCGCACGGGATCTGGGGCGGTCTCACCGAGTTGGAACGGCGGGTGCTCTCAGCACGAGACGCGGGCTGAACCCCCCGCGCACGCCTGTTCGCCCACCCGTTCGACCGATCTCACCCGGGGTAGGGCCGGAGCGGTGTCATCGACATCTAGACTGACTCCGTGGGTACTGTGCGTGACGCGGCAACGGTGATGTTGGTTCGCGATGCCCCTGACCTGCAGGTCTTCATGCTGCGGCGGAACCTGAGCAGCGAGTGGGTGGCTGGCGCTCACGTGTTCCCCGGCGGCGGCGTCGATCCCGACGACCGGACCGACGAGGCGTACGACCGCTGCCCCGGTCGGACCGACGATGCCGCCAGCGCGCTGCTCGGGGTCGCGTCTGGTGGCCTGGCTTTCTGGGTAGCGGCGATCCGCGAGTCGTTCGAAGAAGCTGGTGTGCTCCTCGCTCGACCCCGGGGCGACGCCGACCTCGACCTCTCCAGGCTCGAGTCCGATCGGGCCTCGGTGAACGACGGCGATCGGAGGTTCCTCGACGTCCTCGCCGAACAGGATCTCGTGCTCGATGTCGACCAGCTCCACGTGTTCTCACACTGGATCACCCCGGCTGGGATGCCCCGTCGTTACGACACCTGGTTTTTCGTCGCCGAAGCACCCGAAGGCCACACCTACCTCCATGACGACGGTGAGACGGTGGCGTCGACCTGGATCCGTCCGGCCGACGCGCTCGAGCGCTCCGACGCGGGTGAGCTGGAGCTCATCGTCCCGACTCGTCGGAGCCTCGAGGCGCTCACGCGCTTCGACCACGCGTCAGAGGTGGTGGCAGTCGCGCGCGACGCTTCCGATCTCCCACCGGCCACCCAGCCGCGCATAGTCGCCGATGGCAATGGGACGCGCCTTCTTCTGCCTGGTGATCCCGGCTACGACGATGCGATCGACCTCGCCGCCGACGCGATTTCGGGTGCGGCGTTGCCAGCCTTACGGGTCGCGCAGCGCGGGCAGGGGATGGCCTGATGCCCGACCTCACTCCGGGCGTGCCGAGCGCGCTCTCACCGCTTGTGCGTCGGATCGTGGCGTCTAACCCGGGTCCGATGACCGGACCTGGAACCAATACATACCTGGTCGGCATCGATGAAGTCGCGGTGATCGACCCTGGCCCCGATGACGTCAAGCACATCGACGCGATCGTCGGTGGTGCCATGCGCGAGCGCGTCCGCTGGGTGCTGCTCACCCACACCCACCCGGATCATTCGCCCGGTACCGAGCGCCTCGTCAAGGCCACTGGCGCCGAAGTGCTGGCACACGCCAAGGTCCCGAAGAAGGATCAACCCGTCGTCACCCCCGACCGGCTCATCGACGAAGGCTCGGTGGTCGAGGGCACCGAGTTCCGGCTCGAGGTGCTCTACACGCCGGGCCACGCGCCAAACCACCTCTGCTTCTACCTCGACGAAGAACGGGTGTTGTTCACCGGCGACACCGTGCTCGACGGCACCACGAGTGTGATCTCACCATCACGCGGCGGTGACATGGTCAAGTACCTCGCCTCACTCGAACGGCTGCGCAAGCTACGGCTCTCGAAGATTCTGCCGGGCCACGGTGATGTGATCGAAGACCCGCGCTCACGGATCGACGAGTACCTCGCCCACCGAGCCGAGCGCGAAACGCAGATCATCGCGATGCTCGAGGAGGGGCCGGCCAAGATCTCCGGGATCGTCGGTCGACTCTACGTCGACACGGACGACGTGCTGCTGGAACAGGCGGCGTCGATGGTTCAGGCGCATCTCGTCAAGCTGCGGAGCGAAGGCCGGGTCAACGGTCGTGACCAGAAGAGTGCATGGAAGCTGGCCTGAGGACGCTCGGCTACGAGCCCGCCTCGGCGTCGAGCTGTGCGAGGTTCGCGGTTGCGATGTCGAGGATTCGGGCGGTACAGCCACCCATCTCGATGGGCGGGAGGATCTCGTCGACCACGAGCGCGGCGAGCGCGTGGAACGCGACTCCGGTGGGGGAGTCGGGAGCGGCGAGCACGACAGGATGGCCGGAGTCGCCGCCTTCGGCGACGGCCGGCTCGATCGGAAACGTTGCGAGGAGCGGCGCCCCGATCTCACGGGCTAGCGCAGCACCACCGCCGGTTCCGAACAGCGCGTAGCTCGTTCCGTCGGGCGCGACGAACGCGCTCATGTTCTCGATCACACCCGCGACCTTCATGTACGAACGCCGGGCCATGTCGGCGACGCGCGACGCGACTTTCTGCGCGTTGCGTGCCGGAGTTGTAACAACGAGCATTTCGGCCTGCGGGAGCAATCGGGCCAGCGCCATCTGGATGTCGCCGGTCCCCGGGGGCATGTCGACCAGCAGGTAGTCCATGTCGCCCCAGCGCACGTCGGTGAGGAACTGCTCCAGGGCACGCGTCAGGATCAGCCCTCGCCACATCAGGGCCGTCGATTCGCCGTCGACGAGGAAACCCATCGACACGACCTTCAAGCTCCCTTGCTTCCCGTTCTTGTCGAGATGGCTCGCAACGGAGAGGACGTTCGGATGAATCTTCCCGTCGGCGCCACTGAGGCGTTCGGTGATCCCGAGCATCCGGGGGACGCTGAACCCCCAGATGTCGGCGTCGAGAACGCCAACCGTGAATCCGCGAGAGCCGAGCGCAGCCGCGAGATTGACGGTGACGGAACTCTTGCCGACTCCACCCTTTCCGCTCGCGATCGCGAGAACACGGGTGGTCGACGGAATCTCCGTCTCGGGCGCGTGCTCGCGGGCGTTCCAGCGGGCCCGCTGCATGGCCGCGGTCTTCTGCTCGGGAGTCATCTCTGCGTACTTCACCGAGACGGCGGTGACGCCGGGAAGGCCTCGCACCTTCGACTCGACGTCTTTCTTGATCTGACCGCGGAGCGGACACCCCAACGTTGTCAACGCGATCTGGACCGTCACCCCGCCGCCGGGATCGATGGCGACGTCGTCGACCATGCCTAGATCGACGATGCTGGCGTGGAGTTCCGGATCGATGACGCCCCGCAGGACCCCACGCACCGCCTCGGCCTCGGGCGGGGCCTCAGGGCGGAGATCGGGATCGTTGGGATCCGGTGCGCGGCGGTCGGGGTCAGTGTCCATCAGGTCCGTCAGTCAGGTCCATCCGTAATTAAAACAGCGTGCGTCTTGAAAATATGCCACACCCTGGCTACGGTCGCGAACCGTGGAACTCGACCTCGAGGTCCTCAAGGCCCTGGGTGACGAGACCCGGTACGCGATGTACCGCGAGATGGCCTCCTCGACGGCGCCCTTGTCGGCCCAGGAACTCGCCGATGCGCTCGGCCTGCACGCGAACACTGTCCGCTTGCACCTCGAGCGGCTCCGCGACGCCGGCCTGGTCGAGTCCGAAGCGGTACACCGCGGGACCGTGGGTCGTCCGCAGCACCTCTACTTTCTCGCCCCTGGCGCTCCCGGGCTCGGCTTCGACCCGCCAGCCCACGCGCTCCTCGCCGGTTTGCTCGCCGCGATGGCCGAGCGATTGGGCGCCAACGCCGAAGACGCTGCCGATACCGGCTTCGTGTGGGGTACCGAGGCCGGCCGGCGGACCCGGTCCCGCAGCTGCGTGAGCGCGCTGGTCGGTGAGCTCGAGCGCCTCGGCTTCGAGCCGGTCGCTGATTCCCCGGCGCCGGACCCGGCACCGGGCGCCACCTCCGTTCGCATCGATTTCTTGCATTGCCCGTTCCGCGAGCTGGCCGAGGCGTACCCGGAACTGGTGTGCAACCTGCATCGCGGTTTGTGCGAGGGAGTTGTCGACGAGGCCGGCGGGGGAAGCATCGCGGCCTTCTCGACGTTGTACGACCCGGAGCCGTGCCATGTCTCGGTTGCCGTCGGGTATCCTGACCAGGAATGACACCACCTCGGAGGGTTTCGTGAGCATGTTCAGTGTCACCGATGCCAAGACGACGTTCCTCGTAACCGATAAGGCTGCGGCCAAGGTGAAAGAGCTCATCGAGGCAGAAGGCAACCCCGAGCTGTCGCTGCGCGTCGCTGTGCGCCCCGGGGGCTGCTCCGGGCTGAGCTATGAGATGTTCTTCGATGCCGACATCGCCGAAGACGACCAGCGCGTCGAGTACGCCGGTGTCACCGTGGTGATCGACCCGGCGAGCGGCGAGCATCTCGGCGGGGCCCAGCTCGACTACAAGGACGGCCTGAACGAGTCTGGGTTCTCGATCAACAACCCGAACGCGCAGCGCTCCTGCGGCTGCGGCCAGTCTTTCTCGTAGCTCAGAAGCTTCGCTCGTCTCGTCGATCGAGACGACTCGTACCGGGCTCAGCTGCCGGAACGCAGCGTCTCCAGGGCCTTGTCGGCGTGGACGCTCATGCGGACCTCGCTCTTGATCACTGCGCGGACCCGGCTGTCGGTGCCGATCACGAACGTCGCGCGTTTGTTGGGGAGTGGACCGAGCTTGCGGCGCACACCGAACTGCGACGCGACAACGCCGTCGGGATCGGATAGCAGCGGGTAGTCAAACTCGTGCTTCTCGGAGAACTGGCGTTGCTTGTCGACGGTGTCGGCGCTGATCCCGATCCGTTGCGCGTTGACCGCCGCAAATTCGGCGCCGAGATCCCGGAAGTGGCAGCTCTCGGCCGTGCACCCCTTGGTCATCGCGGCGGGATAGAAGAAGAGCACTACCGGTCCCCGGGCCAGGAACTCGCTCAGCTTTCTGGGGGTAGCGGTTTCGTCTTGCAGCTCGAAGTCGTCGACCACATCACCGATCTCCATGGGGCGCCACCGTACGCGCTCCGTGCCGGTCGTGTCGGGCCGAGCGACTCGCGGAGAATGGGTCCAACGGCCCAGGGACCCCGCAGAGCACGACCCATACGCTCACAGTGGCTCACGGAAGAGCTTCATTGCCTTTCATGGATGAGCCCGCGCGGTACGGGTCCGGGCTCCGGCTCGCCGGAGGTCCGGGCCTGTCCGCCGCGGGAGGCAGCCCTGCTCGGGGGGGTCGGGCCGCCTCCCGCGGCGGTACCCGCTAGTTGTCAGGCGGCGAGCCGAGCGAGCAGGGTCTTCACCTCGTCGGTGGCGAAGGCCCCGTCGAGGCGCCCGGCCACGTTGCCGGCCCCGTCGATCCCGAAGAGCCACGGCTCGCCCGGAAGCGCCCAGGCGTCGACAGTGGGGACGAGCGCATCGCTGGTCTGGTCCTTGTAGATCTCGACGTGGACGATCTGCACGCGGTCCTGATATGGCGCCATTACCTGGAGCAGCTCCGTGAGCACCGGACCGCAGTACCTGGTCTCGCAGCGGGCGGGCGTCCCGAACATCACGGCCACCGGCTTGCCTGTCCCGATCACCTGGTCGAGCGAGACCGTGTGCAATGGGCACGGAGGATCCTGGGTGCAGATCGGGCTCACGCCGAGTGAATTCGTCGTGGTGGGTGACGCGGCGCGGGGTGCCGCTTTGCCGGGAGTCACGACTATCGGTGTGGCGGCGACCTCGAACGGGACTTTCAGCTCGCTGCCGGCGATGGTCAGCTTCGAGTCCCAGATGCCGGAACCGGCAAGCGCAACGTCGATCACGTACACGCCGCGCCCGGCCGGCAGACCCTCGGAGTGCAGCTTCGCGTTGATGGGAGCACCGAACGACGCGGCGCCGGGACCCTTCAGCGCGATCTGCATGGGCGGGCCGCCGGCAAAGTCGCCGTTGTTGCGGCGCACGACGTAGGCGAGGCGCTGCGGCGTCGTCGAGACGTACGGCTCGATCGACACCTTCCCTCCAGTCAGGGCCTTGCGGTCGTTGACTCCGCCGCCGGAACCCGAGCCGGAGCTTCCGCTGCTGCACGCGGCCGCGGCGAGGAGGGTCCCGGTCGTGACCAGGAACGAGCGTCGAGAAAGAGAATCCACCCGCGTATCCTGCCTGGCGGAGGTGCATGTGTCCGATCGGGTCGAGTTCGTGTGCAACGGGGAGCTGGTGGCGGTCGACGCCGAGGCGGGCGAGATGCTGCTCACCGTGTTGCGTGAGCGTCTGGGGGTCACCTCGGCCAAGGACGGATGCGCCCCCCAGGGCCAGTGCGGGTGTTGCACCGTGCTCGTCGATGGCGACGCTCGCGTCGCGTGCGTGACCCCGATCGCTCGGATCGCGGGCCGGTCCGTCACGACGCTCGAAGGGCTCGATGAAGATGTCACGGGTCCACTCGCGGCCGCGTTCGTCGCCACCGGTGGTTCCCAATGCGGGTTCTGCACGCCGGGGATCTTGATGCGGATGGTTGCGCTGCGGGCCAAGAACAAAACGACGCCTTTGGATATTGACCGGGCGCTTGCCGCGCACCTCTGTCGGTGCACCGGCTGGCAGACGGTGTACGAAGGGCTGGGAGCGCCGGCGCCGGCATCGACGCCGCGGAGCCTGAGCAATGCGGCTGAGCGCGCCTCTCTAGAGAGCGGGAATTCGCAGCGGGTCGCGTCCGACATCCCACTCGGACATGGTGGCTTCGCCGATGACAGCGCGCCGCGAGACTCGCTGGTTGCGGTCCCGCTCCCACCGGGAAGCGACGCGGCGTTCGTCGAGGCGGCCGGGATCCGATGGGTCGTCGGTCAGTCGCTGACCGAGGCGCGCGCGCTGGCGGGGAAGGTGCAGGGACGCCGCACGACCGTCGAGGTTCGGCCACCGCTCCCATTGCCGCCCCTTCCCCCCGGCGGGGTGCGACTGGCGACTAGCTGGGTCGAACCGGCCTACCTCGAGCCCGACGCGTCGTGGTGTGAGCCGGGAGGCGTCCCTGCATCGGCCCTCGCGAACGGAGGCGCGTTCGGCGGTAAGGAGTCGTCGCCGGTCGAGGGCGCGGCGCGGGAGCTCGCTGACCGCTTCGGCCGAACGGTGCGCACGATCTTCTCGCGCGAAGACGTCGTGCGGCTCGGCCCCAAACGCGCTCCTGTCTCCGGTGCGGCGGTCTTTCGAAACGGGCGTCTCGCGATAGCGGGGACCGCGCTGGGCGTGTTGGGGCCGTCGCCATCGAGCTACACGTTCGGGCTCGATTCCGCCTGGGAAGCCATCCTGCCGAAGGAGCTGTTCGCATCGCCGCGTCTGCGCGCCGCGGGCTTGGCCGAACAAGCGCTGCTCGTCGAGGGTGCGATCGATGCCGCGGGGATCGCGCGGTCCGACTTCGTGGATGAGACAGGGCCGGTGCTGCTCGACACCGCGGTACTCGAAGCTAGCGGTGCGAGCGCCGGAGCGCGCGTGAAAGTCGACGGTTCCACCGGCTCGATCTCGCGAATCGAGGTGCGGGTCTCGGCCGGTGACCCACTCGACGAAGTGGTGTTGCGTTCGTACGCGATCGGCGCGACGCACATGGCGCTCGGGTGGGTGCTGACCGAAGGACTGGCCATCGATCCCGAGACCGGCGTGGTGCACGACCTGACCATCCGGTCGTTTGGCATCATCAGGCCGAAGGACGTCCCTCCTATCGACATCACGATCATCGACGACGGGGGACCCCCGCTCGCCGCCAGCTCCGATGCAGTGTTCGCGGCGGTCGCCGCGGCGACGTGGAACTCGATCAGTCGTTCCGAGGGAACACGGCCCGATACCTTCCCTGCGCTCGGCACCCGCGCCTCCCAAATGCTCCGACGATGAGTCGGCGGGCATCGAAGTCGAGATTGAGGCGTGGACATTGAGGCCGCCGGCCTGATCCGAGCGGTAGAGTCGCGGCCGTGCTCGGACCTGTATTGATCGTGATCACGCTCGTGCTCGCAGTTCCCGTGGCCGTGATGGTCGGCGGGATGATCTGGAGCGCCCTGCTGGGCTTCCTACTCGTCGGCGATGCCGAACGGCGCGCCGAGGCTCAACCGAGCTGAGTCAGGCGTCGTCGACCGGTTCGGTGGATTCGGAACGACTCCCGGGAAGTCGGGCCTGGCCGAAGCGGTAGCCGACTGAGCGCACCGTTTGGATCAGATTGGCGTGCTCCTCGCCGAGCTTGGCCCGGAGTCGACGTACGTGCACGTCCACCGTGCGGGCACCGCCGTAATACTCGTAGCCCCACACGCGTGACAGCAACTGCGCGCGCGTGAACACCTTCACCGGGTGCGTAGCGAAGAACTTCAGGAGCTCGTACTCCATGTACGTGAGGTCGAGCGGCTTGCGACCGAGCGCGGCCTGATACGTCTCGAGGTTCAGGACGAGGTTGCCGTACTCAACGATCTCGGGGCGAGTTCCCTTGCCGTTGCGCCAGAACAGATGGCGGAGTCGAGCTTCGAGCTCCTTCGGGTGGAACGGCGACAGGCAGAAGTCATCGAAGAGGTCTTCGCGGAGCTCTAGCTCGCCGAGCTGGGCCCCGCTGATGAGCAGCAGCGTCGGCGCGACGGTGGCGTCGCGCTTGCGCAATGAGCGACAGATCCCGAACGCGGCCTCGGTGTCGTCTTCCGCGCACACGACCGCCCCGGCCCAGCCGTCGGTCGGCTCGGATTGCGCGGCGACGGCCGCGTTCGAGACGGCCTTCCACGGGTGGCCGGCAAGATCGAGCGTCTGCGCCAGCAGCGGCGGCGGCGGGTCGGGAAAAACGAGAAGGGGTTCCATCAACGATGCACCGTGCGCTCAGAGGGTTCCCAGGTAGCGGTCGAGCTCGAACGGAGTGACGTAGGCGGTGTATTCGGACCACTCCTTGCGCTTGTTCTTGATGAAGTACTCGAACACGTGCTCACCGAGCGTCTCGGCGACGAGCTCTGAGCTCTCCATGATCTCGAGTGCCTCCGCGAGAGACTGTGGAAGTGAGCCGATCCCTTCGGCGTGCCGTTCCTCCGGAGTCATCTCGTAGATGTTGTTCGTCGCCTCGGGCGGGAGGTCGTAGCCCTCCTCGATCCCTTTGAGGCCGGCCGCGAGCATCACCGAGAAGGCGAGATAGGGGTTGCAAGCGGGATCGGGTGAGCGGAACTCGATGCGGGTGGAGCTCTCCTTGCCCCGCTTGGGAATGGGTACGCGAACGAGCGCTGACTCGTTGTTGCGCGCCCAGCAGACGTAGGTCGGTGCCTCGTAGCCGATTATCAATCGCTTGTACGAGTTGATCCATTGGTTAGTCACTGCGGTGATCTCCCCCGCGTGACGGAGCAACCCGGCGATGAAGTGCTTGCCGACCTGCGAGAGACCGTAGGGATCGCCGGGGTCGTGGAACGCGTTGACGTCGCCCTCGAACAACGAGAGGTGCGTGTGCATCCCCGAGCCGAATGCGCCTTGGATCGGCTTCGGCATGAAAGTCGCGTATACGCCCTGCGACTGGGCGACCTGCTTCACGATCAACCGGAACGTCATCACGTTGTCGGCCATGGTGAGCGCATCCGTGTAACGCAGATCGATCTCGTGCTGACTCGGTCCGAGCTCGTGGAAGCTGTACTCGACGGGGATGCCCATGGCTTCGAGCATCAGGATGGTCTGCTTGCGCAGATCGCTCACCATGTCGCCGTGGGTGAGGTCGAAGAACCCTGCGTGATCGAGCGGCTCGGGCGACTCGGCTGAGCGGAAGTAGAAGAACTCCATGTCGGGGCTCGTGTAGAAGGTGAAGCCCTTATCTCTGGCCCGGTCGAGGTTCCGCTTCAACACGTACCGCGGGTCACCGTCGAACGGCTCTCCCGAAAGGTTCTGGATGTCGCAGAACATGCGCGCGACCGGGGCGTCGTCGCCGCGCCAAGGGACGATCTCGAACGTGTTCGGATCGGGCACGGCGAGCATGTCGGATTCCTGCACCCGGCTGTATCCCTGTATCGACGAGCCGTCGAACGTCATGCCCTCTTCGAGGGCCGACTCGAGCTCTGCCGGCGTGATCGCGAAGCTCTTGAGGAAGCCGAGTACGTCGGTGAACCAGAGGCGCACGAACCGCACGCCTCGTTCCTCGACCGTCCGCAGCACGTAGTCCAGCTGTTGGCGCATCCCTGTGCTCCGGTCGTTGTGGCCGCCGATTGTCACGAAGAGTAATTCTCGCAGGTCGCGCGTGGATTCCGAGGCCGGGCGGCCTATCCCCAGGGTCGTTCACGCGAGCTTTACAGAGATCGAACGAAGCTGAAATGCGCTACTAGGAGCTTCGACCCCCAAGCGCCGTGTCGTGCCCCGGGCGCGGGCGCTGTCCGCCCGCCTAGATTCCGGTCGCGGCACGGCGAGCAGGTCTTGGTTTCGCGTGGAGAACGGCAGCAAGATCCGCATACCGGCGATGAGGAGGAAGCGAAGTGGCGACACCTGGCGACGTGCTCAAGACGGTGAAGGATGAAGGCGTCGAGATCGTCGACGTCCGGTTCTGCGATCTGCCCGGACTGATGCAGCATTTCTCGATCCCCGCGCATCAGCTCACTGAAGACGTGTTCGAAGAGGGTCTCGGGTTCGACGGATCGTCGATCCGCGGGTTTCAGGAGATTCAGGAATCCGACATGCTCCTGCTCCCCGACCCGGACACCGCGGTGATCGACCCGTTCCGCGTGCACAAGACGTTAAACATCAACGCGTTCGTGAAGGATCCAGTGACCGGCGAGTCGTACTCGCGTGATCCGCGCTACATCGCGAAGAAGGCCGAGGACTACCTCAAGAGCACCGGTATCGCCGATACCGCGTACTTCGGCCCCGAAGCCGAGTTCTACATCTTCGACTCTGTGCGCTTCGACCAGAACCAGTACTCGGGCTACTACTTCCTCGACTCGGTCGAAGGCGTGTGGAACTCGGGGCGCGAGTTCGAGCTCGACGGCAGCCCGAACCTCGCCTACAAGCCCCGCTATAAGGAGGGCTACTTCCCGGTTCCGCCGATGGACTCGTTTCAGGATCTGCGTTCCGAGATGGTTCTCACGCTCGAGAAGGTCGGGATCTCGATCGAGGTGCAGCACCATGAGGTGGGCACCGCCGGTCAGGCCGAGATCGACATGCGCTTCGACACGTTGACGACGATGGCCGACAAGCTGATGCTCTACAAGTACGTCGTCAAGAACGTCGCGCGCGAGAACGGCTTGTCGGTCACGTTCATGCCGAAGCCCCTCTTCCAAGACAACGGCTCGGGCATGCACGTGCACCAGTCATTGTGGAAGGGGGGTGAGCCGCTGTTCTTCGACGAGAAGGGCTACGCCGGTCTCTCCGATCTGGCGCGGTGGTACATCGGTGGTCTGCTCAAGCACGCGAAGGCGATCTGCGCGTTCACCAACCCGACGACGAACTCGTACAAGCGGTTGGTGCCGGGCTACGAAGCGCCGGTCAACCTGGTGTACTCGCAGCGGAACCGATCGGCATCGGTGCGCATCCCGCTCTACTCGAAGAGCCCGAAGGCCAAACGCATCGAGTTCAGGTGCCCCGACCCGAGCGCCAACCCGTACCTCGCGTTCGCGGCTCTGCTGATGGCCGGCCTCGACGGCATCGCCAACCGGACCGAGCCGCCCGCGCCGGTCGACCGCGATCTATACGACCTCCCCCCAGAGGAGTTGGCCAAGGTCCCCCAGGTTCCGTCTTCGCTCGACGAAGCGCTCGACGCGCTCGAAGCGGATCACGAGTTCCTGCTCGCCGGTGGGGTTTTCACGCCCGACGTGATCGACACCTGGGTCTCGTACAAGCGCGAGAACGAGATCAACGCGGTGCGCCTCCGTCCTCACCCGTGGGAGTTCTACATGTACTACGACATCTGACCCCTCCGAACTGGGCTCGGGCCGCTCCGGAACGACGGGCATCGCGCGCTGCGTAGTCGTCTTATATCGAAGCGTGGTATCAGGCGTTCCGTGCACAAAAATTCCGTCTGTACGGTTGCGCGCCCGTCGCGCGCTGAGTGAAGATCTTCAGCGACGACGGGGGGACGGGCATGCAGGACACATGGACCAAGATGGGTCGACTTCCGGACTCGGTTCGGGCGGCGACCATCGGGATCGTGCTGCTCGCGCTAGCGCTTTGTGCCTGGGCGCTTACACCGGGACACGACGGGCGCCGGGTGCCGGTCGCTCCCGTCTTCCAGTCGGAGACCAGTTCTGGTGGCTCCGCGCCGGTAGCCGCCTCGGGCGCCGAGACGACGATCGCCACTGTGGTGTCGGTGGCTCAGGTCGACGGCGCGGGTTCGCAATCGATGGACGTCTCGGCCGCCTCGTCGGCGAGCGCGCCACACTCCGACGTGAACGCAACGGCATCCGCCGATCAATCGTCGACCCAGACGAACCACGGGACCGGGTCGGTCAACACCAGCGAGTCGACCAGTGAGCATCACTCCTCGACGACGACCTCCGGCGACGGCTTGACGTCGGTGCACGTCGAGGTCAACAGGACGAGCTCAAACGCAGTTGTCTCGAGCGGCCCTGATCAGGGCAACGGATCGACCTCGAACGTCGTCAGCCACATCTCGTCGCACGTCGGGAGTACGGCGGGCTGATCGCGCGCGCCGGCTTACGTAGCCCGGCCGTAGAACACGCGCTCCACGACAGCCCGCGCTCGGCGCGTCACCCGTCGGTAATCGCTGCGTAGTGTCGCGTTCGGTCGATGGACGTAGCCGAGCATCCGCCCGAGCTTCTCGGCTTCGGCGGGTGCGGTTGGCAACGAGTCCTGCGCGCCGCCGCTGAGCAGGTATCGGTAGCTCCGAGTCGCCAGGCAGAAGACGAGGCTCTCGCGCAACGCACCGGCGTCGGAGGCGTCGAGCAGCCGGTTGAGCACCAGAGCATCGAGCGCCTGCATGGTCTGTGGTGTGCGAAGCTCGGGGTACGCCGCTCCGTGGCGCATTTGCTCGAGCTGCACGGTGAACTCGATGTCGGAGAGCGACCCGCGTCCGAGCTTCAGGTGGAACTGCGGATCATCGCTGGGCGGGATCCGCTCGCGCTCGATGCGGGCCTTCATGCGCCGGACCTCACGGACGCCTTCGTCGGAGAAGTCGTCGCTGTACACGAACGGTTTCGCCGCGGTGATAAATCGCGCGCCGAGATCGGCCGAGCCTGCGGCGAAGCGTGCCTTGATCAACGCTTGTAGCTCCCAGGTCAACGCCCAGCGCTGCCAGTACTCGCAGTATCCGCCGAGCGAACGGGCGAGGCGGCCGTCCTTGCCCTCGGGCCGAAGCCCGGCGTCGACTGTCCAGATCTGGCCCTCGGCGGTCGTGGCTCCGATCTCGGCGATCAACTCGGCCGCGACGCGTTCAGCCTCGTTGAACGCGGCCGGGCCGTCGCCTTCGTAGACGAAGATGACGTCAAGATCGGATCCGTAGCTCAGGTCGAGCCCACCGAAGCGGCCCATGCCGATGACCGCGAACGGCACCGTCGGACCCAACGCAACGAGCGCCGCTTCGAGGCAGGCCTCGGCCAGATGCGAGAGCTCGCGACCGGTGGTTATGAGGTCCGAGAATGAGAGCAGGTCGCGTGACGCGATCCGCAGCAGTTCGCGTCGCTTGAACCGTCGCAGCCCGCTCCGGCGGGACGAGACGTCGCCGACGCGCCACTGCACCGTGGCGATGGCTTCTTCAACGAGGCGTTCGCGCGATTTCTCCTTCCCGAGCTCGTCGTTCTCGCTCAGCGTGGCAACGAACTCGGGCTGGCGGCGAAGTGCGTCTCCAAGCATTCGGCTCGACCCGAGGATGCGGCACGTGCGCTCCGCCGCGCCCGGCCCCTCACGAAACGCCTTTGCAAGGTTGCCGGCCCGAGTTGCACCCTCGGCAAGTCGACGGAGCTGCAGCAGCGCCAGATCAGGGTCGGGTGACTCGGAGCACCACTCGAGTAGCACTGGGAGCAGCTGGCCCATGAGGCGCGACGTGCGAGTGAGGCCGCGCGTCAACTCGTTGAACGCGGCGCGGGTAGCCGCGAGGTCGAGGAATCCGAAGGCCCGAAGGCGTTCTGCCGCCGCCTGCTCGGTGAGCGGACCGGGTCGACCGGCGAGGGTGTCGAGAAGTGGTCCGAAGAAGAGCTTCTCGTGGATCGAACGCACCTGCGCCCGGTGTCTCCGATGATCGGCTTCGAATTGCTCGATCGCGGAGATCTGAGCCCGGCCTCGGTATCCGAGGACGTGCGCGAGGCGCAACCGCGCAACATCGGCCGTCGGGAGCGTGTGCGTCTGCTGCTCGTCCCAGAGCTGGAGGCGATGCTCGACCGTTCGCAGGAATCGGTAGGCGTCG
Organism: Actinomycetes bacterium; assembly: GCA_025363815.1. GTDB lineage: Bacteria > Actinomycetota > Acidimicrobiia > IMCC26256 > JANYLB01 > JANYLB01. The sequence continues at coordinate 14,938 of JANYLB010000042.1, forward strand.
CAGAGTGGTGCGCGGTCACGGTCGTCCACGTAGCCGGCGGCGGCGAGCTGGGCAAGCGCGTCGAGAGTTGTGGCCGATCGGATGCTCGGATCGTGGCGACCGTGCACGAGTTGAAGGAGCTGCACCGCGAACTCGATGTCACGGATTCCCCCGCGTCCGCGCTTCAACTCCCGGTCGGTGAGCCCCTGTCGGCTGGTCTCACGCTCGGCGCGCGCCTTCATCATCCGCACCTCGCGCACGGCGTCGGGTGGGAGCACGTCGGGCCAGACGAAGGGTTGGGCACGCGCCATGAGCTCAGCGCCCAGCACGCGGTCACCGGCGACCGGACGCGCTTTCAACAACGCCTGGAACTCCCAGGTCCGGGCCCATCGCGTCCACCAGGTCTCGTAACCGTCGAGCGTGCGGGAGAGTGCGCCCGAACGACCCTCGGGCCGGAGATCGGTGTCGGTGCGGAACACGATTCCGTCTTCAGTCGGCTCCGCCATGACCTGGAGGACTCGACGTGCGGTCCGCTCGGCATCTTCAGTCGGCCCTTCGTGTACGAAGAGCACGTCGACGTCAGATGAGTAGTTCAGCTCTGCGCCGCCGAGCTTGCCCATCCCGATCACCGCGATGGGTACGGTGGGATCGGCGATGGCGAGCGCGCTGCCGAGACACGCTTCGGCCAACGCCGCGAGCTCCCGTCCGACTGTCGGGAGGTCGGCGCGACCCAGGAGATCGCGAGCGGCGATTCGCAGGATCTCCCGGCGCTTCCAACGGCGGAGGGCGGCAGGGTCGGCGACGCCGTCGGAAGCGAGCAACGCGCGGTACTCGTCGCCGTTGCGCTCTCGGGCGAAGTTAACCGGGTCTTCGAGGGGCTCGACGAGAGCGGCGTCGTGTACGAGAGCTGTCGTGAGTGACCGTGAGGCACACGCGAGCGCTATGAGTCCGTCGCGTACGAGCGATTGGCCTCGAATTGCCTCGGCCAGCTCCGGATGAGCTTCTACGACGCGGGCCAACATCATTCGGGCCACCGATGGATCGGCCGACCGTTCCAGCGCCTCTGCCACACCGGGCGCCGTCAGTACGACGGCGGGATCGGACATGGTCTCAGTGTCGCGCGGTCACTGACGACCGTTGGCCGACAGTCCCCCTGCCTTTGGGGCCGTATCCTCCTTTCATGACCCGGCTCCGAGTCGCCGCCGCCCAGCTCGATCTTGTCGTGGGGGATCTCGAGGGCAACGCGGCGCGCATTCTCGAGGCCTACGCGGCGGCCGAGGCTGCCGACGTGGATCTCGTCGCGTTCCCTGAATTGGCGGTCACCGGGTACCCGCCCGAGGATCTCTTGTTGCGGCCCGCATTCGTGGCCGATGCCGCCGAGATGCTCATGAAGATCGCGGCTCGGACTGGCCGAACTGCAGCGGTGATCGGGTTTCCCGAGAAGAGTGGCGACCTCTACAACTCGGCTGCGGTCTGCGCCGACGGCAGGGTGGTCGGTGTGTACCGCAAGCACCTCCTTCCGAACTACTCGGTGTTCGACGAGCAGCGGTACTTCACGCCGTCGACGGTCGACGGCCCGCTGTTCGTGGTGGGCGGGGTCAAGGTCGGGGTGACGATCTGTGAAGACGCATGGAGCCCGACCGGGCCGATCCTCACGCAGGCCGGTGGCGGCGCAGAGCTCGTGGTGAACGTCAACGCTTCGCCGTACTCCGCCGGCCGCCTACTGGAACGCGAGGCGATGCTCGCGACTCGCGCCTCGGCCGCATCGGTTCCGATCATGTATGTGAACCTCGTCGGTGGCCAAGACGAGCTCGTCTTCGACGGCGCGTCGCTCGTGTTCGACGATCACGGACGTCTCATCGCGAGGGCGCCGCAGTTCGAGGAAGAGCTGCTCATCGTCGACCTCGACGCCCCGTCCGGCATCCGGCGCAGGCTTCTACCCGAGATCCGTGTGAGCGAGGCCCGGAACCTCGGTTCGGGTCGACCCGCGCTTATCGCGCCCGCACTCGAGCCGGTGCGTGAGGTCTACGAAGCGCTCGTGCTCGGGACGCGTGATTACGTGCGCAAGAACGGGTTCCGAGAGGTTCTGATCGGCTTGTCAGGAGGCATCGACTCCTCGGTGGTCGCGTCGATCGCGGTCGACGCGATCGGCGCCGACAACGTCACCGGGGTGCTGATGCCCTCGCGATTCTCGAGCGACGGCAGCATCAGCGACTCGGATGTATTGGCAGCCAACCTCGGCATCTCGACGATGATGGTTCCCATCGAGGAGCCCCACGAAGCCTTCCTGCACCTGCTCGAGGTGCCGTTCCGCGGCACGGAGTCGGGATTGGCGGAGGAGAACCTCCAGGCGCGCATCCGCGGAACCATCTTGATGACGATCTCGAACAAGTTCGGCGCGTTGGTGCTGACGACCGGTAACAAGAGCGAGATGGCGACCGGCTACTCGACACTCTACGGGGACATGGCCGGCGGTTTCGCGGTGATCAAAGACGTCCCGAAGATGCTCGTGTACGCGCTCTCGCGGGAGCGCAACGAGCGTGCCGGTCGGCCGTGGATCCCCGAGAGCGTCATCGAGAAGCCCCCGAGTGCCGAGCTGGCGCCGGACCAGAAGGACAGCGACTCCCTGCCTGACTACGCCTCGCTCGATCCGCTCATCGAGGGCTACGTGGAGCGCGATCGCTCGGTGAGTGAGCTCGAGTCTGAAGGTTTCGACGCCGAGATCGCGGCACGGGTTGCACGTATGGTCGATCGCAACGAATACAAGCGGCGGCAGGCGGCTCCCGGCGTGCGGGTGTCACCGAAGGCGTTCGGCAAGGACCGCCGATTGCCGATCACCAACGGTTGGCTCGGATAGCACCGCAGTGTCGGAGCCGATCTCGGCCCGAGTTCGTGGTTACCTCCCCGAGCTCGCAATCGCGACTGCGGCGATCCTCTACGGATCAACGTTCACGGTCGTTCAGAATGCGCTCGACGACCTCACTCCCTCGGGACTCAACGTGTTCCGCTTCGCGTTGGGTGCCGCGGTGCTGGCCCCATTCGCACTCACACGGAGCTGGCGCGGCCCGCGACCACGACTGGCCGATTCCAGTCGCACGCTGTTCGTAGGCGGAATCGCGATCGGCGCGATCGCGGCCGGTGCCTACTTCTGTCAGAACCTCGGTCTCCAGCACACGAGCACGTCCAACTCGGCGTTCATCACCGGTCTCTTCGCGGTGACGACGCCGGTCATCGAGGCGATCATCTTCCGGCGCTCGCCTCGTGCCGCGATCTGGGTCGCGGTCGTGATGTCGGTCTTCGGCCTGTTCCTGCTCACCGGCGCCGAACCGACTCTCGGGTTTGGCGACAGCGTCACGTTGGTGACCGCGGTGTTGTTCGGATTCTGGTTCGTGTTGATCGGCATGTTCGCGAACCGGCTCGATGCGGTGTCGCTGACGGCGGTGCAACTAGGCGCGATCGCTGTGTTCTCACTGCCGGTGGCGCTGATCGAAGGCTTCGGGACCCTGACCGGTGGTGCGGTCCTCGCGATCCTGTTCACTGGAGTCGGTTGTTCGGCGATTGCGTTCAGCCTTTCGGTCTGGGCGCAGCGCGCGATCGAGCCGTCGCGCGCGAGCCTGCTGAACCTCCTCGAACCCGTCGTCGCCGGCCTCATCGGCTACGCGGTCGGTGAACGCCTCGGCGCGGTCGGCTACGTCGGCGCGGCGGTGGTCATCGCCGCGATCATCGTCGCCGAGCGGGGCACGCATCCCCGGTCGCCGGTCGAGGTCTGAGTCTGCGGCACGCGACCCACCCGGAGCATTACTTGACCGGCCGGTCAAGAGTCATGAGAATGTCGACATGCCCGAGCCCTCGAAACCTCGTTCTGCCTTCGCGCCCTGGGACCGTCGCGAGCTGCCCGGCCTGTTCGACGTCGAGGAGTCGGCGAAGCGTGTCGGCCACTACAAGTGGATCGAGATCAAGCTCTTCGAGGCTCTCGGCGGTTGGGTGGCCACGGTGCCGGAGCTCGACGTAAAGCTCGTGCTTGGCCGGCACTGCTACCACCACGCCTGGCATGCCGAGCTTTGGGACAAGCGCCTACCCGAGCTGCGAGAGATGAACACCGATCGATTGAACGTCGCGCCGAACGACGAGCTGGTGGCGTTCGTCGATGCCATGCGCGAGCCGGATGCGCCCGAGCTCACGATCGAGAAGCTCGTCGGCGTGTATCGGGTGTTGATCCCCCGAAAGATCGCGGCGTATACGTACCATCTGAACGGCACCAGCACGATCACCGACTCACCTACCATCCGCTCGCTCAACTTCGCCCTCCAGGACGAGTTCCAGGACTGGCGGGAGGGTGAGATGTTGCTCCAGTCGCTCATCGAGACTCCCAAAGACGTGGAGCGGGCCACCCGTCGGGCGGCCGAGCTCGAGGTTCTGATGCTGGCGGCGGGGGGCATCGCCGGTCGGGGTACCCTTGGAGACGCCACCGAAGACCTGGTCCCCCCACAAGGACAGGGCTCCCCCGCTGAAGGAGTGGTCGCATGAAGAAGATGTTCCCGGCCGAGGAGCTCGCACGCGACTCGCGGTTCGTGCGGAACCGCATCGAGGATCAGATCTTTGATCCGCGTAACCAGGCGCTTAGTCAGCGCGAGATGGGCTCAGCCAAGCTCGATCCGAACCGACCCGCCGCAGCCGAGCGTGCCCGAGCGCTGATGCACGGCATCTTCACGGGCGAGATCCAGGCCCTAGAGGGTGCCGGCCGCACCACCTTCGACTTTGACGAGACCCAGGTGCCTCTCGCGCTGAAGCTCGACATGGCCCGCCAGTGTTGGGACGAGTCGCGGCACTGCGAGATCTCGGTGAAGCTCGGCGACTGGATGGGCTCGGAGATCGGTGAGTTCGCCGAGCAGACCTTTCTCTACGAAGCAGCCTGTGCCGACGACCCGGTGCTGCGACTCACGGGGGTCAACCGCGCGCTCGAAGGCCTCGCCATCGACGTGTTCAACACCATGAAGGAGTTCGGTGAGCTCTCGGGTGACCCGGTCCTGGCGTTCTGCGAAGACTGGATGCTCGCCGACGAGGTCACCCACGTGAAGATGGGTTCCGATTGGCTCCGGCGCCTCACCGAAGACGACCCGGAGCGGCGAGAGCGCGCCCTCGAGTTCCAGCGCACCGTCGACAAGCTCTTCAGCCTCGGTGGCTTCCGCGGCGAGACCGAGGAGAACCCGGTCCACCTCGCCCGGCGCTTCCGCGAGCTCGCCGGATTCTCCGATGATGAGCTCGAGGAGCTGGTCAAGGTGTCGGAGGAGTCGAAGGCCGAAGCAGAGGCGATGTCCGCCGCAATCCAGCAAGGCGCTTAGGTCTAAGCAGTGGCCAGGGTTTCGGTCACTCCTGATCCGTTCGTCCTCGTCAACTACGACTCCGGCGCGCTCGCGGCACTCATCGAGAAGGTCGCGAGCCGGGTCGGCCTGCCTGACGACATCGAGATCGCGATCGAGGTAGACGAAGCGCTGCCCCGACCGCTCATTGCCTCTTACGTGGAGATCGACGGCGCTGGTGACGGTCCGATACGCGTCTCGATCTGGTGTTCGGGTGGCAACTTCGAGCACCCGCAGTACCCCCGCCGGTTCGACGATGTCGGAGGCGAGATCAAGCTTGCCGTGGACCTCCTCCGGGCGGCCGACCGGCTCGCGCCCGGATTTGCCGATGCGACGCCCGACGCCGAACTGTCCGAGCGGCAGCGCGAGGCGTGGGACACCTCGGCCGCCGGGCGTGCGTCGCGGCTCGGCTTTGCCGTGCGGGAGCCGCTGGCGCGCTACCACTTCCGTCTTGGCAACGGTTTCGGTGACGCGGTCGACGCCGTCTACGAACGACTCTGGGGTGCCGACGAGATCACCTGGGCCGAGATCGAGACCGCGTGCGTCGAGACGGCCGCCTCCGATGAGCGCCCGACGCCGAAGGTCCGACCCGGCACGGTCGGCACCACCCTTCGTCGCTGACATCCGGCGCTAGCGCAGGTCGTGCGCCGAGATAGCGGCGAAGAGATCGAGATCGGGCGGGCCGGTGAGCATCCCGCTCGCCGCTTTTGCCATCTCGACCATCTCGGCTGAATCGAGGTGGGAGGCCTGAGCGTCGGCGGCGTCCCACTTCTCGATCACGAGGAACCGGCCAGGGGTGGCGATCGAGGCCGCCAGGTCGACGTTGCGGCATCCGGGCGCGTTGCGGGTCACGACCACGTACTTGGCGAGAACCCCCGCCAGGTCGGCCTCACGCCCTGAGCGGGCCACGAACGACCCTGCCACTATGGAGAGTTCTACATCTTGGTCCAACGACTCGCCGTCCTTTCGTCCACAAGGTCATCCACAGGTTCTTGTGGAAAAAGCTCCTTGACGCTTCCGGTATCATATGTGGACACGGGGGCAGGCTGGGGCGCCGGAACAGGCACGCCCGGGCCACTGTTACACCATTCGGCGACCGCCGATCGAGTTCGAGATCCACAGGTCGGGATTCTCTCCCGGCCCCGGGCACAAAAGGGATAACTAGTGGCGAAAGAACGTGTTGAGCGCGACGAAGAAGACCTCGTTCGGCTCTACCTGACCGACATCGGGCAGTACCCGCTCCTGACCAAGGACGACGAGGTACGTCTGGCCCAGCAGATCGAGGGTGGCAACGTCGCGCACGAGGAGCTCGAGGCCGGGGCGAAGGGTGTGACCCCGGCGAAGAAGCGTGAACTGCGCCGCGTCGCACGCGGGGGCGAAGACGCCCAGCGGACCTTCGTGCAGTCAAACCTTCGCCTCGTGGTGTCGATCGCGAAGAAGTATCAGGCGTCGGGTCTGCCGCTCCTCGACCTGATCCAGGAGGGCAATCTCGGCCTCATGCACGCGGTCGAGAAGTTCGACTGGCGCAAGGGCTTCAAGTTCTCGACCTATGCGACCTGGTGGATCCGTCAGGCCATCACCCGCGGCATCGCGAACACCGGCCGCACCATCCGGCTTCCTGTACACGCGGGCGACACTCTTGCGCGGCTCCAGAAGGCCCGTTCGCGCCTCGAGCTCAAGCTCGGCCGCCCGGCGACGCTCTCGGAGCTATCGGCCGAGGTCGAGATGCCCGAGGACAAGGTCACCGAGGCGCTGCGGTTCGCCGCGGAGCCACTCTCGCTCTCGGAGCCGCTGCGTGAAGACGGCGACGCCGAGCTCGGCGACATCGTCGAGGACCGCTCGGCCGAGTCGCCCTTCGAGGTCGCGGCCACCGCGCTGCTTCCCGCTGAGATCGAGAAGCTCCTGGCCCCGCTCGACGAGCGAGAGCGCCACATCCTGGCGCTGCGGTTCGGTCTCGACCGGGGCGAGCCCCGCACGCTCGAAGAGGTCGGGGAGTACTTCAACCTGACCCGTGAGCGGATCCGCCAGATCGAAGCCAGGGCGATGAGCAAGCTGCGCCACCCATCGGCCGACACCGGCGCCCGCGACCTGCTCGCCGTCTAGCCCCGCGTTCTGGTCATGCTCCTGCCGGCGAAGAACCTGACCAGAACGACTCTGTAATACGCGACGCGTCCGGGTGGAAGCGCCTTGAGGGCCGGTCGATCAGTGGTCGGCGTACTGGATGAACTCGTACGGGTAGCCGAGCCGGAACGCGCTCGCCCACGCCAGCGCATCGCGATGTTCCTTGTCGAGGGTCCAGCCGATTGCGCCGAGGTTGTCCTCCAGCTGTTCGACTGATCGTGCTCCGATTATGGGCGCAGTGATTCCGGGTCGGTATACGACCCAGTTCAACGCGACCTGGGCCGGTGTGTGCCCGGTTGCATCAGCGACCGTGCGCACCGCGTCGACGATGTTCCACGCGCGCTCGTCGAGGCGGTAGCTGAAGGTGATCGGATTCTCGGTGTCGCCGCCTCGTGTCCCACTCGTAAACTCGGCCGCGTCGCGCGCGTACTTCCCTGTCAGCACGCCACCCGCAAGCGGGCTCCACGGCAAGACGGCGAGTCCTTCTTCCCGGCACAGGGGCAGGAGCTCGCGCTCGAGGTCGCGCGTGATGAGCGAGTACTCGGGCTGTAACGACACGAACGGCTCCCACCCGTGGAGCGCCGCGATTCCGAGTGCCTTGGCCAGGTGCCATCCCGCGTAGTTGCTAGCGCCGACATAGCGCACCTTGCCCTCGCGTACGAGGTCGTCGAGGGTAGAGATCGTTTCCTCGAGCGGCGTGCGCGGGTCCCAGCAATGGATCTGGTAGAGGTCGATCCAATCAGTGCCCAGCCGGCGCAGCGACGCCTCGACGCCTTCTCGGATGTGGCGACGGGATGCGCCGACCTGGTTCGTTCCCGACCCCATGGAGAACCGGACCTTCGTCGCGAGCACGACTTCGTCGCGCCGGGAGCCGATCGCCCGTCCTGTGATTTCCTCCGAGACGCCGGTGGAGTAGACGTCGGCGGTGTCGATGAAGTTTCCACCGGCATCGAGGAATCGGTCGACAATGGTCTGGCTCGTCGCTTCGTCGGCCTCGTTGCCGAAGGTCATGCACCCCAGGCACAACTCCGACACCCTGGTTCCCGTCCGGCCCAGCTGCTTCAGTTCCATCTAGCGGTTCCTCCCTCAGATTCGCCCGATTCTCGCACCGCCGGTGCCGGGCCTCGTAGGCGAGACTACGATCGATTGACCACCCGACCCGACAAGGGGGACCCCCACGTGAAGAAGTTGCTTCTGCTCCTGGTCGTCATCGCCATCGGCGCTGTCGTCGCCAAGAAGGTCCGCGACGCGTAGGCACTCGGCTCGCGGCGCCCCGCCCTACAGCTTCGAGAGCGCGTCCGCGTAGCGCGTCGAGAACAACGCGACGGCGCCGCCGGTGTGCCAGAAGACGACGGTCGACGCGGTGTCGATACGGCCGTCGCGCACCCGGGTCATCAACGCGGCCATCGCCTTGGCCGAATAGACGGGGTCGAGCGCGATCCCCTCGAGCCGAGCTGTGAGTCGGAGCGCTTCCAGCCCCGCGGCGGTCATCGCGCCATAGCCATCACCGAAATGGTCGTGGTCGACGATCACGTTGCCCGTGGGTGCCGGTCGGCGGCGCGCGGTCGCGGCGGCGTCGCTGAGCGAAGCAACGGCGGTGTCGAGATCCGGTCGGGTGCCGACGTCGACGCCGACCACAGTCGTCGTCTCCGGGAGCCCCGCGAGCAGTCCGGCGTGGGTTCCACCCGAACCATCGGCAACTACGATCGTGTCGACCAGCGCGAGCCCGGCGTCGGGGAGTTGGGACGCGAGCTCGTCGGCCGCGAGCGCGTACGCGACCGCGCCCAGAGTCGATGCGCCCCCGATCGGAATCGGGTACGGCCGTGCTCCGGCCAGTGCGAGTCTCTCGGTGAGCCCGGCGATGGCGTGCTCGAGCGCGTAGTACCCGTCGGCCCCCGCTTCGAGCTCCAGATCGGTGGTGAAGTGCAACGTTGCCCCGAACAAGTGGTGGAGGAGCAGGTTCGCCGTCTTGGGCTCACGATGGGGCCCGCCGAGCATCAGATGACAGTCGAGCCCCAGCCGGCTCGCCGCGGCCGCGGTCATCCGGGCGTGGTTGCTCTGAACTCCGCCTCCCGTCACGAGCGTGTCGCAGCCTTGTTCTATCGCGTCGGCGCACAGAAGCTCGAGCTTGCGGGCTTTGTTCCCGCCGAACGCGAGACCGGTCAGGTCATCACGCTTTACGAGCAAGTTCGCCATGCCAAGGTGCGCGCCCAGGCGAGGCATCGGCTCCAAGGGTGTCGGAAGTGTCGCGAGTAATCGGCGGATCACCCGCGTCGCCACGCGGTGGCAAAACGACGGGTCGCACCAACCACTCCGATGGTGTCGCGGACCACTTCGGCCGTGGCCCCCATGATGACGCGCGCCCGTTGGATGCGCAGCGTCGTTTTCTGCGCGGCCGCGTAGCGCGACGCGGGAGTGCTCTTCACCCGCCACCACCACCATGCGGCTGCACCGGCTCCCGCGACTATCACGATCGAGCTGACCGCGATGGTCGGCGCGGGTGCCGGAATCGGCATGCGGTCACGGAGCCGAACCTGCCGATGGAACTGGCGAATCTCCCAGCCGCGCTCCCGCGCGTAACGAGCGAGGTCTCGATCGGGGTTGACCGCCACCGGATGACCCACGGCCTCGAGCAGCGGAACATCGGTGACCGAGTCGCTGTAAGCGTACGACTCCGCGAGGTCGATCCCATCGCGCGCTGCGAGCTCGCGGATTGCCGTCGCCTTGTGGGGACCGTACGCATAGAAGGAGAGCTCTCCGGTGTAGTTGCCGTCGGAGTCGAGCTTCGCCCTTGTGGCAATTGCTTCGTCGGCACCGAGGTATCTAGCGAGTGGCTGTACCACCTCGTAGGGCGACGATGAGACGATCACCACCTTGTGGCCGTTGGCCTTGTGCTCGTCGATCAGCTCGACGGCCTCCGCGAAGATGATCGGGGTCACGACTTCGTCGAGCGTCTCGCGCACGATCGACGCGACATGCTCCTGGTTCCAGCCGCGAGTGATCGCGAGCATCGCTTCGCGGACCTCTTCCATCTTGGATTCGTCGGCGCCGACAAGCATGTAGAGAACTTGCGCGTACGCGCTGCGCACGATCGCTCGTCGCGAGAGGAGCCCCTCGCGGTAGAAGAACTTGCCGAAGGCGAGTACCGAACTCTTGGCGATGATCGTCTTGTCGAGGTCGAAGAACGCTGCTGCCGCCATCGTTCGTCAGGTTACGACCTCTTGACACCCGCGCCTCGCGCCTCTACCTTGCAATGGCCTTCCCCGGTGCTTCCTCCTCGAGAACCGAGCGCGCCCGCTGCACCTTCGAGTGCCGGCGCCGTCGAGGAAGGAACGGCCCATGCTCTGTGCTCTGTGGTCTCCCAAGGGTGGCTCCGGCACCACTACCGTCGCGGCGGCTTGCGCACTCGTAACTGCCCGAGGTCCCGGCGCGCGGCTCGCCGACCTCGCCGGCGACCAGGCCGCAATGCTCGGTATGGGCGCCGATCCACCGACCGGGCTGCTCGACTGGCTCGCGGCAGGACCGGATGCGCCCACTGAGGCCCTAGATCGGTTGGCGATCGAGGTCGCGCCCGGGCTGGCGCTCCTCCCTCGGGGGTCGTTGGAGCACCAGTTCGACTTGTCGGCCGCAGCCGCCGCGGGGGCGGCGCTCGGTGTAGCCCTGCGTGACAGCGTCACCACGACGTTCGTCGACCTCGGTGCGGCTGCGACCCCTTCAGCACAGGCCTTGCTCGAGGTTGCCGATGTCGGGCTCATGGTCGTGCGCGGGTGCTATCTCACGCTGCGGCGGGCTGTGGCCGCACCCGGGCTCGCGTCGACGCACGGGATCGTTCTCGTCGACGAGCCGGGCCGCTCGCTCGGGTCTCGCGAGGTGGCAGATGTTCTTGGCCGGCCGGTGTTGGCCCGCGTCCCGGTGCGGTCGGCGATCGCACGAGCGATTGACGCGGGTGTGATCGCATCCAGGCTTCCCGATCCGCTGGTCCGGCCTGCACGCGAGATCCTCCGGGCCATCGGCGTCGACGCCGGTGATGCCCGAGGCAATGCCGCAGCATGAGCGGCGTGAGCGGCGTGGCCACGGGACCACCGACCGACGGCGAGATCAAAGCCGTCGTGCACCGGCAACTGCTGACAACCGAAGTTGATCCCGACGATGCGGGGTCACTCCCCGAAGGACGGGTCCGCGAGCGGCTGACGACGTTGCTCGCCGATGCCGCGCCGTTGCTGCGAACGTCGCGGCGCGGCCGACTCGTCGACGAGCTGGTTGCCGAGGTCACCGGCCTAGGTCCACTCGAACCACATCTCGCCGATCCCGATGTCACCGAGGTGATGATCAACGGACCGGGGCGCGCGTACGTCGAACGGAACGGGTGTATCGAACCCATCGCGCTCGATCTCGATGCCGATGGAATCCGACGGCTGGTAGAACGCGTGATCGGACCGCTGGGCCTTCGCCTCGACCGGGCGTCGCCCATCGTCGATGCCCGACTCCCCGATGGGTCCCGCCTCCACGCCGCCATTCCTCCACTCGCCATCGATGGACCGTGTGTCACGATCCGGCGGTTCGCTTGCCGCAAGGTCTCGCTCGCGTCGTTCGCCGTCGGCGCGATCGGTGAAGCATTCCTGACTGCAGCTGTCGCCGGCGGATGGAACGTGGTGGTCGCGGGAGGCACGAGCGCGGGAAAGACCACCTTCCTCAACGCGCTCTCCATAGCCATCCCCACTGGTGAGCGGATCATCACGGTCGAGGAGACCGCGGAGCTTCAGCTCGAACGCCATCATGTCGTTCGGCTCGAGGCTCGGCCTCCCAACGCCGAGGGGGCAGGCGCGGTGACGGTGCGCGATCTCGTTCGCGCGGCATTGCGGATGCGTCCTGACCGCATCGTGGTCGGCGAGGTACGCGGCGGCGAGGCGTTCGACATGCTGCAAGCGCTCAACACCGGCCACGATGGATCGCTGACCACGGTGCACGCGAACGGAGTGCTCGAAGCCCTCCACCGGCTCGAGACGCTCGTGCTGCTCGCAGGCATCCACCTACCGATAGAAGCAGTTCGGGCCCAGCTTGCGAGCTCGGTCGATGCGATCGTGCATGTGGCGCGGGCACGCGACGGCGCCAGGGCAGTGACCGCCGTCGCCGAAGTGATCCCGCCCGAACGTGGCGACAGCGCGCTCTGCGTGCGGATGCTCTTCGAAGCCGGGGTCGATGGCCTCGAGCCGCGAGAGGAGCGCCAGCGGGCATTCCGTCGTAGAGGCAGTTTGCATCCGACGCCTGGGTGGGTTCGGTGCTGACCGTAATCGTGGCTGTAGTCGGTGCGTTTGTGGTATTCGAGCTGGCGAACGCGGCGAGGCGCACCGACAGCGCGACGCGGACTCGAGCGCTGACTCGGCCTAGCCGCCGGATCTTGCCGGGCCGACTGCGAACGCCGCTCGCTCGGGCGCTGATCGACGCGGAGATCGGCGCCACACCTGAGGACGCCGTCCGACTTTGGCTCGCGTGCATGGTCGGGGTAGGTGTGGTTGGCTCCTCGCTCACCCCCGGACTCGGCGCACTGGGCGGCATTGCAGTGGCAGTAGGCGCTCCGCTTGCGTTGCGTCTCGGTGCCGGTCGGCGGACGTCGAGCCTCGTGGCGGCGCTTCCCGAGTTGGTCGATCAGGTCGCAGCTGATCTGCGCGGTGGCGGCACAGTGAGCGGCGCGCTCGATCGGGTGGCCGACGGAACAGGGCGCCTCGCGTCCGACGCCGCGGCCGTTCGGTCCCGTACCCGTCTGGGTCTCGACCTCACGGAAGCATTGAGGCGGTGGTCGGCCGACCGTCCCTACCCGGGTTTCGCCGAGGTCGCCGGTGCGCTGGCGGTAGCGGCTACGACGGGTGGTCGGGCCGCGACTGCGCTTAGCGGTCTCGCCGCGTCCCTCCGCGACCGCCTGGCTTGCATCGCCGACGCTCGGGCGCTCTCGGCCCAGGCGCGTGCGTCGGCGGTGGTGGTCGGGGTTGCGCCGATTGGGTATCTGGTTTTCTCGGCGATTGTCGATCCCGGTTCGGTCACGGTGCTGGTCGGCACGACGATCGGACGGGCATGCCTCGTTGTCGGCTTGGCGCTCGATGCCGTAGCGGCACTGTGGATGCGGCGCCTCCTGCGGTTCGCGCCGTGACCTCGGCGGTGCTCGCACTTGCGTGGGGATGTCTTGCGGCGACTCCGTGTGCGTGGGCGGCGCGGTCTCAGGCTGCCAAGGTCCGCGTGACCGGCCTCGGCCGGGTCATCGGTGAACGTCGACCCGCACGGGTGATTCTGCCCGTCCGGATCAGGAGGATCCGGGATGCGTGGTTTGCACGCCGGGTGGCAAACCGGGAGCGGGCCACGGTGATTTCGGAGCTGTCGATCACCATCGACCTGCTCGCGGTGGCGGTCGGCGCGGGCTACACGCCTTATCTCGCGGTCGAGGTTGCGGCGCGATGGGCTCCGCCGGTCTTGGGTCGGGTGCTCGAGAATGTCGCGGGAGCGTGTCGCCTGGGCGCCGACTTCGACCGAGCCCTCGACGACATGGCGCGAGCACACGGCGAGCTTCGCGGGCTGGGAGATGCGCTGCTGGCAACCGACCGTCTGGGCGCACCGGTGCTTGATTCGCTCCAGCGCCTCGCGGTCTCGGCTCGAGCCGACGTGCGTCGCCGCGCCGAAGCGCGTGCCCGCACAGTTCCGGTGCGATTGCTCTTTCCCTTGGTCTTCCTCGTGCTTCCCGCCTTCGGGCTCCTGACCGTCGTCCCTGCGATCGCGGCGCGTCTCGGCGGATGACTCCCACTTTCTCCCGAACCACGCAATGACCCACGACCACGATCCATCTGATGCAGGAGGCACACTTTCGTGTTTGAACGTTTGTTCAGCGCTATTTCATTCTTCATCGGTCGCGTACGTGAAGAGGCCGGCCAGACGACGGCCGAGTACGCGCTGGTGATCCTCGGTGCGGCTGCGCTCGCGACGCTCTTGATCACCTGGGCTACCCGATCACACGCGGTCGGAAAGTTGTTCGACGAGGTCATCGGCAAGGTGCTGCAGTAACGGTGCGGAAATCGGCGTTGCGACCTGCGTCGCTGAATCGCACTCGACGTGAGATGGGTCAGTCGACCGTCGAGTTCGCGCTGCTGGCTCCGTTGCTGGTATTCGCGGTGATGGCGCTTCTACAGGTCGCGCTGGTGGTGCGGAGCCAGCTCGCAGTCGAGCACGCGGCGCGAGAGGCGGTGCGGGTCGCGAGCGTCGATCCCGATTCCGGGAACGCCCGAGCGGCCGGTCATCGTGTTCTTCCCGCGGCTCGGATCGCGGTCGGTGTCCGCCCGGAGATCGGGGCGCCTATCTCGGTCGATGTCTCTTTCCATCTGGTCACTGATCTGCCTCTCGTCGGATCGCTGTTCCCCGATCCCGACCTCCGGGCCCACGCGGTTATGCGGGCCGAGCGATGACAGCCCCGCTGAGCATCGACCGGCTCGGTGAGCGCGCTCGTGAGCGCGGCGCGTTCACGGTGCTGTTCGTGGCGGTGATCGTGATCGCGTGCATCCTCGTCGTCTCTGTGGGCCGTCTCGGCGGGGCACTAACGGCACGGGCGCGGGCCGAGACCGCGGCCGATGCTGCGGCGCTCGCCGCGGCCGACTCACTCGCCGTGGGTGCCGGTGACGCCGCCGCTCAGGCCGGGCGCATCGCCGCGGCTCAGGGTGCTCGGCTCGTCTCGTGCGACTGCTCGGGGACCGCGGCCGAGGTCGTCGTCGAGGTCGACGGTTCTATGGCGGCATCACTGCCGAGTCCGGCCCGGGCGCGAGCCCGGGCCGAAGTCGACTTCAGCTGTGCATTTGGTCCGTGCCCCGACGGCCGACGGCCGATGGGCGCTAGCTCTTCGCTTTCACCGTGACGTTGTACGTGTAGTTCAGGTTCTCGGGCGCGTCCGGTGCACTGGGCCTCGAGTACTTCAGCGTGAATGTCGCCTGGCCGGCCTTGAGGGCCTTGAAGCGGAAGCGCTCAACCCCGGCGGCTCCCAGCGCGGAAGACTTCGGCTCGGAGTACTGCTTGTGCGTGAACTTCACGATCTTGGCGTTCGGCTTCTGGGTGATCGTCCACGCGAACCCGGTTGACGGGTTCGACTCGAGTGCGATCACGAACGCCCGTTTGGCCGTGACGGCGAGATTGCCGCCCTTGTCGGTAAAGGTAACGGCCTTGTTGTTGAAGTCGGGCTTGCCCGATCCGCCGCCACACGCGGCCACAGCGACCACGATGAGCGCGAGCGCCACCACGGCGCTGATTCGCGAGATCGCAGGCTTCTTAATCCCCGGGAACATCTGTTCTCCTCTCGTGGTGCACCGCCGATCGCCATTCGGCGGGCAGAGGGACAGGTTGGTCGCTCAGGCAGCCGGACGCAATGAGAGATTTGGCTCAGGCCACTGATCTCAGAGGATCGGAGAGGATCCTGAGGAGGCGGACCGCTCCCGCCTTGTCGAGGTGCTCGTTCCAGTTCCCGCATTTCGGCGACTGCACGCACGAGGGGCATCCGCCGTCACACGGGCAGGCCGCCACGAGGTCTCTGGTCGCGGCGACGTGGCGCTGCACCTCGGAGAACGCCAGTTCCGCGATCCCTGCGCCACCAGGGAAGCCGTCATAGACGAAGATCGTCGGCTCGCCGGTCGCGGGGTGGTCGGCCATCGAGACTCCGCCGACGTCCCAGCGGTCGCAGATGGCAAACAGGGGGAGGAGGCCGATGAGGCCGTGCTCGGCCGCGTGGACGGTACCGAGCAGCTGCGCCGGCATAACACCCGCGCCCTCGAGGGCCGCGTTCGGCACGGTGTACCAACACGCGCGCGTCGACAACGTGCGGGGTGGAAGGTCGAGCGGCACGACCTCCAGCACCTCGTCGCTCCCCACCCGCTTGCGTTGGTACGCGACCACGTGATTGGTGACCTCGACGCTGCCGAGATGGCCCATCCCGCCGCCGAGTGCGACGAAGTAGTCCTCGGTGATTATGGAGATATCGATCTCGGTGCGGGCCTGGGTGTACTCGTCGGTATCGTCGGCCTCGGCGAGCACCGCCTCGTGAGCATCGAGGTCGAGGCGTTCGACCCGCCATTGCCGGCCGCGGTGGAGGTAGGTGGCACCCGGGTGCGCGACCTGGAAGACCCGCGAGTCGTCGGCGGTTCCGATGAGCGTGCCGTCTTGGCCGACAAGGCGGTACTCGACCGCCGATCCGGTACGCAGCCCCACGCTCGGTGCGGGCGCGTCACGGCCGGCCCAGTACATGCGGCCGTCGCGGGCCTTGAGTCGATCGTCGAGAGTCAGTCGACGGACGGCGTCGTCGAGGCCGGCTCCGAACCATCGTTCGTCGTCGAGCTGCAACGGCAACTCGTGCGCGGCGCACGCGACCTGCGGATCGAGCACGAAAGGATTCTGCGGGTTCACCACCGCAGCTTCGGGTCGGCGGCTGAAGAGCTCGCGGGGGTGTGCGGCATACCACTGGTCGAGCTGATCGTCACCCGCGACCAGGACCGCCGACGCCCGACGCGTCCCCCGTCCGGCCCGGCCGACCTGTTGCCACAGCGACGCGAGGGTTCCCGGGAACCCGTTCAGCACGACGGTGTCCAGCGCGCCGACATCGATGCCGAGCTCGAGGGCGTTCGTGGCCGCGATGCCGAGAAGGGTCCCGTCGGAGAGCGCCCGCTCGAGCTCGCGGCGTTCGCGAGGGAGGTATCCGGCGCGATACGCCGCGACCCGCTCCGCGGCCTCGGGAGTCGTCTTTGCGAGCATCTCGCGTGCGTATGCCGCGACGAGCTCGGCTCCGCGACGTGACCGGGTGAAGGCGAGCGTCGGATGGCCGTCGGCGACGAAGCGCGCCAGCACGCGCGCGGTCTCCACGTTGGCCGACACCCGAGCCCCCGAGTGTTCGTCGAGCAGAGGTCGTTGCCAGATCGCGAAGCTACGCGCGCCTCGGGGCGCGCCGTCATCGTCGATCGCGGTGACAGGAAGCCCGCACAGCTGCGCGGCCAGCTCCCCGGGATTGCCGATGGTCGCGCTCGCGAAGCAGAACGAGGGCGTGGAGCCGTAGTGCTCACCGAGTCGGCGTAGCCGCCGGAGCACGTGCGCGACGTGGCTCCCGAACACGCCGCGCAGAGTGTGCAGCTCGTCGACCACCACGTATCGCAAACGCAGGAGGAAATCGGACCAGCGCGCGTGCGACGGGAGGATCCCCATGTGGAGCATCTCGGGATTGGTGAGGATCACGTTGGCGTGTTTGCGCGCCCAAGCCCGGTCGTCGGGTGAGGTGTCGCCGTCGTAGGTGACCGCGCGCAGCCCGGGCACCAGCCACGACCGCAGCGCGCGGAGCTGGTCCTGCGCGAGCGCCTTCGTAGGGAACACGAGCAACGCGGTCTCTCGGCGGCCGGACACCACCGACTCGATGATCGGAATCTGGTAGCAGAGTGACTTGCCGGACGCGGTACCGGTTGCGACGACCGCGTGGCCTCCCGCCCGGAGGATGTCGACGGCTTGGGCCTGATGGGTCCAGAGCCCGGCGATCCGGCGGGCCCGGAGCCGTTCGGCGACCTCGGGGTGCAGTGGGGTCGCCAGGGGAGCGGTGCGGCCCATCCGGGCCGGGATCTCCTCGCGGAACTGGATGCGACCCGCCAGCTCAGGATCGGTTCCGAGCGCGTCGAGGGTTGTCTGAGCCGGCATCTCGGTGGGTTTGGTGATGCCCTCGACGCTAACCGGAGGCTCTCCCGGATACGCCGATCGCCGGGGATTGGCGCGTCAGTGCGTCTGGAGCACAGCGTCGTCGGCGAAGTCGGCGAAGAGACCGGCCGCATCGCCGCTGAGCTGGAGCTGCGTTCCAGAACCGCTGCCGACCGGAATCACGACGTTCCTGATTTTCGCCGGATCGATGGAAAGGGCGAGCCTCCCCAAGCGGTACAGGTCCGCGAGGCCGAGTCCCTGGATCTGGGCATGCGCGCCGAGCGTCGCTAGCGCCTTCAGCGTCCCGGCCGCACCGAGGTTGTTCTTGCGGAGCTGTGCCAGCGCCGACACGATGAAGGTTCCCTGGTTCCCGCTGCGGTCGAGGTCGCCGCGGGGCATGTCGTGACGATCCCGGTTGAAGCGCAGAGCCGTGTCGCCCCCCATGTGGTACGAGGCCCCCGCCGTGAACACGGCGCCCGAACCGTCGGGATCGTTCATGTCCTGGGCGACCGTTTGGTCGACACCGCCGATGCCGTCGACCATAGCGATGAAGCCGTCGAAGTCGGTCGTGATCGCGTAGGGGATCTGCACCCCGACCAACTTGGCGACCGTTTGCGCCTCGAGCTCGAGTCCGCCGTTCATCGCGGCGTTGATCTTGTCGGTGCCGCTCTTGCCGGGGATCACCGCGCCTGTGTCTCGGGGAATGTCGAGGATCGTGGCCGAGTGCAGTGACGGGTTCACGCCGATGAGGTGAAGGGCATCGCCCCGGGTCACCTTGTCACCGGTCCGTCCGTCATTTCCGACAACGAGGAAGAAGAACGGTTCCGTCGGCTCGTCGGAGAAGTGCGCCTCGCCGACCTTCGTCACGGTGAACCACGTCGCGCCGGTTGCGAACGGCAGCCGACCAGTTGTGAGGAACAACCCGATGACGAGTGCGATCGCAAGCAGCACGCACAGTGGAGCGCCCACGAACGTGCTCACCAAGAGGCCGCGACGGGTCACGGTCATCCCTTCGCGCTCGTCGTGGTCGAGCTCTTGGTCTTGGCTGTATCGGTTATGCCCTTGCCGTCTCGTCTCACCGAGAGATCGAAACCGGCGATCTTCCATATTCCGGCATCTGGGGCGAGGGTCAACTGACCCACGCGGCGGATCTTGACCGGCCCGTGTGCGGTCTGGGTGCCGACGCTCACGTCGAACTCGGCAGTAGCAAGCACGAGGTTGCCGGTCTGGTCGGCAAGCACCGTGATCGCCACCGGTAACGTCTTCGCCGTTATGTCGCCAGTGGCGCTCGGCAGGCCTTCGTCGACGAGCACCGCGCGGTCCGAGCCCTGGACGCGCGTGGCCGCGGACGCGGTGAACAGCGGAGCGAGCGCGGGGCCGCCGCGCCCGGTGCGCAGCGGATCGATGGTGGCGGCCTGGATATAGCGCTTCACGGTGTCGAGCATCTGGTTGCGCACCGCGTCGTCGACCACCACCGGCGGGTCCAAGCGCGCGCTGGCGATGCCAACTGCGCCCCGCGTCACCTCGACACGCGCCTTCACCGTCGTCTTCACCGCCGACTTGGTGCCCCCGCCGCCTCCGGAACACCCGGTCGCGACGAGTGCCAATGCTGCCGCGCCCGCGACCGCCTTCCACACTGGTGATCTCGGCACGCCCACGAGTATTTCAGTCGCCAGTGAGTATCCGGCGGACCTCGTCCTCGGATTCGGGAGTGACGAGCGCGAGCACTTCATCGCCGACCTGGAGCACGGTGTCGCCACGGGCCATCACGACGTGGTCGTCGCGGACGACAGCGACGAACGTTGCGTCCCGCGGTACGGCGAGATCCTTGATGGCTTTTTCAGATACGGGAGTGTCTTCTGCCAGGGTGACCTCTACGAGGCGCACTTGACCCCGCTCGAGCTGGAAGAGCCGAACCAGGCGACCGACGCTGACGGCTTCGTCGACGAGCGCGGTGATGAGATGTGGAGTCGACACCGACAGGTCGACGCCCCACGACTCGTTGAAGAGCCACTCGTTCTTGGGGTGGTTGACCCGGGCAATCACGCGCGGCACCGCGAACTCGGTCTTGGCGAGGAGCGAGACGACGAGGTTGTCTTCGTCGTCGCCGGTGGCCGCTACGACGACGTCGCAGGTCTCGAGGCCGGCCTCTCTGAGCGACGCGACTTCGCACGCGTCGGCCACGCGGACCTCGATGCCGTCGCTCAGCTTCAGGCGCGCGACCACTTCGGGGCTCTGTTCGATGAGTAGCACCTCGTGAGCATTCTTGGTGAGCTCCATGGCGATGAATGTGCCGACGTTGCCGGCACCTGCGATCGCGACCCGCATCAGTGGCCTCCTTCGGCGGGGCCGAGCAATCGCTCCGTCAGCCCCTCGAGCGAAGCCGTCTCGACGACGAAGTGGAGGATGTCGCCTTCCTGGCCGACAAGCTCGCTCGACGGGACCTGCGCGGCACCGAGGCGGGTGATGGCGCCAAGCGTAAACCGACCGGGCTCCGACAAGCCCGAAAGGCGCTTGCCGGCCCAGCTCGCCGGGAGGGCGCGCTCGACGAGAGAGACGCGGCCGCTGGCATCGGCCCAGTCGGCGGCGAGCTCATCGGGCAGCAGTCGCCGCATGACCTGATCGGTCGTCCACGAGACGGTGGCGACCGTCGGGATCCCGAGCCGCTGGTAGATCACCGCGCGCCGGGGGTCGTAGATCCGGGCCACCACCCGTTCGACCTCAAAGGTCTCCCGGGCGACCCGGGCCGACATGATGTTCGAGTTGTCGCCGCTGGTGACTGCGGCGAACGCGCCGGCCCGCTCGATTCCCGCCTCGGCGAGTGTGTCGCGATCGAAGCCGAAGCCGTCGACGGTGATGCCGCCGAATCCGGTGGGGAGCCGACGGAAAGCGGTCTTCCGCTTGTCGACCACGGCCACGGAGTGGCCACCCTGCTCGAGTAGGGCGGCCAGCTCACTGCCGACGCGCCCGCAACCTATGACGACGACGTGCACCGCATCTCCCGAGCCTTGGACAACGACGGCAGAGCGTAGTGCCGGGCCTCTTGCTCGGGTGATCAAACTCGGGCCTGGCCAGCGTGATTAAGTTACGCCGTGACCACGACGGGCTCCCCAACAACCCCTGAACAGATCGCGGAGAAGGGCCCGAAGCCGTTTCCGGCCCGCCCACCAATCGATCTCCCCGAGAGCCGGCGCTACCGCCTGAAAAACCGCTTGCTCGGCCCGCCGCTCGACACCGACCAGCTCGAGCACGAAAAGCTCGGGATCCCGGTTGCGTTGGCGGTCTTCTCCTCGGACTGCATCTCGTCGTCGGCCTACGCGACCGAAGAGATCCTGCGGGTGTTGTTCGTTGCCGTCGGCGTCGCCGCGTTCAGTCTCGTCGTCGGGGTCACGGTCGCGATGCTCGGGGTTTTGTTCTTCCTCATCCTTTCCTACCGCGAGACGATCAAGGAGTACCCGACCGCCGGCGGCGCGTACATGGTTACGCGTGACAACTTCGGTCTGTTGCCCGCACAGGTCGCGGGGGTCTCGTTGCTCACCGATTATGTCTTGACCGTCGCGGTGTCGACGGCCGCCGGCACGGCGGCGCTCGTTTCGGCGTTCCCTGCGGTCAAGCCGTTCGCGATGCCACTCTCGCTCTTCTTCATCGGTCTCATCGCGTTCATGAATCTCAAGGGCGTGCGCGAGTCGGGGAAGGTGTTCGCCGTTCCCACGTATTTCTTCATCGTGATGATGGGCGTGATGCTGATCACCGGCATCTACAAGCTCATCGGCGGTGACCTGGGCACCATCGACCCGGTGCACGGAATGATCAAGGCCTCGAAGCAGGGGGCCGCGGCCGACGGCCTCTTCTACGGCGCGGGCTTGGCCGCGATGCTCCACGCGTTCGCGGTGAGCGGCACTGCTGTGACTGGGGTGGAAGCGATCTCGAACGGTGTGACCGCATTCAAGAAGCCGGAGTGGCTCAATGCCCGCCGCACTCTCGTGATCATGGGCTGCGTGCTCGGGACGTTGTTCCTCGGGCTTTCGTTCCTCGCGTCTCATGTGCACCCGGTCCCCTTCGAGTCGGGGTATCCAACGGTGATCTCGGAGGTCGGCAAGCAGGTGTTCGGGGCCAGCACGGCCGGCACCGTGATGTTCTATGCGCTGCAAGCGGGGACATTTCTCATCCTCGTGCTCGCGGCCAACACCTCGTTTGCCGATTTTCCGCGGCTGGCGTCGTTCCACGCGGGCGACAACTTCATGCCCAAGCAGCTGACGAAGCGCGGTCACCGGCTGGTGTTCTCGAACGGGATCATCTTCCTCGCCGCCGCGGCTGCGGTGCTCGTCGTCGCGACGGGAGCGAAAGTAGAGAATCTGATTCCCCTCTACGCGATCGGCGTGTTCGCGTCGTTCACGCTCTCGCAGGCCGGCATGGCCAAGCACCACCTGACGAAGAAGGAGCGCGGCTGGCGTAAGGGCATCTTCGTCAACGGCTTCGGTGCGCTGCTGTCGTTCGTCGTGCTCCTGATCTTCATCTATTTCAAGTTCTCGAAAGGCGCATGGGTCATCCTGGTGCTGGTTCCGATCATGGTGGCGCTCCTTGTTCGCCTGAACCGCCAGTACGAAGCGGAAGATCATCAACTTCAGCACGACGCGAAACTCGCCGCGACGGCACCGGTGCTTCGGCGTCACGTGGTGCTCGTGTTCGTTGCGCGGCTCGACCAGAGCACGGCGCGCGCGATTCAGTACGCGCGCACTCTTGTGCCCGACGAGATGCGCGCGGTGCACATCGCGTGGGATCGCCAGGCGGCCGAGGAGCTCGCGGCCGACTGGCGGCGGCTTGGCCTCTCCCGGGTGCCACTGGAGCTGGTCGACTGCCCCGACAGACGCGTCGCGCGCGCCGCGCTTGAAGTCGTGGCCCGCGAGATCGCGGATGGGAAGACCGAGACGACGGTTCTGTTGCCGCACCGGCTCTACCAACGCTTCTGGCACCGCTTGCTCCACGACCACACCGGCGATGAGATCGCCAACGCGGTGAGCAAGCTCGAACACGCGAACGTCACAATGGTGCCGTTCGTCATGGGCGAGGTCAACGCGCCGGCCTCGGCGCCGTGACCGCCACACCAGAGCTCCTGCAGTCGGCCGCAGCGCCGATCGGTTCCGTCCGTTGGCGTCAGCACACGCGCATCGGCGGGACGATCCGGTCGATGCGGGTGCAACCGTGGGCCGATGTCGCGGCGCTGGAGTGTCTCGTGCTCGACGAGACCGGCGGAGTGCTGCTTGTCTTTCTCGGGCGTCGCTCGGTCGCCGGGATCGAGCTCGGGAGGCAGATCGTGGCCGAGGGAACGGTCGGGGCCCACCGCGGCTACCTCGCGATCTTGAACCCCGTCATCGAGTTGATCGCCCGCTGAGCGGGCGTTCCCGGCGAGCTCCGTGCGCATCGTCTCGCGGTCCAGATTGACGCGACCGGGGCCATCCTCCTAGCTTTCGTCCGTTCCGGCGCCGGGAGCGGCAGCTTTGCCGCGCTCGCCGAGCCACCTAGAGACACAGGAGTCAGACACCGACGATGAGTACCTTCGCGGCTGAAGGCGGCTACCAGGTCTTTTACCTCGGCCCAGCCGAGTGGTTCTGGCTCTATTTCTCTGCCGCCACGGCGGTGGTAGCGCTCCTCGTGGGGTTCTACCTCGTCCGCGGTGTGCTCGCGGCCGACCAGGGCACACCGAAGATGATTGAGATCGCCACGGCCATTCAAGAAGGCGCGATGGCTTACCTGAAGCGCCAGTTCAAGACGATCGCGGTGATCTTGATCCCCCTGGCGGCGATCGTTTTCGCCACCGCCACCGAGGTCTACAAGCCGGGAACGGAAATCGGGCTCAGCTTTGTCGCGTCGGGGATATTTCGCACCCTGGCGTTCATCGCAGGCTGCTTCCTTTCGGGTCTGACCGGGTTCATCGGGATGAGCCTGGCGGTTCGGGGCAACGTGCGTACTGCTGCCGCAGCCAAGTCGGGCTCGCTTCCGGCGGCCCTGAGGGTTGCGTTCCGAACTGGCGGCGTGGCCGGGATGTTCACTGTGGGCCTCGGCCTTCTCGGCGCCACGATCATCATCATGGTGTTTCAGAACACCGCCGCCGCGATCCTGCTTGGCTTCGGGTTCGGTGGCTCGCTCATCGCCCTGTTCCTGCGCGTCGGTGGAGGCATCTTCACCAAGGCCGCCGACGTCGGCGCCGACCTGGTCGGCAAGGTCGAAGCCGGGATCCCAGAAGACGACCCTCGGAACCCGGCGACGATCGCCGACAACGTGGGCGACAACGTCGGGGACTGCGCGGGCATGGCGGCCGACCTTTTCGAGAGCTACGAGGTCACGCTCGTGGCCTCGATCATCCTCGGCGTGGCGGCCTTCAAGTCGATCGGCATGAACCCCGCGCTGGGAGTGATCTTTCCTCTAGCGGCGCGCGCGATCGGCGTCCTTGCTTCGATCGTCGGGGTGTTCGCAGTGCGAGCGACCGACGACGACAAGTCGGCGATGGCTCCGATCAACCGCGGCTTCCTCGTCGCGAGCATTCTCACCGTCATAGGAACCGCGGTCGTCGCGTTCACCTACGTCGGCAATGAGCATGCCAACGCGGGCTGGAAGTGCTTCGGCGCAGTGGTGGCGGGGCTTGTGCTCGCCCAAGGTCTGAGCCGACTGACCGAGTACTTCACCTCGACCGAGACCGCACCGGTGCAGGAGATCGCCGAGGCGACGCGCACCGGCCCTGCAACCGTGGTGCTCGCGGGAGTCAGCTCGGGTCTCGAATCGAGTGTCTACGCGATTCTCGCGATCGGGGCTGCCCTCGGCGTCGCGATCTGGATGGGCGAAGGCAACATCCAGTTCACCTTCTATCTCGTCGCCCTCACGGGTATGGGCATGCTCGCGACCACTGGTGTCGTGGTCTCCGAAGACACCTTCGGGCCCGTGTCCGACAACGCCGCGGGGATCGCCGAGATGTCGGGCGAGTTCAGCGGTGAGCCCGAGCGCATCATGGTCAGCCTCGACGCGGTCGGCAACACCACCAAGGCCGTCACCAAGGGCTTCGCGATCGGATCAGCGGTGATCGCCTCGGTCGCCCTCTTCGCTTCGTTCGTGGAGACCATCGGGGGCGAGCTCGGCCTAACCGGGCCCGATGGTCGGCCGATGGTCGGAAATGCTCTCTTCAAGCATGCGGCATCGCAGATCAACGTCGCCAACCCGAAGGTCTTCATCGGTTTGCTCATCGGCGGATCTATCGCGTTCATGTTCTCGGCCCTCGCGATCCGCGCCGTGGGCCGCACGGCCGGGGTCGTGGTGCAAGAGGTGCGCAGCCAGTTCCGCGACGGCGGGATCATGGCGGGAACCAAGGAGCCAGACTATGGCCCCGTCATCGACATCTGCACGAAGGCGTCCTTGCGTGAGCTGACCACGCCGGCGCTCCTCGCCGTGCTGGCCCCGGTGATCGTCGGCTTCGGCATCAGCTATCTCGCCCTCGGCGCGTTCCTCGCCGGCGTGATCCTCACCGGCCAGCTGATGGCGAACTTCCTCAGCAACTCCGGTGGTGCGTGGGACAACGCGAAGAAGTACATCGAAGACGGTCACGAGGGCGGCAAGGGATCCGAGGCCCACAAGGCCGCGGTCATCGGCGACACCGTTGGCGACCCGTTCAAGGACACCGCTGGTCCCGCGCTGAACCCGCTGATAAAGGTCATGAACCTGATCTCGCTTCTCATCCTGCCCGCCGTGATCAGCCTCCGCCACAACGACCTGCGTTTCCTGATCGCGGGTGTGTCGCTGCTGGTGCTCATCGGCGCGGTTCTCTTCTCGAAGCGCAAGGGCGGCGGCTTCGGCGAGGAATCAGATGACTTCGTCGCGGCGGAGGCCGAGACCGGCGTCACCGGCCCCGCGTACTAGCAGCGGAGCGATCGAGAACGACAAAGCGTTGCGGTAGCGTCAAGAGACTGGGGTCACGCGCCAAGGCGGCGTCAAGACTGTTGACCGTGCGCTCTGCCGGCCTTACAACGAGCGTATGGATGGCGATCTGACCCCCCCGGATCCCAGCAGCACTCGGCCCTCCGTGCTCGTCGGGTGGCTGCTGGCCGTGCTCGGCCCGATTTCCGTCTCCCTCGCGCTCGTTCCCGTGCGCTCGGACATCCGCCCGTCGAATGTGTCGCTAGTTCTCGTTCTCGTCGTTCTCGGTGCGGCGGTGGTCGGTGGTCGCGGGCCTGCGGCACTAGCGGCCTTGGTCTCGGCGCTCTCGTTCGATCTCTTCTTCACGCGTCCGTACGGCTCCTTTACGATCGCGAACCGCGACGATGTCGAGACAGCTGTGCTCCTCCTGCTGGTGGGGCTGGCCGTCGCCGAGCTGGTCGTGCGCTCGCGGCGTAGCCAGCAGGTCGCGGTCCAGAGTCGAATCGAGGTCGATCGGATGCGTCGCCTCGCCGAGCTCGCGGCCGGCGGTGAGTCGACGGGCGAGCTGGTACGCATCGTGCAGCGCGAGCTCATGACGCTGCTCCCACTAGACGGTTGCCGATTCGAACGCCCACCCTTCCCGACCACGTTGCCGCGATTGCAGCACGGACACGTGCACGTGCCTGCGGAGCGCGAGGAGGGGACCGATGAAGGCCCCTCCCGTGAGGTGGAGCTGCCCGTGTGGGGCGAGGGACGCGAGGTCGGGCGTTTCGTGCTCTGTCTGCGCAGTGGCACGACCGGCATCACCCTGCCGATCGAAGCCCGCCGGATCGCGGTGGCACTCGCCGACCAGCTGGGGACGCTGATCGCAGTGTCATCGAACAACAACTGATCTCGGAATCGGAGGAACAAATGGCAGACGTCGTCTTCGTGGTCGTGACGATCGCGTTCTTCGCGTTGTGCGCCGCGTTCGTGGTTGGCTGCGACAAGCTCATCGGCCCTGACGACGAGTACCTGCGCACCGACAACGGCCAGGTCGGCGAAGACGCCGAGTCGGGCGATCAGAACGCGGTCGCGGCATGAGCTACGACAACGGCGTCGCCCTAGTGCTCGCGATTCTTCTCACCGGCTACCTACTGCTCACCCTTGTGTTCCCGGAGAAGTTCTGATGAGCGTCTCGTTCTGGATTCAGCTTGGGCTGCTGGTCGCCGCGGTCGGCGTGACCACGCCGCTTCTCGGTGGATACATGGCGAAGGTCTACGGGAACGCAGAGGCGCCCGGTGATCGCGTCTTCCTCCCTGTCGAGCGTCTCATCTACCGGATCTGTCGCGTCGACCCGGAGCGCGAGCAACGCTGGACTGTCTACGCGTTCTCGGTGCTCGCGTTCAGCCTCGTGGGGATCCTCGTTCTCTACGCGATGCAGCGACTCCAGACGGTGTTGCCGATGAATCCCACCGCGGTTCCGAAGGTCGGCGAGGCCCTGTCGTGGAACACGGCAGTCAGCTTCGTGACCAACACGAACTGGCAGAGCTATGCCGGCGAGTCGACGCTGAGCAACTTCACGCAGATGACCGGACTCACGGTTCAGAACTTCGTGTCTGCGGCCTCCGGCATGGCGGTGATGGCGGCGCTCATCCGCGGTCTTTCGCGTCGCCGCTCCCGAACGATCGGGAACTTCTGGGTCGACCTGGTTCGGTCGACGTTGCGCATCCTCCTGCCGCTGATGTTCGTCGCCGGGATCGTCTACGTGAGTCAGGGCGTGGTCCAGAACTTCGAAGGCTTCACCACGGTCAAGACCGTGGAGGGTCGGAGCCAGGTGATTCGCCAGGGACCGACCGCCAGCCAAGAGGCGGCGAAAATGGTCGGCACCAATGGTGGCGGCTTCAATAACGTGAACGCGGCGAATCCGCTGCAGAACCCGACCGGCTTCACCGACTTCTTCGGCCTCTACCTGATCCTGATGATCCCGTTCGCGCTCACGTTCACCTACGGGAAGATGGTGGGTGACGGCCGACAGGGCTGGGTCGTCTTCTCGGTGATGCTGAGCTTCTGGCTCATAGCGGTCATCGCCGCCGCCGCCTTCGAGACGGGCGGGAACCCGAACCTGACCCGCGCCGGCGCGAACCAAGCCGTCACCTCCAGCCAGAGCGGCGGGAACATGGAGGGAAAGGACATCCGCAATGGTCCGGCTGAGTGTGGCCTCTGGGCGGGCTCCACCACGGGCACTTCGAACGGCGCGACCAACTGCCAGCACGACTCGATGACCCCGCTCGGCGGCCTTGTGCCCATGGCCCACATGAAGCTTGGCGAGGTTAGCCCCGGCGGCGTTGGTGTTGGCCTCAACGGGCTTCTGATC
Source organism: Actinomycetes bacterium (assembly GCA_025363815.1). GTDB lineage: Bacteria > Actinomycetota > Acidimicrobiia > IMCC26256 > JANYLB01 > JANYLB01. The sequence continues at coordinate 43,345 of JANYLB010000042.1, forward strand.
CTCGCTCTCTTGTCGGTGTTCATCGCCGGCCTCATGGTCGGACGTACGCCGGAGTACATGGGCAAGAAGATCCAGGCATCCGAGGTGAAGCTCGTGGTGCTCTACATCCTGGCCATGCCGTTCGCGGTACTCGTAGGCGCGGGCATCGCGATCGTCTTACCGACTGTGCTGAACCAGTCGATCCTCAATCCCGGACCGCACGGGCTGAGCGAGGTGCTGTACGCGTTCGCCTCTGCCGGCAACAACAACGGTTCAGCGTTTGCCGGGATCACCGCGAACACCCAATTCATGAACATCGCGCTCGGCGTGTCGATGTTGATCGGGCGTTTCTTCCTCATCATCCCGACATTGGGTATCGCCGGGGCGCTGGCCCGCAAGGACAAAGTGCCTCCGTCGGCCGGCACCTTCCCGACGGGGACGCCGTTGTTCGCGGGGCTGGTCTTCGGCGTAACTGTGATCGTCGCCGGGCTCACGTTCTTCCCGGCTCTCGCGCTTGGTCCCATCGTCGAGCACCTGAGCATCTAGGAGCCTGTGATGACCACGACGATGTCGCCACCGTCCGCCCCGACTCCCGGCGCCGGTTCGGCCGAGAAGGTCCGCAAGAGCACGTCCATGTTCGATCCATCGATCATGCGACGGGCGATCGGCGACAGCTTTCGCAAACTCAACCCGCGGCACTTGGCCAAGAACCCGGTGATGTTGGTCGTCGAGGTCGGCAGCGTGGTGACCACGTTGTTGTTCTTCCGTGACCTCGGACGCTCGTCGACCCAGGAGAACGTGTTCGCGGGTCTCGTCGCCATCTTCCTCTGGTTCACGGTGTTGTTCGCGAACTTCGCCGAGGCGGTTGCCGAAGGTCGGGGAAAGGCCCAGGCCGAGACGCTCAAGAAGACGCGAGCCGAGACTGTCGCCCGACGCCGGCGCGCCGACGGCTCCATCGAGGAGGTCCCCGGAGGCGAGCTCGACGTCGGCGACCTGTGCGTCGTCACTGCGGGTGAGTTGATCCCGAGCGACGGCGACGTGGTCGAGGGGATCGCGAGCATCGACGAGTCGGCGATCACTGGCGAGTCTGCTCCGGTGATCCGTGAGGCGGGTGGTGACCGGTCGGCGGTGACCGGAGGAACGCGGGTGCTGTCCGACGAGATCGTGGTGCGCATAACCGCCCGAGCGGGAGAGACGTTCCTCGACCGGATGATCGCGTTGGTCGAGGGTTCCGAACGCCAGAAGACGCCGAACGAGATCGCCCTGAACATCCTTCTCGCGGGGCTCACGATCATCTTCACGCTGGCGACGGTCAGTCTTCAGCCCTTCGCGATCTACTCGAACGCCGAGCAGTCGATCGTCGTGCTCGTGGCCCTGCTCGTGTGCCTCATCCCGACCACGATCGGCGGGCTGCTCTCCGCGATCGGGATCGCCGGTATGGATCGACTCGTGCGTCGCAACGTGCTCGCGATGAGCGGTCGCGCCGTCGAGGCCGCCGGAGACGTGAGCACCCTTCTGCTCGACAAGACCGGAACGATCACCTACGGCGCCCGCCAGGCAGCCGAGTTTCGTGCGGTTCCCGGTGTGACCGAGGCGGAGGTGGCGGAAGCGGCGATGCTCTCGAGCCTGGCCGACGAGACGCCCGAGGGCCGTTCGATCGTGGTGCTGGCGGAGGGCGAGCACCAGCTCTCTGCGCGTGAGATCGTCGGGGGCACACTCGTTCCCTTCACCGCGCAGACCCGGATGAGCGGCGTCGACTTCGACGGGCGCAGCATCCGCAAGGGTGCGACCGACTCGGTTCGCAAATGGGTCGAAGACCAGGGCGGTGTCATCCCGCCTGAGCTGACCGCCATCGTCGAGGCGATCTCGGGCCAGGGCGGTACGCCGCTCGTGGTCGCCGAGGGCTCTCGGGCGCTGGGGGTCGTCTACCTGAAAGACACGGTGAAGCCGGGCATCGCCGAGCGCTTCGCGGAGCTGCGTCTCATGGGCATCAGAACCGTGATGATCACGGGCGACAACCCACTCACCGCCGCGGTGATCGCGAAGGAAGCGGGTGTCGACGACTTTCTTGCCGAAGCGACGCCCGAAGACAAGATGGCCTACATCAAGAAGGAGCAGGCCGGAGGCCGGCTGGTCGCGATGACCGGTGACGGTACGAACGATGCGCCCGCGCTCGCGCAAGCCGACGTGGGTGTGGCCATGAACACCGGCACCCAGGCGGCCAAAGAGGCCGGCAACATGGTGGATCTCGATTCCGATCCGACGAAGCTCATCGACATCGTCGAGATCGGGAAGCAGCTGCTCATCACGCGCGGATCGCTGACCACCTTCTCGATCGCGAACGACGTGGCGAAGTACTTCGCGATCGTGCCCGCGATGTTCATCGCCGCGTTCCCACAGCTGAACCAGATCAACATCATGAACCTCGCCAGCCCGCGTTCAGCGATCCTCTCCGCGGTGATCTTCAACGCGCTGATCATCGTGATTCTCATCCCGTTGGCGTTGCGCGGAGTGAAGTTCGTGCCGTCGAGCGCCGCCGCGCTGCTGCGCCGCAACCTCCTGATCTACGGCGCCGGTGGCCTGATCGCCCCATTCGTCGGTATCAAGCTCATCGATCTGGCGATTACGGCCTTGGGGGTGAAGTGATGCGACGTCAGCTCCTGCCCGCGCTGCTCATGATGGTGATCTTCACCGTTCTGGCCGGCTTCGTGTTCCCGCTTGTGATCACAGGCGTGGCCCAACTCGGATTCCGCGACAAGGCCGATGGTTCCCTCGTCACGGTCCACGGCAGGGCCGTCGGATCCAAGCTCATCGGCCAGACGTTCACCGAGCCCAAATACTTTCAGGGCCGTCCCAGCGCCGCAGGGCCGGCGGCTACGGGAAGCGACGCTCCCGACCCCAACCACCCCGCCAACCCTGTTCCCAACGACCCGAAGGACCTCACCCAGGTCAACAGCTCCGGCTCGAATCTCGGTCCGACCAACCCGGACCTCATCCATCAGGTGAAGGCGCGGGTCGTGCAGTACCGCAGGGACAACCGACTCAGTGCGGGGGTCGCGGTTCCGGTCGACGCGGTCACAAGCTCGGCTTCCGGCCTCGACCCGCATATCTCGGTCGCGAACGCCCGCATCCAAGCGCGTCGGGTCGCTCGGGTGCGGCGTCTCACTGCGGCGAAGGTGCAGGACCTTGTCGATCAGTTCACCAACGGCCCTACCCTTGGCGTGCTCGGACAGCCCGGTGTGAACGTGCTCGAGCTCAACCTCGCACTCGACCGCCTCGCACCTTCGTAGGCTGGAACCCATGAGCAAACGGACCGGCTGAGCGGAAGATCGACGATGGCCCGGGGACGGTTGCGTATCTATCTCGGTGCTGCCCCGGGCGTCGGCAAGACGTTCGCGATGCTGAACGAGGGTTGGCGACGCCACCAGCGCGGGACCGACGTCGTCGCGGGCTACGTCGAGACCCACGGGCGTCAGAACACCGAAGGGCAGATTCGCGATCTCGAGGTCGTGGCCCGGAGACCCACGCAGTACCGCGGGCGCGAGTTCGAGGAGATGGACCTCGACGCGGTACTCGCACGCAAGCCCAAGATCGCGTTGGTGGACGAGCTTGCGCACACCAACGTTCCCGGTTCGCGCAACGAGAAGCGATGGCAGGACGTCGACGAGTTGCTGGATGCCGGGATCGACGTGATCTCGACCGTTAACATTCAGCACCTCGAGTCGGTCAACGACGTGGTCGAGCGGATCACCGGGGTACGACAGCACGAGACGATCCCCGATGAGATCGTGCGTAAGGCCGAGCAGGTCGAGGTGGTCGACATGACGCCCGAGGCGCTTCGCCGTCGCATGGCCCACGGCAACATCTACTCGGCTGAGCGGGTCGATGCCGCGCTCGGCAACTACTTCCGACCGGGCAACCTTGCCGCGCTCCGCGAGCTCGCGCTTCTCTGGGTCGCCGACAAGGTCGACGAGAATCTCCAGGCATACATGGAGGAGCACGGGATCGACGCGACCTGGGAGACGCGTGAACGCGTCGTGGTCGCGCTGACCGGAGGACCGAGCAGTGAGGATCTGATCCGTCGGGCGTCGCGCATGGCGGTGCGCACGCGGGGCGAGCTGATCGGCGTGCACGTGAGCGCGAGTGACGGACTTGCCGGGCCTCCGGCGGAAGGCCTGGCGGCCCACCGCCTGCTGCTCGAACAGCTCGGCGGGACGTACCACGAAGCAGTCGGCGAGGACATCGGGACGGCGCTGGTGCGATTCGCCCAGGCAGAGCGCGCGACGCAACTCGTGATCGGCGCCACGCACCGGTCACGCTGGTCGGAGCTGAGCCGCGGCTCGATCATCTCGCGGGTGCTGCGCCAGGCCGGGCCGATCGACGTGCACGTCATCTCGAGCGGTCGTGGCGCGGAATCGGAAGAAACCACGACGACCGTCCGACGCCGACGCGTGGTGCTGTCGACGCGTCGCCAGGTCATCGGGTGGACCGCCGCCGTCGCCGGCCCGCTATTCCTGACGCTCGTCATGGCGAACCTGCGTGCGTTGCTCTCACTGCCGAGCGAGCTTTTGCTGTACCTGCTCATGGTCGTGGTCGCCGCGGCCGTGGGCGGACTTCGCCCCGCCCTGTTCGCGAGTGGCTCGGGGTTCCTCCTTGGGAATTGGTACTTCACTCCTCCCGAGCACACGTTCACCATCTCCGAGGGCGAGAACGTGCTCGCGTTCGCCATCTTCCTCGTCGTCGGCGCGGTGGTGAGCATGCTGGTGACGACGGCGGCCCGTCGTTCCTCTGAAGCGGCTCGAGCGAACGCCGAAGCAACCGCGCTGGTCCGGCTCGGCGCGGGGCTGCTCAGTGAAGGAGATCCACTTCCCGCGCTGATGACCCACCTTCGCACGACGTTCGAGGTCGACTCCGTCGCGGTGCTGCGTCGCGAGGGGGCCGGGTGGCGGGTCGAGAGCTCCGCCGGAGAGCCGGTGCCGCAACGTCCGGAAGCGGGCGCGCTCAGTGTGCCTCTAGACGAGCAGATGCAACTAGTCGTCATGGGGGAAGGGCTGGATGAGACCGACCTGAGTGTGCTGCGCGCGTTCACCGGGCAGCTCTCGCTCGCGCTCGAGAGCCGTCAGCTCCGGGCTGAGGCCGCGGTCGCCGAAGGATTCGCCGAGGCCAACGATCTGCGCACGGCGCTCCTCGCCGCGGTGTCGCATGACCTACGCACGCCGCTCGCGTCGATCAAGGCGTCGGCGACGAGCTTGTTGCAGCACGACGTCGAGTGGACCCCCGAAGCGACGACTGAGTTCCTGGAGACGATCGACGAAGAGGCCGACCGCCTCACCTCCCTGGTGGGCAACCTCCTCGACATGAGTCGACTCAGCGCGGGCGCGTGCGACCTGGTGCTCTACGACGTTGGTCTCGAGGAGATCGTTGGGCGCGCCGTATCCGGGACGCTCGAGCGTTCTGACCGCGTGGTCATCGATGTTTCCGAGACGCTGCCACGGGTTCATGCGGACCCGGGGCTGCTCGAACGCGCCGTCGCGAACGTCATCGAGAATGCCGTGGCGTGGTCAGCCGGAGCGAAGCCGGTTCGCGTCGAGGCCGGCGTGGTCGGTGATCGTGTTGACCTGCGCATCGTCGATCGAGGTCCTGGCGTCCCGCCGGACCAGCGGGATCAGATCTTCCAACCGTTCCAACGTCTCGGTGACCGCGGCGGCGCGGGGGTTGGCCTGGGCCTCGCGGTCGCGCGCGGTTTCGTGGAGATAATGGGTGGGCGGATCTCGGCCGAAGACACTCCCGGTGGTGGTCTCACCATGGTGATCAGCCTCCCCGCGACCCGGCAGCTCTCGTGAGCAGGGTGCTCGTGGTCGACGATGAAGCACCGATCCGGCGCGCCCTCGCGATCAACCTGCGCGCCCGGGGCTACGAGGTCGACCTCGCCGAGACAGGGGAGGAAGCACTGGAGCTCGCCGCCAGTCACCATCCTGATGTCGTCGTGCTCGACCTGGGTCTACCCGGTATCGACGGAGTCGAGGTGATCCTTGGAATCCGCGGTTGGTCGGCGGTGCCGATCGTCGTGCTGTCGGCTCGGGACGCGGAAGCGGCGAAGGTTGCCGCGCTCGACGCAGGCGCCGATGACTACGTCACCAAGCCGTTCGGGATGGACGAGCTCCTCGCCCGGCTTCGAGCCGCGCTCCGACGAGCGACGCCCGGCGATGGTGAGGCGACCATCGAGACGCCTGATTTCGCACTCGACTTCTCGGCTAAGCGCGTGCATGGACCTGATGGCGAGATCCGACTCACACCGACGGAGTGGCATCTCGTGGAGGTCCTGGCGCGCAACCCGGGCCGGCTCGTCTCGCAGCGCCAGCTTCTTCAAGAGGTCTGGGGACCCGACTACGGCGAGGAGACGAACTATCTCCGGGTCTTCATGGCCCAGGTCCGTCGCAAGCTCGAGCCGGAGCCGTCGCGCCCGCGGTACTTCATCACCGAGCCCGGCATGGGCTACCGCTTCGAACCTACGAGCGGTTGAATCGGCTCGTCGCGATCTACGGCGCGAGCCACACCCGGAGCGGGCCGATCCCGGAGAAGCCCTGACGGCAGGCTGCCTCGAGCTCGGCTCCTGATTCGTACCCGACGATCGGCACGTTCGGGAACGCGTCCGCCACGGTCGCGACACAGCACGCCCAAGCCTGTTCGCGGTCGCCATCGGTGAAGAAGTTCGTGACGCCGACCACTCCGTGATCGTGGTTCGCGATCGCACCGGAACGGAAGCCGCGCCCGTTCCGTTCGCCGAAGACGGTGACGGAGTCGATCTCCAGGAGCGCGGGCGCGAACGTAGGTGTGGGTGACTCGCCGTCGCTCCACGCGTCTTCCCAGATCTCGAGGTCCGCCGGCATGGTCACCGCCGACCAGGAATCGCAGCCACCCGTCGTCGGCAGCGGCGCTTCGTGTTGGATCCACTGCGCGTCGAACAACACCTGGAACCCGGCCGGGGCGAGGTCGAGGGTCGCGAAGCTGTCCTTCACCGAGCAACCCGAGGAGCTGTCGACGCGTCGGAGCAGCTCGTAGGCAGGTGCGGTGGGTGTGAGGGTGATCGCGTCGGGATACAGCGGCGGCGTGCGGACCGCACTCGTCCAGTGGTCGGCGCCGATCGCACCCACGATGTCGTGGGTGCGACAGAAGTTGTCGCACCACGACGCGTTGTTTCGTACGGCGATCTCGACCTCGCTGAGCATGCGCGCTGATCAGTGCTCGAGGTCTTCGTGGAGCTGTGCGGCCATGGCCTCGGCCTCGGCCTCGGTGAGACGACGGGCGGCTCGGCGGTGGCGGAGCACCTCGATCACAGCGGGCGCGATCGACAGGACGATGATCACCGCAATGATCGGCAGCAGGTACTTGTCGACGTTGGCAGCGCCGATCTCGTTGCCGAGGATCGCCCCGAGTCCGGTGATGCCGACGGCCCAGAGGAACCCGCCGATCACGTTGTAGGTGAAGAACGTGCGGTAGTGCATCTTGCCGACACCAGCGAGGACCGGAACGAAGGTCCGCACCACCGGTACGAAACGGGCGAGCACGATCGTCTTGGGCCCGTGACGTTCGAAGAACTCATCGGCCTTGACCACATACTCCTGCTTGAACAGCCGGGAGTTCGGGCGTCGAAAGATCGATGGACCGACCCGCTTGCCGAAGAGATAACCGACCTGATCCCCGAGTACCGCGGCGACGAAGCACCCCACCAGGACGACGGGCAGACTCAGCCCGAACTTCCCCTGGGACGCGAGCAATCCGGCAGTGAAGAGGAGCGAATCGCCGGGCAGGAAGAACCCGATGAGCAGGCCCGACTCGGCGAAGATCACTGCGAAGAGCCCCAGCATCCCAAAGGTTTCGAGAAGCTTTTGCGGGTCTATCGCATCGGTGAGTCCGCCAAGCATCATCAGATGAGGCTAGACGGGTTCAACGGAAATACCCTCCCGCCTCCAGTTTGACAGGACCCCGGTCGGTCTGGCATTACGGAAAAGAGGAAGCACCGCTACGGTGACCCCCGACCCGAGCCGAGAGAGAGTGCCGTGCCCAAGTCCCTGGTGATCGTAGAGTCGCCCGCGAAGGCCAAAACCATCAAGGGGTTCCTCGGCGCCGGCTACGAGGTCCTGGCGAGCTATGGCCATGTGCGCGATCTCGAGGCCAAGGGCCTCAGCGTCGACGTCGACGACCACTTCCGCGTCAACTACGTGGTGTCTCCGCAGAACCGGGCGACGGTCACCAAATTGAAGGCCGCGCTGAAGGGCGCCGACGAGCTCATTCTCGCGAGCGACGAGGATCGTGAGGGAGAGGCGATTGCCTGGCATGTGCGGGAGGTCCTCAAGCCGACTGTCCCGGTGAAGCGAATGGTGTTCCACGAGATCACGCCCGAAGCTATCCAGGACGCGATCGACCATCCCCGCGACCTCGACATGAAGCTCGTGGAATCGCAAGAGGGTCGACGCGTTCTCGACCGGCTCGTCGGATACGAGGTCTCGCCCGTGTTGTGGCGCCGGGTGGGCGGTGCCCGTTCCGCGGGGCGGGTGCAGAGCGTCGCAACCCGCCTGGTCGTCGAGCGGGAACGGGAACGCATGGCGTTCAACGCGGCCGGCTACTGGGATCTCGATGGCCGCTTCGCTGCTCTCGGCATCGACTTTGGCGCCCGACTCGCAGAGCTCGACGGCCGTCGGGTCGCGACCGGGCGCGACTTCGACGCCGCGACGGGTGCGCTCACCGCCGGGTCCGACGTGCGCCATCTCGTCGAATCCGATGCGGTAGCGCTCGCCGAAAGATTCGCCGAATCGAGTTTCACCGTCGTCTCCGCGGAATCCAAGCCGTTCTCCGAGCGGCCGAAGGCTCCGTTCAAGACGACAACGCTGCAGCAGGAAGCGGGCAACAAGCTTCGGTTCAGCGCGTCGCGCACGATGTCGATCGCGCAGGGTCTTTACGAGCGGGGCTACATCACCTACATGCGCACCGATTCTGTGCAGCTGTCGCAGCAGGCGCTCGGCGCGGCGCGGACCCAGATCGTCGAGCGGTTCGGCAGCGACTACCTGCCGCCGCAGGCCCGTTCCTATACGAACAAGGTCAAGAACGCGCAAGAGGCACACGAGGCCATCCGACCGGCGGGCGCGCAGTTCCGAACCCCCGACTCCGTGGCGAATGAGCTCAACCGCGACGAGCGGGCCCTGTACGAGCTGGTCTGGATGCGCACGGTCGCGAGCCAGATGACCGATGCCAGGGGCCGAACTCTGACCCTGCGGCTCGCCGGGGCATCGACCACGAACGAGCAGGCGATCTTCCGGACGTCGGGCCGTACGTACGAGTTCCTCGGGTTCCGCAAGGCCTACGTCGACGTGAGCGAAGCACCGGCGAGTGACGATGCCGAGGCCAATCTCCCCGGGGTCACCGAGGGCGACGCGGTGGCGTGCCGTGGGATCGATCCGTCTGGGCACACAACCCAGCCGCCGGCCCGGTACACCGAGGCCAGCCTGGTTGCGGAGCTGGAGCGGCGCTCGATCGGACGGCCGTCGACATACGCCTCGATCATCGACAAGATCACGAACGAGCGCGGCTACGTGTGGAAGAAAGGCACGGCCCTCGTTCCCTCGTGGACGGCGTTCGCCAAGATCCAGCTGATGGAGCGGTACTTCGGGCATCTCGTCGACTACGGCTTCACGGCGGCGATGGAAGAGGCGCTCGACGAAGTCGCAGCCGGGCGGGCCGAGGCCGAGAAGTGGCTCCACGCGTTCTACTTCGGGAACGGTCACGAGGGGTTGAAGGAGCTCGTCTCCGACGAACGCCTCGCGAAGATCGACAAGAGCGAGGTGAACGCGGTCCGCATCGGTGCGGATGCCGCGGGCAACGAGATCATCGTCCGAGTTTGGAACAACGGCGAGACCCTCCACCGGCTCGACGAGAAGGCGCCGCTTCCGGCCGACCTCGAACCCGACGTGCTGACCGTCGAGCTGGCAGAAGAGCTATTGGCCAAGGGCGCCGCGGGTCCGCGTGAGCTCGGCGTGGACCCGGAGACGGGTGAGAAGGTCCTCGCGCTGAACGGTCGGTTCGGTCCGTTCGTGCAACTCGGCGAAATCGCCGAGGGCTCCAAGAAGAAGCCACCGCGAGCGTCGCTGTTCTCCTCGATGGACCCCGACACGGTCAGCCTCGACGAAGCGCTGCAGCTGCTCTCGCTGCCGCGGGTTGTGGGCGCCGACGAGGCCGATGTCGAGATAACCGCCCAGAACGGTAGGTACGGGCCCTACCTCAAGAAGGGGACTGACAGCCGCAGCCTCGAGTCCGAAGGCCAGCTGTTCTCGATAACCCTCGAAGCCGCGGAAGCGATCTTCGCCCAGCCCAAGACGCGCCGCGGCCAGCAGACCAAGGCGCCCCTGGCCGAGCTCGGCACGCACCCGGATTCGGGTGCTCCCATACGGGTGCTCGACGGCCGCTTCGGGCCCTACGTCACTGACGGCACTACCAATGCCACGGTGCGTCGGGGTATGGATCCGACGACCCTGACCCTTGACGACGGGGTCGAGCTCCTACGAGAACGGGCAGCGCGCGGACCGGCGAAGAAGACCGCAAAGCGCGCGACGAAGACGACCAAGAAGAAGCCGACCAAGAAGAAGGCGACCAAGACGGTCGTGAAGCAGACGACGAAGCGGGTAGTGAAGAAGAAGTCGGCGAAGCGCAAGGCCGTCAAACGCGCGACCGACC
>JANYLB010000006.1 GCA_025363815.1 Actinomycetes bacterium
CCCGGTCGTCGTCGTGATCGAAGCCGTGCCTACCGGGAACACCTACGACAAGTACGCGAGCTCGAACCCGATCGAGCGACGGATGATGGAGAACTTCCTCCACGATCTCGACCGGTCGCTCCCGACGCTCCCGCCGGCGACGGTCCTCGAAGTGGGGATCGGAGAAGGCGAGATCGCAGCGCGCATCACTACTCGCTTTCCCACCGCGTCGGTTACGGGCCTTGATCTCCCCGACCCCGATCTGGCGGCACACTGGACGACACGTCAGTTCGTCGCGGTCTTCGGCGACATCGCGAAGCTGCCGTTTCCAGACGACACATTCGACCTGGTGCTCGCGATCGAGGTCCTCGAGCACGTCGCTCGCCCCGATGCCGCGCTCCGTGAGGTGGCGCGGGTCGCCCGCGCCGATGTCGTGCTCTCGGTCCCCCGTGAACCGATGTGGCGAGTTGGGAACATGGCTCGGGGGAAATATTGGAAGGCGCTCGGGAACACGCCCGGCCACATCCAACACTGGGGCAAGCGACCCTTCGCCGATCTCGTTGCCCGTCACCTCGACGTCACCGCGGTCCGCTCCCCGCTTCCGTGGACCATGGTCGCGGCGCGGGTCCGGAGCTCCGTTTAGGCGCCGGCGACCCCGTCGGCACGCCGTTGTGTCCGCCGCCACTGGGCCGCTCCGATAGCCGCTCCAGCCGCGTCGACCAGCATGAACGTGAGCCGGGCCACTATCGCGATCGTCGCACGCGTGCTCGACGGGATCGACGAGCCCACCAGAGCAACAAACGCTGCTTCGCGCACGCCGACACCACCCGGAACCGGCACGAGCACGAAGCCAACGATCCAGGACAGCACCGCCGCAGGGGCGATCGTCATCCACCCAACCGATGGGTCGAACGCTCGCGCGATGCACCAGGTCGCGGTGCCGATCAGGAGCCAGCTCGGCACGTATCGGGCCACCAGCCCGAGCGACGCCGACCATGCGGGAACCTGGATCTTCAACTCCCGGCGGAACAAGCGTTCCGCGCGCGCCAACAACCACTCGAGTACGCGGTGGTGCAGGGCCAGCAAGCCGATCGGGAGCAGCACGAGCACCCACAACGCGGAGGTGTCGCCCGCGTCGAGGAACCGCAGTGGTACGAGCACGGCAGTGACCAGCATCGCCGAGAGGTAGAGCGCCCCGAGGGAGAGCACGACACTCGCGTATGCCGCTGAGCGTTGCAGACCGCCCCGACGGGCCAACTCCCCTCGGCCGAGGATGGGCCAGATCCCACCGGGGACGTACTTGCCGATCTCACCGATGAAATACCAGACAACGGTATTGTGCAGGCTCGTCTCCACGCCGAGAAGCACCAACGCCCGACGCCACGGCACTGCAACGGCAACCATCGCGAGGCAGGCCACAATGACGCCCGCGACGAGCCATTCGACGTCGGCGTGCGCGAGCGACGTTCGCACCGCGGTCCATTGACTCGCGATTGCCCGAAATACGAAGATGCCGGCCGCAATCGCAATGATGATGCCGACAGCGGTCGATAGACGAGCCGCGCGCGAAGACTTCATGCTGCCCACCGCACTCCCGGTGCCGCGCAGGGAACCTCGGGAATCACGAGCGATCTGACGAAAGACGCAAGAGCCGTTCGATCTCACCTGCAAGAGTGACGTCGCGCCGGTTGCCCACTCCCTGGCCGGGATAGAGCTCCCGAGGACACCCGAATCCGACGGCCTCCGGCGCCGCTCCGATGAGCGGGTGATGCGAGACCCCGCCCATGCCGGCCAGCATCACCGGAAGCTCGATCGCCGGCAGTTCGGTCACCGCTGCTTTCATCGAGGTTCTCGTTGCATGGCGGCACGCTAACGTCATCACGTGGCACAAGGCACCCCGCTCGTAGGCGTCATCATGGGCAGCGATTCCGATCTGCCGGTGATGCAGGGCACGATCGACGTGCTCGAGGAGTTCTCGGTGCCGTTCGAGGTGCGAATCGTCTCGGCGCACCGCACTCCGGATTTCATGTTCGAGTACGCGAGCACTGCGATGGAACGAGGGCTGCGGGTGATCGTGGCCGGCGCCGGCGGTGCCGCGCACCTTCCGGGGATGACGGCGTCGAAGACCCCGCTGCCGGTGATCGGCGTGCCCGTTTCGCTCAAGCAGCTCGACGGGCTCGATTCCCTTCTGTCGATTGCGCAGATGCCCGCGGGGGTTCCGGTCGCCACCGTCGGCATCGGCAACGCGCGCAACGCCGGACTTCTCGCGGTACGCATTCTCGGCACCTCGAACCCGACACTTCGTGATCTCGTGGCGAAACAGCTTGCCGAAACTGAGGCAATTGTCCGGGCGAAAGACGCCCAGCTCCGCGACCAATATTGATGCCATCCATCGCGGTCGCTCAGCGAGCCGCGGAACGAATCTCGTAGGCGCAGCGGGTCGCACCTTCGACGATGTGGGCGACGCGTCCGACGGTCGCGTCGGGGAGAACGGCGCGGATGAACTCCAACTCCGACGCGCAGGCGTGCCGGTACCGGCGCGCCACCGCGAAGATCGCGCAGTGCTGCTCGACGACGAGGAAGCTTCCGTCGGGCTGGGTCGACCAAGTCGCGACGTAGCCGTCGTCGTCGAGGATGCGGGCGAGCTCGGCGACGCGGCCTGCGAGGCCGAGGCCCCCAAGACGGGCGTGGGCCTGCTCGACGCGGCGTTCGCGACGACGGGAGAACAGCCGGTCGAGCATGTCGGGGTCCTCGGCGGCGACACCGTCGAGCAGCTCGTTGCTGAGCTCGTCGTAGGCCTGGGGGAACAGCGCCTCTCCCGCGGGTGCGAGGGTCCAGAGGTGCTTCGGTCGACCCGGCCCCGAGCGTTGTTCTCGCCATGCGACCAGGCCATCGCGCTGCAAGGAGGCCAACTGCTGGCGCACCCCACTGACTGTGATCCCGAGCCGTTCGGCGAGGGTCTCTGCGCGCGCCTCACCAGCGTGCTTCAGCTCACGCAGCAGCGACTGGCGGGTCGGCGGGAGGGTCGCGAGACTCACGCCGCGATGGTAGTTCCGATTGTTTGACAAGGTTTTACTTGTGTAACCACCACTGCGGGCTTACCGTCGGTGCGTGCGATTCGTCCCCTACGAAGAGCTCGACGGCATACCCAACGTGATCGTCGATGGCTCGGCCCACCCGGACACGGTCCTAACGCTCTCCCACTGGCCGGGAAGCCCGACCCCGGTCGCGCTGCGCGAAGACCTCTCGGCCCAGATCGCCTTCCGGTACCTCGACGAGCCCGGCTACCACGTCAAGGCGTCCGCCGTCTCCAACAACCATCTCGACCAGGACGGCTTGACGAGTGTGTACGCGCTGACCGACCCCGGTGGAGCTACCGCTCGCCGCGACCAGGTCATAGATGTCGCCCGGGCCGGCGACTTCGGCACCTTTGTCGAACGCGACTCAGCTCGGATCGCATGGACCATCGCGAACCTGGCCTTCGGCGAAGCGGGCGAGGGCTACCCGGAGCTGCTCGCGATGCTCCCCGACCTCCTCGACCATCCCGACTGCTACCACGAGCACTGGATCGAAGAGGATGCGCACCTCTCGGCCACCGAATCCGCCATCGCGTCGGGACTGGTCACGATCGAGGAGTTCCCGGAGCTCGATCTCGCCGTCGTGACCGTCCCCGAGGGTTGGAACGAACGCACGGTGCACCGCTTCACCACCTCGGTGAACAAAGCGGTACATCCGGCCGCGGTACACAACACGATCGATTCCTTCGCTCTGCTCTACCGGCAGGGCAACCGCTACGAGTTCCAGTACCGGTACGAGACCTGGATCCAGTACGTGTCACGGCATCCCCGCCCGCGTGTCGACCTAGCCCCGCTCGCCGAGGAGCTCACCGCGGCGGAACCGGAAACCGCTTGTTGGAGGTTCGACGGAGCCGACGCGATCGCGCCGTCACTGCACCTCGACGGGGCCGACGCGAGCGTCATCGATCCTCCCGCGTTCCTCGAACGACTCATCGCGTTCCTACGGGTTGCTCCCCCGGCGTGGAACCCCTACAGCTGACGGGCCGTACCGGCCCACCCCGGAATCATTCGGTGGAGATGGCCTTGAGCACGTCGAGCCTCGCGGCCCGCCGAGCCGGGAAGTAGGCGAAGAGCACTGCGAGCAGTGCTGCGATCAGAACGATCACGACGAGCTGCGCGCCAGGGGGCGCGAACTTGTTGATGCCCTGGTCACTGAGCGCTCGCACGATCGCCCAGCCGAAGACCAAGCCGATCACCAATCCGAGCACTGTGCCGAGCAAGGCGATGATCACGGCTTCCCACCGAATCGTAGATTTCAACTGGGACCGCGTCATGCCGACGGCGCGCAGGAGCCCGATCTCGCGCGTCCGCTCGACGATCGAAAGCGCAAGGGTGTTCGCGATGCCGATACCGGCGATGATCACCGCGAGGAAGAGCAGGGCATAGATCAGGTTCACGAACTGGTCGATCGACTGCTCCTGCTTCGCCTTGAACCCCGCCTGATCTTCAACCTTGGCGTTGGCGTACGGCTTCACCACGCGGTCCATTGCCAACTTGCCGGCGGCAAGGCTGACTCCGGGTTTGAGCTTGGCGTAAACCTGGACGTCGAACTGCTCGGGGTAGTTCCTCGAGAACGTGTCGAGCGAGACGAAGTAGTCGCTCAGACCTCCTTGCTGGCCGACTCCGAACTTGGCCGCGACGGTGAGATCGGTTGTTCCGCCGTTGGGGAAGCGCGCCTTCACGGTGTCGCCGACCTTCCAACCCTTCTCTTTCGCGATCCGCTTCGAAACCGCTATCTGGTCGGGGCCCAGGTTCTCGAACGCGGTTGTGTTCGCCGGCTGGAGATCGAACAGCTCATTCAACGCCTTGGGGTCAGCGGAGATCAAGAACTTGCTCTTCCCATCGAGCTCCGCCGTACCGAAGCGCAGCCCCGTAGCGGTCTGGATCTCGGGAAGGGCCTTTACCGCGGTCGCGAGCTCGGGGCTGAACCCCGAACCTCCGAACCCACCGGCCTTCGGCGCGACGATGTAGTCGGCGCGAAATGCCTTGTCGATCGTGGCCCCGATGGAGGCCTTCGTCGACGACGCCAGGATCGTGATGAGCGCCACGAGCGCGACGCCGATCATGAGCGCGGCCGCCGTCGACGCCGTGCGGTTGGGGTTGCGCTCGGCGTTCTGAGTTCCCAACCGACCCTCGACTCGGAACGCAGCTCGCGCAGCGACGACGAGGTTCACACACGCCGCCGCGAGCACTGCCGCCGCCGCGGCTGCTGCCGCCAAGGCGAGCGCGGTCCCAATCTTTCCGCCGAACAGCGCCAGCGCACTCTGCACGAGCGACGCGACCGTAGCCAGCCCGAAGGCAAGGGTCATCAGCGCGCCGGCGAACAGCACGAACATGGCGACGGGCTTCGAGCCGAGGAGGCGACTGGTGCGACGCGCTATCACAGGGCCCAGCAACGCGATGCCGACGAAGACCACGACGGCGCCCACTCCTACAAGAGCGATACGTCCGCCGAAGAGACCCACGAGGATCGCGGCTGCGCCCAGCGTCAGGACAACGAGCCCGAGCGCAACCCGACCGAGCCAAGAGACTTTCCGGCTCAGCCAGGCAATCAGCAGGATGATCACACCACCGGGAACGAAGATCGCTACGAGAACGCCGAGGATGATCTTTGTGCTCCGACTCAATCCGGAGAGCAGACTCGGGCTCTCGGTTCCTTCGAGAGCCGACGCGCGCATCGCTGCGATCGGCGGAACAACCGAAGCGCGCAACGAAGGAGCGATCGCTGACGCGACGGTGACCACCGTGCCGACGAGGAGCGCGACGACGACGGTACGGGTATTGAGCACCGTGCCGCCCGCGGGGATGTCGATTCCGAACGAACCCAGTAGCGCCTTGAGACCGCCGGCGAGCACGATTCCGACCCCGAGACCGGCGACCGACGCCAGGAAGCCGACGACGAGCGACTCGCCGAGGACCGAGCTCATCACCTGCCGGCCCGACGCACCGATCGCACGCAGTAGGGCCATCTCCTTCGTACGCTGCGCGACGACGATCGAGAAGGTGTTGAAGATGATGAAGCAGCTGACGAACAACGCGACGAGCGCGAAGATCAGCAGAAAAGTGTTGAAGAACGAGAGGCTCTTCTGGATCTCGTTCTGGTTCTCCTTCGTCAGCTCGGCACCGGTGATCACCTGGATCTTGGGGAGATCGATCGAACTGCGGATCCGCTTCACGAGATCGGCCTGCGACACACCTGCCTGGCCACCGACGGCGATGCCGTCGAACTGGTTCCGCGCGCGCGCGATGGTTTGAGCCTGTTCCCGGGTGAAGAGCGTCACCGATGCTCCCCCGGGACTGTCGGCGCGGCCGAACTTCGCGATCCCGACGACTCGGTATTTCGCCGGCGCAACCTGGGTAAGGATCTGCACTTTGTCGCCGACCTTGTAACCGGTCTTGTCGGCGGATCCCTTGTCGATCACGACCTCGTCATCGGCGCGCGGCGCGCGGCCGGTATCGAGCTTCCAGGGACTCAGCTGCCGAAAGTCGTCCCAGATGAACCCTAAGGTGGGCGCGCCCTGACCGGGGTCACCAACCGGTTCGCCCGACTTGCCGACGAGTTGCGCGCTGAGCTGCAACTGCCCCTGGGCCACTGGCGATCCGTGTTGACGCGCGACCCCCTCGGATTTGGCAATCTCGGAGATCAGCGACGCGGGGATCCGGGGTCGGATCGTGCCGAGGTGGGAGTCGAGCTTCTCGCTCGACCGCACGTACGCGTCAGTTCCCTTGTTGACGTCGGCGAACAATTCGTCAAATGTCCGCTTGATCGTGTCGGTGAGAACCAGCGTCCCCGAGAGAAACGACACTCCCAACATCACCGCGAGCGCAGTGAGAGCGAAACGCAACTTGTGCGCGAAGAGACCTTTGAGCGTGAGCTTGAGCAACGGAGTTATTCCCCGAAGTTCTTGAGCCGGTCCAAGACGAGGTCCGCGGTCGGATCGAGCATCTCGTCGACGATCTTGCCGTCGGCGAGGAACACGACACGATCGGCGTAGCTCGCGGCCACCGGATCGTGCGTGACCATCACGATCGTCTGGCGGAAGTCGTCGACGGCGCGACGCATGAACCCTAGAATCTCTGCACCGGCGTGGGAGTCGAGGTTCCCCGTGGGTTCGTCGGCGAAGATCAGGTCCGGCTTCGACGCCAGGGCACGTGCCACCGCGACGCGCTGCTGCTGGCCCCCCGACAGCTCCGACGGGCGGTGATGGAGCCTGTCGGCCAGGCCCACGGTTCTCACTACCGTGTCGAACCACTCCTTATCTGGCTTGCGACCGGCCAGAGCCATCGGCAGCGTGATGTTCTCCTCGGCATCGAGCGTCGGAATGAGGTTGAACGCCTGGAACACGAAGCCGATGCGATCACGCCGGATGAGCGTGAGCTGCTTCTCGTTGGCGGAGCTCATCTCGACGTCGCCGAGAAAGATCTGGCCTCCGGTGACGCGGTCGAGACCCGCGAGGCAGTGCAGCAGGGTCGACTTTCCCGAGCCGGATGGACCCATGATCGCGGTGAACGCACAGTCGGCGAACTCGACGCTGATCCCATCGAGTGCCCGCACCTCGGCCTCGCCACTGCCATAGATCTTGGATGCGTTCACCGCGCGCGCAGCCACCTTGGTGGGCGCGCTTCGTGGATCGGAAGCAACAGACGTCACGGGGGAATCCCTCCAGGGCGATAACGGGGGTGTGGGAACGCTGGGAGCCAACCGGATAACCGGTTTCTCTAGGCGTCACCGGGCATAGCTTCATGGCCGGCATCGACACCCGACGCGTCCTTGGGATCTGCCGGTTGACGCGCGAGCCACAGGAACCAGGCCACGCCGATGACGAACAGCAAGATGCTCACCCAGGCATTGATGCGCAGACCGCCGATGGTGTGTGCCGGATCGCTGCGCATGTTCTCGAACACGAACCGGCCGGCGGTGTACAGCGCTATGTAGAGCGCGAACGTCTGGCCCCGCCGGTGCGAGGGCAGCCTCTCCGCCCAGAGAAGCACGCCGAGAATGAGCAGGCACCACAACGACTCGTACAAGAACGTCGGCTGGAAGGTCGCGAACGCCTTGTACTGGTCGGGCCGGTGAGCCAAGTCGATCTTCAACGCCCATGGGAGCGACGTCGGCCGGCCGAACAACTCTTGGTTGAAGTAGTTCCCCCAGCGTCCGATCGCTTGGGCGAGCACGACCCCGGGCGCGATCGCGTCGCTGAGCTGCAACGCGTCGTAGTTGTGCTTGCGGGCAAGGATGACGACGGCAATGGCACCCCCGGCGACTGCCCCCCAGATTCCGAGTCCGCCGCTCCAGATCTGCAGCGCCTTGACGGGGTCATGGGTGTACAGCTGGTAGTCGGTGATCACGTGGTACAGCCGGGCGCCGATCACGCCCGCGATCACGATCCACACCGCGATCTGTGAGATCTCCTTCGGATCGTGACCCATCCGCTTCCACCGGTGCTCGGCCAGGTAGGTGGCCGCGACAACGCCGATCGCGAGCGTGAGCCCGTAAACGTGCAGCGGCAGCGGCCCGAGGTAGAAGACACCTCGCGACGGGCTGGGGATGAAGGCGAGCAGGGCTGGGGTCACCGCCGGTCATGCTACGGGTCGCAAGGGTGCCGCGCCGCAGCGGCCCCCTCGTCAAAACCAGTTTGGTTAGGAGCCGGCCGACGGAAAGCCTGCCGGGGCCGGCTACTTCACGAGGCGCGACATCCTGCGGTCGGCGAGGACCTTGCCGCCGGTCTGACATGTCGGACAGTACGTGATCTCGTACGCCTCGTAGGACACGCGTCGCATGGCCTCGCCACACACCGGACAGGGTGCTCCCGGTCGGCCGTGCACGGTGAACCGATCGCCGAGCTTGCGCGCCGACAACCCTCCCACCCTGGTGCGTTCGCCCTCGAGCGCGTCGGCGAGTGTCGAACGGATCGCGTCGAGCAGCCGGCGGCGCTCGTCGGTGGCGAGCTTGGGGAGCGTCGAGGTCGGCGAGAGCTTGGCCCGGTGCAACCCGTCGTCGGCATAGCCGCGTCCGATGCCCGCCACCGTACGCTGGTCCCGCAACCAGGTGTGGATACGCCGGTTGTCGGTGCTCTGCAGAACGAACTCGGCGAACGCCTCGGAATCGGGCTCGGGGCCGAGCTTGGCAAGCGGTCCTTCGTCACCGGGGGCGAGCACCCACCAGGCGGCCTTGCGCTCATGCCCGTACTCGCGCACGAGAATCGCGCGACCGTCGTCGAACCGAAACCGCACCACCGAACCCTTGCCCCGCGTGTTCTTTGGTGGTGACTCGAGGTCGAGGCGACCAGCCTGCGAGAGGTGCACGAGAATCCGGGCGGGTGTACCGAAGTCGACCATGAGGTACTTGCCGCGCCGGCCGACGGATCGGATCGCTGCGCCGATGAGCA
>JANYLB010000024.1 GCA_025363815.1 Actinomycetes bacterium
AGTCGCCGTCACATTCGAATCACGATCCGCCAACACCCGCGTGATCGCAGCCGTCAACGTCGTCTTCCCATGATCGATGTGACCCATCGTCCCGATGTTCAAATGCGGCTTGTTCCGCTCGAACTTCGCCTTCGCCATGACCGGACGTACTCCTCGTGAGGCTTGTTGCGGGTGGGGTGACTACTCGCCGCGGGCGCGGCGGATGATCTCGTCCGCGATCGACTCCGGAACTTGCTGATAGGAGTCGAACTGCATCGTGTACGTCGCGCGCCCCTGGGTGCGCGACCGGAGGTCGGTAGCATAACCGAACATCTCTGCGAGCGGCACTTGGGCCTTCACGACGTGCGAGCTGCCCCGCTGCTCCATGTTCTCGATCCGACCGCGCCGCGAGTTGAGATCGCCGATCACGTCGCCCATGTAGTCCTCGGGGGTGACGACCTCGACCGCTTCAATCGGTTCGAGCAGCACCGGCTTGGCCGCCCGGGCCGCCTTCTTGACCGCCATCGAACCGGCGATCTTGAATGCCATCTCGCTCGAGTCGACATCGTGGTACGAGCCGTAGGTCAGGATCACGCGCATGTCGACCAGCGGGTAGCCGGCGATGATGCCGCCCTGCAACGCCTCCTGGATGCCGGCGTCGACCGCGGGGATGTACTCCCGCGGGATCACGCCGCCGACGATCTTGTCGACGAACTCATATCCACCGCCCGGGCCGGTCGGCTCGAGGGTGATGACCACGTGGCCGTACTGGCCACGACCACCCGTCTGGCGGATGTAGCGCTCTTCGACCTTCTCGACCGTCTGGGTGATGGTCTCTCGGTAGGCCACCTGGGGCTTGCCGACGTTCGCGCCGACGGCGAACTCGCGCATCATGCGGTCGACAAGAACCTCGAGGTGGAGCTCGCCCATCCCCTCGATGATCGTCTGGCCGGTCTCGTCGTCGGTGTGGACCCTGAAGGTGGGGTCCTCCTCTGACAGTGATTGGAGGGCCTTGCTCAACTTGTCCTGGTCGATCTTGGTCTTGGGCTCGATCGCCACCGAGATAACCGGCTGGGGGAACGTCATGCGTTCCAACACGATCGGGTGCGCCGGGTCGCAGAGCGTGTCTCCGGTCGTCGTGTTCTTCAGGCCCACGACCGCGACGATGTCGCCGGTGAACACTGCGTCTTTGTCTTCGCGGTGGTTCGCATGCATCTGAAGGATGCGGCCCGCCCGCTCCTTGCGGTCCTTGGTCGCGTTGAGCATGGGGCTGCCGGCCGACATCTTGCCGGAGTAGACCCGGAAGTAGGTGAGCTTGCCCACATGCGGGTCGCTCATGATCTTGAACGCCAGGGCCGAGAACGGCTCGCTGTCATCGGCGGAGCGGTGGAGGACCTCGTCGCCCTTCACGTCGGTGCCGTTGACCGGCGGGACGTCGAGGGGGCTCGGCAGGTAGTCGACCACGGCATCGAGCAACGGCTGGACGCCCTTGTTCTTGAACGCAGTGCCGCAGAGCACAGGGACCGTGTCGCCGGCGATGGTCGACGAACGCAACGCGCGGCGCAGGTCGGCGGCGGTGATCTCCTCTTCGCCGACGTACTTCTCGAGGATCTCTTCATCAAAGCGCGAGAGCACGTCGATCATGTCGTGGCGCGCACTCTCGGCGGCGTCGACGTATTCGGCCGGTACGTCGGTGGTCTCGAACTCCTCGCCCATACCGTCGTCCCAGATGAGCGCCTTCATCTCGAGCAGGTCGAGGACGCCCCGGAACTCACTCTCGGCGCCGATCGGCAGCTGGGTCAGCACCACGGTGGCATCAAGACGGTCGCGCATCATCTCTACGCAACGGATGAAGTCGGCTCCGATGCGGTCCATCTTGTTGACGAAGCACATCCGCGGGACGTTGTACTTGTCGGCCTGGCGCCATACCGTCTCGGTCTGAGGTTCGACGCCGGCGACCGCATCGAACACCGCGACCGCGCCGTCGAGGACGCGAAGAGAACGCTCGACCTCGACGGTGAAGTCCACATGGCCGGGCGTGTCGATGATGTTGATCCAGCAGTCGCGCCACTTGCAGGTCGTGGCGGCGCTCGTGATCGTGATGCCGCGCTCCTGCTCCTGGATCATCCAGTCCATCACCGCCGCGCCCTCGTGGACCTCACCGATCTTGTAGGTACGCCCGGTGTAATAGAGGATCCGCTCGGTAGTGGTCGTCTTGCCCGCGTCGATGTGCGCCATGATCCCGATGTTCCGCGTACGCGCCAGCGGGAACTCCCGAACCATCGGAACCTTGTCGTTCGCCATCTCTCTTCTTCTTCCTCTTCTTTTCCCTGTTGGAAGCAGGCCGCGTCGAACGCGAGCGTCCCGTTGCCAATGCGGCGGACCGCCCCTACAGAAAGGGCCGGGCGCCGGCCGGCCCCGTGCCCCGAGACCGAGTGCGACTTACCAGCGGTAGTGAGCGAACGCCTTGTTCGACTCGGCCATCTTCTGCAGGTCTTCCTTGCGCTTGATCGCCGCTCCAAGCCCGTTGCTCGCGTCGAGCAGCTCTGCCGAGAGGCGCTCGGCCATCGTCTTCTCTCGGCGCTGGCGTGAATAGCCGACGAGCCAGCGGATCGCGAGAGTGGTCGCACGCCGCGGCCGAACTTCCATCGGAACCTGGTACGTAGCGCCACCGACGCGGCGGCTCTTCACCTCGAGCGCGGGTCGAACGTTCTCGACCGCTCGCTTCAGAGTGGCCACCGGCTCCGTGCCGGTCTTGCGCTCGATGTCGGCGAGCGCGTCGTAGACGATGTTCTCGGCGACGGAACGCTTACCTTCCTGGAGCACCTTGTTCACGAGCTGGGTGACGACGACCGACCGGTGAACCGGGTCGGGCATGAGATCACGGCGGGGGGCGGGACCCTTGCGAGGCATTGCTAACCCTTCTTCGCGCCGTAGCGACTGCGCGCCTGCTTGCGATCGGCGACCCCACTCGCGTCGAGCGCACCGCGGATGATCTTGTAGCGGACACCCGGAAGGTCCTTCACCCGGCCGCCACGCACGAGCACGATCGAGTGCTCCTGGAGGTTGTGGCCGATCCCGGGGATGTACGCGGTCACTTCGACGCCGGTGGTGAGCCGCACTCGCGCGACCTTGCGCAAGGCAGAGTTCGGCTTCTTCGGAGTGTGGGTGAAGACGCGCGTGCAGACACCACGGCGCTGCGGCGAGCTCTTCAGCGCCGGGGTCTTCGACTTCTCGGTCTTGCTCTTGCGGCCCTTGCGGACCAGCTGGGCAATCGTCGGCACAACGCTCCTACACGTTCACGAAAGGACTACTTGGCACTTCAGGTTCTTGACTCTTGAGACGCCGCCGTGGGCTCCCGGAGGAGACTCCAGGCCACTCCAGGATAGGGATCAGACCGCGCTGCGGCAAACGGTCACCCTTGCTCCCCCGAAGCGACCCCGGGGATCACGACGGGTTCGGGAGCCGGTTCGGCCTCTACGACCTCGGGAGCTGGCTCCTCCGTGCCGACGAATGACGCGACGTAGGCACCCGACTCCCCTCCACTGCCGCCGGTTAGAAAGCCGGCGATGTCGGCCGTCGAGGCGGTCTGGCGGGAGGCGCTGGCCGCGAGCCACTCGGCGATATCGGCATCATCGCCAACGTCGCTCGAGTAGAAGGGCATCGGCTCGTAGTCGGGTGCCTCGGTGCGGATCTCGCGGTACCGGGGCATCCCGGTGCCGGCGGGGATCAGCTTGCCGATGATCACGTTCTCCTTGAGTCCTTCGAGGTCGTCTTTCTTGCCCTCGATGGCAGCCTCGGTGAGGACGCGGGTGGTCTCCTGGAACGATGCCGCCGACAACCACGAGTCGGTGGCAAGCGATGCCTTGGTGATACCCATCAGCTCGGGGCGACCCTCTGCGGGCTGCTTGCCCGCTTCCACGAGTCGACGGTTCGTCTCGGCGTAGAGCCGGGCGTCTTTCTTCTCACCGGGGAGGAACGCCGAGTCACCGGACTCCGAGACCGCTACCCGCCGCAGCATCTGGCGGATGATGACTTCGACGTGCTTGTCGTGGATCGACACGCCTTGCTCCCGGTAGACCTTCTGCACCTCGTCGACGAGGTACTGCTGGGTCTCCCGGATTCCCTTGATCTCGAGCACCTTCTTCGGGTCGAGCGGAGTCTCGATATCGCCCACGAGACGGTCTCCGGCAGAGACCTCCTCGCCCTCGACCACGTTGAGCTTCTGGCGCCAGAGAACGATGTGCACCTCTTCGGTGCCGTCGTCAGCCACGATCGTGACCGTCCGCTCGCCCTTCTCGTTCTCACCGATGCGGATCACACCGGAGCTCTCGGCGAGGGTCGATGCGCCCTTCGGCGTGCGGGCCTCGAACAACTCGACGACGCGCGGGAGACCGTGGGTGATGTCCTCACCGGCCACACCACCGGTGTGGAAGGTCCTCATGGTGAGCTGGGTTCCCGGCTCACCGATCGACTGCGCCGCGATGATGCCGACGGCCTCACCCATGTCGACGGCCTTGCCCGTCGCGAGCATCATCCCGTAGCAGGCTCCGCAGACGCCCGAGAGGGAGTCGCAGGTCAGCGTCGAACGCACGCGCACCTGGGTGACATCGGGGTCAGAGGCGAGCTGATCGAGCGGGTACTCGGTGACCAGGGTGTTCCGGGCCAACGTGGTTCCGTCGCTCAGGTCCACATCGTCGAGGAGGCATCTGCCGAGGAGGCGGGTCTCGAGGAGACGGCGGCTCTCGACATCGTCGAGGATGTCGTGCACCCAGATACCACGTCGCGCACCACAGTCTTCCTCGCGAACAATGATCTCCTGCGCCACGTCGACGAGACGGCGGGTCAGATAACCCGAGTCGGCTGTGCGCAACGCGGTGTCGGCAAGGCCCTTCCTCGCACCGTGGGTCGAGATGAAGTACTCGAGCACGGATAGACCCTCGCGGAAGTTGGACCGGATCGGCCGCGGGATGATCTCACCACGCGGGTTGGCCACCAGACCGCGCATACCGGCGATCTGGCGCACCTGCATCACGTTGCCGCGAGCGCCCGACCCCACCATCATCTCGATGGGGTTGAAGAAGTTCTGGCTCATCTCGGCGGTCATGGCGTCGGTCACCTGCTGAGTGGCCTCCGTCCAGATCTCGATCTCCTTCTGGCGGCGCTCGTCGTCGGTGATGATTCCGCGGTCGTACTGCTGCTCGACCTTCTCGGCCTCGCGCTCATGGGCCTCGATGATCTCGGGCTTCGCGTCGGGGGTCTTCACATCGGCGATCGAAATGGTCACACCGGCGCGCGACGAGTACTCGAACCCGAGATCCTTGAGCTTGTCGAGGCTGACGGCAACGACGGCACGTGGGTACATGTCGACGAGCTTCTGGACGACTTCGGTGACTTCACGCTTCTTTACGATGCGGTCCTCGAAGGGGAAGTCGGGCGGGAACGCCTCGTTGAACAGGAACCGACCGAGGGTCGTCTCCACGAGAGCGGAGCCGGTGCCGTTCGAGCCCTGACGCCGCAGCACCGGCGAGTCGCCGGCATCCGGGTTAGGGACCCATTCTTCGTGGGACTCGTCCCAGATCAGGCGAGACGGGAACTGCTCCTCGGGGAAGCGACCGAGCGGCATCCGGACCTTGATCTTGGCGTGCAGTGACAGACCCTGCGACGCGGAGCCGGGAAGCGACGTGTCCTGGTTCGGGTTGACATCCCAGCCGCGCTCCTCGTACGCCGCGCGAGCTTCCTCTAGCGACGCGAAGGCGCGTCCTTCACCGGGAGCACCTTCGCTGTGCACTGTGAGGTAGTACGCGCCGATGATCTGGTCCTGGTTAGGAACCGTGATCGGGCGGCCGTGTGCCGGCGACAGGATGTTGTGCGCCGAAAGCATGAGCAGGCGAGCCTCGGCCTGAGCCTCGGCCGACAGCGGCAGGTGCACCGCCATCTGGTCACCGTCGAAGTCGGCGTTGAACGCGGTGCACACGAGCGGGTGGATCTGGATCGCCTTGCCCTCGACGAGCACAGGCTCGAACGCCTGGATCCCGAGACGGTGCAACGTTGGGGCCCGGTTCAGGAACACCGGGTGCTCCTTGATCACCTCTTCGAGCACGTCCCAGACCTGGGGGCGTGAGCGCTCGACCATCCGCTTCGCGGACTTGATGTTCTGCGCGTACTCGAGGTCGACGAGCCGCTTCATCACGAAGGGCTTGAACAGCTCGAGCGCCATCTGCTTGGGCAGACCGCACTGCTGGAGCTTGAGCTTCGGACCGACCACGATCACGGAACGACCGGAGTAGTCGACCCGCTTGCCGAGCAGGTTCTGACGGAACCGGCCCTGCTTGCCCTTCAGCATGTCGGAGAGTGATTTGAGTGCCCGATTCCCGGGACCGGTCACCGGGCGGCCGCGCCGGCCGTTGTCGAACAGCGCGTCGACGGCCTCCTGCAGCATCCGCTTCTCGTTGTTGATGATGATCTCGGGGGCACCCAGGTCGAGGAGTCGCTTCAACCGGTTGTTGCGGTTGATGACCCGGCGGTAGAGGTCGTTGAGGTCGGAGGTGGCGAAGCGGCCACCATCGAGCTGGACCATCGGACGGAGATCCGGAGGAATCACCGGGACCGCGTCGAGGACCATGCCCATCGGCTCGTTGATGAGCGTGCCGTCTTCGCGCTTGTTGAAAGCCGAGATCACCTTCAGACGCTTGATGGCCTTGGCTTTGCGTTGACCTTTGGCCGTGGCGATGATCTCCTTCAGCTCCTCTTCCTCGCCTTCGAGGTCGAGGCGCGTGATGAGGTCCTTCACCGCCTCTGCACCCATGCCACCGCTGAAGTACTCGCTGTATCGGTCCTGCAGCTCGCGCCAGACCCGCTCGTCGTCGACAAGCTCCTTGCGCTTCAGCTTGCTGAACGTGTCCCAGACCGTCTTGGTGAAGTCGATCTCGAGCTGAGCGCGCTCGCGCACCTCCTCGATCTCTTTCTCGGCGCCCTTGCGGAGCTTTGCGAGCTCGGTCTCTTTGGCGCCCCGCGCTTCGCCCGCGGCGAGCTCGACCTCGAGCGCGTCGTACTTCTCTCGAATGCGCAGGTCGCGCTCGCGCTCGAGGTCACCGAACTCGGCGCGGATGTCGGCCTCGAGCGTCGGGAGATCGGTGTGGCGCTTCTCGTCGTCAATCCAGGTGATCAGGTGCGCGGCGAAATAGATGACCTTCTCGAGGCTTTTCGGTGCGATGTCGAGCAGGTACCCCAACCGGCTCGGAACGCCCTTGAAATACCAGATATGGGTGACAGGAGCGGCGAGCTCAATGTGGCCCATGCGCTCACGGCGCACCTTGGATCGCGTGACCTCGACGCCGCAGCGCTCGCAGATGATCCCTTTGAAGCGAACGCGCTTGTACTTGCCGCAGTAGCACTCCCAGTCCTTGGTCGGACCGAAGATCTTCTCGCAGAAGAGCCCGTCCTTCTCCGGCTTGAGCGTGCGGTAATTGATCGTCTCCGGCTTCTTGACCTCGCCGTTCGACCACGTGCGGATCTGGTCCGCTGTGGCCAGCGAGATCGAGAGGCGGTCGGAATCATTGACGTCGAGCACAGACGCCTGCTTTCTGGTCTACGGGCTGCTGGGGTGTCGAAGGTGGAGCTAGGTTCGTGTGTTCGCGGCTTCGCGACGCCGCTCGTCCTCTTCGTCGGTTCCCCGCTCGGGGCGGGACAGGTCGATGCCGAGCGATTCGGTCGTGCGGAACGCGTCTTCGTCGAGCTCGCGGATCTGCACCTCCTCGCCGGCAACGTCGATGACCTTGACGTTGAGGCAGAGGGCCTGCATCTCCTTGATCAACACCTTGAAGCTCTCGGGGATACCGGGTTCGGGGATGTTCTCGCCCTTGACGATTGCCTCGTAGACCTTCACGCGGCCGAGCACGTCGTCGGACTTGATGGTGAGGATCTCCTGGAGCGCGTACGCGGCGCCGTAGGCCTCGAGCGCCCACACCTCCATCTCACCGAAGCGCTGACCCCCGAACTGGGCCTTCCCGCCGAGGGGCTGCTGGGTGATCATCGAGTACGGACCCGTCGAACGAGCGTGAATCTTGTCGTCGACGAGGTGGGCGAGCTTCAGGATGTACACGTAGCCGACGGTGACCGCCTGGTCGTAGGGCTCACCGGTGCGACCGTCCCAGAGCTGGGCCTTGCCGTCGAGTCCGACCAGACGCCGACCGCCGACCCCGTCGGGATGCATGCGGTCGAAGATCGACTTGATCGTGCCCTGCTCGTTGGCCTGTTCGGTCTCGTCCCAGTGGGCGCCGTCGAACACCGGCGTCGAAACCCACACCGCGGGCTCGGTAACGGTCCGTGTCTTGTTCTGCGCCGCCGGCGCGGTCCGCTGACCCTCCCAACCGTGGCGAGCCGCGTAGCCCAGGTGCGCTTCGAGCACCTGGCCGACGTTCATGCGGCTCGGAACACCGAGGGGATTGAGCACGATGTCGACCGGCGTGCCGTCGGCGAGATGGGGCATGTCCTCGACGGGGAGGATCTTCGAGATCACACCTTTGTTGCCATGACGGCCGGCGAGCTTGTCGCCCTCACTGATCTTGCGCTTCTGTCCGACATACACCCGGACCAGCTGGTTCACCCCAGGCGGAAGCTCGTCGCCGATGTCGCGGGAGAAGACCCGCACGTCGATGACCTTCCCGTTCTCGCCGTGCGGCACCTTCAGCGACGTGTCGCGGACCTCACGGGCCTTCTCGCCGAAGATCGCACGAAGCAGGCGCTCCTCGGGCGTCAGCTCGGTCTCGCCCTTCGGCGTGACCTTGCCCACGAGCACGTCGCCGGGGCCGACCTCGGCGCCAACGCGGATGATCCCGCGCTCGTCGAGGTCCTTCAGGATGTCTTCGGAGAGGTTCGGGATGTCGCGCGTGATCTCCTCGGCACCGAGCTTGGTGTCGCGGGCGTCGATCTCGTGCTCCTCGATGTGAATCGAGGTGAGGACGTCGTCGCGCACGAGCCGCTCCGAGAGAACGATCGCGTCTTCGTAGTTCTGGCCCTTCCACGGCATGAAGGCGACCAAGAGGTTCTTGCCGAGTGCGAGCTCACCCTGATGCGTCGATGGGCCGTCGGCGAGCAGGTCACCCTTGGCGATCTTGTCGCCGGTATCGACCAACGGCTTCTGGTTGATGCACGTGCCCTGGTTAGAGCGACGGAACTTGGACAGCCGGTAGGTCGTGCGGCCGGTCTTTACGTAGTCGACTATTATCGCGTCGCCCGAGACCTCGACCACCTCGCCATCGTCTTCGGCGAGGACTACGTCACCGGCGTCACGCGCGGCGCGTCCCTCGACCCCCGTGCCGATGAACGGTGCTGTCGGGCGCAGGACCGGTACCGCCTGGCGTTGCATGTTGGCGCCCATGAGCGCACGGTTGGCGTCGTCGTGCTCGAGGAACGGGATGAGAGCGGTCGCGACCGACACGATCTGCTTCGGCGACACGTCCATGTAGTCGACCTCGGTCGGCGGGACGTACGCGATCTCACCACGCTTCGAGCGGACGAGCACCCGATTGCCGATGAAGTGCCCATCATCGGCGAGCTCGGCGTTTGCCTGCGCGATGACGTAGCGGTCTTCGTCGTCGGCCGCGAGGTACTCGATGTCGTCGGTGGCCACACCGTCGACGACCTTGCGGTAGGGCGTCTCGATGAAGCCGAACGGGTTGATTCGGGCGAAGCTCGACAGGTAGCCGATGAGGCCGATGTTCGGGCCTTCCGGCGTCTCGATCGGGCACATCCGCCCGTAGTGGCTGGGGTGAACGTCTCGCACCTCGAAACCAGCGCGCTCACGGGACAGACCACCCGGCCCGAGGGCCGAGAGACGCCGCTTGTGCGTGAGCCCGGCCAGCGGGTTCGTCTGGTCCATGAACTGCGACAGCTGCGACGACCCGAAGAACTCCTTGATCGCGGCCACGACCGGGCGGATGTTGATCAGGGTCTGGGGAGTGATCGCCTCGACGTCTTGGGTCGTCATGCGCTCGCGCACGACCCGCTCCATCCGGCTCAGGCCGACGCGCACCTGGTTCTGGATGAGCTCGCCTACCGACCGAACTCGGCGGTTGCCGAAGTGGTCGATGTCGTCGCGGAAGTAGTCGACGTCGTTGTGATGGAGCTTCACCAGGTACGAGACCGTGGCGAGAATGTCGGCCTTCGACAGGGTGAACTCACCCTGGATCGGCGCCT
Organism: Actinomycetes bacterium; assembly: GCA_025363815.1. Lineage (GTDB taxonomy): Bacteria > Actinomycetota > Acidimicrobiia > IMCC26256 > JANYLB01 > JANYLB01. The sequence continues at coordinate 10,180 of JANYLB010000024.1, forward strand.
CGAGGCCGTAGCGCTCGAGCGGGAGCTTCGCGTACTCGTCGCGCAGCTTCTTCGACACCTTGTGCCGGCCGACCTTGGCCATGTCGTAGCGCTTCGGGTTGAAGAAGAGGTTCTCCAACAGACCGCGGGCGGAGTCGGGTGTGGGCGGCTCACCCGGACGGAGCTTGCGGTAGATGTCGATGAACGCTTCGTCGGCGTCGGCGGTGTTGTCCTTGTCGAGCGTGTTGCGGATCGAGTCGTACGGCTGACCACTCGGGTCGAGGATCAGGCTGAGCAGCTCGTCTTCGGTGTCGCCGAACCCGAGTGCCTTGAGCAAGATCGTGACCGGCTGCTTGCGCTTGCGGTCGATCCGGACGTAGGCGATGTCTTTCTTGTCGACCTCGAACTCGAGCCACGCGCCGCGACCCGGGATCATCTTGGCGCCGACGACGTCTTTTTCCGGCGAGGTCTTGTCGGCCGAGAGATCGAAGTAGACGCCCGGCGAACGGACCAGCTGCGAGACGACGATCCGCTCGGTGCCGTTGATGATGAACGTGCCGCGGTCGGTCATCATGGGGAAGTCACCCATGAAGACCGTCTGCTCCTTGATCTCACCGGTGAGCGCGTTCATGAAGCGAGCCGTGACGAAGAGCGGGCGCGCGTAGGTCATGTCGCGCTCACGGCACTCGTCTTCGGTGTGCTTCGGTGGGTCGAAGACGTGGTCGGCGAGCTCGAGCTTCAGCTGACCGGTGAAGTCTTCGATCGGGGAGATGTCGCGCAGCACCTCCTTGACGCCCTCATCGAGGAACCACTGGAAGGACTCGCGCTGGACGGCGATCAGATCCGGGAGGGCGAGAACCTCGCGGAGCTTGCTGAACGAGAGACGCTCACGGGAAGCGAGACGGGCCACCGTCACTCCTTCACAGGGAAGAGAATTGCGCACAAGGACTGGGCACAAGGGTGGGGCTCAAGAAGGCGAGGCTCAGAACGAGTGGGTTCGAGCGCGCGCGGACTAGAGCCAGGAAATATCAGCAAGAGGCGGAGCGGGAAGACACGGCTCTCAGAAGGATAGCCGCGACGACCCGCCGACGCAAAAGGCGTCGGCGGCCAGGCACCCTTGGGCGCCCCGGGAGGATACGACGCCGCCTCCCGGGGGTCAAGCTTGTGCCTGTAGAGCCCGCACCGCTTCAAGCGCGGCGCCGGGCTACGCGAGCTCGACGCTGGCGCCGGCGGCCTCGAGGGCTGCCTTCGCCTTCTCGGCTTCTTCCTTCGAGACCTTTTCGAGCACCGGCTTCGGCGCCCCGTCGACGAGGTCCTTCGCTTCCTTCAGCCCGAGGCTGGTGAGGCTGCGAACTTCCTTGATGACCTGGATCTTCTTGTCACCCGCGGCATTGAGGATGACGTCGAACTCGTCCTTCTCCTCGACCGGCGCGGCGGCTTCGCCACCACCGCCTGCTGCGGCGACCGCGACCGGGGCTGCGGCCGTGACGCCGAACTCCTCTTCGAAGGCCTTCAGGAACTCGTTCAGCTCGAGGACCGTCATCTTCTTGAAGACGTCCAGCAGCTCGGTGTTGCTCGGGGTAGCCATCACTCACTCTCTTTCTGTGTCTCTGCGATTTCGGGATCGGGCAGGGCCTCGCCGGCTTCGACGCGCTGGTCGACGTAGGCCAGAACGGCATAGGCGAAGTTCCGTGTGAACGCCTGGAACAGGCCGGCCGCCTTGACGAGCGGCGCTTGGAATCCGCCGGCCAGTCGGGCCAGCAGAACCTCGCGGGGCTGCACGTCGGCGAGCGCAGCCATCTCGCCCGCGTCGAGCACCAGTTCACCGAGGAGCCCACCCTTGACGATCAGCGCCGGATTTGTCTTGGCGAAGTCGCGCAGCGCCTTCGCTGCGATTACGGCGTCGCCGCGGACGAAGGCAATCGCGACCGGACCCTCGAGCATCGGGACCAGCTCTGTCATCCCGGCAGCTTCGGCGGCCCGCCGGGCGAGAGTGTTCTTGAAGACCTTGTACTCGGCGTCGGCCGGGCGCAGCGTCGCGCGCAGCTCGGCGAGAGCACCGACGGTCAGGCCGCGGTACTCGGTGAGAACCGCAGCGTCGGCCTCCGCGAGCTTGGTGCGAATCTCCTCGACGACAGCAGACTTCTCGGGTCGGGCCACGCGTTACTCCTCTACGACCAATGCGTGTCGGGCGATCGGGTTCTGGTCACCTCTGCCGATGGCAGACGAGGACACCCGATTCCCGAATGGGAGAGGAGTCACCTCGTCCGGCCGAGCGGCAAGCCGCCCGATTACCCCGGGTGACGACCCGGGACCGGAGGTCTTCGGTGCTTGGAACAACGTGCGGGCGGAGATGGTAGTCGGATGCAGGTGCTGCCGTCATGCCGGGCCCGCTGGCCCAGTCGGCGACGTCGGTTCAGACCCTCGCGTTCACGGAGCTTCGCCGGCGGTGTCGACCTTGACGCCCGGGCCCATCGTCGACGACAGGGTCACGCCCTTGAGGTAACGGCCCTTGGCCGATGCCGGCTTGGCCCGCGCCAGCTCGTCTAACACCGCGGTGTAGTTCTCCAGCAACGCCGCCGGCTCGAAGCTCGCCTTGCCAATCGGCACCTGGACATTGCCGTTGCGATCGGTGCGGTACTCGACCTTGCCGGCCTTGAACTCGGCGACGGCCTTGGCTATGTCGGGGGTGACGGTGCCGGTCTTCGGGTTCGGCATGAGGCCGCGCGGCCCGAGCACCCGGCCGAGCTTGCCTACCTGGGCCATCAGATCAGGCGTCGCTATCGCGATGTCGAAATCGAGAAAGCCGTTCGCCACCTGCTCGACGAGGTCTTCGGCGCCAACGATGTCGGCTCCCGCCTCTTCCGCGGCTCTGGCCGCGTCACCTTGAGCGAACGCGGCGACGCGCACGGTCTTGCCGGTGCCGTTCGGCAACGACACCGTGCCACGCAGCATCTGGTCGGCCTTGCGGGGATCGATGCCCAGCCTGAACCCTGCTTCGATCGTTTCGTCGAAGTTGCGGGTCGCGAGCGACTTCACCAGTTCGAGCGCCTCGCCCGGGAGGTGCAGCTTCTCTCGGTCGAACCGTCGGGTTGCGTCGAGGTACTTCTTGCCGTGGGGTGCCATTGCACGATCTCCTTCGCCGTAGCTCCCTCGTGGTCCCGGATCCGGCGGTGAGGTCTTCCGTCGGGGGGTCGTGCGCGAAGGAAGGGTCAGCCCTTTACCTCTATGCCCATGGAACGGGCGGTACCTTCGACCTGGGCCATGGCCCCGTCGATGTCGACCGCGTTGAGGTCTGGCATCTTCGTCTCCGCGATCTTCTTGACCTGATCGCGGGTGACAGAGCCGACCTTGTCGCGAAGAGGGTTGCCCGAACCCTTCTCGAGCCCGGCGGCCTCGCGCAGCAGGAACGGAGTCGGCGGCGTCTTCGTGACGAACGTGAACGATCGGTCCTCGTACACCGAGATCTCGACCGGAATGATCTGGCCGCGTTGAGCTTCGGTCGCCGCGTTGTACAACTTGCAGAAGTCCATGATGTTGATCCCATGCGGACCGAGAGCGGTACCGACGGGCGGCGCAGGCGTGGCCTGACCGGCTGGGATCTGGATCTTCACGATCGCCGCGAGCTTCTTCTTCGCCATTGCTCTTGCTCTTTCCGTTCGTCTCTGCGGCGCACTGTGGTGCGCCGATTCACCGCGTCGAACCGAGTTCGACGGCCGATCTTGGAGCTGGTGCCCTAGAGCTTGGCCACTTGACCAAACTCGAGCTCGACCGGAGTCTCACGGCCGAAGATGTTCACGAGCACTTTGAGCTTCGACCGGTCGAAATCAATCTCGCTGATCGCGCCGTTGAAATCGGCGAACGGTCCGGTCGTGACACGCACCTGCTCGCCTTCGTCGAACGCGAGACGCGGCCGCGCCTTCTTCTCAGGTGCACCTTCGGGCTTCACTCCGAGGATGTCTTCGACTTCGCGTCGCGACAATGGGGTGGGCTTCGCGCCGCTGCCGACGAACCCGGTTACGCCTGGCGTGTTGCGCACGACGTACCACGAGTCGTCGTCGAGGGCCATCCGTACCAGCAGGTACCCGGGGAAGACCTTCTTTTGCACGACTACCTTGCGACCGTTCTTGAACTCGATGACATCTTCCATCGGGATGACGACCTCGAAGATGCGTTCCTCGACGTTCATCGAACGCACGCGGCTCGCGAGGTTCTGCTTCACCTTGTTCTCGTAGCCGGCGTAGGTGTGCACGACGTACCAGGCACCGGGCCGGTCGTACGGACTGGGCTCCGGTTCTTCCTCTTCGTCGTCGTCGTAGACGTCGATGAGCTCCGCGTCGGCAAGGTCGACGGGTTCTTCGTCGGGTTGGGTCGAATCGGTTTCTTCGGGAGTCATTGCGTCGACCATCATTCGTAGAGGAAGAGAACGAACTTCGCGGATGCGTAGTCGAACAAGAAGATAAGGGTGGTCATCACCACGACGGCGATCAGCACGATGATCGTCGAGTTGATGATCTCGTGCTTCGTCGGCCACGCGACCTTACGCATCTCACCGCGAACCTCAATGAGGAACTCACGCGGTCCCGTGCGTTCTTTGGCCTGTTGCGCGGCGGGACGCGACTTGCGCTCGGGCGCGCGCGGCTTGTCGCTGCCCTGCTTCGCCATCATGCGCTTGCTCTGTCGGTTCACCCGAACGCTTTCATGCTGGGTCGTGATCCGATGGGCTTACGGGTTGTGATCTGGCCTTCGTGGCCGGGTCGGTGCAGGGCAGGAGGGACTTGAACCCCCAACCGCCGGTTTTGGAGACCGGAGCTCTACCAATTGAGCTACTGCCCTCCGGGGGTCCGGACGCGACAGATTAGCCGACGCTTCCGGCGAGACTCATGCGGCGCCGCATGAGCACCACCGCGGTGGCCGCCGCACCGGCCGCGACCCCCCCCACTGCCCCGGCGTAGACCATCCGCCTAGCGGTCAGAATCCGGGCCCGCGAGTCGGGCAATTCGAGTGCCGCAATGATCTGGGCGAGTAGCCCGGGGGCCGGCTCGACCAGGTGGTTGCGGAGGAGCTGCAGCGATCGGATCAGGCGTCGGTAGCGGGCGAGCTCGGCCTGGCTGCGCAGATCCGACTCGACGAATGCCGCCACCTCTGGCGAAGCGCCCTCCGGACCGTCGGCGAGCTGGGGAAGCAGGTCGGCGACGTCGTCATACCGCACGGGCGGACCTCGCCAACATGTCGTCGAGCTCCTCACGGAGCTGCTTACGACCCCGGTGGAGCCGGACCTTCGCTGCGGTCACCGAGATCCCGAGCTCGGCGCCGATCGCTTCGTGGGCAAGCCCGTACACATCCTTCAGCACCACGACGGCCCGTAGCTTGGGCGCCAGACCGTTGAGCGCCACGGCTACCTGAGCCAGATCGGCCGCAGACTCGGCTGCCTCCTCGGGACGTGCCTCGGTCCGCCGGTCTTCCATGTCGTGGATAGTGTCGAGGGGCTCGGTGCGCTGCCGACGGCGGCGGCTCAAGTAGGTCGACGCCGCGTTGGCCGTGATCCGGTACAGCCAGGTCGTGAACTGGGCGTCGCCCCGGAACCGCCGGATTCCCTTCCAGGCCCGGAGGTAGGTCTCCTGCACCACGTCGCGCGCGTCCTCCTCGTTCGCCGTGAGGCGCAGCGCGAGGTTGTAGGTATCGAGGTACGTCTGACGGACGAGATCCTCGAACGCCTGCCGGTCACCGGCCTTGGCGGCGGCGATCAGCAGGTCCACAGGCTGGCCCCCGTCTGGGTTGGCAGAGGTTCGACTCTCGAGCCCACCCGGAGGTTACTTCCGGGTAACCGGCGCGCCAGTGGTGCCCCGGTGCAGGTCAGCTGGGTTGGACGAACTGTCAGCGCGTTTCCTTGTGCAACGTGTGGCGCCGGTCGAACCGGCAGTACTTCTTCATCTCGATGCGCTCGCGGTCGTTGACCTTGTTCTTCTTCGTGATGTAGTTGCGACGCTTGCAGTCTTCGCACGCGAGGGTCACCTTGACCCGTTTGTCACTTGCCATCGTGTTCTCTTCCTACTAATCGGTCAGCTGACCCGAAGGCCTGCGTCTACTTGAGGATCTTGGTGACGCGGCCGGCACCCACAGTACGGCCACCCTCGCGGATCGCGAACCGGAGGCCGTCTTCCATCGCGATCGGCTTGCCCAACTGCACGACCATCTCAGTGTTGTCGCCCGGCATCACCAT
>JANYLB010000029.1 GCA_025363815.1 Actinomycetes bacterium
CGCAGCGCACCCGGGCCTGGCGCGCGGCCAGCGCGGGCGGCTGCGTCGTGGTGGGTGGTCGCACCGCGGTGTGGGCTCCCGTACCCGATCTCGGCGCGATCATCGTGCTCGACGAAGGCGACGAGGCGCTCAAGGAGGAACGCGCACCCGCATGGCACGCGCGCGACGTCGCGATCGAGCGGGCTCGACGCCTCGGGGCGCGGGTCGAGCTCGTCACCGCGGTTCCGACCATCGACGCCATAGTCGCGGCCGACGAGGTGGTGCTGACGTCTCGACCCACCGAACGTGGCGGATGGCCGGTGGTCGAGGTCATCGACCGTCGGGAGGAGCCCCCCGGATTCGGGCTCCTGACCGAAGCGCTCGGTGACGCCCTGCGCCGAGCCATCGCGGCTTCGCCCGACGGCGGGCGCGGGCGCGCGGTCTGTCTTCTAAATCGCAAGGGCCGCGCCCGGCTGCTCGCGTGCGTCGCGTGTGGAGAGCTCGCGCGGTGTGAGAGCTGCGGTGCCGCGGTGATCGAAGCCGACGACCGGATCCTGTCGTGCCCGCGCTGCTCAACCACTCGGCCCAAGGTCTGTCTTCACTGCCACGCCACCCGGATGAAGGCCGTCCGACCGGGAATCGCGCACCTCCGCGAAGACCTTTCCGCCCTCCTGCCACGGGCGAGCGTCGTCGAGGTGGAGGCGGCCACCGGGGAGATCCCGCCCGCCGACGTGCTGGTCGGAACAGAGGCGGTCCTGCACCGGGTCCCCATCGATGGGGCGCGTCCGGTGCGACTCGTCGTGTTCCTCGATGCTGACCAGGAGCTTCTCGCCCCGCGGGTGCATGCGGCCGAGCAGGCGCTCTTCCTGGTGGCCCGGGCCGCCCGGCTGGTCGGCCCGCGCTCGGGTCCTGGTCGGATCCTGATCCAGACGCGGGTGCCCGACCACGAGGTGGTCGAAGCCGTCCGCCGAGCCGAGCCCGACCTCGTCACCGGCCCCGAACGAACTCGCCGCGAGGCCTTGGGCTATCCGCCGTTCGGTGGGCTCGCCGAGGTGAGCGGTGCGGCGGCCGCCGTCGATGCGATCGCGGTGATGCTTCGAGAGATCGATGGGATCACCCTGTTGGGCCCGGTCGAGGCGGGTGCGGGGAAGCGGGCGCTCGTCCAGGCGGCAACCGTCGTCGCCCTCTGTGATGCACTCGCTGAGGCAACGCCGAGCGCACGCGCCTTCGGACGCCTGCGGGTCGATGTGGATCCGTTGCGGGTCTGACCCGCTGGTATCCTCGGTCGGTGGACACGTACCCGATCCGCCAGTTCGGTGACCCGGTGCTGAAGCAGCGCGCCCGAGAGGTGACCGAGATCGACGGCGCACTCGTCGGCATCGTCGAAACGATGTACGAAACGATGTACGAAGCGGCCGGTGTCGGGCTCGCGGCGCCGCAGGTAGGGATGCAGAAGCGGATCTTCACCTACGACGTCGGAGAAGGTCCGGAGGTCATGATCAACCCGGTGGTGGTCCAGGCCGACGGCGAGTGGGTGCACGAAGAAGGTTGTCTGTCGGTTCCCGGGCTTTCGTTCGATGTCGTGCGGGCCGAACACGTCGTGGTCCAGGGCGTCGGCCTCGACGGCAATGAGGTGATACTCGAAGATGACGACTTCCTCGGCCGGGTGTTCCTCCACGAGATCGACCATCTCGACGGCATCCTCGTGATCGACCGGCTCGAACCCGCTCTGCGCAAGCAGGCCCTCCGGGAATTGCGGGAATGGGAGCTGGTCAACGCGGGCGACGTGGTCAACGCGATCCAGCCGGCATCCAGGTCCCGACCGCGACTCTGAGGCCGGCACCCTGAGAATCATCTACCTCGGGACACCGCGCGACGCGGTGCCGCCGTTGCGCGCCCTCGTAGCCGCGGGTCACGACATCGCGTTCGCGGTGACCCAGCCCGATCGGCGGCGCGGCCGCGGCGCGGCCACCCAGCCGAGCCCGGTGAAGATCGCAGCCGGCGAGCTCGGTGTCGACGTTCGGACCCCGGAACGGTCGCGCGAGATCGTCGACGACGTGGCGGCCTCGGGAGCCGAATTGGGTGTTGTCGTCGCCTTCGGCCAGATCCTGCCGACCGAGCTGCTCGAAGCGCTCCCACTCGGTTTCGTCAACCTCCATTTCTCGCTCTTGCCGCGCTGGCGGGGCGCGGCACCCGTGGAGCGGGCGATCCTTGCCGGCGATGCCGAGACCGGCGTGACGGTGATGCGCGTCGACGCCGGTCTGGACACAGGCCCCGTGTTCGCCACTACCCGCGTGCCGATCGGGCCTACGGTCGACGCCGGTGCCCTGAGCGACCAGCTCGTGGTCGCCGGAACGGCGATGCTCGTGGCGCAGCTCCCAGAGATCGCGAAGACAGAGCCAATCCCCCAGGCCGGCGAGCCCGCCTACGCCGCGAAGCTCACCGTGGACGAGTTCCGACTCGACCCGGCCCGCCCCGGCGTCGAGCTCGACCGCATCGTCCGGGCCGGCAACCCCCGACCCGGCGCGTGGTTCGAGCTAGGTGGCAAGCGGGTGAAGGTGTGGCGCGCCCACCTCGACGCCACCGACGCAGGAGTCACCGGCGAACGGCTTCATCTCGATGAGGTGCAACCGCAAGGCAAGGCGCGCATGGATGCGGCCGCGTGGCAGGCGGGTCTGCGGATCGCGCTGCCGACATTCGGAACCGCGTGAGCCCACCCGAAGACAGCCCGCTGAGCGCCCGCGGCATCGCGATCGAAGCGCTCGTTCGGGTCGACGATGGCGCGTACTCGAACCTTCTGCTCCCGACGCTCCTGCGTGGTAGCGGGCTCGAGCCGCGCGACCGCGCGTTCGCGACCGATCTCGTCTATTCGACCCTCAGGGGCCAGCGCGCGCTCGACCATATTCTCCTTGGCTTTCTGACCCGTCCGCTCGGCGGTCTCGACGCCGACGTTCGGGTCGCGCTCCGGCTCGGGGCATACCAGCTGCGCGCGGGAGTAGCCCCGCACGCGGCGGTGGGGGAGACGGTCACCGCGATCGGCCGTCGGAACCCCCGGGCCAAGGGTTTCGTCAACGCGGTTCTCCGCCATCTGGCCGCGTCGGGACCGCCGTGGAATCTGCCCGATGGCGACGATGTCTCGTCGCTCGGCATCCGGACGTCACATCCCGACTGGATCGTCGAGCGCTTCATCGCCGATCTCGGACAACTCGACGCGGCCGCGGTGCTCGAATCCGACAATCGGGTGCCCGCTGTGACGCTGCGGGCAAACCCGCGACGCAGCGACCCGACGCAGCTCGCCGACGAGCTGCGCGCTGGTGGAATAAGGGTCGATCCGGGCATGCTGCTTCCGGATGCGCTCGTGGTCAGCGGAGTCGGTGATCTCGCCGCGCTCCCGGCTGTGTCGGAGGGTCGGGCAACCCCCCAGGACCAGGCCAGCCAGGCTGTCGTGATCGCGCTTGATCCGCAGCCGGGCGATCGGGTGCTCGAGATCGCGGCCGCGCCCGGGGGGAAGGCGTCGGCGATCGCGGAGCGGGTCAGCGCCGGTCGGTCTGCTCTCGGGCGGTCTGCTGTCGGTGGTTCTGTCGTCGGGCTGGATCTCCACCCGGGTCGGGTGGCCCGCATCGCGCAGGCAGCCACGCGGCTCGGTCTTGATTGTCTCTTTCCGCTCGTGGGTGACGGACTCGCGTTGCCGTTGCGGCCGGGGAGCTTCGATCGGGTGCTCGTCGATGCACCGTGCTCGGGTCTCGGTGTGCTCCGTCGGAGGCCGGAGGCCCGATGGCGGCTCGATTCCCGGGCGCCCGAACAGCTTGCCGAGCTGGCGCGGAAATTGCTGGGCGCCGCGGCGGAGGCGCTTCGGCCCGGGGGTGTCCTCGTGTACTCGGTGTGCACCCTCACCATGGTCGAAACGCTCGGGGTCGACGAATGGGCTGCGTCTGCGCTTCCCCGACTCCACGACCTTCCGCCGCCGGGCGCGCCGTGGCGGCGGCGCGGGCGCGGCGCACTGTTGCTGCCGAGCACGGCCGATTCCGACGGGATGTTCGTCCTCTGCCTCCAGCTAGGGTGACCGCGGTGAAGATCGCGCCGTCGATCCTGTCTGCCGATTTCTCGGAGCTCGCCGCCGAGATCGAGCGCGTCGCGTCCGAGGCCGACCTGCTCCACATCGATGTGATGGACGGCCACTTCGTTCCCAATCTCACGATCGGCCCGCCGGTCGTGAAATCGCTCCGCAAACGCACCGAGCTGCATCTCGACTGCCACCTCATGGTCGACAACCCCGGTGTGCTGCTCGACGACTTCGCGAAGGCCGGTGCCGACGGCTGCACGATCCACGTCGAGCTCGGCGACCCGCGCCCGCTGTTCGAACGGATGCGCGCGCTGGGGCTTGCGGTAGGGCTCACGCTCAACCCGGAGACCCCCCTCGCCGATGTGCTTCCGTACATCGACGAGATCGACGTGCTGCTGTTCATGAGCGTTCATCCCGGCTTCGGTGGGCAGGCGTTCATCCCTGAGGTCCTCGACAAGCTGAGTGCCGCGCGACGAATCGTCGAACAGCGTCATCTAGCCGTGGAGCTCGAGATCGACGGTGGGATCGGCGTCGAGACTGCGTCCGCCGCGGCTGCCGCCGGGGCCGACATCCTCGTTGCCGGTAGCGCGATCTTCGGTTCCGACGATCCCGCCGCGGCGGCCCGTCGGATCCGGGAGGCGGCGTGGCCGACGTCATCCTGATCGCCGCCGGCGACGCCGGGCTGGCCTCCGATCTCGAGCTCAGCCTGTCTCAGGAAGGGTGGGACGTCTACGTGAGCCGCGACGGGCTCGATGCCGTCGAGCAGGCTCGCAAGCTCCAACCGTCGATCGTGATCGTCGACACCGAGTTGGCTGGGCACGACGGGATCGAGGTGTGCCTCCGACTTCGGCGCGACGTTCGCACACTCAACTCCGCGGTGATCCTGCTCGGTGCCGGCGACAGCGCCGACAAGCTCCGCAGCTTTGCGGCCGGAGTCGACGACCACCTGGTCAAGCCAATCGATTCCGCCGAGCTGGTGGCGCGTGTCCGCAGCCTGCTCCGGCGGACGAGCCAGATGCGCGACTTGTCGCCGCTGACTCATCTCCCCGGAAACTTTCGGATCGCCAGCGAGCTGGAGCGACTCGTCTCGCATCCCGATGCGCGCTTCGCCGTGCTCTACGCCGACCTGAACGAGTTCAAGGCGTTCAACGACTACTACGGGTTCTTGCGTGGCGACGAGGTGATCAAGTTCACCGCTCGCATTCTCGTCGAGGCGCTCGCGCTGCACACCGGTGAGCCGAGCTTCGCGGGTCACATCGGCGGTGACGACTTCGTGCTGCTGTGCGACCCGGTGGTGGCCGAGGCCGTGTGTGACGAAGCCCTCGAACGCTTCGACCGGGGCATCCGCGCGCTCTACGACCCCACCGACGCCGAGAACGACTACATCGAGGTAGCCGACCGTCGGGGCAACCTGCACCGGTACCTGCTCACCTCGCTGTCGATCGGGGTTGCGACGACCTCGCAACGGCCGATCCGTACGCAGTGGGAGGCGTCGGTCATCGCGACGGAGATGAAGGCCCACGCGAAGCGCCACGGACGCTCGGCCTTCGAGGTCGACCGTCGGGAGCGCTGACCGATGCTCGGCGCGAAGGTGCTGACTGTTTCCGATGGTGTTGCAGCTGGGATCCGTGAAGACAAGTCGGGCGCGGCTCTAGTGACCCACCTCGGCCGGAGCGGCTTCGACGTCATCGGACATCGTGTGGTCTCCGACGGAATCGATTCGGTGTCAGACGCGATCCGTGAACTGACCCGCGACTTCGCCGGACTCGTCGTGACCACGGGCGGTACCGGATTCGGCCCCCGCGACCTGACCCCTGAAGGGACCCGCGCCGTGATCGAACGGGAAGCCCCCGGTCTTGCTGAGGCGATAAGGGCAGGGAGCAACTCCGAGGGTCGGCCCTTCGGGATGTTGTCGCGGGGGGTGTGCGGCTCGATTGGCGCGAGCCTCGTCTGCAATTTCCCCGGCTCGGCTGTTGGCGCGGTAGAGGCGCTCGAGATCGTCCTGCCTGCTGTTCCCCACGCTCTCGACCTCCTCGCCGGCGGGCACCCTCACTGACCCTCGCTGACCGAAAGGTCCGGGTGATCAGGTCGGAATTAGAACCTGTTCCAATTCTGGTGTGACCGGTGTATCCTGGGAGTCACAATTTGAATGTCCTCGGGTGTCCCGCCGGCCGTGGGCCGATCCGGTGGCAGAGATGAAGCGAATCCAAAATCGCTGATCGCCTTCCCGGTTCCCGAGGCGGAAGGGACGACGGTGCGAGACGACGCGGAGCTGATGGGCCGGGCGGCCGATGCCGGCCTTGTCGCGCGCCGCAGCACCGCGCCAAACCCGTGGGTTGGCTGCGTCGTCGTCCGCGATGGCACCGTCGTCGGCGTGGGCGCGACCGAGCCACCCGGTGGGCGCCACGCCGAGATCGTGGCCCTCGACGAGGCGGCCGATAGGGCGAACGGGGCCACCGTGTTCGTGACCCTAGAGCCGTGCTCGCATCGAGGCCGGACCGGACCATGCGCCGATGCTCTCATCGGAGCTGGTGTCGCTCGTGTCGTGGTCGCGCTCGAAGACCCCGATATGGCGGTCGCGGGCCGGGGGATCGACCGTCTACGGGCCGCGGGTGTCGCCGTCGACGTCGGGGTCGGTCTCGATCGGGTCACCTTCGAGCTCGCGCCCTACCTGCACCACCGCTGCACCGGGCGCGCGTTCACCGTGCTCAAGACCGCGACGAGCATCGACGGCCGCACCGCCGCCGCTGATTCCAGCTCCCAGTGGATCACGGGCGCGGCCGCGAGGGCCGACGTTCACGAGCTGCGGGCCGACTCCCAAGCGGTGGTCATCGGCGCGGGCACCGCGCTCGTCGACCAACCTGGTCTCACGGCCCGTGACTGCGATCCGACCGTCATCCGCCAACCGCTACGTGTGCTTCTCGATGCGCGCGGTCGGGTGCCCGCGATCGGTCGTCTGTTCGACACCGCGCTCGCGCCCACGCTCGTGGTCACCACCGCGACGGCATCGCCGGTGGCGAGCGACGCCTGGCGCGCCGCAGGGGCCGAGGTCGAGGTGGTCGCCCCCGGTCCGGCCGGCGGTGTCGATCTCGCCGAATCGCTCGCGCTGCTCGGTCACCGCGGGGTGCTCGGCGCCCTGGTCGAAGGGGGTGCCACGGTGCACGGATCGTTGTTGCGCGCGGGGCTGGCGAACCGGATCATCAGCTATGTCGGTGGTGTGGTGCTCGGATCCGACGGGTTGGCCGCGTTCGCGGGCCCCGGCCCGCCGACCCTGGCTGACGCGACACGGTGGCGTCTCGTCGACGCGACCGCCTTCGACGGCGACGCCCGCCTCGCATGGGAGCCGGCCTGATGTTCACCGGGATCATCGAGGAGTTGGGTCGGGTGCGCCTGATCGTCGGTCATGAGGGTGGCGCGCGGATCGAGATCGAGGCGACGACCGTGCTCGATGACGCGGTGACGGGTGCATCGATCTCCGTCAACGGCTGCTGTCTTACCGTTGTCGAGCTCGGCCCCGGCTGGTGGGCAGCCGACGCGATCTCAGAGACGCTCGACCGCACGACGCTGGGCACGCTCTCGGCCGGTGATCGCGTCAACCTCGAACGGCCGGTTCGGCTCTCGGATCGGCTCGGTGGCCATCTGGTCCAGGGTCATGTCGACGGTGTGGGCTTGGTGACCGGGTGTGATCTGTTGCCCGACGGCTCGACCCGGATGCGGGTGGAGGTATCGACACCGCCAGACCGGTCGGTCGGCATTACCCGCTACGTGGTGGAGAAGGGGTCGATCGCGGTCGACGGCGCGAGTCTCACCGTGTCCGAGGTGGACGATGATGGCTTTGCCGTCGCGCTCATCCCGCACACCCTGGTGGTCACGACGCTCGGCCGTCGCCATCCCGGCGACGCGGTGAACCTGGAAGTCGATGTGCTGGCGAAGTACGTGGAGCGGTTGCTCACGGGGAAGCGAGAGTCCGATGCCGTTCAGTGAGATCGAGCCTGCAGTCGCGGCGATCGCCCGCGGTCAGCTCGTGGTCGTGGTTGACGACGCCGATCGCGAGAACGAAGGCGATCTGATCATGGCGGCCGACAAGATCACTGCCGAGGCGATGGGGTTCATGGTCCGCCACACCAGTGGAGTGATCTGTATGCCTCTGGTCGGGGAGCGGTGCGACGAGCTCCAACTTCCGCTGATGGTGTCGAACAACACCGAGCAGCACCGCACCGCGTTCACGGTGTCGGTCGACGCTCGGGTCGGCACGACGACCGGCATATCCGCGGCCGACCGCGCGACGACCGTTCGCGCGCTCGCCGACCCGACGACCCGACCCGATGACCTTGCCCGTCCCGGCCACATCTTCCCGTTGCGCTACCGAGAGGGCGGGGTGCTCAAGCGCGCCGGCCACACCGAGGCGGCGGTCGACCTGGCCCGACTGGCGGGGCTGAACCCGGCTGGAGTGCTGGCCGAGGTCGTGAACGATGACGGCACGATGGCGCGCTCGGCCGAGCTGGAGGTCTTCGCCGAGAAGCACGGGCTCCTCATGATCTCGATCGCCGATCTGGTCCGACACCGTCGCCGCCGCGAGAAGTTGGTACGACGGGTCTCCGAAGCGCGGATCCCGACCAAGCACGGAGATTTCACTGCCTACGTCTTCGAGTCCCTCCTCGACGAGGTCGAGCACATCGCCTTCGTGCGGGGCGAGGTCGCGGGGAAGGACGACGTCCTCGTGCGGGTGCACTCGGAGTGCCTGACGGGCGACGTGTTCGGCTCGCTGCGGTGCGACTGCGGGGTGCAGCTCGACACTGCGCTCGCCCAGGTCGGCGCCGAGGGTGAAGGCGTCGTTGTGTATCTCAGGGGCCATGAGGGGCGCGGCATCGGCCTTGGCCACAAGATGCGGGCCTACCGGTTGCAGGAGGAAGGCCGCGATACCGTCGAAGCCAACGAAGACCTCGGCCTACCCGTCGACTCGCGGGAGTACGGGATCGGCGCGCAGATCCTTGTCGACCTCGGGGTCACCACGATGCGGCTCATGACGAACAACCCGGCCAAGTACGGCGGTCTCGAAGGTTTCGGGCTCGAGATCGTCGATCGAGTTCCTCTGGCGACGGTTCCGACGGCCGAGAACATCGCGTACCTGCGGGCCAAGCAGAAGAAGATGGGCCATCTCCTCGACATCGAGGATGAACAGCTGGGCGGGGGCTGAGGGTGGGGGAGTATGCCGCGTCCATCGAGGATCTGGACGCATCGGGATTGCGCGTCGCGCTGGCAGTAGGTCGCTTCAACCTGCACATCACTGCGCCGTTGCTCGACGGCGCGCTCCGGGTGCTGGCCGATAACGCAGTGGTGGATCCCACGATCGTGTGGGTGCCAGGGGCGTTCGAGTTGCCGCTCGCGGCGCAACGCCTCGCGCCCACCCACGATGCCGTGATCGCTCTGGGCGCGGTGATCAGGGGTGATACCCCGCACTTCGACTTCGTCGCCGGCGAAGCTGCAGCCGGCCTGATGCGTGTCGGGCTCGACTCTTCGACCCCGGTCGTGTTCGGTGTGCTCACCACAGACTCGCTGGAGCAGGCGGAGGCCCGGATCGGCGGTTCGGTCGGCCACAAAGGCGAAGAGGCGGCGAGGAGCGCGATCGAGATGGCGGCTTTGTTGGCGCAACTCCCGTCGTCGACCGAGTAGAACTGCTCGTGATGTTGCGTCTGGTGCTCCCCAAAGGTTCGCTCGAGAAGGCGACGCTGCAGCTCTTCGAAGACGCGGATCTCACGGTGCAGCGCGGATCCGATGTCGACTATCGGGCCACGATCGACGACCCCCGGGTCATCGACGTCACAATCCTGCGCCCGCAGGAGATCCCGCGCTATGTCGCCCAGGGTCTGTTCGACGTTGGAATCACCGGTCGTGACTGGATCGAGGAGACGAACTCCGATGTCGTGACCCTCACTGAGCTTCACTATTCGAAGGCGACAGCGCGCCCCATCCGGATGGTCCTCGCAGTCGCGGGTGACGCGGCCTATCGCCACGTCACCGACCTGCCGCAGGGGGTGCGGGTGCACACGGAGTACCCGGAGCTCACCCGACGGTTCCTCGAGCAGAACGGCGTCGACGCGCAGGTCTCGCTCTCATACGGCGCGACCGAGGCGAAGATCCCCGAGATCGCCGACGCGGTCGTCGAGATCACCGAGACCGGTCGGGCGTTGCGTGCCGCGGGCCTCAAGGTGCTCGACACCATCCTTATCTCGTACACCGAGTTGATCGCCAACCCCGAGTCCTATGCCGATCCGGCTAAGCGACGGGCGATGGAACAGCTGCAGACATTGCTCACCGGCGCGCTCGAAGCGCGCGGTCGGGTATTGGTGAAGCTGAACGTGGAAGCGGCGCAACTCGACACCGTCATCGCGCTGCTCCCGGCGTTGAAGTCGCCGACGGTCTCCAAGCTGTGGGGCGACGACGCATTCGCGGTCGAGACGGTCGTCGCGAAGTCGGAGATCAACACGTTGATCCCGGCGTTGAAGGAGAGCGGTGCGACCGACATCATCGAGCTTCCCATTGCCAAGATTGTCCACTAGCACCCGGCGCGGTCGCGTCGCCGAGTTCGACGTCCACCGGGGGCTGGGCCTGGTGACGACCGACGACGGAACCCCGTACCCGTTCCATTGCACCCAGCTCGTCGACGACTCCCGCGTGATCGACGTCGGCGCGGCGGTGGAGTTCGCCGTAATCCCCGGCGGCATCGGCCGCTGGGAAGCCGCGTCGATCGTAAAGCTCCCTGCGTAGGACCCCGGCGGTCCGGCGCTGGCCTCGAACTCGCTGCTCAGGCGTCGTGGTTGCGACGGGCGCGCTTCTGGGCGGGGCCATGGCCGGGGCCGGTCGCGTCCGAGAGGTTGAACGCCGAGTTCACGAGTTGGATGTGGGTGAAGGCCTGCGGGAAGTTGCCGAGCTGACGCTTGGCGATCGGGTCGTACTCCTCCGAGAGGAGCCCGACGTCGTTCGTGAGGCCGGCGAGGCGTTGGAACATCGTCCGGGCTTCGTCTCGGCGCCCCATGAGCGCGAGGTTGTCGACGTACCAGAACGAGCAGGGGAGGAATGCGCCCTCGCCTGCAGGGAGGCCGTCATCGACCCGTCCGGTTTCGTAGCGAACCACAAACCCCTCGTGCATGAGCTCTCGCTCGACGGCCTTCAGCGTGTTCTGTACCCGTTCGTCGGTCGGGGGGAGGAATCCCACGAGAGGAATCATGAGCACGGCGGCGTCGAGCCGCTTCGATCCGAACGCCTGGGTGAACGCCTGTTTGTTGACGTCGTAACCCTCGTCGCAGATCTGAAAGTGGATCTCCCGGCGCTGCTGACGCCAGCGGTCGATGACGTCGGCGTCGATGTCGTAGCTCGCAGACGCTCGCACCGCGCGATCGAACGCGACCCAGGCCATCACCTTCGAGTGCACGAAGTGCTGCCGATCCCCCCGCACCTCCCAGATGCCGTCGTCGGGTTGGTGCCACGCGCCCTCGAGCCACTCGAGCAGCGCGATCTGGATGTTCGACAGATCGGCATCGGGCTCGGCACCGGCCTCCATCGCGTGGAAGTTGGCGTCGAAGAGCTCGCCGTACACGTCGAGCTGGAACTGGCCCGAGGCCGCGTTGCCGACCCGTACCGGGCTCGATCCCTCGTAACCCGGCATCCAGGCCAACTCGAGCTCGGTAAGGCGTCGCTCACCCGCGGCGCCGTACATGATCTGGAGGTCCTTCGGTGAACCCGCGACCGCCCGCACCAGCCAGTCGCGCCAGGCCTGAGCTTCGTCGAGATAGCCGGCCTCTATGAGTGCGAGCAGGGTGAAGGTCGCGTCGCGGACCCAGCAATAGCGGTAGTCCCAGTTCCGCACGCCACCGATCCACTCGGGCAACGAAGTGGTCGGCGCGGCGACGATTCCTCCGGTGGGAGCGTAGGTGAGCGCCTTCAACGTGATGAGCGAGCGGGTGACGAGATCGTGCCATTCGCCTTCGTACTTCGATCGCTTCGCCCACTTCCGCCACCAGCGTGCGGTATCGGTCACGGCACGCCTGCCGTCGAGCGGGCGGGGCGGATCCGCGTTCGAGGGATGCCAGGCGAGCACGAACGGCACGACGTCACCGGGCTCGACGACGAAGTCGGCGATGGTCTCCTGTTCAACACCGTGGGTGTGCACCGGCGTGCGCAAGATCACCGCGTCGGGGCCGCCGACGGCAAGCAGCGCGCCGTCGATGTGGCGCACCCATGGAACGATCGAGCCGTAGTCGAACCGGATGGTGAGATCCATCCGCATGGGGACGCGGCCGGAGACACCCTCGACGACGCGCACGATGTCGACACTGCGCTGACGGATCGGCATGCAGTCGGTGACGGTGACTGTGCCTTCGTCGGTGATGAAGGTCGTCTCGAGCACGAGGGTGTCGTCGAGATAGCGACGGGTCGTGGACTGGAGTCCACCGGCCGGCGCGATCTTCCAACGGCCGTGGCGCTGGTCGCCGAGGATCGCTCCGAACGTGGAGGCCGAGTCGAAGCGGGGAGCGCACCACCAGTCGATCGAGCCGTTGTTGCCGACCAGCGCCGCGGTCTGGGTGTCGCCAATGAGCGCGTAGTCCTCGATGCGCAAGCCCATCGGGGCTAGGAAGCGCGCTCTTGGGTCACCTGGACGAAGGCCAGTCGCAGCTGCGCCAGCGCTTCGGCGAGCGGCCGGGCCGCGTCGCCGAGCCGGTCACCGAGGCTGTCGATGAGGGCTGCCATCCCGTCGATGGCCAGGGCTGCCTCGCCGAGTGACTCGGGCCGTTCGGCGCTGAGGCCGAGATGCAAGACGGCGAGCTCGTGGAGCCGAATGGCGTGATCGGCGAGGATCGCCGCCACCGGTGTGGCCGCGAGGCGGGCCAGCGCCTCTCTGACCTGGTCTTCGTCGAGCTCGGTGCCGTCTTCGCCCACGTAACCGCCCGGGTCTCCACCAGGAGAAGGCTCGCCGGGGTGAGTTTTCGGCTCCTCGCGCGGCTCATATTCGCCGCCGGGGGTCCAGATGCTGCTCACGCTGCTATCCTCACGGACACAACTTAACTGGGAAGTGGATCGGCGCGTGCGTATCTGTTCGCACCGGCCCCACCCGGCTGCCTGTTCGTTCAGCGTTCGGTGCACGCCGGGTCGTCTCCATTCGGTCACTGTGCCGAGCGCGCGAGCGCTCGGCCCTGTGATCTTGCGGCGGGCGCTTTCCGTGTCCGCCGTCTGCGCGTCTGCAGTCGGAACCGAGTCCATGGGGTGATGCGCAGATTTCTACCGACGATGCCCGAATCAACGATCGGATCCGCGCTCGGGAGGTGTTTCTCGTCGATTCCGACGGGACGCAGCTCGGGGTGAGAACGCTCCCGGAGGCACTCACCGTGGCCCGGGAGCAGGAGCTCGATCTGGTCGAGGTCGCGGCCAACGCGAATCCACCGGTCTGTCGGATAATGAACCACGGCCGCTACAAGTACGAACAGGAGCAGCGCCGCAAAGAATCAAGGAAGAACACGTCGAACGTCGTCATCAAAGAGATGAAGTTCCGGCCCAAGATCGACGGGCACGACTACGTCACCAAGATGAAGCACGTCGAACGGTTCCTCGGCGAAGGTGCCAAGGTGAAGTTGACGATCATGTTCCGCGGCCGGGAAGTGTTCCATCCCGAGCTCGGGCTGAAGATCCTCCAGCGGGTCACGGAAGACGTCGTCGATTTCGCGACGGTGGAATCGTCACCTCGCCAGGACGGTCGCAACATGACGATGGTCCTGAACCCGATCCGCAAGCCCAGCAGAAAACCTCGTACTTCCAAGCCCCACTCCGCCAAGACCGAAGCCCCTGCCGCAGTCCCTGCCGAAACCCGCGACGTCGAAGAGCCAGGCGCCGAGGTACTCCCGGATGCAGCACCCACACCCGAGTCACCCACGGCCGAAGTGGTCGTGACTACGACCGACTCCCCAGGAGCGTAGAGATGCCGAAGATGAAGACCCACCGGGGAGCAGCCAAGCGATTCAGGGTAACGGGCACGGGCAAGATCCGTCGCCGCAACTCGAATCGCTCCCACCTGTTGGAGAAGAAGTCGTCGAAGCGGACCCGCCGTCTCGGCCGGCTCTCCGAGGTGGTCGGAAAAGACAAGAAGCACGTAGAGAAGTTGCTCGCTCGGGGCTGAGGCCAGACATCCACACGACACGAGCTGCACCCCGTCGGGAACGACGCGAGCTCATGGAGGCAGAAAAATGGCGCGCGTCAAGCGTTCCGTCAACGGAAGAAAGAACCACCGCTCGGTTCTGAAGGCCGCCAAGGGTTACTCCGGCGCGAAGAGCCGGAGCTTCCGCAAGGCCAACGAACAGGTCATGCACTCGGGCGTTTACGCGTACCGTGACCGTCGAGCCCGCAAGGGTGAGTTCCGGCGGCTCTGGATCGTCCGCATCAACGCGGCCTGTCGCCAGAACGACATCAGCTACTCGCGTTTCATTGCGGGTCTGAAGGCGGCCGAGGTCGAGGTCGATCGCAAGGTCCTCGCTGATATCGCCGTGCGCGATGCAGCCACGTTCGGGGCGCTCGTAACCACCGCCCGCGAGGCGCTCGACCCGGCCTAGGTCGGATCTCGTGACCCGGCCGTCCGCGATAGCGCAGAGCGGCCAGCCGCTCGGTCCGAAGCACGCCAAGGTGGCGCGCCTTCGGGCGTTGCTGCGCGATTCCAAGGTGCGCGAGGCCGAGTCCGTGGTCGTATTGGAGGGAACCCGGGCGGTACTCGACGCGCTCGAACGGGGCGTCGAGCTCGAAGCCGTGTATCTACCCCCAGATGGAGTCCCGCCCGATGGGGTGCCGGTCGGCGTCGCGATTGAACGCCTCGTCCCCGGATTGGTCGAGCGAGTCGCCACCACCCGTACCCCGCAACCGATCCTCGCCCTGGCGACCCGGCCGGCTGTCTTCCCGCCGGGCGAGCTCGCGAAGCACGGATGCGTGCTCGTTCTGGCCGGTGTTTCGGATCCCGGCAATGTCGGCACCCTGCTGCGAGCTGCCGAGGCATCGGGTGCGGTGGGTGTCGTGGTCAGCGGGGGGACCGCCGACGTGTTCTCACCGAAGGTGGTGCGCGCCTCGGCCGGGTCCATCTTCGGGGTTCCGATCGCGATCGTCGACGATCTCCCGGACGCACTCGCAGCCCTCGCCGTCGACGGTCGCCGCCGCTTCGGCACGGCGGCGGCCGGCGGCACTCCCTACGCCGCGGCGGAGTTGGCCGAACCGATCGCGTTGGTGCTCGGCAACGAAGCCCACGGACTCCCCGACGATGTGCTGGCCGCCGTCGACGAGCTCCTCACGATCCCGATGGCCGGGGCGGCGGAGAGCTTGAACGTAGCGATGGCCGGCAGCGTGTTGCTGTTCGAGGTCACTCGACAGCGCGCTGGCGAGTGAGGGCCATCGGATTCCCTGGCGGGCCTGTAGCGGCCCGACAATACCGGCGGCATTGAATACATCACGCGATTGTGCAGATAGATCGAGGGGCGGGCCGCCGAAACCATCGGCGGCGGCGGGGAACAGGATCTCTAGACTCAGGTGCGCATGGATGACGCCGATCTCGCCGCCTCCCTCGATCTCGATGTCGCGCTTCGCGCCATTGGCGCGACCGCCGACGTCGACGACGTAGACGGGCTGCGCCGCGAGCTGATCGGGAAGAAGTCTCGGGTGGCGGCGGTCAAGGTCGGTATCAAGAACCTCCCGAACGACGCCAAGCCCGTTGTCGGCGCGGCCGTTAAGGAGTTCACCACGGCAGTGAGCGACGCGCTCGACTCCCGTCGTAGCGAGATCGAACGAGAGGCCCTCGCCAAGCGTGGCCCGGCCGTCGACTTCACGCTCGGCACCCACGGCCGGCGGCGAGGGCACCTGCATCTCATCACCCAGACCCAACGCGAGCTCGAGGATGTGTTCGTCGCGCTCGGATACCAGGTGGCCGAGGGCCCCGAGGTAGAGGATGACTGGCACAACTTCGAGGCTTTGAACTTTCCGCCCGGCCATCCCGCCCGTGCGATGCAGGACACGTTCTACGTGCAGCTCGGCGAGCCCGAGCAGGTTGTGTTGCGTACCCACACGTCGCCCGTGCAGATCCGGGTGATGGAGACGCAACCGCCTCCGATCTTTTCGATCATGCCCGGTCGGGTGTATCGCAACGAGGCGCCGAGCCCTCGCAACTCGTCGGTCTTTCACCAGATCGAGGGGCTCGCGATCGACCGCGGCATCACCTTCGGTGATCTCGCGGGAACCATGCAGGCGTTCACCACGGCGTACTTCGGCGAAGGGGTGCGATCGCGCCTGTTGCCGTCGTACTTCCCGTTCACGGAGCCGTCGGCCGAGTACGGGGTGAGCTGCCCGTTCTGCGATGGCGGGGGGTGCCGGGTGTGCTCCCACACTGGGTGGATCGAGCTCGGGGGCGCTGGGATGGTCGATCCGAACGTGCTCGTCAACGTGGGCATTGACCCGGAGGAGTTCTCCGGCTTCGCCTTCGGATTCGGCATCGAGCGAATGCCGATGATCAAGTACGGCGTGCAGCCGATCAAGACCTTCTTCGACGACGACATACGCTTTCTCGAGCAGTACTGACGATGCGCGCACCCCTCTCGTGGATTCGCGACTTCACGCCCGTCGACGCCGACGCGCCCGTGATCGCCGAAGCGCTCGACCACCTCGGGTTCGAGGTCGAAAGCGTCGAGGAGCCCGGCCGCGATCTGGGCGGGGTGATCGTGGCGCGCATTCTCGACGTCCGACCGCACCCAGACGCCGACCGGGCCCGTCTCGCCGACATCGACTACGGACTGGGACAGATCACAGTTGTCTGCGGCGCGCCGAACATCGTTGCCGGGATGTTGGTCGCGTACGCCCCGACCGGCGCGACCCTCCCCGGGGGCATCACCCTCGAGGCGAAGGAAATCCGCGGGATCGTCTCCGAAGGCATGCTCTGCTCGCCGACGGAGCTAGGCCTCGGTGAAGACGGCAGCGGGATCCTCGCGCTCGGCGACGACGCCGAACCCGGCCTCGACATACGCGAGGCCCTCGACCTAGACGACATCGTGTTCGATCTGTCGATTACGCCGAACCGTCCCGACGCGATGTCGATCGTCGGCCTGGCGCGCGAGCTCGCCGCGCACTTCTCGCTTCCGTTCGAGGTTCCGATTCCGTTGGTCTCGGCGTCGGTTCCTCCGACGGGGGAGCAGGTGACCGTCTTCGTCGACGCGCCCGAACGCTGCCCGCGGTACCTGGCACGGGTGGCGAGCGTCACGATGGGGGAGTCGCCCGCATGGATCGCCCGTCGCCTGACGCTCGCCGGTATGCGGCCGATCTCGAACGTGGTCGACATCACCAACTATGTGTTGCTCGAACGCAACCAGCCGCTCCACGCTTTCGACCTCGACCGCCTCGGTGGTCGTGGCATTCGCGTTCGACTTGCCGACGCCGGCGAGAAGATCGGCACAATCGATCGGGTCGAGCGCACGCTCACTGCCTCCGACCTGCTCATCTGCGACGCCGATGATCGGCCCCAGGCACTCGCCGGCATCATGGGTGGCGGCGGCTCCGAGGTGTCGGCCACCACGACTTCGGTGCTGATCGAAGCCGCGTACTTCGACCCGATGGGCATCGCCCGCACATCGAAGCGATTGGGCCTGCGCTCCGAGTCGAGTCACCGCTTCGAGCGGGGCATCGACCCGGAGGCGGTACCGGCAGGCGCGGATCGTTGCTGTGAGCTGTTGGGCCGCCACGCTGGCGCGGTGGTCTCGTCGGAACCGATCGACCTGTACCCGAACCCGGTCGAACGAGCGCACATCACGATCCGCACTGATCGTGTGAACCGCCTCCTCGGACTCGCGCTCGCGCCCGCCGAAGTGCGTGACGCGCTCGCGCCCCTGGGTATAGAAGTCGACGGTCCCGGACCCGACTTCGCGACCGTGGCACCGACTTGGCGTCCCGATCTCCAACGCGAGATCGACCTTGTCGAAGAGGTAGCGCGACGGGTCGGGCTGGAGCGAATCCCGCCCACGTTGCCCAACGTGGCCGGCCAGACCGGTGGACTCACGCTTCGTCAACGAGATCGACGGCTGGTAGCAGACCTGCTCGTCGGACTCGGGTGCTCAGAGGTGGTTTCGGTCCCACTCATCGCACCAACCCAGTTGAGCCGGCTCGGCCTGCCGCTCGACGGCCTGGTCGAGGCGGTCAACTCGCTCCGCGCCGACGAAGCCGTTCTGCGCCCCTGCGTTCTTCCCGGGCTTCTCGCCGCGGTCGAGCGCAACGCGGCGCAGGGAATGACCGACCTAGCGCTGTTCGAGATGGGGCACATCTTCGGGGCTCCGGTCGACGGCTCGTTGTTGCCCGACGAGCGCGATGCGGTCGCGGTCGTCTTCGCCGGAACTGTGGCCCGCCGTCCGGTGGAACCTGATCGTCCGGTCGATATCTACGACCTCGCCGACGGGGTGCGTGCCATCGCCGAAGGCCTAGGCCTCGCTTCGTTGGAGATGGTCTCTGCGGATGTCGAGGGATTTGCGCCGGGCCGCGCCGCGTCCTTGGTGCTCGACGGTGAGGTGATCGGCGGGGCGGGCGAGATCGCAGGTGATGCCCTCGACACAGACGTTCCGGTCGTTGCTCTAGAGCTGGATCTCGACGCGTTGCTGGCCGGTTCCCGTCGCGACCGCACGTTCCGCCCGCTCTCCCGTTTCCCGGCATCCAACATCGACCTCGCGTTCGTGCTCGACGAGGGCATCGCCGCGGCGGCGGTCATCGCCACATTGCGCGACGCGGGCGGCGAGCTCGTGGAAGACATCACGGTGTTCGACGAGTTCCGCTCCGACGCGCTCGGCGCCGGTCGTCGCAGCCTGGCGTTCGCGATCCGATTCCGCTCGCCCGAGCGGACGCTCACCGACGATGAGGTCGGCACCTTGCGCCAAGCCGCGATCGATGCCGTCGTCGTGGCCCACAAGGCCGAGTTGCGTGGCTGACCCAAGTCGGTTCGTCCACACGATCCGGCCGCGCTACGCCGAGGTAGACATGCAGGGCGTCGTGTTCAACGCGCACTGGCTCACCTACTTCGACGACGCGTGCACCCGGTTCTTCGAGGCGATCGGCTACGAGCCCAACGTCGCGTTCTTTCGCGATTTCGACGTCATGGTCGTTAAGGCAGTGCTCGAATGGCAGGGCCCGGCCCGGTTCGACGAGCCCGTCGCCATTGCCGTCAACCCCTCCCGACTGGGTGCCACCAGCCTCGACCTTCGCTATATAGCCACGACGGCAGGCCGGCCCGCATGCAGCGCGACTCTCACATATGTCTCGGTCAAGCCGAGCACGCACGCCCCCCAACCCATCCCCGCCGAGCTTCGCGAGCGACTCGAAGCCCGGCTCATCCCGTAGGCCGCACGACACCCATGTGATGATCGGGCAACTGGCTCAGCCGGTGAATGCAGGGCCGTTGTAGGTGTCGACGCGGGTGAAGTCCTCCACCGGCCGGCGGCGGAGCTTGGTGAGCTGTCTGACAGGATGACCCATGGCGACCAGTGACGCGATCGCCACGCCATCAGGCAGGTGGAGGAGCGCGCGCGCGGCCGGTTCCTGGCGTACGAGAAACGTGGTGACCGCGGCGCCGAGCCCGACGTCTCTGGCGGCTAGCGCCAGGTTCTGGATGAACGGGTAGATCGAGGCGCCCCCGACGATACTTTGCCGGTCGAGGCCGTTGTCGAGCACCGCGAGCTGATCCAGGCGGGCGGTAACGATCAGCATCACGGGAACGGTGTCGAGGTGGTCGACGAACGGAGCTGGACGTTCGACCGCTCGAGCGGCCTCGAGATCGACGGCCGGTCCCGTCCAACGTCCGTGGTCGATCGGAGCGAAAGGCACCTGGCCCCGCTCGACGTGGGCGATGTACTCGCGCCAGCCGAGCACGCACAGGTCGCGTACGGCAACTCGGATCTGACGGTCGCGCACGACGATCACGTCCCAACCCTGGCGATTGCCGCCGCTCGGAGCGAAGCGGGCGTGGTCGAGGATGCGGTGGAGCACGGCATCATCGACGGGTTCGGGCGTGAACTCACGCGTCGCGGCGGTGGTGCGCATCACCTTGGAGAGATCCATCACACCACCGTAGGCACGGGTCGTCGCGCCGGGCTTTGATTCAGCCCGGTGCCGCCCGGCCGGGGCCCGATCTTCTCATTGTTCCGACGATGCCAACCGTGCCGGTGTCGCGGTTGGTTACGGTCACTGTCGCCCCGAAAGCAGAAGCGACGTCCCCGTCCAGGTCCGGGTCCGGGTCCGGGTCGACGACCGCGTCCACAGTCTGGCCCTCTGTGACCATGCCGACGAACTTCAAGTCGATGATGCCGTGCGCGAGAAAGTCGCCACCCCACGCGTCGAGCGCGATGGCGAAGGCGGGCCCGGCGACCTGCATGCCCTGGGCGACGAGTCCGGGGAGCCCGATACGTCGGGCCTCGTCGGGCTCGGAGTGAAAGTTGCCTCGCCGTGAGTACGCGCGCAGCAGCGCAGCAGTGAGAGTCAGGGAACGGGTCGTTCTCATGAGATCTCACAGAACGTGGCGATCGACGTCCACAGGCGATTCCTGCTGCCGTTTTCAGCGGCGATGGTGATCTCGGCTTCCACCACGGCGTACTCGCGGCCGCGTTTGGTGAACCGGTCGGTGAGCGTTCCCACGACCTCGAGGGCTTGGCCCGCGAGCGCGGACCGGTGGCAAACCAGGCGTTGCGCGGTGTGGAGGAGCGGTCGGGGCGCGACCGTCTGGAACAGCAGGATCGTGAGATTGGCGGCAATCGGCGGGTATAGCACCCCGGCTTCGAGCAAAGCGTGGGCGGCGCCGGCCGAGCGCCAGTAGCGCTCGTTCGCACCGCGGGAGACGGCGATGGTCAGGGGCCCGAGCGGAGTCCCTGTCGGGGCGCCGCCGAAAGGGCGCCGGGACCGTTCCTCCAAGGGTTCTGACGAAGAGCCTGGCTCAGTATGCATCTGAGTGTATGGTATGCGTCGTGGCGTATCGAGCCGGTGTCATCGGCGCGTCAGGGTACACAGGTGCGGAGCTCCTGCGGATCCTGCACGGGCATCCCGAGATAGAGGTGGTCCACGTGACCGCCAACACCAACGCGAGTTCCAGCGTCGCGGAGGTCTATCCGTCCCTCGGGGTCGCCTACCCGGATCTGGCCTACGAGGCCTTTGCTGCCACCGATCTCGCCGGTCTCGACCTGGTCTTCTGCGGGCTCCCGCACGGAGAGTCGCAGATCGTGATCCCCGCCATCATCGCCACGGTCGGCCACGTCATCGATCTCGGTGCCGACTTCAGGCTCCCGGCCCCTGCCTACGAGGAGTGGTACGGAACGGCGCACAGAGCACCCGCACTGCTCGAGCAGTTCGCGTTGGGCCTCCCCGAGCTCTACCGCGACGAGATCACGGCCCATGACCACGTGGCCGCGCCTGGTTGCTACCCGACGGCCGCGGTCCTCGCGATGGCTCCGCTTCTCGCGAGCGGGCTGGTCGAACCGACCGGCATCGTCGTGGACGCGATCTCGGGGGTCTCTGGCGCGGGTCGCGGCCTCTCGCTGCGTACGCATTTTGGTGAGATCGACGAGAGCGTCGAGGCCTATGGGTTGCTGTCGCATCGACACACCGCGGAGATGGAGCTGGTCCTGAGCAAGGTCTCGGGCACTTCGGTGCAGGTGTTGTTCACGCCGCATCTCGCGCCGATGACGCGCGGACTCCTCGCGACGGCCTACGCGCGGCCGAACACCGCCGGACTGACCACCGCGTCGTTGCTCGAGACGTACCGCGCGTTCTACGCCGACGAACCGTTCGTCGCCGTAGTCGACGAGGCGCCCGCGACCAAGGCCACGAGAGGGTCGAACGCCGCGCACGTGACTGTGCGCTTCGATGAGCGCACGGGAACCGTCGTCGCTCTCGGCGCGATCGACAACCTGGTCAAGGGAGCATCGGGGCAGGCCATTCAGGCTGCAAACCTGCTCCTGGGCCTGCCAGAAACGGTTGGATTGACTGTGGTGGGGATCTATCCGTGAGTTGTGGGGAGCGAGCACGATGAGTGTGACTGCGGCGCAGGGGTTCGTCGCCGGAGGCCTGGCCTCCGGCATCAAGGAGTCGGGTGATCTCGATCTCGCGATCGTCGCGGCCGCGCCTGCGAACGCGCGTCTCACGACTGCAGCCGGGGTGTTCACCACGAACCTGGCGACGGCGCCGCCCGTTCTCGTCAGCCGTGAGCACCTGCGTGACGGACACGCGAGCGCGGTG
Organism: Actinomycetes bacterium; assembly: GCA_025363815.1. Taxonomy (GTDB): domain Bacteria; phylum Actinomycetota; class Acidimicrobiia; order IMCC26256; family JANYLB01; genus JANYLB01. The sequence goes on from JANYLB010000029.1 coordinate 22,316, forward strand.
GTTCTGAACTCGGGGAATGCGAACGCAGCCACCGGCGCACCCGGCCGGCGCGACGCGCAGCGCATGTGCGAGCTGACCGCCGCGGGCCTTGGCATCGATGCCACCGACGTGCTGGTTTGCTCGACCGGGCTCATTGGAATTCCTTTGCCGATGTCGCCGATCGAAGCGGGCATCCCAGCGCTCGCGGCCGCGCTCGAAGCGGGCCCGACTGGAGGCGATGCGGCTGCGGTCGCGATCCTGACCACCGACACCATCTCCAAGGAAGCTTGCGCCACCTTTGAGGTCGATGGCGTGATCATGACGGTCGGGGGCATGGCCAAAGGTGCGGCGATGCTGTCGCCGGCGATGGCCACGATGCTCGCCGTGATCACCACCGACGCCGCTGTCGATCCGCGAGCGTTGCACGCCGCGCTCGGCGGTGCCGTCGACAGCTCCTTCCACGAGCTCCTGATCGACGGCTGCACGAGTACCAACGACACCGTGTTGGTGCTCGCGAGTGGCGCGGCAATGGTGGGCGGACGCCCGATAGGTATCGGCGGCTCGGCGTTCCACGCGTTCTCCGACGCGCTCGCCGAGGTATGCAGCTCGCTTGCTGTCCAGATGGCCGGCGATGCCGAGGGTGCCAGCAAGCTCGCCCGAGTCCACGTGCGAGGTGCCCGGACGACGGCCGATGCCCGCCTCGCGGCGCGCGCCGTCGCCGGTAGTCAGCTCGTGCAATGCTCGATCAACGGGGAAGACCCCTACTGGGGTCGGGTGCTGTCGGAGCTGGGCGCGAGCGGCGCCGCGATCGATCCCGACCGTGTCGAGATCGCGTACAACGGGATCGTCGTCTGCCGCGATGGTGTAGCGGCCGCCCACGACGCTGTGACGGTCGCGGCCGGGATGGCCGAGCGCGAGATCGCGATCGACTGCGAGCTCCACCTGGGTCGTGGTGAGGCGACCGTCGTCTTCACTGATCTCTCGTACGGCTACATCGACGAGAACCGCGCGACCTCGTGACCGCCCCCGATCTAAAGCTCGCCGACGCCGCAGTCAAAGCCCAGATTCTCTCTGAAGCGCTGCCGTATATCCGTGAGTTCACGGGGCGCACAGTTGTCATCAAGTACGGCGGCCACGCGATGGATGACCCCGCGTTTGCCGATCTGTTTGCCCAAGATGTCGTGCTGATGCGCGTTGTCGGCATGAACCCGGTGGTCGTACACGGCGGTGGACCCCAGATCACCCAGCTGATGCGCAGGCTCGGAAAGGAGCCGGAGTGGGTCGACGGCCTGCGGGTCACCGATGCCGAGACCCTCGACATCGCCCGCATGGCGCTGGTCGGCCAGGTGAACGGGCGGATCGTCGCCTCGCTCAACCGCCACGGTTCGTTCGCCGTCGGGCTCTCGGGAGAGGACGCCGGGCTCATCACTGCAGAGGCGCGCGATGAGCGCCTGGGATTCGTTGGTGACATTCGCCGGATCGACCCGTCGATCATCGTCCGCTTGCTCCGGGAGGAGCTGATCCCGGTGATCGCGACCATGGGAGTCGACGCTCATGGCCAGGGCTACAACGTGAACGCCGATACCGTCGCCGGGGCAATCGCGGAGTCGCTCCAGGCCGAGAAGCTGGTGTATCTCACCGACGTCGCCGGTCTCTACCGCGACTTCGATGATCCGGACTCGCTGATCTCACACACCGATGTCGCCGAGCTCACTCTGCTCAGCCGCACCGGCGCGTTCGACAAGGGGATGATCCCCAAGGTCGCGTCGTGCATTCAGGCGCTGCAGAACGGCGTCTCCCGGGCTCACATCCTCGACGGCCGCACCCCGCACGCGCTCCTCCTCGAGTTCTTCACCCGAGAAGGCATCGGAACGATGGTGACCCCATGACCGCGGTCGGCGCATCACCCGGACCCCACGCCGAGTTCCTCTCGAACTTGTCGCATGGGGCCGAAGATTTTGCCCACCGGGGTAGGGGTGGAGGGGCTGACGACGATGAGTGATGCATTCGACCAGTTGGTGGCGCTCGATTCTGAGCACGTGATGCAGACATACGCACGCCAAGCTGTCGCGTTCGTGCGCGGTGAGGGCACGCTTCTGTATGACACCGACGGCACCGAGTATCTCGACTTCCTCGGAGGGCTCGCGGTCACCTCTCTCGGTCACGCGCACCCCGCAGTCGCCGACGCGATTGCCGATCAGGCGCGGACGCTGGTCCACGTGTCGAACTTGTATTACAACGCGGTCCAACCCGAGCTGGCTGCACGAATCGACGGTCTGCTCGGTGGCGGCGGTCGCGTGTTCTTCGCCAACTCCGGTGCCGAAGCGAACGAGGCGGCGATCAAGCTCGCCCGCCGGCACGGACAGTCCAACGGTGGTCCCGAGAGATACCACATCGTGTCGGCGTACGGGTCGTTCCACGGACGGACGCTCACAACCCTTGCCGCTACCGGCCAACCGGAGAAGCAGGAGCGGTTCCAACCGCTCCCTTCCGGCTTCCGCCAGGTGCTTTTCGCCGACATCGACGCGCTCGCGCAGTCGATCGATGACCGGGTGTGCGCGATCATGCTCGAACCAATCCAGGGCGAAGGTGGGGTGCTGCCCGCGCCTGTTGGCTATCTCGAAGCGGTGCGAACACTGTGCAACGAACGCGAGATGCTGTTGATCCTCGACGAGGTCCAGACGGGGCTTGGTCGCACCGGCCGGTGGTTCGGATTCGAGCACGCCGACGGTGTTCGTCCCGATATCGTGACCATGGCCAAGGCGCTGGGCAACGGGATGCCGATCGGCGCGTGCTGGGCCCGTGAAGACGTCGCGTCAGCGTTCTCGGCTGGTGATCACGCGACGACATTCGGCGGCCAGCCACTCGCGGCGCGCGCCGCCTTGGCTGTGCTCGACGTAATGGTGGTTGAAGACGTTCCCGCTCGCGCCGCCCGGGCCGGCGCCCGGTTGCGCGTTCTCCTGGCTGCTGTTCCCGGGGTCGTCGGGGTGCGGGGTGCGGGTTTGCTGCTCGCAGCCGAGCTCGCAGAGGGGATCGATGCGAAACAGATCGCCGGCGAATGCTTGATCGCGGGGTTGGTGGTGAACGCGGTTACGCCGACTGCGATCCGTTTCGCGCCGTCATTGCTCGTGTCCGACGACGAGCTCGACGCGGCGGTCGCGATCTTCTCGGAGGTGCTCACGTGAGCTCAGCGGTTTCTGATCTTCTCGAAGTTGATGATCTTGATCCTGCTCGACTGGCGACGATTCTCGATCACGCTCTCGCGTGGAAGGCCGACCCCGGCGCGGTGCCGAAGCCGCTAGCGGGTCTCGGAGCCGCGTTGCTGTTCGAGAAACCCTCGACCCGCACTCGGGCGTCGACCGAGATGGCGATCGTCGGCCTGGGTGGACATCCCATCTACATCCGGCCCGAGGAGGTCGGTCTTGACACGCGCGAGCCGGCGGAAGACGTTGCCCGGATCCTCGCCGGCTACTGCGCTCTGATCGCGGGTCGGGTGTTCGACCACTCTGTGCTCGAACGGATGGCATCCGTTGTCGAGGTACCGGTCATCAATCTGCTTTCCGATCGGGCGCATCCCTGCCAAGCCCTCGCCGACCTCCTTACTCTGCGGGAGTGCTTCGGCGATCTCGAGGGTCGGCGCGTCGTCTACGTCGGTGACGGGAACAACGTCGCCGCATCACTCGCGTTCGCATCGGCGCTCAGCGGCATCGATCTGGTCGTGTCGTCGCCGCCCGGTTACGAGCTCGACGACGAGGTCGTGGCCAGGGCCCGAAACCTGGGTGGCACGATCGACCAGATCGTCGATCCGTACGAGGCGGTTCCCGGCACCGATGCCGTCTACACCGACGTCTGGACGTCGATGGGAGCGGAGCAGGAGGCGGGGGCCCGCCAGGTGGCGTTCGCTCCGTACCAGGTGAACGCGGCGCTGATGGCGGCCGCGGGATCGCAGGCCAAGTTCCTTCACTGTCTGCCCGCCCATCGCGGGGAAGAGGTAACTGCCGAGGTCATCGACGGCCCGGCCTCGGTCGTGTGGCAACAAGGTGCCAACCGGATGGACTCCGCCCGGGCCCTCATTGCCTTTCTGCTCGGGAGCATCGGATGACCACGCTCGGCAAGCCCCAACGACAGCACCGCATCGGTCGCCTGCTCGAGGAGCAGGCGGTCTCGAGCCAGGCCCAGCTGGCGGAGCTGCTCGCCTCAGAAGGCATCCTCGCGACGCAGGCGACCGTAAGCAGGGACCTTGAAGATCTCGGCGCGGTGAAGGTGCGCATCCCGGGAGGGACGATGGCCTATGCGGTGCCAGAGGTGAGCAAAGACCGCTCGGGTGGCGCCGACGACCATCTCCGACGGGTGATGGGGGAGTTCGTGGTCGAGGTGTCGCACAGCGGCAACGTGGTCGTCATGCGTACTCCGCCCGGCTCGGCCCATGTCGTCGCGTCGGCGCTCGACCGCGCCGGGGTTCCCGAGGTGCTCGGGACCGTCGCGGGCGACGACACCATGATCATCGTGTGCGCCGAGCAGGTAGGTGGCGCCGCGGTTGCGGAACGCCTCGCCGGACTCGCCGGGTTGTAGCAACGGTGCCGATCGGAGGAGCAGCATGAAGCGGGTGGTTCTGGCGTACTCGGGTGGTCTCGACACATCGGTCTGCGTGCGGTGGATGCAGGAGGAGTGGGACGTAGAGGTCGTGGCGCTCGCGGTCGATGTCGGCCAGGGCGGCGACTTCGAGGCGATCCGCCTGCGTGCGCTCACCGCCGGCGCCATCGAGGCGGTTGTCGTCGACGCGCGGGCCGAGTACGCGTCGGAGTACGTCTCCCGGGCGATCAAGGCAAACGCGCTGTACGAAGGCAAATACCCATTGGTATCGGCGTTGTCGCGGCCAGTCATCGCCCGGCATCTCGTGGCCGCGGCACGCGAGTTCGGCGCCGATGCGGTCGCGCACGGCTGCACCGGCAAGGGCAATGACCAGGTGCGGTTCGAGGTGAGCGTTCGGACGCTCGCTCCCGATCTCGAGGTCCTCGCTCCGGTACGCCAGTGGGGCTTCACTCGTCGCGACTCGATCGAATATGCGGCCCGCCACGCCATCCCCATCACCGTTACAGAAGAGAAGCCGTACTCGGTTGACGAGAACCTGGTCGGCCGGGCCATCGAATGCGGCGTGATGGAAGATCCTTGGGTAGCTCCGCCGGTCGACGTCTACACGATCACGGCGGCGATCACCGATGCACCGAAGGAGGCACGCGAGTTCATCGTGGGCTTCGACCGCGGTGTCCCGGTGACGCTCGACGGGATTCCGACCCCACTGCACGAGATGATCACGGAGCTGAACGCGCTGATCGGTGCCTACGGGTACGGCCGGATCGACATGGTCGAGAACCGCCGTGTCGGCATCAAGAGCCGAGAGACCTACGAATGCCCGGCCGCGCTCGCGCTCATCGTGGCCCACCAGGATCTCGAGGCGATCACCCAGGAGCGTGACGTCATGCGCGAGAAGGCGAGGCTCGAGCCTCGATACGCCGATCTCGTGTATGACGGGCTGTGGTTCTCGCCGCTGCGGGAAGCGCTCGACGCGTTCGTCGACTCCACCCAGCGTCACGTCACCGGTGAGGTACGCATGCGGCTCGAACCCGGTCGCTGCTTCGCCGCGGGCCGGCGGGCCGAACGCGGCTTGTATGACTACGAGCTCGCTACCTACGAAGCCGAAGACGCGTTCCGCCATGAAGACGCAGCCGGTTTTGTGCGGCTGTGGGGGTTATCGGTCGAGACGTGGGCACGACGCCAAAGAACTGAGGAGCCGGTTGTCCCACGGGGCGATACCCATGGCTGATCGAGCCGACCCGATCGGTCCTACCGAGGTGGCGCCCGTAGACCGCCCGCTCTGGCACGGGCGCTTCGCCGCCGACCCGGCGCCGGAGATGCTGGCGTTCACTGCCAGCATCGGCTTCGACCTGCGCCTCGTGCCCGACGATGTCGCGGGATCACGAGCCCATGTTGTCATGTTGGCGCGGGTCGGTCTGCTGACAGAGGACGAGCGCGATCGCGTCCTCGCGGCGCTCGACCAGGTCGAGGAGGAGTTTGGCGCGGGAACGTTCCGTATTGCGGAGACCGACGAAGACGTGCACACCGCGGTCGAGCGACGCGTCACTGAGATCGCGGGCTCAGCCGGGGCGAAGCTCCACACCGGTCGGAGCCGTAACGACCAGGTTGCGACGGATCTCCGGCTCTGGTTGCGGAGGGAGGGCCGCGACACGGCCCTGGCGATCGACCGGTTCCAACGGGTGCTCCTGCGCCGGGCTGAACAAGCAGGCGATACCTACCTGCCCGGATACACCCATCTCCAGCGGGCCCAGCCGGTGCTCCTGGCTCATCATCTACTCGCGCACCTCTTCGCGTTGGCCCGCGACGTCGATCGCTGGCGTGACTGTTTGCGCAGGGCCGATGTGTCACCGCTGGGCGCCGGTGCCCTCGCGGGGTCGAGCCTGCCACTCGACGTGGACGGCGTCGCGAGGGATCTCGGTTTTGCAGCCCGATTCGACAACTCCATTGACGCTGTCTCGGATCGTGACTTCGTCGCCGAGGCTCTGTTCGTCGCGGCGTTGACCCAGGTTCACCTCTCCCGGATCGGCATGGAGGTGGTGCTGTGGGCGAGTGACGAGTTCGGCTTCCTCGGGCTGCCCGACGCCTACTCAACCGGATCGTCGATGCTGCCGCAGAAGAAGAACCCCGACATCGGCGAGCTCGTGCGGGGCCGTGCCGGACGGTTGATCGGGGAGTTGGCGGGGTTCCTTGCCACGCTCAAGGGCCTCCCGCTCTCGTACAACCTTGATCTCCAAGACGACAAGGAGCCGCTCTTCGACGCGCTCGACACGCTGCGCAAGGCGCTGGCGGCGCTCGGCGGCCTGCTCGACGCGTGCACGTTCGACGACCAGCGGATGCGCGCCGCGGCCGACGGACCTACCAGCTCCGCCACCGATCTCGCCGAGTTTCTGGTAGAGGCAGGTATGGCGTTCCGCGACGCGCACGCACTCGTGGGCGCGCTGGTGCGCCGCTCCCTCGATGGTGAGGCGCGACTCGCCGATCTTGTGGCGGCCGAACCCGCGCTAGGGCCGGACGCGCTGCGGTTCCTCGAGCCCGGCGCGGCGGTGAAGCGACGCACGACACCGGGCGGCGCGGGACCAGAACCGGTTGCTGTCGAGTTCGACGCGGCGCGTGACCATCTCGCTACTCAGGCCGGTTGGCTGGCCGGTTAGATCGCAGGAATGGGTGCTTGCGGCTCAGCCCTGATCGACGCGGGCTGGGGCTATCCGCTCTTGACGCGCGTCCTGCGGATGCGTCTTTTCCGTGCGCCGGGAGGTGGGATGGACCCGGCCGGGTCGGTGTTCGGGGCTCGCGCGATCAGGCCCATCGACGGGTACTGACCACCGAGGATCGGGTACGGGTCGACCTTCATCCAATCGCGCAGAACGTCGGCGTACACCGAGCGGAAGTCGACCGTCGGCGCGAGGTTGCGGTTCGCGTCGAGCGCAGCCGGAGCCAGGCCCGGCGGGGTGCCGTGCATGCCCCCTTTGACGTTGTTGCCGATGAGAAAGTTGACGCTTGCGGTGCCGTGGTCAGTGCCGGCCTGGTTCTCTTCGGGTCGGCGGCCGAACTCGGAGAAGGTGAGGATGGTGACGTTGTTGGCGTACTCCGGCGCGAGAGTTGCGTAGAACGTCGCGATGGCGCGGTCGAACTCGGAGAGCAGTTCGGCGTGACGTCCTCGCTGATCGGCGTGGGTGTCGAAGCCGCTGAGACTCGTGTGGAACACCCGAGTTCCGAGTCCGGTATTGATCAGTCGGGCGACGAGGGTGAGCTCGCTAACGAAATCGGCGGGGTCGTCGTTCGGCTGCGCGTAGGCGGGCTGCACCTGCGTCGCGAGATCGAGAACCCCCTTCATCGTGCGCGCGTAGCCGTCGCCCCACTGGTCGAGGCCGGTCGGCGCAGTCGAGTATCCGGAGACTGTGTCGAACATGGCCACGTCGTTGGCGTCCGTACGGTCCATGCCGAACGCGCCTTTGAGATACGTCGGCAGACCAGCGGCCTTTGCGACAGATCCGACCATGTGCAGCGGAACGGTCTCGCCGATACATACCCCGAGCAGCTCCTCACTCGCGGCGCCGGGCAACGTGTCGAGGTATCGGCCGACCCAGCCGTTGGCGTAGCTGTTCGGCGGCGCCGCGCTCCATCCGTTCATCCAGTAACCCATCGCCGAGAAATGGCTGAGGTCCGGCGGGGTGTATCCCACACCGTTGACGATGGCGACCTGGCCACCGATGAAGCGCTGGCGGAGCTGGCCGAG
>JANYLB010000009.1 GCA_025363815.1 Actinomycetes bacterium
GGGACGACGGGGTAGCCGACCAGCGTTCGGGGTCGTCTGTCGTGGCCGACGCCGGATTCTGCCTCGTGTCGGTCGCGTTGGTCGGGGGCGCGACGGCGGTCGTCACCGAGCTCGTGGCCATGTAGCCGCTGAGACTTAGGACACCCAGGGCGCTGAGCGCTCCCGCCATTCGACGGGCACGCCGAGCCGGATGACGACGCTTTGCAGACCCGGTCGATTCCGACATTCTGACGTTCCTCTCGAAACAGTGCCGTGGGTTCGGGTGGTGGTGGGGGGTGTCGTGGAAGGACCTGCACATCGTCCGAGATAGACGTAAGACGTATCGCGGAGCAACGCGAGAACCAGGTGAGAAACCTCGGCTTCAGGGCCCGTTCGTGGCTGATCCTCGAGTTTCGCCCGTAGGGTGGAGTCAATGAGTCATGTGCCCAAACCTGCGGTCCTTGTCGCCGAAGACGACCGCAGTGTGCGGGACTCGCTCGTTCTCGCGCTCCAGATCGAGGGCTACGAAGTCGAGTCTGTTGTCGACGGAGAGATGGCCGTAGCGACATTCGCGCGTCGCGCGCCCGACGTGGTCGTGCTCGACGTGATGATGCCCAAGCTCGATGGCCTCGCCGTGTGTCGCCAGATTCGCGCCGGCGGTTCCGACGTTCCGGTGCTCATGCTCACGGCGCGCCATGAGGTATCTGATCGCGTTGGCGGTCTCGACGCGGGAGCCGATGACTACCTCGTGAAGCCGTTCGCGCTCGACGAGCTACTCGCCCGCCTGCGCGCGTTGTTGCGCCGAACAAGCGTTACGGGCACCAGCGAGGTTCTCGAGGTCGCCGATCTGACCCTCGACCCATTGCGCCGGACCGCGACGCGGGGAGACCGCTCGCTCGAGCTCACCAAGACGGAGTTCGACCTGCTCGAACTCTTGATGCTCAACGTTGGCATCGTGTTGGAGCGAGACACTATCTACGACCGGATCTGGGGCTTCGACTTCGAGACAAACTCGCGATCGCTCGACGTCTACATCGGGTACCTGCGGCGCAAGACCGAAGCCCAGGGCGAACCGCGCCTGCTTCACACGGTTCGTGGCGTCGGCTATGCAGTACGCACGCCGTGAGCATGTGATGAGAGCGTCATGAGCCTGCGCTGGCGCATCGCGATCACCCTCGGGATCATCGCCGCGCTCGTGAGCGCGCTCGGGGCGGGCGGTGCGTTCCTCACAACGGCCCGGCAGCTTGAGCAGAACGTCGATCAGTCACTGCGCGGTCGCGCCGCGACCGTGACTCGTTCCGATGCCGGCGACAGCAGCGGTACCGGTGGCGCGCTCCCCGATCCCGATGATGTCATCGCCGGTGGATGTCCGCGCGCCGGAGCCCTCCAACCTGCATCGACAGCCCAGGTCGTGACCAGCGACGGCATCATCACGGCGTGCATCTCCGGAGCAGTGACACTCCCCGTCGATGCCAGAGATCGAGCGACCGGGCGGACCGACGATGCCCGGCTCCGTACCGTCACCATCGACGGTGAGCGCTACCGGATGCTGACCATTCCGTGGCGGAACGGCGGCGTGCTGCAGACGGCGCGCTCACTCGACGAGAACCACGACGTGCTCTCGGCCCTTCGCCTGCGTCTTGCGCTCTTGAGCCTCGTTGCGATCATCGCCGCGGCTGTGCTCGGCTGGCTGTTTGCACGCCGGCTCGTTCGCCCGATCGAACGCCTGCGCGATGCAGCCGAGCGCATCGCCCGCACCCAGGACCTCAGCGCACCGGTCCCGCGCCAAGGTGGCGGTGAGATCGGAAGCCTCGCGGGAAGCTTCTCGACGATGGTCGACGCGCTGGCGGCGTCACGCGTACAACAGCAACAGCTCATCACCGACGCGAGTCACGAGCTCCGCACACCGCTCACAAGCCTGCGAACCAACGCGGAGCTCCTCGATCGTGGAGAGCTGCTCGACGCAGACCAGCGGCGGTCCGCTGCACAGGGGATACGCCTGGAGGTCGACGAGCTCACCAACCTCGTCTCCGAGCTGGTCGAGCTGGCCACCGACCGCTCGAGCGACCAAGAAACCCCGGAACCCATCCGGCTCGTCGATCTGGCCCGGGAAGCGGCGGAGCGGGCCAACCGCCGAACAGGGCGAGTCGTCGACGTCGTCGACCTCGCAAGCGAGACGGTCCTCGTTCGGCCCCACATGGCCGAGCGGGCACTCGGCAACCTCGTCGACAATGCGATCAAGTACAGCGCGGGGCCTGTAGAGGTGGTGCTCGACGGGCACAGGGTCGAAGTGCGCGATCGCGGTCCGGGTATACCAATCGGTGATCTCCCTCACGTGTTCGACCGGTTCTACCGATCAGTGGCTGCCCGGACGGAGCACGGCTCCGGCCTCGGCCTCGCCATCGTGAAGCAGATCGTCGAGCGCCACGACGGCACCGTCTGGGCGGCGAACCGCGACGGCGGGGGCGCCGTGGTCGGGTTCGAGCTCCCGGGCTCGCCCGGCTGAGCGCGCGTTCTCAGGCCAGGGCCGCGGCGAGCGCCTCCCCGAACCCGACAGGATCTTCGAGCATCGGGTAATGACCGACTCCCACCAGTCGGACCAGCTTCGCGTCGGGTCGGGCGACCTCGAGCCGTTCGGCCATCGGCCACACCGCAATCGGATCGACGTCGCCCCAGATGATCGTGAGCGGAGCCGGGTGCCTCTCGATCGCGCCGGTCCAACGCGCCTCGTGGATACGTCTCTCGCTCAGGTAGCGGATCAATCGAGGGAGAAGCCGGTTCCCGCCGTCGTGGGCAATCAGCCCAGCGGCGGTGGTGAGCCACGACTCGGCAACGGTGGCGTCCGGCGCGAGCGTGGCGCGCAGCGCGGCCGCGAGACCATTCAGATCGGGCCCCGCCCCCTCGGCCAACGCGGCATCGGGAAGAGACTCGAGGAGCTTCTGGCCATCGGTGAGGTGAGCGAGATCCAGGTAGATCGATCCGTTGGTGAGCACCCGGCGTGAAACGGCGAACGACAACGTGCCGTCGAGCGAACGCGCGAGCAACTCGCCACCGACGGAGTCGCCCATGTCGTGGGTGACGAGAACGACCGACGTAAGACCGAGATGGCCGCAAAGCTCCTCGACGGTGTCGGCCTGGTCATATAGCGAATACGCCCGATCTCTCTTGGCCGACAGCCCGTAGCCCGGGAAATCAAATAGAACGACGGGCCCGCGCGACGCGAGCACCGGCAGTACCGCGGCCCAGTCGTGGGAACACGTCGGGAACCCGTGCAACACCAACACCGGATCACCAGTGCCTGGCCCCGACTCTTCGACGACGAACACTTCGCCGTTCGCCGTCGAGACCTTCCGTCCTCGCGCCCGCCACTCGTCGATGCTCATTTCGGCACGCTCGCACCGCCTTGACCCGTTGGTCAAGACCCGCTCTAGGGTGTCGCCCATGAGATTCGGCATCTTCATGGCCCCGTTCCACCCCGTAGGTCAGAACCCCACCCTGGCCCTCGAACGCGATCTTGAGCTGATCCAGCATCTCGATGCGCTCGGCTTCGACGAAGCCTGGGTCGGTGAGCACCACTCGGCCGGCTACGAGATCATCGCCTCGCCCGAGGTTTTCATCGCCGTCGCCGCGGAGCGGACGAAACACATCAAGCTCGGCACCGGGGTGAGCTCGCTCCCCTACCACCACCCGTTGATGCTCGCCGATCGGATGGTGCTCCTCGACCACCTGACCCGCGGTCGCGCCATGCTCGGGGTCGGTCCGGGCCAGCTCACCTCCGACGCCCACATGCTCGGCATCCCCGCCGACCGTCAGCGCCCGCGCATGGAGGAAACCCTCGACGCGATGATGGCGTTGCTGCGCGGCGAGACCGTGACGATGGAGACAGAGGGCTTCGTGCTGCGCGACGCTCGCCTGCAGCTCGCCCCCTACTCCGACCCCTGTTTCGACATCGCGGTAGCGGCATCGTTCTCACCGACGGGCGCACGCGCCGCAGGCAAGCACGGCGTCGGGATGCTCTCCATAGCTGCGACGGTGAGCCAAGGAATGGATCTGCTCGGTCACCACTGGAACATGTGGGAAGAGATCGCGCTCGAGCACGGCCACGTCGCCGACCGGTCCAAGTGGCGTCTCGTCGGCCCGATGCACCTCGCCGAAACAAGAGAACAAGCGGAGAAAGACGTCGAGTACGGGATCGCGGAGTTCTCCCGCTACTTCACCCACATCCTTCCCGCGGGCCCGGTGCAGGGCGACACGCCCGCCGAGATCATCGAGAACAACAAGAGATCGGGCTTCGCCGTCATCGGCACCCCCGACGACGCGATCGCGAAGCTTGACGAGTTGGTCGAGGCCAGCGACGGTGGCTTCGGCGCCTTCTTGTTCATGGCGAACGACTGGGCAACGCCCGCGGCGCAGAAGCGGTCCTACGAGCTGTTCGCTCAATACGTGATGCCCCGATACCAGGGTCAGATCGACCCGCCCGCGCAATCGTGCGACTGGGTCACAGGCTCCGGCAGCGACTTTGTGAACCAGGCCGCGCACGCGATCGGCAAGGCGATCGAGGATCACGCGGCCGAGCGCGCGGCCAAGCAACAACCCGCGTCTTCGTGAACCGGCCGGCAGCCACCCGCTTCACTGCGCCCTCTGGGCTTGGTCTTGCCGTTTACGACTGGGGCGGCGACGGACCGCCCGCGCTGCTCGCGCACCCGACCGGATTCCACGGTCTGGCGTGGGCGCCGACGGCGCAACGGCTCGTCGCGTCCGGACGACGGGTCTGGTCATTCGACTTCCGTGGCCACGGCGACAGCGATCCTTCGGCTACCGGCTACGCGTGGTCGGGCTTCGCCGATGACGTGCTCGCGGTCGTCGACCACCTCAACCTCTGCGGCGAAGCCACGATGCTGCCCATCGGCCACTCCAAAGGTGCTGCATCGCTCCTGTTCGCAGAGCTGACGGCGCCGGGAACGTTCGCCCGGGTATGGGCCTACGAGCCGATCGTGTTCCCGACCGACGAACCACTGGAACCCCAGCCCGACAACCCGATGTCGCGGTCGGCCCGCAAGCGGCGCAGCTCGTGGGGGTCACCCGATGAGGCATTCACGGCGTACGCAGCGAAGCCACCGCTGGACGCGCTCACTCCCGAGGCGCTGCGTGCCTATGTCGACGGCGGCATGGCCGCGCGGGCCGACGGTGCGTGGGCGTTGAAATGCGCGCCGGCCGACGAAGCCGAGATGTTCATGATGGGTGCCGCACACGGCCTCTACCCGCGCCTGTTCGAGATCGGGTGCCCCGTGCTCGTCGCGTGCGGCGCACACACCGACGCGATCAATCCGAAGCTCGCCGAGAAGATCGTGACCCGACTGCCGAAGGGCCGGCTCGAGGTGTTCGACGACCTCGGCCACTTCGGCCCGATGGAAGATCCCGACGCCTGCGTCTCGTCGATGCTCGCGTTCGCAACCGCGAGCTGACCCCAGACCGGACCGGTGGAGTCAGCTGGAGCGGAGCGCCTCGAAGACGGCTGACCAACGGTCGGGATCGGACTGGTACGGCGCGTAGAAGCTGATGCGGTCGAGCACGTCGCCGAAACGGCCCAGCAGCTTGGCCGCGAGCTCCTCGGGCTCGCCGACCACAGCGAAGGTGCCGAGGATCTCGTCGTCGATCAAATCGCCCATGGTCACCCACTCGCCCTGCTTCGAGAGCGCGTTCAACTCGGTCTGGAGATCGGCCCAACCGTGCAGCTCGAGCACACCCCTGTAGGCGGGCGTGGAACCGTAGAAAGCGATCTGCTGCTTCGTCGCGGCCCGCGCCTTTACGAACTCCTCTTCGGTGGTGCCGGTGACGACGAACGTCGGGCAGGAGATCTCGAAGTCGGCGCGCGCCCGCCCACCTCTCGCCCACCCGCATTCGAGTGCGGGCACCGTGACCTCTCGGACGTAGCGCTCCGTGGTGAAGCCGTGCAGGATGATGCCGTCACCCACCTCGCCCGCGACCTGTGTCATCTTCTCGCCTACCGCCGCGAGGAAGACCTTCGGACTGCCAAAGGGGTTCGGCCCCGGGTTGAAGAAAGGTGTCATCAGTGTGTGTTGGTAGAACTCGCCGCGGAAGTCGAGCTTCTCGCCATCGTTCCAACTAGCCCAGATCGCGCGCATCGCCAGGATGAACTCGCGCATCCGGGCCGCGGGACTCGACCACGGCATCGAGAACCGGCGTTCGATGTGGGCCCGGATCTGGCTCCCGAGGCCCAGGATGAACCGACCCTCGGAGAACTGCTGGAGGTCGTAGCCGATGTTCGCCAGCGTCATCGGGTTGCGCGCAAACGCGACCGCGATGCCCGTACCCAGCTCGATCCGCTCCGTCGCCTGCGCGGCCAGGAGAACCGGGAGGAACGGATCGTGCGCCGTCTCTGCGGTCAGCGCCCCGTCCCATCCTTCTTCATCGAGGGTTCGTGCCCGATCGGCAACCTTGGTTAGATCCATGGGGAGTCCGGTGTCGATCTTCATGTCGGAACCCTAGGCCTCACCATCCGGATCGCGGTCGCCTGATCGGCACATCCCGGTGACCAGGGGCCGTTAAAGATCCGGGTGCCGAGATGCCGATATCCGAGGGTGGCCACTGTCGAGATCTCGTCGCGCGCGCATTCCGGTGATCCGCTCTTCGCCGATATCCGACGTGATCCGCCGAAGGCTCACCCGTCGGCTCCGGCCGGTGTCTGGTCAGCGACCCTCGATTGCCTCGAGTTCATCCACGCTCACGCCGGCGGCAAGGTCACGCTCGAAACCGGGTGCGGCGCGTCGACGATCGTGTTCACCGCTGTCGCGGCCGCGCACACGTCGGTATTTCTCGGCCCGACCGAAGGTGAGGTGGTCGCGCGCTGGTGCACCGACCACGGCGTCGACACCGCCACGTTGACTCTGCTCGCCGGTTCCTCGCCCGAGGTGCTGGCAGCAATACCCCCCGACCCGATCGACATCCTCTTCATCGACGGGTGCCACGCGCACCCATTCCCCCAACTCGACTGGTACCTAGCCGCACCCCGCGTGCGCGCCGACGGCATCGTGATCGTCGACGACATCCAACTTCCCGGTCCGGCGTCACTCCACCGTTTCCTCCGCCGCGACCCGCGATGGGAGCTCCTCATTGATGCGGGCTACTGGTCAGCGTTCCGCCGCGCCGCCGAGTGGGATCTCTCGACCGAATGGGCCTCACAGACGCACTCCGTCGACGGCCTCGATCGTGTCCGCCACCTCGCACGCGCTCCCCGACGTCTTGCCGCGATGGCCCGCAACGCTCGAAACGCCCAGCGCCTTGGCGTCGCGCCGTGGCAGCGCGCCAGCCACACCCCCCGACAACCCCTTTCCAGCCATTCCGCCGAGCCAGACGCGGGATAGCCCTGGTGTCATCCCTTGGTGCAAACAGGCACCATGTCCTCGTGGCGGCGCCCCGGGGTCGGCGTGCGAAACGGTGCGTGGCGGTTCGGATATCGGCTGCGGTCCTCGACGATGTACACCTGAGGCTCTTCGCTGAAGTCACTTGAGTGGAACACCTCGACCGCGTCGAAGGCGGCGAACCGCTCGAAGTAGTCGGGACCCGGCGCCCGGACATGACCGGCCTCCGACTCGACCGGTTCCGGGTACTCAATGGTCCGTTCGCACACGATCGGGACGGGAAGCACGGCGAAGCCCCCAGGCGCGAGGATCCGGTGAATCTCGGCGATCGCGGCCCGGTCGTCGGGGATGTGCTCGAGGACGTGCGACGCGTAGACCACGTCATACGAGCCGTCCTCGAGCGGTGCATTGGTGATGTCGAAGTTCAGATCTACGTCATCGCGCACGAGATCCGCGGTCGTGTACGACGCGAACTCGTTCCAAAACCGCTTCGCCAGGATCGGCTCGGGTGCGATGTGCAGCATCGACATCGTCGTCAAGTCAAGACGTGACGAGAGTACATCCACGACCAGCGCCTGCAGCCGGTGCCGTTCCGCGGCATGACAGGCCGGGCAGTACGCCTCCGCCCTCCGGCCGGTGAGTGCCCACGCCGTCGAGAACCGGCCCGAGTACCCGCATGCCGGACAGCGGCGCGGATGGCGGACCAGCGCCGCGGGCAGCGCCCGGGAGACAGACCGATCGAGTCGGTTCGCGACCGTGAGCGCGATCTCGGTTCTGGTCGTCATCAGGGTGCTCCTCCGTTGCGGTACGAGAACTGCAAGCGATACGCAGCTAGCGATCGGGGCGCGTCGGTGAGCAGCATGCCGACGTCAGTCGTCGCCTCGAAGTACGACTGGTACGCGACGTCATGGCCGGAGACGATGCCCGCGATGCCCGCGATGAACGTCGGGTTGTCGCCGGCGCCGCCTTTGTGGCCGACGGCGGAGAGACCCCACTCCGGGATGCTGAGCGGCTTGTCGTGTGCGGCCGCGAACGCCACGACAGACCCAGTACCGGCGGGCTCGTCGTAGCGAACTCCCCACCGGGTGACGGGATCGGCCGGAGCGGGTCCGAGCAGGGGCTCGTCCCAGAAGTCGTAGACGTCGACACCGACGATGTCGACGACGTCGTCACCTGGGTAGTACGCGTCGAGGGGGATCGGTCGCGTGCCCGCGTTCACCGTCCAGTCGAAGACGAAGTGCGAATCGCGCACCGACTTCATCGCCCGGGCGAACCGTCCCCAGTAGGTGCTCCAATCCGTGTACGCCGCCGGATCGTCGCCGAGACCGTCTTTGGTCCACGTGCCGTTGGACTCGTGGGCGAGTCGTATGACGGAATCGCCGAGACCATCTGCGATCAGGTTGCGCGCCAGCCGCTTGGCCCGCCAGTCGTAGGCGCCACGCGCGCCCCGGCGGCGCCAATCCGGCGGCGCGTTCGAGGGGACGAGTGACTGGGTGATGACCAGGCGACGGCCGGGCGCCGCGCTCTTCCAGTCGGCCCAGTTGAAGGCCGGGTCTCCGTGCACCGTGAACCACGGCTGTTGGAGATCAGACCAGCCTGGCGCGGCATTGTTGAACACGAGCGCGCAGTCGACGGGAGTGCCGATCGCGGCCCCGAACGCGGCCAGTTGATCGACCCGGTTCGCCGTGTAAGCGCAGAGCTGCGGGACCCGGATCGACCGGGTGGGCCGATCGCTGCCAGGTCTGGGCCCCGGCGAGCCCGACGTCTCGGCAAACGCGCAACCCGCGGCGAGAACACCGACGAGAACGGCGCCGGCCATACGGCCTTTGCAGGCCGTGCGGACTCGAACAGCACCCCTGAGGTCATCCCTCATTCATCCCTCCAATGGCCGAAGTGCTCTTCAGTGACCCTCTTCTCGTGCCGATCGCACTGGGGTCCGCAGGATGCGATGTCGACTGGAAAGGATTTCCAACTGTGACCGACGTGGCCCGCAGCAGGACACGACGAGCGCTGATTGGCGGAGTCGTGGCGCTGACGCTCGGGGCCTGCGCAGGGACGAGCCTCGCGGGCATCGACCCGCCCCCGACGGCACCCGGAATCGCGACGGACGCACCCCGCCTCACCGCCGGCGAGACCGACAAGCACGTATGCGCGTACTCCTACCATCGCATCCGCCAGCTCACCGAGTTCGGCACAGCCGCCGGACGCGACTTCGACTGCGCCCTCGTGTACAACAACGCGTCGCCCGACTGGGCGAACTGGGAGCGGCCCTGGTTCGTGATTCACGGTGATCCGAACTTCAACTGGGCGAACTGGAAGAACGCGGCACCCGGTCGTCGCCTGATCATCACCCAGGCGCTCATCCCGTCGGGCCTCACCTCCGACTGGCGGGCGCGGGGGGCCTCCGGGCAATTCGACGACCACGACCGGGCGCTCGCCACGAATCTCGTAGCCGCCGGCATCGGTGACTCGATCATCCGCCTCTCGCACGAGGCCAACGGGACCTGGACTCTCGACGGGCTCGGCAACGACCCGGCCCGGTACGGGAGCTGGAAGGCATTCTGGGCACGAACCGTGCGAGTGATGCGCTCCGTGCCCGGCGCGCACTTCCGCTTCGACTGGACGATCAACGCTCCCTACCGGGCGATACCGTTCGACGAGTACTACCCCGGTGACGACGTCGTCGACATCGTCGGCGCCGACGTCTATGACTTCTGGGCCGGCCCCGGCCCTGCCCCGACGAACCCGATCCGACGGTGGCGCGCACAGTACGACCAGGCCGGCGGACTCGGCGCCTTGATCCAGTACGGGAAGCTGCACGGCAAGCCGCTCAGCATCCCCGAATGGGGCATCTCCGCGGTCGGCAGCAAGGGCGGAGCCGGCGACAACGCATACTTCGTAGACGCCATGGCCGGAGTCGTAGCCAACAACGTGACCGCCTACCACTCGTACTTCGAGTCGAAAACAGACGTGAACATGTTGCTCACCGATGCCCCCCGCTCCTTGGCTGCGTACCGCCGCCACTTCGGGAGCCGCGGCGACCTGGTCGGTTGACCGACGGATCACGAGCGGAGCTCGTCCTTCACCAGAGTGAAGACGAGGAACGTGTAATCCAGGCCGGTCAGATTCCAGTGCACCGGCTTCTCGAGCGCGTCGAGAGGGACCGGCGCGCTCGGGCGCAACCCGTGACCGGCTGCGAGTTCCAGCGCGTTGCCGATCTCTTCGCGGCTGAAGATCTTGACCGGGACACCGTACGCGACCTTCCCATCAGTATCGATCGGGTCGGGGAAGTAGTCAGTCGAAGTCACAAGCGCGCCTCCGGGCTTCAGGATGCGCGCCGCCTCCCTGAAATAGCAGTCGAGATCGACCCCGTGCTCAACGACACTCAGGCATGTGACAACGTCGAACGTCGAATGTTCGAAGCGTGTCCCTGTCGCGTCGCCAGGCTCATAGTGGATCCCGCCGTGGCGAAACGGCGACGAGAACACCGGGTTTATGCACCACAGATCACGGAAGCCGTAGAGCCACAGCCACGACGAGATGACCGATTCCATGATCCCGCCGGAGTCGAGAACCGTCCCCGCCGTACCGGTACGACGCAACACCGCGCCGAGCGCGGCGAGAGAGTCCCAGTTCTTGGCCGGGACGATGTACTCCGGCAAGCCACACCGCTGGACGACCGCGGCCCAGCGTTCGACCTCGGCCTGACTTATGAGCACGCCGTTCTCTTCGGGAAAGCTCGAAGGGAGCGTCGGGCGCGCGGCCGTGTTCGGGAACCGCCGCTCGAGCCAGCGTTGGTACAGCACCGGGTTGCGCAGCAGGGTCGCCAACGGGCGACGGGTCGGATCCTGGAGCTTCGTCGTGATCATGGTGCTGACCTCTCTCGGAAGGTGACGGGGCATTCGGAGGTGACAAGACTTTCGGGGGTGACCGTCGGCCGGGCGCGCACGTACGCGAGGGTCGCGAGGGCGAGGAGGCTGTAGCCGATCTGGCCGACGAACCAACCGAAGCCAACCCCGGTCAGGCCGCTGCCCATGAAGACGACGGGGAAGCCGATCGCGCAGACCGTTCCCGCCGTGTTCAGGAACACATAGCTCTTCACTTGCTTGCGCG
The DNA here is from genome assembly GCA_025363815.1 of Actinomycetes bacterium. Classification (GTDB taxonomy): domain Bacteria; phylum Actinomycetota; class Acidimicrobiia; order IMCC26256; family JANYLB01; genus JANYLB01. The sequence continues at coordinate 11,475 of JANYLB010000009.1, forward strand.
CGTTGAGCACGACATCGGCGACGTAGTTGAATCCGGCGAACATGCCCGAGAGCGCTAGGAGCTGGAGACAGCGGGTCCCGTTACGGGCGTAGTCGGGTCCGAAGATCGAGAGCACCGGCTGTGCGAGCACGCACAGCGCGATCACGCCGGGCACAAGGATGGCGTAGACGCCGAGGAGTGTCCGGCGGGTTTGAGCCCGTAACGATGCTTCGTCGGCCGACGCCTCAGCGAACAACGACTGCGATGCCATCGACGGGATCACGTTCAGCAGAGCGACGATCATCAACGGCATCGCGAAGAACGCGGCCTGTCGCGCTCCGAGTCGGTTCAGCACGATGATCGGCAGCACCGTTGTTGGGAGCAACGCGACGAGTGCAGCCACGTGGTTTCCCGCAGCGAAAGACCGACAGTGGGCCAGGCATCGGAGGTCGACACCTCGCACCCAACGCGACACAGAGCTCCCGACCTCGTAGCGCAGGATCACGATGCTCCCGATGGTCGCGGTCGCCAGCGCGGCAAAGTAGAGCCCGAACAGCCCTGCGGCGCCGAACCCGATCCCGAGCGGCAGCAAGAGGAGCTTTACGAGGCTTCCGGCGGTGTTCTCGACCACGACCCACTTGCTCTTACGCAGGGCGATGATCGCCGACTGGGCGACCACACCCACTGATCCCAGCGCCGTTATCACTACGAACACTGGGACCATCGACCACCCCGGCGCCACCCGCGCCAATGGCACACCGAAGTGACTCGGCACCGCGCACCACACCACTGCAACCACGGCCCCGGCAACGGCGGCGGTTGCGCCGCTGGTCGCCAGGAGCCGGACCTTGTCGCGCTCACCCGCCAGAAAGCGGATGAGCGTGTTGGGCAGGCCAACGGTTCCGGCCATGACCGCGAACGTGAGCGCGCTCACGACCGTCGACGTGGTTCCTACTGCCGATGCCGGGAAGAGCCGCGACGCCAACACCCAGAAGACGAACCCAAGAGCCGCGGTGATCGCGCTGTTGAGGATCAGAAAGGAAGAGTTCCTGTACAAGCTGTCATGGACCGCGCTCGATACCATCCGACGAAATGCGGGTGCGCGCGGCTCCGGGCCACCGTTCTGACGCGGCGCGCGTCGGATCGTGTCAGCCGGCACTGACCGACCTCCGCTCATCCGCTCGACTCGGAGCCGACCGGACAGCGTCGTATATCCCGACGAGCTCGCCAGCCACGACGTCGAATGTCATCTCCGCACCCCGTTGCTGCTGGCGGTGGCGCAGGCTCGCGATCAGCGACTCGTCGGTCAGGACACGCGCGAGCGCAGCGGCCAGCGCGTCGGCATCACCGGGCGGTACCAGCAGGCCACCGTCGCCAAGCGACTCGCGGAGTCCCGGCAGGTCACTTGCCACCACCGGCACGCCGGCGACAGTCGCCGTCTCGAGCACGCTGCTCTGGGTGACCTTCGTGTACGGCACCACGACGACCCGTGCAGATGCGAAGAGCGCGGGAACGTCGGCGGCCGCCACGAAGCCAACGAAGCGCACCTGATCAGAAAGCCCGCCGCGCTCGACGGCCCGCCGCAGGGTGAGCTCATACTCGCGGTCTCGCCGCCCGAAGTAGCGAAACCCACCGGTCCGGGGCCGTACGGTCCCGGCAATCACCACATCGATGTCCTCGGCCGCTATCTCGCCACGCTCCCGAAGTCGCGCGACGGCTTCGACCAGGTGTTCGAGTCCCTTGTCCGGGTGTAGATAGCCGAAGCACAGAACGAGCGGCCGCCCGCCGGGCTCATGACCGGAGAGGCGGTACCGATCCCGCACCGTGGCCAGCATGTCGGGGGCGAGGCTGCCGACCGGTGGCGGCGGGCCGCCCAACGGCATGGCCCAGACCCGCTTCGGATCGGCACCACATTCGTTCACCACGAGATCTCGCGCCTCCGACGTGTGCACGATCACCGCGTCGGCCACGGTGATGAGCGTGCGGTAGATACGACGACCAACCGGTCCGAGCAGATCAAGCTCGCGGCGAACCTCGTGGAGGGTAACGACGATGCGAGAACCCGGACGGCACCGGCGGGCCCGAGCTCCGGCCGTTACAGCCGACAAGCCGGCAATGCCGAACGCGGGGATCGCGAACTGGTAATGCACGACGTCGGGTTGGAGCGCTCGAATCATGGCGACCGTTGCCCGCCCACATCGTGGGTTGGCCGAGAGCATTCGGTGCACCCGCGGCATCGGCACGTCGCCTGCCGGTCGACGCGACGTCAGCACGTCGACTTCGAGGCCGTCGATGCGTCGAAGTGCCTCGACCAGACCGCGCGCGTGCTCACCGATCCCGTCGGGCTTCGGCGGGTAAGGCGTAACCACGAGCGCATTCATCGCAGCACCGGTGACGTTGCCGATTCGCCCGCTGAGCATCTGGCGTTGGGTTTTGCCGCCGTCGACGGATCCAGAATCTCCGCGTAGAGACTTCGGGTCGCTGCGGCCGCGGCCGCCCAAGTGTGTTCCTCGGCGTAGCGCTCGGCACCGATCCGGAGCCCGGCACGAGCCTGCGGATCGAGCCGCGAGGCTGCGCCGAGCGCTTCGATCAGACCCTCCGACCCGGGCTGGTAACGCACCGTGGCGTCGTCGGGGAGATCGTCGAGCTCTGGAAGTAGTGGAACGATGACCGGCACGCCGGCTCCGAGGGCCGTTGCCACCGAGCTGCTGTTGGTGACTGCCCGGAACGGGAACACCGCGAGATCTGCCGCCGCAAGGTACCGCGCGAGCTCCAGCTCGGAGACGAAGGCGAAGTGGGTCTGCACACGCTCCCCCGCCAGGATCGCGCGGGCGGCGAGATCCGCACGGAGGCCCCGGTCACGGCAACGCCCGACGACGAGCACATCGAGTTCCACGTTCGATGGGAGCGCCGCCGCTGCATCGAGAAGGAGATCGACACCCTTGTATGCGAGCACGTTTCCGAAGAAGACGACAACAGGTCGCTCTGGATCGATACCGAGATCCCGGCGAGCTTCGCAACGGACGGGTCGGGCTGCCACTACTGGTCCATCGACGCCCTGGGGCACGACGATGACCCGTGACGCACCCCATCCCTCGAGCTCGCACGCGGTGTGGCGAGAGTGCGCGATCACCGCATCACTACGAGCTATCAGCACCCGACGCGCGGCTGCGTCGTCACGGAACACCGGTTCGTGAGGCAAAAGATTGTGCGCGGTCCACACGATTCGATAGCCGAGCGCGTCGGCAAACGCGATGATGAGCTCGAAGCCGTGCTGCACGACGCCGCGGGCGCGCGGCCCGCGCGCCCAGCTCACCAGGAACGGATGCACCCAATGCACGTGGAGGAGACGGACCCCGCATGCCCGGTGCCACATGAGCAGGAACGGGAGCGCGAGCAGGTTTCCCGTCTGCGACGACGTCGGGCCGTCGAGATAACGCACCTCAACGTCACGCTCTTCCATCGCCCCGTACAGCGAGCCCTGATACGGGTTCTCGTCACGCGGCAGAACCAACACCTTCACGCGACAGCTCGCCGGGCCACGGTTCCCAGCTCGCTGAGCACACCTACGCCGAACCACAGATGATCAACAACGACTCGCACAGGCTGGCTTCCCCGGTTGCGCCACAGCGGGATTGCGAGCAGCAGCGGGTACGCCCGCCACTTGAGAGATAGGGGCAACCCGAGAAGGAACAAGGGGTACGCGGCGACGATCGGGTCGTCGCGAAGCATCCCCATCAGACGATCGGGATGCTTACGGTACAGGTGCGCCCGCGCCTTGCCGTAGGCAAGCGCGCGGCGGGTCTGGCGGCGACGATCGCCCCAGTCGTGCACGACGACAGCATCGGGCAGGTATCGGATTCGCAACCCCGCTCGGGTGAGCCGCCAGCTGAAGTCGATGTCGGATCCGTATTGGAACGATTCGTCGAATCCCCCAACCTGGTCGAACGCCTCGCGTCTAAACGCCATGTTTATGGTCGGGCACTCCTCGACGTGGTCGGGTGGAGCGATTCCCTGCTCGATCATCGCGGCGCCGTCGAGAGCGCCGTCGTAGATGCTGCGGCCCAGAGATCCCGTTCGGCCGCAGGTGACCGACTCACGACCATCGAGGATCGGGGCAAGGAGCCGCGGCAACCAGTCTGGTTCGGGAACACAGCCGCAATCGGTGAACACGATCACGTCGCCGCTTGCTTCGGCTACCCCGAGATTGCGTTGCTCGGGGATCGTCACTCCCGCACCCGGGCGGGGCGTGAACGGGACCCATGCGACCCACTCGTGCTGGTCGCGTATGAAGTCGAGTTGTCCGCCCGATGCGTCGACGACCACGACCTCGTCGAGCGCTTCATCAAGGAGAGGGACGAGCGAATCCAGCGTGTCGGCCAGCGCTGGTTCATCTTTGCTGATGACGACGATCGAAACTTTCATCGAGCTCCTCACCGGTAGATTCGCGTCGCGCGGGTGGAATAGATGGTTGCTTTCACCGCGTCCAGGAAGGCGCGCGGGAAGGAGTAGACCGCGTAGTCCTGACCGATCGCGCCGCGCGCCCGACCGTCGAGCACATTCGCCTCAGATGCATAGACATACGCTCCTCGATCGAGCGTCGCGGGCGTGAGGGCGTCGAGAACCGTGTTGTCGCTGATCGCGGACGCCGCCCACAGCCGCAACTTCCCGTAGCGATCGGTGTAGATGATCGAGTTCGGATCCCGGTTCGCGGCGAGCCACTCAGTCGTTGCAATCTCGGCATCGGTGACCGCGAAGCGTTCGTAGGCGTCGCCCCGGTGAACCAGGTTCGCCGGTGTGTCGCCGCCGCCGAGCATCGCCGCCAACCCGGACGAAGAAAGGAACACCACGCTCAGCCCAGCCGCGACGACGAGCAGGCTCAGGCGTCGCCAACGGTTCAGGCTCCATGCCATGACAGTCGCGAACCCGATCGAGAGCACAGCCGCGGCGTGAATCTGCGCGCGTTCCTGGTTGTACGCCTCCGCCGCGACTCCGCTCACCCGCATCGCGCCGACGAACGCGAGGATCACGAGCCCAACGAGCGCGAGCTCGCGAGCGCTCGTCCATGACTCGCGTCGACGCTGCCACGCGAACATCACGATGCCGAATGCGGTGACGGCAACGAGCCCCTGGGATACCAAGACAAGGAGCACGGCGTCGGCACCACCCGCGGCCGGAAGACGACCTGTCAAGGGAGGCACGAGCGCGTCCTTGACCGGATACGCGTCGATGATTTCCTTCGGATAAGGGTTCAACCACGGCGCGGAGGCGCCGTAGATCAGACCGATTCGCCTCGCGTACACCTCGGCAGTAATGCGTTGGGGCGCGTTGCCGACCAACCACCGAGCAACGAGCGAGCGCCCCTTGCCACTCGGTAGGAACTCGGGACCGCGTTCCGAGGCCTGCTGTGCGAACCGCAAGACGTTGCTGGCCGACTGGGTGACGCCGAAGTTCCAAAAGATTGTGAAGGAAAGCATCCCCAGCACCACCCAACCGGTCAGCACCCGTCGATGGCGCACGCGCCTCCGGATCAGATGGACGAGGCCAAAGGCCAGCCAGGCTCCAACCAACACGAGCGATGTCACGTACGCGGTGGAGTAATGCGTGACCGCCAGCGCGAATCCACAGCCCAGCACGACGATGCGGCGGTACCGCACCGGAAGGTCGTCGTCGAACGCCACCGCGACGAGAACGCCGAAGAAGAGCAGAGCGATTTCCTGCCGAGTGATCGCCGGCATCTGCTGGGCAAATGGGAGCTGCACCACGACGAAAGCCGCCGCCCCGTACGCCGCGGTCCGCGGGACCCACCGGACCGCTACCGAGTACACCATCACCGGGAAGAAGGCGAAAAGCAGCGGATCGACGACACGGAGGAGCGAGATACCCGAGATCCCCGTGACCCTGGCCAATACGACAGGGAGCGCCGTGATGCTCAGCATCGCGCGGTACGGATCGCCATTAACCGCCGGGCTCCATGTGCCCGCCTGCATCGTGAAGGAGAACGCGCGGAGCTCCTGCTGGATGTCCCATCCGAAGAGCCGGTCTCCGCTTAGCGAGTAGGAGTACACGACAGTCGTAGCGACTGCGTAAAGACCGGCACACAGCACCCAGTGCGGTAGCCGCGCGGCCGCTAGCAGCAAGCCGACGAGGAGCATCCCGGACACGACCGTCACCGTGATCGCGGGCAACGATCCACGACCGTTGTTCACGGCTTCGCCGGCTCCGGCCGACGCCAAGGGGACCAACCCGAACGCCAGAACTGTGATCACCTGGCCGACGCTCGGCACCCGGTCGGCGAGGACCGACGCAATCGGCTCCCGGACTCTCGCCACGAACAGGGTCAACCCCACGATCACCTCGTTGATCACCACGACCACCGGCCCGCGCGACAACGGCTGCGCTACACCAAAGCGCGCCAGCACAAGGCTGCCCCCGAGCGCGACGACCATGAGAAAGGCGGTGCTGGAGGCCACTACGAGCGCCAGCCGTACCGCGCCGCTCGCCGGCCGAAAGCGGCACGAGGCGACCAGCAAAACTCCAGGGGCGAGGAGCAGAAAGGCAAGCGTGAACACCCGGGCCGCAAGGAACCGGTTCAGCACGACCCCGGCGTCGAACGCCAACAGCAGAACGACCATGGGGAGCGCGTTGGTGGCGATTCGCCGTCCCGCGGCACGGCGTTCGCAACGCCGACGATGCGTGCGGTACGGGGGCTCGAAGGTCCGCAGGGGTAGGGCGTCGGCACCGTCGAAGCGCGCCAGCCCTGCCGTCATGGTCATCGAGAGGACTCCCCGCAGCGGGGCCCGTTGCGGTACTCGCGGCGCAGACCCATCCAGCCCTTGGCGAATCCGAGATCGTGGGCAGCCTCTTCGAGCAACTGCACCACAGGAAACGCCAGCAGCTCCGTTCTACGGCGTCGGATCGCCGCGGCCGGCCAATGAGAGAAGACGAGAAACGGGAGGACCGACGCGCCCACGATGGCCCAGCGGCGACGGACGCCCAGGATCAGGAGCCCGGCAACCAGTGCCGGAAGCGGGAAGAGGGTCGGCCCCTGGTCCTCGTTCTTCAGGTAGCCGCGGGCACTCCCTGCTCCGTACTGGAAGCTGCGACGCAACGTGTCGCACAACTCTCCGTCGAAGTCGTGTGCGATCACCGCACAGGACGTGAAGACGAAGCGGTCGCTGGTGAAGCGCTCTCGGAGACGGCGACAGACGTCTTCGTCTTCTCCACCGAAGCTGATTCGCGCGTCGAACATCCCGATCTCGACGAGTGCGCTGCGGCGAAACGACATGTTGGCGCCAACCAGCGAGTAAATTGTGCGGATTCCGGGAAGCGTGCCGCTTCCCCGACGGTTCCGCCGCAAGTACAGCACTGCCCGGTAGACCAACGAGCTGCTGACACCCAATTCGATCTCGAGAGGAGCCAATCGGTTTGCGTCGGCGAGATAGCGGTGGACGAGCGTCTCGCGTCGCAGCGCCTCGACGCCGCCGCCTACCGCGACCACATCGGTTCCGGCGTAGGGTTCGAGGAGGGCCTCGAGCCAATCATCGGCCGGCACACAATCGTCATCGGTGAACGCGATGATCGGCGCGCGCGCGGCTTCAATTCCCGTGTTACGGGCGGCGGCAAGCCCGCGATTGTGTTCATGACGAATGAGCATCACGTTGTAAGCGGCCGCCACCGTCGCGGTCGCGTCGTCGGGTCCATCGTCCACCACGATCACCTCGGCGCGGTGGCCGATCGTCTGACGCGCGAGCGCCTCGAGGCACGCGGTGAGCTTCTCCGCGCGCCGGTAGGTGCAGACGATGACGCTGATCTCAGGCGCCTCGACAACGCTTTGGATCGTGCTCGGCGCCGTCACCTTGGTTTCACTCCGACACCATCAGCAACACCGGTCTCGTAGAGGTCGGCCAAGCGGTCCACGATGCGATCCCAATCGCAGTTCCCGAGCATCTCTTCGGCACGGGTCAGATCCGCCCGAGCCGTCCGGGATTGGCGGATTGCCTCAGCGAGGCCGTCGCCCGACGGGCGACAGAGCCAACCGGTCACGCCGTGCTCGATGAGCAGGCGGGCTTGGTTGTCGGGGTGATCGGTGGTGATCACCGGGATCCCGCAGGCGAGCGCCTCGACCACCACGATCCCGAACCCCTCCCGCACAGAGGGCAGCACGAACACGCCCGATGACTTGATCAACCCATACACATCCGCGTGCTGCTCCAGCGAGCCGTAGAACCGGACCTGCTCAGAGATCGCCAACTCGGAGGTGAGCTCCTCGAGGCGCTCGCGCTCTGGCCCGACCCCGACGATTGCGCACGTGAGCACCTCGCCCTCGCGGCCAAGCTGATCGACAGCATCGAGCAGGTCATCGACCCGCTTGTGTCCGAGCAGTCGACCGACGTAGATCAGATCGAACCTCACTGACGAGGGCGGAGCGGCCGTAATTTGCACCATGTCGACACCGTTCGGCACCACTGTCACCCGAGCCGCGGCAAGCCCCGCATCAAGCAGACGGCGGCGGGTCTCTGCATTCTCGGCCACGATGAGATCGGGGGTGTGCATGGCCATACGCTCGAGGAGCGCGCCGAAGAGACCGATCCCACCCATGTACTCGCGCCAGTAAGCAGCGCCCCACACCTCGTGCCACGTCACCACGAGCGGGACCCGCTTGACCGACGCGACGAGACGCAGTGGAAAGAGGGGGAGATAGGGCATCTGGTCAGCTTCGATCGCGTCGAATTGGTGACCAAGAAGGCGCAGGCAGCCGAGAGAGAAGAGCACGGCCTGGAGAATCGAACGGCGTTCGCCGACATACAACGGCACCAAGCGCGACACCGCGTGGTACGACACGCCGTTCTCCTCACGACGGCGAGACCCCTTCCACCAGTGCATCGTGAACACGTGCACGTCGAACCCGCGACGCGCGAGACGCGAGCAAATGTGGTGGTACCGGACTTCCTTTCCGCCCTTGTGGTACGGGTAGATCGCGTCCGAGACGACCGCAACGATCGCGCGGTCGGGCCCCGATCTACCCCGCGGGCGCCGGGGAGACGTCGGCCACAGGGACGATCGTGATCGGGAACTGGATCGACTCTTCGCGCGCGACCAACATGACGCGGACGACTGCGGGGCCGGGGGGCTCAGGCGTCGGAGTGGCGACGGAAATCCTACGAATCTCACCGTCGTCCAGCCGGACACGACCCCGCGCCAGGTCGACGTCGGTTCCACCCGAAGTGAGAACGACCTTCCACCGGTAACTCTTGGCGGCGGCCTCGCGGTTGTGCAGCGTGAAGTCGAACTTCATCGGCGCACCGACCGTCACCGTGAGTGGCAACGCCCGCCGGTCGGGAAAATACAGCTCCGTGAACTTCTCGTTGCGTCCGAGCAGCCCGAGATCGCGCAACCACCCCGCCCCGGGTCCCCCTATGACCACGAACGGCAGGAGCGCGACGACGACCAACAGCGACCAGATCGCGTACCGACGCGGCGCGGAACGCTTCGCCGAGAATCTCCGGACTGATGAGCTGCCGTCCGATGTCGCCTGCGCGTCGGCCTCCTGGATTCGCCGCGTTCACCGCGGCCGTCCCACTCATGCGGTCGCATCGACGGACCGCGGGGTCGAGCCCCCCTCATCGAGAGGAAGATGCCCGTTCGACGGGCGCGGCCGCGCAAGACCGTACGGTTGGGCAAGGTACATGATCCGCTTCATCTCCCGGCGGCTCCGGCTCACCGTGTCGAGGATCACCCCCGCGGTCGCGAGCACGATGCCGAGCCCCGACCACGCGATCGCGGTTTGACCGGCGAGGGTCTGAGTGAGGAACGGGGCGCCGAACAGGGCCGTGAACGCGGCCAGCAAACCGCTCAAGAGAGCCAGCGTCCCGAAGAACCGCAACGGTTCGTACTCCTTCCAGAGGCGGAGGATGAACCGGGCGATTCGGATCCCGTCGGGGATCGTGCGGAGCTTGCTCGTCGATTCGCTCGGGCGCTCGCGGTACTCGGTTGCGATCTCCGCGAATGGCAATGAGAGATCGAGGGCGTGCACCGTCATCTCGGTCTCGGTCTCGAAACCGCGGGAGAACGCAGGGAACGACTTCACGTAACGACGAGAGAAGACCCGATAGCCAGAGAGCATGTCTTCGCACGTGGCCCCGAACAGGCGCTGCACAATGCCGGTCAGCAGACGGTTTCCGAAGCGATGACCCGGCGGGTAGACGCGCGTGGACTCAGCGACCTCGACGCGGCGCCCGACCACCATGTCGAGGCACTGTGTGCGCAGCTGACGAACAAGCTCTGGCGCGGCGCCGACTTCGTAGGTGTCGTCACCGTCGGCCAGCACGTAGACATCCGCGTCGATCTCCGCGAACATGCGCCGCACTACGTTGCCCTTTCCGAGCGCAGGCGAACGCCGGACGATCGCCCCGGCTGCACGCGCTACCTCGCCGGTCCCATCGGTCGAAGCGTTGTCGTACACGTAGACATCGGCCGTCGGCAGGGCTACGCGAAAGGCGCGGACGACGTTCCCGATAGTCGTGGCCTCGTTGTGGCACGGAAGGAGCACGCTCATGCGGACACTGCCCAGTGCTATCTGGTCAACCGATGATCGGGCTGCGGATTCTCGAGCGTGCTGCTCGCCGACTCGTTCCCGTTCCGCGGTACCGGAGGGTTCCGCCGCGGTACTTCGCGTGTCCCCCTCAAGGAGCGTCACCACAGTCGGCATCGGCGCGAGCTCGGGCAGCGACAAGAGGAACCGCTGCGCGAGCTCGGTGGCGAGCTCGTCGGTTCCGATGACCACGCACTCGGGCGCCACGGAGATCCACGCCACGGCAACGTCGACGCCCGCAGCCAAGCCGGCCCGATCGAGGAGGGGTTCGAGCGCGAGATCGGCGGCTTCGCACGCGGGTTCCTCCGAGGCGAGGAGCACGAGCTGCCCCGCGCGCAGGCCCCCCGCCGCCGCAACCGGATCCTGGACACCACACACCGAGACAACGACCACGTCGGCGGTCAGAAGCGCCGTCGGCGCCCAGCCGAGGCGACCCTCCGACAGGCTCGCCAGCGCACGCCTCACCGTGTCGGGCAGCGAGTCTGTTGGGACCGCGGAATCAGGATCGACAGCGATGACACGCGTGCCACCGGCACCGGCGGCGGCGAGCAACACGAGCCCCACTGGGTCGAGGCCGTACACCCCGACGGTCGCCGTTCCGAGCGCGAGCTTGTCGATCAGGGTCTGGAACCGTTGGTAGCCGATGGGTTCACAGACTTCGGAATCGACCCGCAGGTCGACAAGATCACGGGCCTCTTCGTGGGACAGCGCACACATCATGCGGCTCCGATATTCGGTGGATTCGCGGCTCGCGGAGCTGCGATGGGAAGCGCACGCATGGAGGAGATGAGCTGAAGTCGCATCGCGTCCAATCGGGGGTTGCCGGTCGAGGGGTCGCGTTGCGCGACGGGCACGCGAGAGACCAGTTCTCAAACCGACCGGGCGCCCGACCTCGCGGCATCGGGCGGCAGATGACGGTTCATCGGCATCCCGCAGGCATTTTCTGGAGCGCGCGACACGAGTTTTCACCGACGACACAAGCGGATCCACACCCCTGTTGCTGATGTTGCTGGAGTGACACTCGAACTCCGGCCTCCCCACTAGAGCCGTGAAGGCTCACCCTTGCCGTCCCACCTCGCGGGTACCCTCCGATGTATGGGTGTTGCGCTTCCGATGTCGTTGTCCCCGAGCTCGGTCTCGTCATTCACGAGTTGCCCGCTCGCGTTCAAGTTCTCCTATCTCGACCGACTGCCGGAACCACCGTCGGTCGCCGCTAGTCGCGGCACCCTCGTGCACCGGGCTCTGGAACGTCTGCACGACCGGCCACCATCGGACCGCACGATCGAAACGGCACTAGCCGACCTCGACCAAGCCGCGACGGAGCTCGTAGACCACCCGGAGTTCGCAGGTCTCGGCCTCGACGACCACGGATGGGCGAAGTTCCTGGGTGAGGCCGGGGTTCTTGTTCAGCGCTATTTCGAGCTCGAAGATCCGCAGGCGGTCCGGGCGATCGGTCTCGAGATCAAGCTCGAGGCTCGCATCGGCGAGCGGCTCCGGATCAGAGGGATCATCGACCGACTCGAGCTCGATGCCGACGGTGAGCTGATCGTCACCGACTACAAGACGGGCGCGGCGCCCAGGGAGCAACACGAGCGCTCACGCCTCGTCGGCGTGCAGATCTACGCCCTGCTGTGCGAACAGAACTTCGGGCGTCGGCCGAAGCGGGTGCAGCTGCTCTATCTCTCGACGCCCGAGGCCATCATCGCCGAGCCCTCGGAGCAATCGATCAACGGCGTGACCCGCAAGACCGAAGCCGTGTACAAGGCAATCCAACGTGCCTGCGCGACCGACAACTTCCGGCCGAACCAGTCCGCTCTCTGCTCCTACTGCACGTTCAAGCCCTATTGCCCCGCGTACGGCGGAGATCCGACGCTCGCGGTAGAGCTCCGGGGCCCCGGAACCATGATCTCAGCGCCCTTGCCGCTCGTCACCGCGTGACGGCAGATGAAGAGGTCGGCGCAGCCGCGCCTCCCAACATGGCTCGGCGCGCGGTAGACGAGTTCGACCGGGCGGTTGCCGAGTGGTGCGAAGGCATTCACAACCCCGCGCTCGATCGTTTCTTCTACAGCCTCTCGACCGCGGCCGATCACTCGGCGCTGTGGTTCGCTCTGGGCGCACTCGAGGCACTGCGGCGAGGCACTCCGAGTCTCGCCGTGCGCCTCGGCGCCGCCATGGCCATCGAATCGGTCCTGACCAACGGGCTGATCAAGAGCGCGTTCCCGCGGATCCGGCCACCGAGTCACCCACTCCATCCCGCCGACGGGCCGCTGCCCTACGGGATGCGGAGACCGATCACGAGCTCGTTCCCGTCGGGTCACGCCACCGCCGCGTTCACCGCGGCGACGCTGTTATCGGCCCGCGGCAGTCACCGGACCATGTGGTTCGCGCTCGCGGGTGTTGTCGCGGGAGGCCGCGTGTACGTCCGTATGCACCACGCGTCCGATGTGGTCGCCGGCGCCGCGCTCGGCCTAGTGCTCGGCCAGATCCTCCGGAGATCTCTACGTTTCGACTGAAACCGGCTTTGAGAAACCCGGCCGGCACGGAATGGTCAAACCAATTTCGGCGTTGTTCCGGACGCCCACGTTTCACCAGGAGCGCCCATGTCTCGTCGGATCGCAGTCACGTTCGACTACCGGTGTCCGTTCGCCCGCAACGCTCATGAGGCCGTGGTGAACGCTCTCCGTGCCGGTGCCGACCTCGACATCCGGTTCAGCCCGTTCTCGCTCGATCAGATCCATGTGCCCGAGGGCGAGCCGCCCATGTGGGAGCGTTCCCGGGGAAAATGGGGAACCGGGACAACCGCGTTGCTGTACGGGATCGCGGTGCGTGACTCCTTCCCCGAGAAGTTTTTCGATGCGCACCTCGCGCTTTTCGCGGCCCGTCACGATCACGGCCTGGCCCTCGGACACGAAGATGTCGTGCGCGAAGCGATCGCGTCGGTTGGTCTCGATGTCGACGCCGTTGCCAAGGTCGCGTTCGGCGGCGGGCCCCTCAGAGCCCTCGCGACTGAGCACGAGGAGATGGTTCGGGAACACGCGGTGTTCGGGGTCCCAACCTTCGTCGAGGGCGACGACGCAGTGTTCGTCCGCTTCATGGAGCGCGGCCGGGTCGACGACCTCGAGCGCGCGCTCGATCTGGTCGACTGGTCCCGCCTCAACGAGTTCAAGCGCACCAAGCTCCCGCATTGAGGAGATTTCATTGACACCGGGGCCAGTGCCGCGGCGGCGCGCGCGCATAACCTGATGACGTGAGCTCCACCGGAAATCGGTCGCGGATGTCACAGACCGAAGCGGTCATGTGGGCGGTCGAGAAAGATCCGGCGCTGCGGTCCGACTTCATGAACATCACGCTGCTCGAGCGCGCGCCCGACGAAGGCCGGCTGGCGGCGAAGGTCCAGAGGGCCATCGTCGACATCCCCAGACTCGGCCAGCGCGTGGTCAGTGCGCCCTTTCGGATCGCACCGCCTCAATGGCGAACGGACCCGAGCCTCGACCTCGGATACCACCTCCGGCGAATCTCGGCCCCACCGCCGGGTGGGATGCGCGAGCTCCTCGACCTCGCCGCGCTGCTGTCGGCCACGCCGCTCGATCGATCGCGACCGCTCTGGGAGTTCACCCTCGTCGAGGGACTCGAATGTGGGCGGGCCGCACTGCTCCAGCGCGTGCATCACACGATCACCGATGGAGTCGGTGGCCTCAAGCTCTCACTGAGCCTCGTCGATCTCGAAGCCGATCCGCCCGATCCCTTCAAATCGCCCGACCTCTCCGATGGCGGGATGGACGAAGAGCACCCCGACGCCGAGCATCCGAACACACTCGGTCTCCTGACCGATGCACTCGGCTTCGCTCTCGCACGGGACCGGGAGCTGATCGCCCAGGGCGTGAGTGCTTTTGCCGGGCTCGTCGCCCACCCGACGTCGGTCCCCCGACGTGCCGGCGAGACGTTCCGGTTCGCCGGATCGCTGCGGCGCCAGGTGCTCTTGACCAACTCAGCACGATCCCCTCTACTCGCCGCCCGATCACTCGGCCGACGGTTCGAGGTGTTCTCACTCGCACTCGACGAGGCCCACCGCGCGGCCAATGCTCTGGGCGGGAGTCTCAACGACTGCTTCGTAACGGGCGTCGCCGCTGCGCTGGGGAGATACCACGAGCGGCTGGGGCTTCCGGTGAGCGAGCTTCGCATGGTGATGCCGGTGAGCACCCGAGAGCATGCCGACGCGGCCGCCAACCGCTTTGCTCCGTCGCGCGTGATGGTGCCGGTCGGTCCCGACGATCCGGCAGCGCGCTTCTCCGTCGTGCACGAACGCCTCGCCGGTGTGCGGGTCGAACCCGCGCTCGCAGCAGTCGACTCCATCGCCGAGCTGGCCGCGTTCCTACCGACCGCCATGCTCGTTACCGCCACTCGGAGCCAGGCCGCCACGATCGACTTCGCGACGTCGAATCTACGGGGCAGCCCTGTTGATCTCTTCGTCGGCGGCTCTCTCATCCTCGCCAACTACCCCATGGGACCGCGCACGGGTTGTGCGTTGAACGTCACCATGCTCTCGTACTGCGGTCAGTTGCACATGGGATTGAACATCGATCCCGCCGCGGTCACTGACGCGGGCGTGTTGCTCGATTGCTTCGACGAGTCGTTCGCCACTCTGCTCAAGACTGGGGGCTCCACGTGATCGCCGCCCCTCAACGGGTACACCGGTGGCGCGCAAATGTCTATCTACTGTACGGGTCGGCCGAACCGGGGGTGCGGCTCGGTCACGACATCGGCCCACTCCTCGAACCCTGGGTCACGCCAAGTGCGGTGGGTGCAGGTCGTCGCCGCGTCGGCCACGTAGAGGTGGAGCGTCGGCGCCTCGTCGGCCAGATCGATTAGATCGCCGGTACGGGGATGCGCAGGCGCGGCCTCGAGCAGATCGACGAGAGCCACCGCAGCGATTACACGACTTCGACACGACGTGCAGGCCGAGACCGTCGCGCGCTCTAGTCCGCCGGTGAAAGACCACAACGTGTCGGCCTCCGCGGCGTCGAGGGCCACTTGCTCGCCGTCGTCATCGAGGATCAGGAGGGTGGGCTCGGTCACTCCCCTGACGGTAGCCCCGGGTGGGCCCCGGATGGATCCGGCGCGCTTACCCTCTGGGAATGCGCGCATTGACGATCTCCCCCGGTGACGGCAGCGGCGGAATCCTGACCGTCGGCGAGCGACCCCGACCCGAGGCGGGCCCCGACGATGTGCTCGTGAGGGTGCATGGCGCCGGCATCAACCGAGCCGATCTCATGCAGCTGGCCGGCATCTACCCCGCCCCTCCCGGTGTCCCGGCCGACATCCCCGGCCTCGAGTTCGCCGGGATCGTCGAGTCGATAGGCGCGGCGGTCTCCGCCCGGGTCCCGGGCGATCGGGTCTACGGGATCGTCGGTGGCGGAGCCCAGGCCGAGTACGTAAGCGTGCGAGCTGATCAATGCGCGATCGTCCCGGCCGGACTCGACCTGGTGAAGGCCGGCGGGGTCCCTGAGGTGTTCATCACCGCGCACGACGCCCTGCGCACCTGCGCCGGACTCGAACCGGGTGAACGCGTGCTGGTCCATGCCGTCGGGTCGGGCGTCGGCACGGCAGTCGTCCAGCTCGC
>JANYLB010000022.1 GCA_025363815.1 Actinomycetes bacterium
TGCACGCGCCTCGGCTGCGAGCGCGAGGAGCTCGATGCTCAACGGATGCGGTTCGGGGAGCGGGCGGGCCAGCGCGAACTCGTCTGACAATCCGTCGAGCTCACCAAGCAGAGCGAACAGCTCGCGCTGCGATTCGGTAGCAATCGGATCGTCGAACGCGTCGGCGGTATCGGTTTGATGATGACGTCGCTTCGGCGTGAGCTCCATGTCGGTCGTCGCCGGGTCGTTCGGCAACGCGATGCCCCACGTCGAGAGCGAACCAGCCAACTCGTTCATGGTCGTGATCGGATCCTCGACGAGCGGTTCGTAGCCGATCGCCACCGTCGGGAGCCCGACGGAGTTCAGGAGCGCATCGGCGTTGAATCTCTCCCACACCGCGAACGCGTGCCCGCGGGCCAGGTGGTTGCGGGCGAGGAGCGAGGCGGCGACCTCCGCTGGATGCCGGTGGATGAACACGACCACCGGTTCCTCGTCGAACACCTCCCGCCAGAAGGGCAACGTGATGCAGGTGCGTGGGTCCTTCCACACGATGACCGGCGCGTTGGCGAACTCGACCGCGAGGGTCTCGCGGGCCCGAGGCAGAAACGCCCGCACCTGGGCCGACTGCACCCATCCGTCCGAAAGGAGCGGCGGGCATTCCCAACCTCCGCCTAGAGCCTCAAGAAGGTCCTCGTTGACCCGACGCATGGGTTCGTTCTCCCAGAACTTGCCCATGTTCGCAAGGGGGCCCATCGACGCGCCGAGCAGGCCGAGCGCGCGCGTCGTCGCCGACGTGCCGCTGCGGTGCATGCCCAGTATGACGATCGGCTTCATCGTCGAGAGATTAGACGCAGGCCTTCTTCGCCTACTTCTTTGGGATCGGGGCAGCGCGGTGCAGGCGCGACCAGGCAGCGAAACCGCCATCCACGACAAGCGACCCGTCGGCGAGCGCCTCCAGGCGACGGTTGCCGCCGAGCGTGTAGACGCTCCGGTAATATTCACGGACGGCGGCTTCACCGCCGTCCTGGTACACATCCCACCACTCCTTCTTGAACGGCGCGCTCCAGCCGGGCAAGGGGCGTTCGATCTCGGGAGTTCGCCGCCAACGGGCAGCTGCGATCCGGCCGTCGGGCGGCGGTGCCCACGAGATGAGCCGCGTGACCTTCTGCACGAACTGGTCTTCGTCCTGCACCATGTAGTGGTGCACCGCGGGTTCGTCGTGTCGGAACTGCGGGTGCGGAACTTCCGGACACCAATGCTCGTCGGTGATAGTCGTGAGCCAGTCGGCGCGGTAGAAACTTTTCCCGGCGCGGTAGCTCGTGTGGAGAGGACTCTCCGACGATCCGCTGCGATGGACTCGACTCATGACCACGGGATCGTCGGGAACGTCGAGGTCGGTAGGCAGATAGAGCTTCATGCCGAAGTTCACGCCAACGACGTCGTCGGGCGTGTCGGTGAGCAGATCCGCAACTCCGACCGCGCCATCGACCCAGTAGAACTCGTCGGTGTCGGCGACACCGACCCACGTCACCGACTGACGGTTCCGGAGGTCGTCGAGCATCGCCGTGCGAACGATCTGGCGGTCGTGAAAATCAGGGAAGCGGCGGTAGCTCACCGCCGCGCCGAACTCGCGAGCCACGTCGGCAGTCGCGTCGGTGCTGTCATTGTCGGCCACCCCGACGTGGTCGATGCCCCACTCGAGGTGGTGGCGAATGTTCGATCGGAGCAGCTCCGCTTCGTTCTGGGTCACGAGCAGGAGCACAATCAACTGAGGAACCGCCGATAGAAGTCATCGTCGGACTCGATCCAGGCGAACACGTCGTCGGAGCGCGCCTGCCCTTCATCGATGCTGCGCTCGACGTCTCGTTGGTGACGACGCCGCGCGATCCGGTACCGCAAGGAGCGCTCCGCCCGCCCGAGCGCCGGAACCCAGGTCGGTATCACCGCGGACGCGGTCGCGCCGCGAACGGCCTCCCGGCCCGGCAGCTCGTCACGTCGGGCGAGCGGAGGCCGGAAACCGGCGCCGTGGTGGTAGGCGAGGTCGCCGTAGATGCCGAACCACAATGGATCGAGATCCATCCGGTTCGAACGTAGGAGAGGTCGCCACTCGATGCCGCCGGCTTCGAGGATGCCGAGGAGATTCCCGCCCACGTCGGTCACCTCGTCGCCGGTGTCGGTCTTCCAGGTATGGCCGCGCCGCCAGTCACCACCGATCCCGAACCAGAACCCAACGGTAGTGAGGCAGAAGCACGGATGGGGTTGCCTGTCACCGAGGTTCTCGTCACGGCGCACCGCGGCGAGGGGCATGCCGCCGAGACAATCGACATCGAGCGGCGCGATCGGGAACGCGTCGCCATCGAGGAAGAGAAGCAGATCATCGGGGCGACCATCGTCACGCGCGATCTCCGCGAGTGCGTTCAGCTTCTCCGGGTGGCTGCCCTCGAGATCGGCCGAGAAGTGAAACTTCGCACCCCACGCCCTGTCGATCCCGTTGATCGCGGCGTAGACGCGGTGTTTCCCCGCGAAGCGGTCGAGGAACCGGAGTTGCGGCTCGATCCAGCGCTCATCTTGCCAGTGCACGGTCACGACGCGGATCACGGCCGTCGCGCGATCCGCTCACCGAAGCGGCCGATGCGTCGGGCCACGCCGCCGATGGCTCGTCGCACCGCCGCGTCCGCACGCAAGGAGCGAGCCCATCGTTCGTCGGCCGCCCAGCCCCGACCGTCCTCGTATCCCAGATCCACGAGCAACTCACCGCCAACCGCGTCGAACGCGAGCCGATCGGCGGTGCTCCAGTCGGCACGCCACCCACCGGAGCCTCCCTGTCGGAAGAATCCTTCGGGCTCCACCCGATCCTGGGCGTGCGACGCGAACTCGCCGCCTATCGCCACCGGATCATGCTCGCCCGAAGCCATGGCCTCGAATCGAGCGGTCTCGTACCGACGAATGCAATCCTGGTCGTCGGCCTCGAGACCACAGAACGCCAGAAGATCCCGAAGCGCTCCCACGTCTTTCGCCGCGAGCGTCTCGTAGCGAACCTCTCGATACGCCACGCCGAGCTCGGCGTATTGCCGCGCGCCGCACACGTGCTCGACCCAGGCGCGGGCTGCGCCATCGACCGTCGACGGTGCCCAACCGCTTCCCCATCCGGCGGCCGCGGCGGTGAGTGACGCCGCAACATCCCTACCGTCACGCACAACGTGGATCACCCGTGCCTCGGGGACGTAGGCGGCGACAACCTCGGCGCTCAGGCTGTGCGAAGGGCTCTTCTCTACGATCACGACCTCGTCGCCGGTCGATCCGCCGACGGGATTCCCCGTGGTCACCGTCGCGAGCACACCATCGATCATCGTGCGCACCATCGTGGTGAACTCGTCGGTCGTCAGCATACCCGGCAGTCCCTTGAAGCGTCGGCGCGACCAGTCTTCCGGACCACCACGCAGCTGCCACCGCCATGCTTCGTGCAGCGGGCCGATATAGCGGGTGAAGAGATCCGTCTCCTGGGGTGTGACGACTCCCGGTTGCCCGCCCAGGAGCGCCTGCATCCACGTCGTACCTGAGCGCGGTGCGCCGACCACGAGGATCAACCTGCTCACGACTCCGTTCCCCGCACCAGGCGTCGGAGCGCCCCGCCCGCGTACCGGAGCCGCGTCTCCACCGGCACACCCGGTGCCCGACAGGCGCGGCTGAAGAACGTCGCCGCGCCGCGAAGATCACCCCGCGCCGCGAGCCGCTGCCCGATCTCGAACATGTCGCGCGGTCGTCCGGTCGCGCCATGACGCCAGAGCTCCGGCAGGTGTCGTTCGAGCACTATGAGATGCGCGTCCCACTGATCGGGAGACGCGCTCAAGCTGTCGGCACGGCGGCGGTAGTAGCCGAGCGGCTCGGACACATATCCGGCGCGGGCACCGCTCAGGAGGAACCGGGTCCACAGCTCGTAGTCCTCCGCCCGCGGCAACGTCTCGTCGAAATTTCCGCAGCGTTCCAGCAGCGCCCGTTGGAACACCACCGAGACAAACAGGAAGTTCCGTTGCGAGATCACATCGAGTTGGTTGGCGCCGGGGTCGGGGAACGGGTAACGACGCCGGTCTCCGTAGCACCGCTTCTCGGTGCGCATCCCGTCTTCGATCAGGAACGCGTCCGACGTGACGAGCTCGATCTCGGGCTGCTGCTCCAACAGCGTGACGCAACGCTCGAGTCGATCGGGGAGCCAGAGATCGTCGGCGTCGAGCAGCGCGAGCACCGTACCCGATGCTTGTGCGATCGCGACGTTCCGCGCGCCGGCCAGACCGCGGTTGGCTTGATCGACCAAGACGATCCGGTCATGGAACGGTGCTATCGCCGCGGCGGTGCCGTCGGTCGAGCCATCGTTCACGACGACCACCTCGACGCGCGGGTACGTCTGCGCGAGCGCCGATTCGATCGCCGACGCAACGAACTCCTCGACGTTGTAGGCCGGGATGACCACTGAGACCAGCGGCCGGTCAGGGGCCGAGATCGGCGCTGCGGATTCCGGCATCGCGGCGCCTCCGACAGGGTTGGACGTCACCGGACCTTGGACCAACGCGCCGCGACGTACACCGGCGAGAGGCGCACGATCGCACGAGGCACTGGATCGAGTCGGAGCCGACCCGAAACCAGCATCGGTTTGATCGGCTGCCAAGCGGTGAGCTCGGCCTTGCTGCGCTGATCGTAGGCGCCGAACCACAGGTAGTACTGCCGCGGCGGAAGCGGGAGATGATCGAGAGCGATCTCGATGTCGGTGCGTCCCTCCTGCAGTGTCGTGGCGTTCGCGACTACGAAGATCGGCGTTGCCGCGCCCTCGCTGACACCGAGATAGAGCCGCACCGCCCGCTCCTGATCGGTCTCGACCGATAGGTGGACCGTGCAGTCCTCTGTTCCCACCACGAGCCGGCCGTCGGTGCCCTCGACGCGCACGTCGGCTACCCGCACGATGCCCTTCACGTCGGCGTTGGCCTCGGCCTGGGCCTCGATCATCCGGCGGTACCCCGCCAGCGTCTGGTCGATCGGACCGTCCATCTGTACCGTGCCGTTGTTGATCCAGATTCCACGGGTCGCGGCCGCACCGACGCTGGCGAGGTCATGCGACACCAGTAGCAATGTCGTGCCGCTCTGGATCACCTGTCGGATGCGTTCCAGGCACTTTTGCTGGAACGATGAGTCGCCGACGGCGAGAACCTCGTCGACGATGAGGATCTTCGGCTCGAGGAACGCCGCGACCGCAAACCCGAGCCGGACCTTCATGCCGCTCGAGTAGAACTTCACCTGACGGTCAACCGCATCCTCGATCTCGGCGAACGCAACGATCTCGTCGAACTTCTCCGCCACCTGCTTGCGGCCGAGGCCCAGCAAATTGCCGTAGATGTTGATGTTCTCGCGGCCGGTGAGCTCAGAGTGGATGCCCGACATCACCTCGATCAGCGCGCCGACCTGACCTTCGGTGCGGATGCTGCCGGTGTGGGGGAACATCAGGCCCGAGACGATCTTGAGCAGCGTCGACTTGCCCGCCCCGTTGGCCCCGACGATCCCGACGGCCTCGCCCGGCTCGACCTGGAACGAAATGTCTCGCAGAACCCAGCGCCAGTCGTTCGAGCGCGTGCGGCCACGCATGCGTCCGGCCACCCGGCCGAGATGATCTCGCAGGAGGCGCCGGCCCCGGTCGACCCGGAAGCGCTTCCACACGTGGTCGACCGTGATCGTCCCCTCAGGAGACATCCGCGAAACCCGTCTCAAGTCGCTTGAACAACATGAAGGAACCGACGAGCCACACGCACGACATTCCGGCGGCGATGAAGCTGTAGGTCACGTCGGGCGCGTTCCCGTAGAGCAGGCACCTACGCATTCCGTCGATGACCGCGACGAGCGGGTTCACCGCGACGTAGATGTTCCGCCAGTGCGGCGGGATCTTGTTCAGCCCATAGAGAATCGGGGTGAGGAAGAGCCCGAGCTGCAGCATCAACGGGAGGGCATGGCGCATGTCGCGTAGGTACACCGTGAGACCGGCGACAACGAGCGTGACCCCGGTCGCGAAGATCAGCAGGATCACCAGCATCAGCGGGACCCAATAGAAGGTCGATGACGGGAGCCTGCCGTCGATGAGGAAGAGGACTGCAAGCGCGATCGAGGCACAGAGCGTGTTTACGATGGCCCCGATGATGTCGGAGATCGGGAACACCTCGCGCGGCGCGTAGACCTTGTTGAGCAGCGGGTTCCCGATGAGGCTGGTGCCTCCCGATGACACCGCGTTGGAGAAGAAGGTCCACGGGAGCAGGCCCACGTAGAGGAAGATCGGGTACCAGACTCCGCCGGTGTTGATATTGCCGTTGAAGCGGTTGGCCAGGAACGTGAACACGACCATCAGCGTCAACGGCGCGAGCAACGCCCAGGCGATGCCGAGAACCTCCTGGTTGTAGGTGGCCCGCAAATCTCGAACGGTGAGGCTCCAGATGATCCCTCGGGAACGCCACAGGCTCCGGACGGAGGACCGCACTCGGAAGGCCCGCCGGTACCGCAGCTCCGGAGGCGGTGACGCAGGGACATCGGGCGGCAGGAGC
Organism: Actinomycetes bacterium; assembly: GCA_025363815.1. Classification (GTDB taxonomy): domain Bacteria; phylum Actinomycetota; class Acidimicrobiia; order IMCC26256; family JANYLB01; genus JANYLB01. The sequence goes on from JANYLB010000022.1 coordinate 6,555, forward strand.
GCCCAGGCGATGGAAGCGCCGTCGGTGGACGCGCCGGGCTCAGCGGGGTTCGGATCGGGGGATCCGGGTTGGTCGACGAGGCTGCTCACCGTGGGCGCGAGCGGTCGCGAGACGGCGTTGGATCTGGACGCAGGAAAGAACTCACCGGGCGCTGCTCCCCCCTTCGAAGCCCCGATCGGACGTGAAACACGTGCGATCAGGTTACGCCGGAACGCGGCCACCCGCACACTTATGCACCACCCTGAGCGTTCTCCGGGTGACAGCCAGCTATCCTCGACCCGCCGCGGCCGCTCGAGGGGATGCACCCATTGGCGGCGGCAACAGGGAAAACGCAGCCCCAGCGAGTCGGAGCTTCGATGCAGGGTGAGTCGATGCACGATGGCGAGCTCCGAGGGGGCGCCGGCGAACCGCTTTCCTTCGCGCTCGGCTGCATCCGGTCGGGAACGACAATGCTCCGGGCCATGCTCGACTCCCACCCCGCGTTGGCCGTGCCGCCGGAGTCGTACTTCGTGACTCCGGCGCTCCATCGGGCGGCCCGCTACGGGACCGGCGAAGCCTTCGACCTCGACGGCCTATTCGCCGACATCGCCGCCGACCCCTCTTTCGGCGACTGGCACCTCACACCCAGCGACCTCGAACGCTTCCACGACGACCCGCGACCCGTCACGGTTCCCGAGGCGATCATTCGGCTGTACCGGTGCTACGCCCACGCCCGGCACAAGCCTCGTGCCGCCGACCGGACGCCGTCGCACGTGCTCGAGATCGACCTCCTGGCCCGGTCGTTTCCGAGCTCGCCCTTCGTCCACATCGTGCGCGACGGCCGCGACGTCGCGCCGTCGGTCCTGGAGATGGATTTCGGACCAAACCGATTCGCGAACGCCGTGCTGTTCTGGCAGGACCGGGTCACACGGGCCCGAAACGCGGGTCGCCGCCTGGGCTCCGATCGCTGGCTCGAGATTCGCTACGAGGACCTCGTGCTTGATCCGGAGCGGGTCCTCAAACAGATCTGTACGTTCCTGGGTCTGGCGTTCGACCCCGCGATGCTCGCGTACCACGAGCGCGCGAGCGAGCTCATCGGCGGTCTGCGCCACACCACTCATGTGCAGGGTGTGCGCCGGCCGCCCACTCTCGGGTTGCGCGACTGGCGTACGACGATGCCGACCCGCCAGGTCCAGCTTTTCGAGGCGCTCGCCGGTGACCTGCTCGACGAGCTTGGCTACGAGCGCTCCTCGCTCCCGATATCGGGGCGCGCCCGCACCGAGGCCGCCGGATGGAAGGCCGCGCGAGCCGCCGAGCTCCGTGCCCGAACCCTGAGGACGCGCGTCGCGCGCAAGCTCCGGCCCGATCCTCGCACCGCCAGGGCCTGAGTCGAATGAAGATCACCTTCCTCGGTCATGCCGGCGCGCTCGTCGACACCGCGCACGGGAGCATCCTCTGCGACCCGTGGTTCAGCCCCGCCTTCTTCGCCTCCTGGTTCCCATTTCCGGATAATCGCGACCTCCTCTCCGGGCGCGTCATCGACGCGATCTCGTCTCCCGATTACCTCTACGTGTCTCACTCGCATGACGACCACTTCGACGCGAGGTTCCTCCACGATCACGTGAGCAAGGACGCGGTCGTGATCCTCCCCGACTTCCCTACGTCGGATCACCGCCGCGCGCTCGAGGCGATTGGCTTTCGCAACTTTCTCGAGACCCACAACGGCGAGCCGATCGAAATCGACGGGTTGCGGCTCCTCACCCACGCGTTGATCGCGCCGACCGACGGTGCGATCGGCGACTCCTCTCTAGCGATCGACGACGGCACGGCAACACTGTTCAACCAGAATGACGCCAAGCCGACCGACCTCGACGCGATCCTGGAGTTCGGGCCCTACGACGGTCACCTCGTCCAGTTCTCCGGCGCGATCTGGTACCCGATGGTGTATCGAATTCCCGCGCAGGAACGGAAGGCGCTCGGTCGCCGGAAGCGGAAGAACCAGTTCGCGCGCGCCACCCGATTCGTGCGCGAGATCGACGCGACCAACTTCTTCCCGTTCGCGGGACCTCCATGCTTCCTCGACGAAGAGCTGTTCCATCTCAACGACTTCGGCACCGACGACTCCAACATCTTTCCGGACCAGGCTTCGGTGCTCGCCGAGGCCGACGACGCGGGGATCACCAACGGCCGCCTGACCGTGCCGGGAACGGTCGTGACCCTCGAGCGGGGCTCGTGCACGGTCACGCATCCGGCCGCAGACGAAGCAGCCTTCCGACCATTCACCGACAAGGAGCAGTATCTGCGCGAGTACCAAGCCGGTGTCGTATCGATCATCGCGGCCGAGAAGGCGGGGTGGCCCCGACACGAGGTCGACGTCGTGGCCGAACTCACCGAATGGTGGATGCCACTCCTCACCACCGCCGACAATACCTGCGCTGGCGTGAACGCCCGCGTGCTCGTCGAGGTATTCGACAGCGACGACGCAGCCGGTGATCACACCGCTGACCAAATCGACGACGTGGCGGTCGTCGTAGATTTCCTCGACCGGCGAGTGGCAGCATGGAAAGGCGAGGACTGCCTCTACCGGCTCCGGATCCCCCGGCCTTTGATCGAGCGGTGCATCCAACGACGCGATCCCAACTGGGTCAACGCGCTTTTCCTCTCGTGCCGCTTCGAGGCTGAGCGCGACGGCCCCTACAACGAGTTCGTCTACAACTTCTTCCGCTCGCTTTCGACCGAGCGGATGGCCTACACCGAGCGGTACTACTCCGAGCTCGCCGCGCCGCGCGACGTGTTCGAGCTCCACGGCTACGTCATCCAGCGCCACTGTCCACACCTGCGGGCCGATCTCACCCGTTGGGGCAGCGTCGAGGGAAGCGTGCTCACCTGCGCGCTCCACGGCTGGCAGTTCGACCTCGAGACCGGCGAGTGCCTCACGTCGGATGATCGCGAGATCTACGCGCGGCCTGTCGACGGGATCACGCCCCCGCCGCGAGCCGACCAGTGACGGGCCCGGCGCCGTTCCCGTTCGTAGTCGGCTGCAACCGGTCAGGAACGACCCTGTTGCGGGCCATGCTCGACGCGCATCCCGATCTCGCGGTGCCGCCTGAGGCCTACTTCACTGTCGCGGCGCTGCGGAGCACGGACTCTGCCCAACCGTTCGACGCCGACGCGCTCCTGAGCGAGATCATCGCCGACCGGTCGTTCGCCAATTGGGACCTTCCCAATGAGGCGCTCCGACCGCTACGCGACGATCCTCCCGAGAATGCAGCCGACGTTGTGCGCGGCGTCTATCTCGCCTACGCCCGGCACCACGCGAAGCCGCGGTTCGGTGACAAGACGCCGAGGAACGTTCTACATGTCGCAGTCGTCGCAAGCGCGTTGACCGAAGCCCGCTTCGTGCACCTCGTGCGCGACGGCCGCGATGTCGTGCCATCGGTGCGCGAGCACCTGCTCGGCCCCAACAGTCTCCCGGCCGCCATCGACTACTGGCGCGATCGGGTCACCGCCGGACGACGGGCGGGCGCGACGATCGGTTCCGAGCGATACCTCGAGGTCCGTTACGAGGATCTCGTAGCCGACCCGGAGCCGGTGTTACGAACCATCTGTGACTTCATCAAGATCACCTACACCGAGGTGATGCTCGCCTACGCGAAGCGTGCCGACCAGGTCATCGGCGGTGTGTGGGACCCGCGCAACCACCAGGGTGTCGCTCGACCGCCCACCATCGGGGTGCGCGACTGGCGCGCGACGATGCCGCGTTCCGATGCTCAGCTGTTCGACGCGCTCGCCGGAGATCTCCTCGATGAGCTCGGCTACGGGCGCTCTGGCCTCCCCCGTTCTGGCCTCGCCCGAGCGCGCGCCATAACGTGGAGGAGATCGGCCCGGCTCCGTCGCGCCGCCCGTCCACTCACCGGCCCGATCGTGCATCTCCGCCGGCGACGCCGCCGAACTCATGACGAGGGCGCGCCCCCCCGTAAGAACGCCACGAACCCGTCGGGGTCAGAGAACAGCCAGCCCCGCAGCAGCTCGTAGATCTCCCGGTTGCGGGCCGCGAGGCGTGCCTCGGTCGAACCACGCAGGCGCCGGAGGGCGGCCCGTTGCATGCCCACTGCGCGCCGGCCGCGCACCGGGAGTCGCTCGAGCGGGGTGGTCAGACGATGCACGGTTGACGCGTCGACGTCGCGCCGGAACAACTTGCCGCGGCCGATCCCACCCATGTGGAAGACCGAGTCCGCATAGACACCGGCCATGAGCCCGTCGGGGTCCGCGGCGTTCGATCGCAGCAGGTGGCCCCAGGCGAGGTGCTGCGACCAGAGCAGGTACCCCAGGTGGATCCCGGTGTCGGCCGACTGGCGGGTGCTCCGGAGGAACCGTCGGAATTCCGCGCTGCCGTCGGAGTCGGGAGAGAAGCTCGGGGTGAAGCGCTCGAAGAAGGCGCGGGTCGCGAAGACGCACGAGGGGTGCGGAAGCGCGACGTCGCCGTTCTCGACCCGCAAGATCCCGGCGAGGCCCGACGACGCCGGCGCGATCCCTGCGACCCGCGCCACCCAGTCGTCGTGGACCGGGAAGGAGTCGACGTCGAGGGTGCACAGGTGACTCACCGGATCTTCGAGCGCGACCTTGACCAGTGCATCGAGGTAGTGCGCGTGCTCGCGACTGCCCCGAAGCTCCGACTCCGCCACCTCGCACACGACAACGTTGGGTTGCGCCTCGATCACGGCCCGCGCCGCGGGAGTCACTCGATTCGCAGCCGCGTACACCGTGTAGGGAACATTCGTGTGGCGCGCAATCCGGTCGAAGTGGATCTGCAGGAACGGAAGGTCGGCGTCGTCCTTCAAGAAGTAAACGACCACGATCGCCAGATGTTCGACGAGGCCGCGTTCGCCATCGAAATATGCGGGCGCGTTCTCACCCATCAGGGTCGACGACCGGCACGCCTGTCGGCGGCCGGACACGAACGTTTCGTACGTATCGCCACGAACTCGGCCCGCTTCCGCGACGGGAGCTCCGACACCTCGCGAGCGATCTCCCGGCCCGGTGGTACGGACGGCGGGTTCACAACCACGACCACACAGTATTGGGCCTGTCCTTGCCGTCGAGCGGCGACCAGCTCGCCGCTCGTGCTGCGCTGCTTCCAGGCGCCCCGGTGGTAGTTGACCCATTCGAAACCGCCGTTGATCTTGCGCGCCGGGTAGCCCGCGTCGACAGCAAGCTGCGCGACGTGCCAGCGGGTTCCGTCGAACTCGGCCGAGTCGGCCGCGAAGGCGATGCCGACCGTGGCGAGCACGACAAGGGCGACGGCCGCCCCCACGGCCGCCAATGGGCGCGGCGTCGTATCCGGTGAGGGCGTCGTATCCGGTACCGCAAGCGACACACGGAGCAGCTGAAATGCCACGAGGGGAACGAATGGAAGCGCGTACCGGTCATACAACGGGAGCTTGGTCACGACGGCGAGCAGGTAGGCGGCGCTGTACCCGACGACCGTGAGCGCGATCGTCGTACCGGCCGGGTCGTTGATCGTGAACCGCCGTGTCCGCAGCCGATCGAGCAGCGACAGCACAAACGGCACCATTGCAACCGCGAGGACGACGGCGGCGGTGGAACCGACGAACACCAAGAGATCGAAAAGCGCGCTCGGGATCACGTCGGGACGATTGCCTTCGAGCACCGCGCGCGACAGCACTCCGTCGCGCGACAGGTAGTTGCCGACGAACGGGGTCGCACGCACGTGTAGGTAGATGCCGACCTGGAGCACGAGCATCGCGCCGCCGAAGACGAGAGTGACGGTCCGGCTGGAGACCCACGCATTCCGGAGCAGCCTCATCGGACGCGCGAGCAGCACCGCCGGGGTGATGAGTAACGCGAGAAGACGCACGAACTCCGTGGCCTTGAGGATGCCGTCCCAGATCGAGTGCGGCGTCGGCAGTGCCGGCGAGAGGCTCTTCGCGTTCGAGTACCCGCGCCACCACAAGAAGACGATCGCTGCTGCCACCACCAGCACGCCCACGGCGACGAGCACCTGGCGCATCCTGCGCCGGTCGCCGCTCATCGCGAGGCTCCACACCGCCACGATCGCCACCGCCAGGGCCGGCACGATCGCGTACTGACGAATCGAGAAGGCCACGAAGCCGGCGACGAGGCTCGCGGCGATCCAGCCGATGGCAAAGGGGCGACGGCTGAGCCCGATCACCCCGCAGACCAACGTGACCATCCCCGCGGTGAATGCAGGGACATCGGTCATGTAGCTGACCGCGAGCGGAGCCCACAAAGGACTCACCGCCACCATGACGGCGACGAAGAGGGCCCACGCCACCCGACCGACGAGCAGCCGCCCGAGAGCGACGACAGTCAGGAGCCCAGCGAGACCGACGAGGGCCGTGAAGACCTGCACGGCCCGTATGTTCCTTCCGAGCAGCGCCGTGACCGGCGAGGTGAGGGCGACCTGGCCCACGAGCGTCATCGAGACCCAGTTGTTGAACGAGATGCGACCGGTGTCGGTGAAGCGGAAAAGGGTAAGCAGATAGGACCAGTCGTCGCTCCGCGGGATTCCGAAGGCCCCGGATCGGGCCGCGATCGCCAGGGGCAGAACGACCGCGATCAGGGCCAGGATCACGACGACCCCGACTACGCCGACGACGCCGACTCTCGGTACCGGAATCGTGACGGGATTGGACGAGCGGGGGTCGTTACCCGCCCCGTGACCGAGCTGGTGGTCCATGCGCCCCCCTGGCATCTCCGGCTGCCCTGTCGGCGGGCCGGAGCCGCCGGAATGTAGCGCAGCACTCAAGGCCGACGGCGGGCACCCGCGAACCGACAACAATTGAGACAACACCGGGACAACATTGAACCCCGCACAGAAATAGGCCGGACGGCCGCTCGCCATCACGGTGGGTGGCGGATTACACTCTCTGCGCTGGGGTGTGGCATTTGCCGTACCGGTGAACAACATAGTGCGTGGTCCCGAACACGGGGTCGCCACGCAGCGTGTACGAGGGCTATGTATCCGGGGCACGGAGCAGCCGGGGAGCGACCGTCAGGATGAGACCGCTGGAGTATTTGAGAATTCTCCGCCAACGGTGGTGGGTTCTCCCGGTCACGGCTCTGGTGGGTTTTTCGCTCGCGTTCTTGACCCAACCGACCACACCCAGCGCCAACGTCGGGGCAGCGCAGCTGGGCGGATCCCTCTTCCGCTCGACGACCACCCTCATCTCCGACCCCATAGGCAGCAAGAAGAGCCGTGACATCGACTGGGACAGGATCGCCCTGCTCACCACCACCGGCGACGTCCCGAGCCTGGTTGCGCGCGAGCTGCGTTTCGGCCGCACCGGCGCCGTAGCTCCACCCGCTGTCGCCCCCACCAAACACGGGGCCAGAAGCCGGAAGACAGGTGGGCCACGGGCCGTCTCCCTCAACTACGTCAATGTCACCGCCCAACCCGACGCCGCAACAGGATCGATCGCGATAACCGCCGAGGCCAATAGCCCCACGGTCGCCGCCAGGGTCGCCAACACGTTCGCTACCGAACTGCTGATCTTCCTCAACACGAACGGCAAGGCGAAGTACGACGCTCAGGTGGCCCAGCTCAGCCAGCAGCGCGACGCCGAGCTGCGCTCGCTTTCCACCATCGACTTCTTCGCGCCGTCGATCACCAATCCCTTCACCAGACTCTCCAATGAGGCAAACCGCACGGCGATCCTCGCCCGGCTCGACTCGATCAACACCGACATCAACACAGTTTCCGAGAACGGCCCCAACACCGCCGGCCTAAGGACCCTCGAACCCGCGAGCTCGTGGACGGCGATCCGGGTCTCGGGACCGGCGGCGGCGGTTCCGATTCTGTCCACCGTCCAGTCAGGGCCGTCTCGTCTGCTCGCCGGCGGCGCCATCGGCCTGCTTATCGGCATCGCCGGCCTCTTGCTCCTCGAGGTGGTGAGTGCCCGCCTGCGCGACGTCTCCGCGGTCGAGGGGGCCACCCACCTCCCCGTCATCGCCGAGATCCCCGAGGTGAAGCTAGGTCGGGCCGACTGGTTCCAGGTGCTCGCCGCCGAGGAGCCGGCCGGACTCGCAGCCGAGGCGTATCGATCGCTGCGCACGTCGATGCTCGCGATGTGGCATCGCCATCCCACCAACAACCCGGCAAACCCTGCCGCCGCGGCCAGTGCCGGTGCCGCCGGTGCGATCGCTACCTCGACCACGTCGGCGAAGCCGTTGCGCACGCTCCTCGTCACATCGTCGAGCCCGGCCGAGGGCAAGTCGGTAACGGCGGTGAACCTGGCGGCAGCGTTTGCCGAAACCGGTGCGAAGGTGATCGTGCTCGACGCCGACTTCCGCCGGCCCCAGCTCGACCGCTACTTCGCCCGCCCCACCACCCCCAACCTCGGCGACCTCGATCCCGAGTCGCTCACACCGGCCGACCTCGAGAGCGTGCTCCAGGAGAGCGGGATCCGCGGCGTGCGGTTCGCCGCCAGCGCGCCGCCCAAGAGCGCGCCGGCAATAGCGATGGCAATCTCGAAGGCTGCCATCGCAGTCGCGCCTTCGCTCTGCGACATAGTCATCCTCGACTCTCCGCCGCTTCTGCTCGCGAACGACGCGGCCGACCTCGCAACCGTGGCCGACGGAGTCATCGTGATGGTCCGCAGCGGCTGGACCCGTCGCGGCTCTGTCGTACGCGCCACGGATCTCCTGCGGCGGCTCGAGGCAACCGTCATCGGCACCGTGCTCGTCGGCGTCCAGCACGGCCGCCGCGGTGGCTACTACGGCTACTACGGCTACTACGGCTACGGCGGGTACGCAACGACCGACAAGGCCTCTGATCTGGATCGCCTCAAAACCCGCCTGATTCCGTGGCGTCGCGGGAATCGTCCGGCGGACCCGGCTGATTCACCGGTGGAGCTGAGTGCGGCGGCGGCGGCGGGCGAGCCCCCGCGTCCGACCGATACCGCGCCAGACTGACCCATCCGGGTCCCCCGGTCATGACTTCCTCGTCCGGGCGCCGTCGGATTCGCGCTCCCGGCGTACTCTGGCGGGAAGGTGAGTTCGGCGTCGTCGTGCTCCCGCCCGGTGACTCCGGACCACAGACGTTGTCAGGGAGCGCGCCCGCGCTCTGGCACGCCTTGGAACAGCCCCACACCGATCTCGCCCTCGCCGCCGATCTGGCCTTCCAGTTCGGCATCGAAGCTCACCGTGTGCTCGCCGACATCGCGCCCGTGCTCGACGAGCTGACCGCCTGTGGCGCGCTCATCGAGGCACCGTGAACGCCAGCCCGAAAACCAGCAGCGCACAGGAAGCGGCCGTCGCCGGTCCGGCTCAGGCGGCGACGCGCGCCATCGCGGCATACGGCCTTCCCGGAGCTGCGGAGCTGCCGACCACCCCACTCGACGCCGACGTCTGGCACCGGGTCTTCACCGATGCGACTCGGGAACGGACGATCCCGCTACTCGCCATCGCTGTGGCTGATGCAGGCCTACCGGCGACGCCCGACCAGAAAGTCGAGATTACCCGGGCGCACGAGCAAGCCATGCGCCGATGCCTCGTCCTCGACCGGGCACTGCTCGAGACCAGCGCGCTCCTCGACGCCGCGGGCATCGAGACCCGAGCCCTCAAGGGCTCGGCCGGGGCCCACCTCGACTACCCGGACCCGTCGTGGCGGGCGTACGGCGACGTCGATCTGCTCGTCGGCTCCGATCAATTGGACGACGCCATCGCGGCGCTCATCGCTGCGGGAGGACGCCGCACCGTGCCCGAGATCCACCCCGGGTTCGACCGGCGCTTCGGCAAGGGTGCATGCATCGTTCGCCCCGACGCGATCCAGATCGACGTGCACCGCACATTCGCCGCCGGGCCGTTCGGCCTCACGATCGACCTCTCGAAGCTGTTCACCGATATCACTCCATTCGTGCTCGGTGATCGAATGCTGTCGGCTCTCGATCGCGAATCACGGTTCCTGCATGCGTGTTACCACGCCGCGCTCGGCGACAGCATCCCTCGCCTCACCGCGTTGCGCGATGTGGCCCAACTCTCGCTCGCGAATCCCCTCGAGCTGGACACCGCGCTCGATCGCGCCCGCGCGTGGCGCGCCGAAAGCGTCGTCGCCCGCGCGGTGACACTCAGCTGGGACGCTCTCGGACTCGAGCCAAGCCCGCTTTCGCGCTGGGCTGGTTCGTACCAGCCCGACCGGTTCGAGGCCCGGAGCCTGCGCGCCTACACATCCGACGCCCGCAGCTACGCGACCCAGACCGCCGCCGGCGTCGCCGCGATCCCCGGCCTGACCGCGAAAGCCGCTTACGTACGCGCCCTCGTGTTCGCTGATCGTGGTCACGTCGCAGCTCGAGACGGCGGCTACACCAAACGCATCCGACGCGGGTGGCGCGCGCTTCGAAACACCGCGGGCCCGCGATGACCTCGCCGCTGCGGAGCAACCGAGCCGAGACCATGCACGATGCTCCTCGCTGGTGCCAGATCTTGGTGAAGTGCAGCTACTTCGTCTGGGGCACGATCGCCATCGTCGGGTTTGCCACGCTCGACTTCAACCTCATCGACCCGGCGATCCAGATCGGCGTGCTCGCGTTCATCACCATCAAGATCGCCCGGCGCCTCGCACGCGCCGACGAAGATCCGGCGATCTTCGGGTTCGTGATGGCGGCCTTCGCCGCGAAGATGCTCGGCGGTGTGGCTCGCGACCTCGTCACCAACGTGTATTACAGCGGCGTCGCCGACGCGAACGAATACCACACATACGGCAAAGAGCTCGTCAACCACTACCGCGTGTTCGACTTCAGCCCGACTGTGGGGAAGCTCAGCGGCACCGGGTTCATGCGTGCGCTCACCGGTGTCGTCTACTCGTTCTCCGGCACCTCGAAATTCGGCGCTTTCATGATCTTCGCGTGGTTCGGGTTCATCGGTCTGCTGCTCTTCTGGAGGGCCTTCTGTCGGGCGGTTCCAGTGGGCGACAGCCGCCGCTACGGCCTCCTCGTGCTCTTCCTCCCCTCGTTGCTCTACTGGCCATCGGCGCTCGGCAAGGACGCCTGGTGCGTGATGGGGTTGGGCTTCGCGTCCTACGGTGTGGCCTGCTTCATGACTAGACGCTGGCATTACGGCGCCGTCTCAATGTTGGCGGGACTAGCGGCGGTCGCCTACGTTCGTCCGCACGTCGCCCTCGTCGTGTTCTGCGGCATCGTGCTCGCCGCGCTGGTCGGGAAGTCGCGGAAGAAATCGCCCGCGGGTCCCGTCGTGCGAGTGATCGTGTTCGGTGGCCTGTTCGTGATGGGCACTGTGCTCGCCTCGGCCACCAGCTCGTTCCTCGGGGTTCAATCGCTCAACTCCGAATCGGTCGATGCCCAACTCAGCAAAGCGGAGGGCCGGACATCGAAGGTGGAGGTCGGTTCGACGTTCACAGCCGTGCGGGTTCACACGCCGATCGACCTGCCGCTGGCAACGGTTACGGTCCTCTTCCGCCCGTTCCCGTGGGAGGCCCACAACGGGCCGTCGCTCGGCACCGCGGCCGAGGGGGCCTTTCTCATATATCTCTGCTGGCGCGGACGCCGTCGGTTCCTCTCGATCCCGCGTTGCATGCGGAACTACCCCTACGTCGCGTACGCCGTCGGCTACATGTTCGTGTTCGTGTTCGCGTTCTCCGCGTTCTCGAACTTCGGTATTTTGGCCCGACAACGGGCGCAGGTGATGCCTGCGTTCCTCCTGTTCCTCTGTCTCCCCGAGCGTCGTCGCGGTTCGGTGACCAACGACGAATCAGGCACACCCGACACCGCCGAAAGCCCCTATCCGAGCTCGCCGGCCAGCAAAGATCCGTACGCGCATCTACGCGGCGAGCAGAAACTCGATCCCTACGGTCGCCCCCCTCCGCCCGGTTCTGACGGTGCACCGCGGAATCACCCGGGATGACGCGTACGCACGAACCGCATGCTCGAGCCGATCTCCGGCGGCTCCTCGATGGCCAATCGTGGGGCGGCTCGACCCCAGCCCTGGCGTTGCTCGGGTTCACGGTCACGGTGCACGTCACCGATCCCGATCTTGCGACCTTTGTCTCCCGGCTCTACACACCTATGAACACGACCGCAACCGCGCAACACACGCTCTCGCTGTCCGAGTCGACAGCGGGCCGATTCTTCGTTCATCTCGACGGGATCCGCCGGGTCGCGACGCGTTCGCCTGCCGTCGCGTTCGCCCGCCTTCTATGGGAAGCCAACCGCCAGGCCATCGAGCACACCGCCGACCGGGTGCTGCTCCACGCGGCCGCGGCAGCTTCAGATGGCCGCGGCGTGGTGCTCACCGGCCCGATGGGGGCGGGCAAGTCGACACTCGTAGCTGCGCTCGTGCGCGACGGGTTCGAGTACCTGACCGACGAGGTCGTTGCGATCCAACCCGGAACCACCACGGTCGACCCTTATCCGAAACCCATCGCGCTCGGCGGCTTCGGCCTGGCGATCCCCACCGCGCTCAATCCGATCCATCCCGAGCTTCCGACCGGCATGGATCGCTACGTAGGCGACCGCTGGCTCGTCGCTCCAGAGGCCATAGCCGAGCCGACGTCGATCGACGTCGTCGTCGTCCCCCGCTACGAACCCGGTGCGATGCCATCACTCGAGCCGCTCCGACCCGCGGACGCGCTGGTTGCCCTGGCCGAGCACGCGTTCAACCTCGCGACCGACGGCCAACGCGCGCTCGACACGCTGGCAATGGTGGCCGAGACTGCTGCATGCTTCCGCCTGGTCAGCGCCGATCCCGACGCCGCCTCCGCCCTCATCTCGACTGCAATCGCGACATGAGCAGAACGCACAGTCGCTCGGCGAGACGACCATCTCCGCCCGACCCGGACGGCCGCCGAGCGGCGCGTCACCTCGGGCGATGACAGTGAGAACCATGAGGCCGGATGAGATCGACGCAACCTTTGTTCCGCGTCGCCGCGACGAGATCGCGACGGCGACGCTCGACCACGAGGCCGTGATCCACGACCAGGCCCGACTCTTTCATCTCGATCCAATCGCGACGCTCGTATGGGAGTGCTGCGACGGCACGGTCTCCGTCGATGCGCTCGCATCCGAGCTCAGCGCGACGTTTCGGGTCGACGCCAATACCACGCGTCGCGATGTCCTGCGCGCGGTCCGCGCGCTCGCCGCCGACGGGTTGCTCGATGGCATCGAAGGCTCGCCCGCCGACAGCCCGCTGGTTCATGAAACCCCTCAGGTTGCGTCTCCGAACGCCGACGGCTGCGAGCTCGAGGTCCGGTTCGACGTGGGCGGCCTATTGCTAGGCGTGTCCACCGACCACTCGGGCGCGCGTGATGCACTGCGAAAGATTCTCGCCGCGCACGTCACCGACGACCCCGGCGAACCCGCGGCCTCGTACGCAATTTCGTTCGCCGACGCAACCGCGGCCGGCGCGCCGTCGGCGCGCCACACCCTGTACGACCAAGACGGGCCCCTACTCGAGACTCTCGATCCGAGACGTGCGCTTCGCGCTCTGCTGACCTCGCTCGCAAGCCACGGAGACCTCGCCTCGGCCGGGGTCGGAGCGCTGCCCGCGTGGGTGATCGGACGGGGCGATCGCGCGGTCCTCGTCGCCGGCGCGCCCGAGCTTCCGCTCGACGGCGAGGTGCTGGAGCGCCATGGCATCGCAGTCGCCGATGGCACGATCGCGTTCGTCGACGACGATGGGTCGGTAGTCATTGGAGCCCCCGGAGTCGAGGCCGACCTTGACGCCCTCGATCACTTCGCTGCAACACTCCCCAGCGGAAATGACGCCGTCACACCACTACCGTGGGGCCGCGCCCGCGTCGTCGCGCTCGCCACCGACGTCGCCGACGAACCCGGCCACGCGCTGCTGGCGTTCGGTCCGCTCGCCGACGACGACACCCCCGCGTTCTCTGGTGCCGAGCGCGCGCTCGACGCCTTGCTCGACCTGCTCGCGACGGTGCCGGTCGTCGCCGCAGGCAGCTCACAATTCCTGGCCGCGGCGCTCCTGGAGACGTACCGATGAGCCGGACCGAATCGCTGCGCAACATCGCCCGCAATGCAACCCGCCCCGACTACCTGCCGGTGATGGCCAGAAAGGTCGCGGCCCGGTTGCGACCCAGCCACCGTGACGCTGCGCTCCGTTGGGCCGCCGACGTGGCCGAGGACCTGGGCGAGTTCGCGAACTCGCTCGATGCCGCTCTCTGGGCCGAAGCCGAGGAGTGGAGTCGGGAGTTCCGGCCCCTGGCCCGGGCACGACTCGCGGCACTCGGCGTCGAGCTGGGTGGTGGTGGGCACTTCCAGCTCGTCTACTTCCTCGTGCGCCATCTGAAACCGACGGTCGTTCTCGAGACGGGAGTGGCCGCAGGCTGGACCTCATCGGCCATCCTCACCGCCCTAGAGCGCAATGGCGGAGGAACGCTCTACTCCAGCGACTTTCCGTACTTCCGCCTCGAGGAGCCCGAACGTTATGTCGGGTGCCTGGTCGAGAACCGGCTCCGAGCCAACTGGCACCTGGGCCTGAAAGGAGACAGGGCCAACCTGGCCGAGTTCCTACCGGCGATAGATCGGATCGACTTCGTGCACTACGACTCCGACAAGACCGCTGAAGGTCGGAGCTACGCGCTGGAGACGATGGCGCCGAAGCTCGCATCGGGAGCACCTGTGATGATGGATGACATCGACGACAACACGTTCTTCCGTGACTACGCCACCACCGCATCGGCGCGGACCCGGGTCTTCGCTCGGGGCCGCAAGTACGTCGGCCTGGCCGGGCTCTAGCCGGAACCCTCGTCCGGGGGGTACCAAACCACCATCAGGGGTATGATCTCGGCTGGGAGCGGACGTCCAACACCCGCTGAGTCGATCAGGAGCACGATGCTTGGCGTCGCGCGCGAACAGAGATACCCCGAGCGCGCGTGGCGGGGAGCCACTTCCACTCATCTCGCGGAGCTCCGCGCCTGGATGCTTGCACGGCACTCACGCCGCCACTCCGACGAGCTCGAACACTGGATCGGCGCGATCGCCGAGTGGCGACCGCCGCCGTCGCTCTCGCACCACAAGTTGCGATGGTTCCGCAGCGTGTTGCTCCGCTACGGCCCTCCGGCGAGACGCTTGGATCAGCCCAACACCCCCGACGGCATTTACCGCAAGCTGATCCGCGCCATGCGTTCGGCTCGGGTTCGCCGTCAGAACGAGCGGAAGCGCAAACCTGCGCCGCCGCGCACGTCGCATTCACATCCGAGCAGCGACACGGCAATTGCCACCGTTGCGGGATCATCACAACGCACAAGCTCGCGAGCACCATCGAGCTCGAATAGCACCGAGGCGCAGCCGACACCGCCGCGCGAGAAGGAATCCACGCCTCCGCACTGATGATCCACCGGGCGGGCGCGTATCGACGCCGCTCGAAGAGGATCCCGACTAGAGGATCTCTCCGGGGAAGTCGCGTCCACGCAAGATGCCCTTCGCGTCGAACACCAACCGCGCGCTACGACAGATCTCGTCGGCGTCGAAGCTGGGGTGGTCGACCAGTACGACGACAAGATCGGCCGCGGCCAGCGCCTCGGGCCCGTACTCGACGAGATCCAGACCGAGCGTCGAGGCCAACGTGGTCGCGACGTGAGGGTCGCAGGCGCCAATTTCGGCGCCCAGCGCGACAAGGCGATCTGCGACCGCAATCGATGGTGACTCGCGCCAGTCCGACGTCGCCGCCTTGTACGCGACGCCGAGCAGCAAGATGCGCGTTCCCTTCACGGCGCGGCCGTGCCGGTTGAGCAATCCGATTATCCGCTGCACGACGTAGTCGGGCATGTGCTCGTTCACGTCGTTCGCGAGCTCGACGAATCGGAACGCGTGGCCCGAGC
Source organism: Actinomycetes bacterium (assembly GCA_025363815.1). Taxonomy (GTDB): domain Bacteria; phylum Actinomycetota; class Acidimicrobiia; order IMCC26256; family JANYLB01; genus JANYLB01. The sequence goes on from JANYLB010000022.1 coordinate 22,369, forward strand.
GACGCCGCACGCTCCACGAAAGGTATGACGGGTCCACGGGCAGGCAGTGGCCCCCGACGCCGGGACCGGGAGTGAAGCGCAGGAAGCCGAACGGCTTGGTCGACGCCGCGTCGATCGCGCTCCAGATGTCGACACCGAGATCACCCGCGAACATCGCCAGCTCGTTCACGAGCGCGATGTTGACGTGACGGAACGTGTTCTCGAGAAGCTTGACGAGCTCAGCCTCGGCCGTCGAACCGACCGGGACAACCTTGTCGACCAAAGCGCCGTAGAACGCCTCGACCCGCCGGAGCGACTCGGCGTCGATCCCCGAAACCACCTTCGGCGTGTTCTCGAATGTCCAGCTCGGGTTCCCCGGGTCAATCCGCTCCGGCGAGTAGCCCAGGAAGAAATCGGTCCCGGCGACCAACCCTGCGACCTCGAGAAGCGGCCGAACCAACTCCTCGGTAGTACCCGGATACGTTGTCGATTCAAGGACCACGAGCGCGCCGGGGCAGAGACGCGACGCGAGGGTCGACGCTGCCGCACGGACGTAGCTGAGATCGGGCGCACCGTCGCGCAATGGGGTCGGGACCGAGATCACCGCGACGTCGAAGTCGGCGAGATCGTCGGGTTGATCGGTGACGCGGTAGCCATGCTCCCTTGCCGCTGCCACCCGATCATTCGAGACGTCGGCGACGTATGAGCGTCCTTGAGCGAGCGCGGCGACGCGTTCGGGATCGATCTCGTAGCCGGTGACTGAGAAGCCCACCTCGACCGCGCGCATCGCCAGGGGCAATCCCACATAGCCCTGGCCGACCACCACAACGCGCGCGGCGCGATCTTCGATTCGAGCGAGCAGGTCAGTCGTCACCGTGAGCCGCGACCGGTCAAGGACGGCAGTAGACGAGCACGATGCACTCGTGGTCACCGAGGTGACCCACGTGCGGGTAGCGGACCTTGTTCGCCTTGGGTTCAGCGTTGTGTTTGATGGTCGACGTGGGTGTCTGTGGCGGCGCCGGAGCAGGCACCACCGGTGGCGTCGTGGTGGTCGTGGTCGTGTCGGCCACCGGCTCGTTGGGGTCCGTTGGCGGAAGGGTCGTCGTGGTCGTCGTGCTCGTCGTGCTCGTTGTCGTGCCACCCTTCGGATCCTTCGGGTCTTTCGGATCTTTCGGATCTTTCGGATCCTTCGGCGGGGGCTTCGGGGGCGGAGGCAGACATGCACTCGTCGGCGCCGGCGGGATCTTGAGCCCGAAGGCGGGTCCGTACCAGGCGATGACAAAGTTGTCGGGAAACTTCAGGTTCCAGGGGAACGGGGCCTTCGGATCCGGAGTGCACTTGGTGGGATCCCACGGCGGTTCGGTGCCCGGCCTCGTCGTGGTGGTCGTGGAGGTCGACGTGGAGCTGGAGGTCGAGGTCGAATCTGAGCTCGTCTCATCAGGCGGGGGCGGTGCATTGCTCGGCGTAGGAGCCGAGGACCCGGGCCCGCCGACGCGAGACGACGGATTGTTCGGCGAAACGACATGATCGGGGCCGGCCCTGCCGGGGCTGCCGCTACGACCGGTGTAACCACCGACGCGTTCGATGACGGTCGGGAAGATCACGCGGCGCCCGCGCTCCGAGTTTGGCGCGTTCGGGTCTTCATAGCCGTTGCTCCCGAAGTAGTTCCCGTCCTTGTAGCAACCGAGCACGAGACGATAACGGCGCGACCACCAGTCGGGAAGCGCAGGCGGCGCGGGGAGCAGGCACGCCCACGCCGAGTCGCCCATCTGGGTCAGCTCCGGACGACGATCAGGTGCTTCGAGCTTGATGCCGGGGTTCGCGTACACCCAGTCGATTACCGGAGGCGGCAGCGGATCCGGGAGATCGGCGCCGATTCGCTGAGCGAACTGTTCGGAGTCTGGCATCTCCGGGTCGTCTGCTGCGATGGTCGCATCGTCGACAGGCACGCCGGCAACCGTCGGAGTGCTGCCGGTCGTCGAATCGCCGGTCGTCGAATCGCCGGTCGCGGTTTTGCGACCGAAAGAGACCGACTGACCGGGGCCGGCGATGACCGCCGGAGGCGCGTAGGTGTAGGCGCGGGTGTTCGCGGGCTTCGTCGGAACTTGACCCCACGGTGGTTCACCGTGGCCGTCCCAGGGTTGTGACCAACCGTTGCCGGCGGCTTCGGGTTGCCAATTCGCCGGTAGATTCGCCTGACCGTCGGGGAATACCGACCACGTTCGGTTCGACGCGTCGACCGCGACCACGAAGAATCGCGTCGCCGGGCGCTCGGTCCCGTCGGACGCGGCTGCGTACGCGGTGCTCATCCGGATTACGGGTGCCGCCCACGCGACTCCGGCGAGAACGGCGCCGCGCGTGAGCACCTGTCGACGGGAGAGACCCCCCTTGCCGACCACCGCGCTCTCGGGCATTGCCCCCCGTCGTCTCTCTCGGCTCGTCCGGGCCACCACGACCGACCTCCTGTCACGTCGAGTCGTAGCCAAAGAACCGTTGATGCGACTAACGATGCGGCCCCGAAAGCCGCCCTTCACCGTACCACGTGCCCAGTACGGCCCAAAGCCGCAAGTCGCCCGCCGCGAGAAGCCCAGAAGGCCCGTCCGCTATCGTCGAACGTGCCGCCCACGCTGTTCCCGTCACCCGGCGGCGGAGGAACGAACGGTGCGCATCTCCGCCAAGGCCGACTACGCCGTTCGAGCCGCGGCCGAACTGGCGCTGGCCGCGCCGGGCACGCCCACCAAAGGTGAGCAGATCGCCAATCGGCAGGAAGTGCCCCTGAAGTTCCTAGAGAACATTCTCGGTGCCATGCGGACAGCCGGGATCGTCAACACCCGCCGAGGGGCCGAAGGTGGATACCTCCTCGCCCGGCCGGCCAAGGAGATAACAGTGGCCGACGTGATTCGCGCCGTCGACGGACCTCTGGCCGCCGTCCGGGGCGAGCCGCCCGAAGCCCTCGCCTATCCCGGGGCGGCGGAGCACCTCGTCGAGGTCTGGATCGCCGTTCGATCGAGCCTCAGGGCCGTCCTGGAGCGGATCACGATCGCCGACCTCGCGAGCGGTCGCCTGCCCGCCAATGTTCGCCGCCTCGCCGCCGAACCCGAGGCTTGGCAACGCAGGTGAGCCCGACTCTAAGCGATCACGCGCTGGCGGCCGAGCTCGCCGAGCAGGCCGGACGGCTACTGCTCGAGCTGCGAGAACAGATCTCCGACCCGGCCAAGCTCAAGGCCGCCGGCGACCACCGCGCGAACGAGCTGATCCTCGCCGGTCTGGCCGACGCCCGACCCGATGACCCGATCCTCTCCGAGGAATCACCTGACGATTCGAAGCGCCATGGCGCCGACCGGGTCTGGATCGTCGATCCACTCGACGGAACCCGTGAGTTCGGAGAACCGGGCCGCACTGATTGGGCCGTCCACGTGGCCCTGGCCGAACGCGGTCGGGCGACCGTCGGCGCGGTGGCGCTGCCCGCTCGGGGGCTGGTGCTGTCGACCGATCCCGCGCCGGTTGTGCCGGCGCGGCCCACCGGACCTATCCGTCTGCTGGTCAGCCGCAGCCGTCCCCCGGCCGTGGCTGAGCATCTCGCGACAATCCTCGATGCCGTGCTCGTGCCTATGGGATCGGCGGGAGCGAAGGCAATGGCCGTGGTCCTGGGCGACGGCGACGTGTACGCGCATAGTGGCGGCCAGTACCAATGGGACTCCGCGGCTCCGGTCGCCGTGGCCCTGGCCGCGGGCCTGCACGCGACCCGCCTCGACGGCAGTCCCCTCGTCTACGGCGAACCCGATCCATGGTTGCCTGACCTGCTCGTATGCCGGCCCGAGCTTGCGCCGAGCGTGCAAGCGGCGTTGCGCAAGGCACCATCGAGCTGAAGGGCGGTGGTGCCGTCCGAACGACCACGGAGCGTTGTTACACTCGCGCCCTTCCCGTCACCCGAACCAAGCCCGGGGGCCCGTTGCATGACGGAAACCACTCTCTCCCACCTAGACGCGCTCGAGGCCGAATCGATCCATGTCATGCGTGAGGTCGCGGCCGAGTTCGAGCGGCCGGTACTGCTCTTCTCCGGGGGCAAGGACTCTGCCGTGATGCTGCGACTCGCGGAGAAGGCATTCTGGCCCGCGCGCGTGCCGTTCCCGCTGATGCATGTCGACACGGGCCACAACTTCGATGAAGTCATCCAATACCGCGATCGTGAGGCCGAGCGCCTCGGTGTGCCGCTCATCGTGGCGTCGGTACAGCAGTCGATCGATGACGGTCGGGCGATCGAGGAAAAGGGTTTGAAGGCGACCCGCAACCGCCTCCAGAGCGTCACGCTTCTCGACGCGATCGAGGAGCACGCGTTCGATGCCGTCTTCGGTGGTGGTCGACGCGACGAAGACAAGGCGCGCGCCAAGGAACGCGTCTACTCATTCCGCGACGAGTTCGGGCAGTGGGATCCGAAGAACCAGCGGCCCGAGCTCTGGAACCTCTACAACGGGCGGCATCGCAAGGGTGAGCACATCCGAGTGTTCCCCATCTCGAACTGGACCGAGCTCGACGTCTGGCAGTACATCGAGCGGGAATCCATCGAACTGCCGTCGATCTACTACTCCCACAAGCGCGACGTCTTTCGACGCGACGGCATGCTCCTCGCGGTGACGCCCTACGTCACGGTGCTCGACGACGAAGAGGTCGAGCACCTCACCGTCCGCTTCCGCACTGTCGGCGACGCCACGTGCACCGGGTCGGTCCAATCGAGCGCGTCGTCGCCGGCCGAGGTCATCATCGAGGTCGCAGCGTCGCGAATCACCGAGCGCGGGGAGACCCGCGCCGATGACAAGTTCAGCGAGGCAGGCATGGAAGATCGCAAGCGAGAGGGCTACTTCTGATGGAGCTTCTCCGCTTCGCGACCGCCGGCTCCGTCGACGACGGCAAGAGCACCCTGATCGGTCGGTTGCTCCTCGACAGCAAGCAGATCTTCGAAGACCAACTCGAAGCGGTCGAGCGCACCAGCCGCGAGCGCGGCTTCGACTACACGAACCTCGCTCTGCTCACCGACGGCCTGCGCGCGGAGCGGGAGCAGGGCATCACGATCGATGTCGCCTACCGCTACTTCGCGACGCCGACCCGCAAGTTCATCATCGCCGACACCCCCGGGCACGTGCAGTACACACGCAACATGGTCACCGGTGCGTCGACTGCCGATCTCGCACTCATTCTGATCGATGCCCGCAAGGGCGTGCTCGAGCAGTCTCGCCGTCATGCGGTCATCGCGTCGATGCTCGGCGTCAAGCACCTCGTGTTGTGCGTGAACAAGATGGACCTCGTCGATTTCGATGAAGCGACGTTCGAGCGCATCTCGACCGACTTCAGTGACTGGGCCGCCAAGCTCGACATCCGCGACCTCAACTTCATTCCGATTTCCGCGCTCAACGGCGACAACGTCACCCAGCACTCGCCCAACACCCCGTGGTACGACGGCCAGACGCTCCTGCACCACCTCGAGCACCTCTACATCGGCTCCGACCGCAACCTCATCGACGCGCGCTTCCCGGTGCAGTGGGTGGTGCGCCCGATGTCGAACGAGTGGCACGACTACCGCGGCTACGCGGGCCAGGTCGCCGGCGGAACATTCCGGCCGGGCGACGAAGTGCTCGTGCTCCCATCGGGTCTCACCACCACGATCGAGTCGATCGACCTCTACGGCGGGTCGATCACCGAGGCGAAGCCGCCGATGTCGGTCACGATTCGACTCGCCGACGACCTCGAGGTCAGCCGCGGCGCGATGCTCTGTCGCCCGAACAACGCGCCAACGGTCACCCAGGAGCTCGACGCGATGGTCTGCTGGTTCAGCGAGCATCCGATGCAGGCACGGAACAAGTACATCGTGAAGCACACGACCCGGAGCGTCCGAGCCTTGGTGCGCGATCTCCACTACCGCCTCGATGTGAATAGCCTGCACCGTGACGAAACGAGCGCCGAGCTCACGATGAACGAGATCGGCCGGGTGTCGTTGCGGGTGACCGAGCCACTGTTCGTCGACGAGTACCGACGGAACCGGACGACCGGGAGCTTCATCATGATCGACGAGGCCACGAGCGAGACCGTGGGAGCGGGAATGGTTCTGGGAACTGGGACATGAGCGGCTCCGCTCTGGCCGGGTCGCCAGGTCGGGGTGGCGATCGCCGCTACGACGCATCGCCGCGCACGCAACTCTTCAAGAGGGTGGCGATCGCCGCGGTCATCGTCGCGGTGGTTGGCGACGCCGCGTTCCTCCTCATCGCCGCGAACGAGTCGAGACCCTCCACCGCCAACGAGATCGCCGCGGCCGCGCCGCCCAACCAGGCGACACCCGCCACCGTGAAAGCCGCAACACCCTTGGTTGCGAAGGCCGCCGCGACTCCCGCCAGCCCCACGAGTCCGGACGCATTCTACGCGGCGCTCTCGAAGCTCGCCCAACAAACCCCCGTCGTTCCCGGTGCGACGCCTTCCACCCCGAGCGTAACGACGTCTCCATCGGCCAAGTCCGGCGCCGGCAAGGCTCGGGTTTCCCGTCCGGGCCAGCGCCTCCGCGCCTCCCGCGCCAAGTCCACTGGCGGATGACCCCGCTCCGCATCCGTTGGGGCGCCGGCGTACTCGCCGCCCTCGCCGGCTGTGCGCTGCTCGTCGTAGGCGTGTTTTTCGGTCCGTCACCCGCCGAGAACGCACGTACCGCTGCGACCCGGCGCCCCAACCCCACCCACCATTCATCGGCCGCCACCCCCGGCCACCTAGCCGCCACCTCCACCATGCCGCCACCGATCGCCCCTTCCCCGACGGCGCCGCCGCCGCCGACCGTCGCGGTCCCCACCGAAGCCGAGGTGCCGGCAGGGGAGATCACGGCAGCGGAACCCACCCCGCGGTTCGACCCACCCCCGGGAGCCGGGGCGACGAGCGACCCCGCTACCTGCACATGGGACCGAGCCGATGGAGGGACGCTGCGCGCGTCCGGCACGCTCACCAACACCGCGAACGACGAAGGCACCTGGCTCGTCTCCATCAATTGGTACGACGGTCGGGGCCTCCTCGACAGCGAGAGTGACTTCTTCGAAGCAGGCACCGGACAGTCGGTGGCGTGGTCGTTGACCGTCAGCGACGCCGACGCTCCGACGGGCGCACTGAGATGCGGGGTCCAGCTCGTTTGACGCCGGCGGCCTTCGGCGCCGTCGGCTTCTTCCTCGTGGTCACGCTCCTCGGCGTCATGTTCCTCGCGCCCGTCGGTGTCTCCCGATCCAGCGGCGCAACCACGAGCATCGCCGTACCGGCCTCGGTCGACGCGACAGGGACGCGTGACGTCACCGCCGCGCTCACGATCTTCTTCGCCGGGCTGGGCCCCGGGATAACGGTCACGTTCCCGTCGGCCGGGCGCTACCGCGCTGAGGGCACGGTCATCGTCGCCGGCTCCGTCGACCTAACCATCGAGGGCAACGGTGCGACGATCTTCGCGAGCACCGACGGGAGCAACGCGGCTCCTCCCCGACGTGGATTCAGCTCCCACTGGCCTCGCCGCCGCGAACACCTGGAGTTCCGCCAGACGACCGGTCTTGTGGTGCGGAACCTCACGATCCGCGGCGCGAATCCACATGCCGGAGCCAATAGGGCTGCGTACGTCCCCGAGCTGGAGGGCCAGGCGGGAATCGCCCTCATCAGCTCGCGCGACGTGGTGCTCGACAATGTGTCCGTCACCCACACCTTCGGTGATCTCGTCTACATAGGGGGCGGCACGATCGGCGTCACGATCACCCGGAGCCGCCTGACCGACAGCGGTCGGCAGGGGGTAGCAATCGTGAACGCCACCAACGTGACCGTCACCAACACCGACATCTCCGGCATCGCCCGCTCCGTGTTCGACCTCGAACCGCCCGGGCGGGCTCTGGCCCGTGACATCCGGCTCGAGGGAAACCGCATTGGTGAGTACGTCAACTTCCTGCTTGCGGCCCAAGGTGGCGGACCGGGCGTTGAAGGTGTCCAGCTCGAGAACAACCGGGTCTCGGCCTCGCGCGGCCTCGCGGTCGTCGCGGGGGTCACCCGGGTGACGCGTCACGATCTGCAGATCACCGGGAACCGCGGCACCGCCCGCGCCCGTCCGCTCACAGGATTCGGCTCGGGCGCGATGATCCAACTCACCAACCTCGACAGGGTCATCATTCGCGACAACAACCAGCCCGTCGTCACCGCCACCAGTGCGGTCAGCCTCGACCGGGTGTGCCATCTCACGATGAGCGGCAACGACTTTCCGGGTGCCGGCGGTGCCCCCCAGGAGCTGGCGCCGTGCGGCGGACCCGCCGGTCCGATCACGAAGGCCCCGGTCAGACCGAACCCTGGTGGTCTCGCGCTCCGGGCGGCGACCGGACCAGACACCACCCACGGCTCGACGAACACTGGGGTGATCCTGGCCGCGGCCGGGCTCGGGCTGGCCGCTGGGCTCGCGCTGGCCGGGGTGATCTGGTGGCTCGTGCGCCGGCGCGCCAACCGAGGTGACCGCGCCGACCCGGTCGATCCCGTCTAGCCCGACCCGTCGCGCAGCCACTCGATGTAGCGCTCGATGCCGGTCTCGAATGACACCTGGGGTTGCCAATCCAACGCGGCCATCGCCTTGCTCGCATCCGCGCAGCTCTGGTGGATGTCGCCGGCTCGCGCCTCAGCGAATACCGGCGTCGCGTCGACACCGGTCGCTCGTCCCAGCGCCGCGAGCAGGTCGAGCAGCGTGTGGCTGGTGCCCGGTGCGACGTTGAACACCTCACCGCTGACCTCGGCCGGCGCGCTCGCGGCCGCGACGTTGGCGGCGACGATGTCGGACACGTAGGTGAAATCCCGACTCTGGAGGCCATCCCCGAACACCATCGGCTGCTCACCAGCGAGGAGCGCCGAGGCGAAGAGCGGAATGACGGCGGCGTAGGTCGAGTCCGGCCGCTGGCGGGGACCGAACACGTTGAAGAAGCGCAACGAGACGGTCTCGACCGGGAACAGCTCTGCGAAAACCCGGCAGTACCACTCTCCTGCGAGCTTGCTCACTCCGTAGGGCGAACGCGGACGGGTCGGAACGGTCTCCGGCGTCGGAATGACCGTGGCCCCGCCGTACACACTGCTCGACGATGCGAAAACGACTCGACGCGTGCCGGCATCTCTGGCCGCGGTGAGCACCGTGAGCGTGCCGTGGGTGTTCACGCGGTCGGTCGAGAGCGGATCGGCCACCGAGCGGGGAACGGCGCCGAGCGCGGCCAGGTGGAACACGACCTCTACGTCGTCGACGAGAGCGGCGACCGCGCCGGCATCCTCGACCGAGGCCACCGAGAGGACCGCGTCATCGGCGACGTTCTCGCGTCGCCCGGTCGAGAGGTCGTCGAGAACACGCACCGCATGCCCGTCGGCTAGAAGCCGATCGACCAGGTGCGAACCAATGAAACCGGCTCCGCCGGTAACGAGCACGTTCACGCCGTCTCCCCACAGTTGCAGCGAGCGGCGACCGTACCAGCCCGGGTCACGGCCACATCCGGGCACCTCGGCCCACCTTCGACCACCTGACCGATATCAACCTCAACCTCATGTAGAGGGTTAGCCCCGTCGGTCGATCACTCGACGCCGGCCGGTCGGAATGCGGCGAACGATTCCTCGACGATTCGGGTCGCGGCCTCGCGATTCTCCCAGCGACCGGGTTCGGTCGACTTGCCGGGTTCCGTCTGCTTGTAGACGGCAAAGAAGTGGGCGATCTCCTCGAGCAAGAAGGGCCCGACGTCCTCGAGCTCGGCGAGGTGTGACCAGCGCGGGTCTGTCGCGGGGACGCAGAGAACCTTGTCGTCGCCGCCCATCTCATCTCGCATACGGAACACACCGATCACCCGCGCCTTGATGTGGCAACCAGGGAAAGTCGGCTCGTCGAGTAGGACGAGCACGTCGAGCGGATCGCCGTCGTCGGCGAGCGTCTCCGGGATGTAGCCGTAGTCGGCGGGGTACTGGGTCGCGGTGAACAGCATCCGGTCGAGCCAGATCGCCCCCGTGTCGTGATCTGCTTCGTACTTGTTGCGAGACCCTCGCGGGATCTCGACGATCGTCACGACCTCCATGACCCGAGCGTACGACAGGCCCGGCGAGACATGGGTCTCGGAGTTGTCGATTACGTCCGCTGCTGTTTGGCCAGTCCCATCAGTCCGCCTTCTCGAGGCGGTGCGACGCGGTGACCGGCTCTCGCCGCTACGGCCATCAATCCGACGACTGTCGCGGCGATGGTCGCCACCGCAACATCTGCGAGCATCGAGCCGACCCCAGCGGGAACCTTCGATGCGTTGAACGCCTGCACGATCACGGTCGTGAGCACGCCGACCGCGGCGACGGGGCCGACGATGTACCAGCCAGCGAGGATGAACACCCCGGCGTCGCCGATCGTGACGACGAGCTCGAGCGGCAAACGACCCTTGTACGCGTTGAACAGCGCCGCCGCGACGAGCGGAGGAGCGCACAGCGCGACCACGGCCACCCCCGACCAGCCGAGGCCCGGTTCGAGAAGTACGCCCGCGACCCAACCCACCGCGCCGATCACCGCGAGGAACACCGATGGCACCACTGCGTGACGAACCGCGATCCCCGAGAACTTGACCGGGAGTTGCGACGCGATCTGGGGGGCGTCACCGTCGAGACGGGCCGTCTCCACAAGACTCGAGGCGGCGCCGTAGGCGAGGAGCACCGCCACCGCGATGATCAGTATCGGCGGCTTCCCATCGGCCGAAGCAGCGGCACCGGCGGCGATGACCCCGATCGCGCCGAATCCGAAGGTGGCCGACCACCCCAGTTGACCGGGGCTCCGGATCACACCGGTGAGGTCGCGCCACATCACTACCAAGTGCGACGAACGGGGCAGGCGTACGCGGGTCCGCGCCCTACCGGCTTGCGCGCGGCTGGCGCGTATGCTCAGCCTCGCCTGGCGCGCATCGCCCATGAACACGGCGGCACCCACGTTCGTCGCGGTCCTGGCCCGTACCCGCAAGCTCTGCGTAGGGATAGCGCCACAGGCGCGGGCAGCGGCCACGACCGCGACGAACGTGATCAAGCCAAGGGCCAAGAGCGCGACGAGCGGGCCGGTACCGACCGAGCCGGCGCGACCCACCACGCCAATCGGGTACGCGGCCCAACCCCACGGCCCCGACCAGGTGATCACGTCGTCGACCCATCCGGGTCGGGATCCGTTCGACGCCGAGATCGCGGCGACCGCGATCAGCGCGGCACCGAAGATGAGGGGTACCACCGACCAGCGTTGGCTGAGCCGCTCGAGCCGAGGTGATGCCTCTACGAGCAAGGCCAACGAGACGCCGAGCACGCCCACGAGCGCGCCCACCAATGGGAACAGCACGACCAGCGCGATACCTGTCGCCGGGCGCAGAGCGTGGAGCACGGAAGCGCCGAGGAGCCCGAGGATCGCGGCGCCGATCGCTGTGATCGCAGCGGTGGCGAACAACCGGGGGCGCAGCACCCGACCACGATCCAACGGCAGCGGTAGCAACCAGCCGACGTCGGCGGCTGCGACCACGACCGGACCACGCCAGCGCGCGTTGCGGATGAACACGCCGAGCGCAACCAACACGAGGCCCGCGATCGCCGGCAACACACTTCGAACCACGACGGGGCCGGTGTCGGCGCGCAGCTGTGTCTCACCGAGAGTCCGGCGCGCCCAGTCGAACACCGGATAGCCGTACAGCACGACCACGAGTCCGACCACATAGCCGGCGTAGACCGCCTTGCCGAGCTTGCGGCGACGCAGACCCCTGGTGCGGCGGAGCCATACCAGCACCTCAGTCGTCGACACCGTGGCGGTGGTCGCGGTCACGCGGCGACGCCGATGAAGCTCACAGATCACCCTCGAACGATGCCAGATCGTCGCGAGAGAGGTGCCCGGCGAAGCCATCGCGCAAGACGAGAGCCCGATCGGCCGCGACCCGAGCCACCTCGATCTGATGCGTGGCGAGCACGATCGCAACACCACGGTCGGTCTCCGCTCGGAGCAGCTCCGCAAGCCGACCGCGGGCAGCGGGGTCGAGGTGCGCTTCGGGTTCGTCGAGGATCACGAGCTCACGCGGGCGCACCAGCACCCCGGCGAGGCGCAGCGACTGTTGCTGGCCGGCCGAGAGCACCGCGGGGAACTTGTCGGCGTGCTCTGCGAGGCGCGCCCACGCAAGCGCGTCGTCGACGAGCTCCGCGACGTCGGGAGCGCCGTGACCCAACGCGACGAACTCAAGATGCTCGCGCGTGGTGAGATCAGGGTAGAAGGCCGACGGCCCGGCGACGACGGCCATCTTCTCGCGTACCGCCGGTCCGTTCTCATCCACGGGACCACCGGCGAAGGTCACCCGCCCGGATGTCGGAATCTCGCGACCGGCCATCAGGCGCAGCAGCGTCGACTTGCCCGATCCATTGGGCCCTACCACCGCGAGGCACTCCCCGCGAGCAACCTGGAAGTCGATGGGCGACAACGCGACCACATCGCCGTACTCACGACTCGCGCCGACCACGCTCAGCAGCGGTTCGTCCGACGGATCACCCGTCGCCTCGTCTGACACCCGGCTCCCCTTCCGATCGGCCCATACCGATCCGACCAGCGCGTTCCGACCAGCAAAACTCCGATCGTGGCGTGAGCCTACGGGCGGTTCAGCCGAGATCACCTACGGCCGCCGGGGTAGAGATGCGCGTGGCCGAACCGCCTGTGTGCCCGCGGCGCGGTATCCGCGGTTTGCGCGCACTCTGGCCGTATCCTGGCCCTCATGACAGAAATCATGGACGTACACATCGAGGATCCCGGCGATCCTCAGGGCACCGCCGTCGTCGTCGTGATGTCGAACGGCGTCGTGCTCCGGGACCGCCTACCCACGCTCGAACAGGCCCGCCGCAAGGTGTTGGCGGTCCAGGCGAAAGCGTGGCCCGCCGCACGACCCTGACCTCTCACGGGAGGAGCGAAACCTCGGGCCGGCGCCGCTATCCACGCTCGAACCGCTGCGAGAGCGGGCGCGATCTCGACCCCGCCAACGCGGTGGTAACCTTCTGAAGACGTCCCCGCTCATACGGGCGGCGTCGACGGCCCTGGTCAGGCCGGCACCCGGAACTCCGGCCCCCGACGGCCGGCTCCGAAACGGTGATGAGCGTGACGCTCAAGTCGCGCAGGCCCTCTGGGATGGCCATTCCCGGCGCAGCGGACGACGAGACAGGGTGCATGACCGCTCCCATCACAGAACAGGAAACGAGCGAACCGGCGACGGCGCCGCTCACCGTGCGCATCCTCGACGACCGTCTCCACCTTTGCGCGCTGACCCTCGAGCTGCTGCCGCAGACCGGCGATGACGCACCCGTCGACCTCTCGGCGATTCGGCCGGTGCCGGTGCTCCTCGACGACGGGACCACGAGCCGATGGCACGGTGTTCCGGTCGTCGGCGCGCTGCGCTTCGTCGACTGGCTGTGCACCAGCCGACCCTCGGTCGACGTGACCGTGACAGCCATCGCGTCCCTCATCGTCGAGGCCGCGGAGCTCACGGCACAGGGCGAGGTCGTTCCTGACCTGGCCACCGACACCACCGAGCGCCGATGGACCTGGCGCCCCGCGCCCGGCATCGAGGCCGCCGCGCGCATCGGGAAGGTTTGGACCGCGGCGTCTGACGCCATCGACGACGGCGATCCCGATGACGTGCTCGCAGGTTGGTTTGCCACCGCCGTCGGAGAGCTCGCGACCGCCCGGCTCGGCCAACCTCCGATCACCTCGTCGGTACCCGAAGCGCGGGTGCACCGGTGGGCCGATCAGGTCTCGGCCCGCGTGGGCGCGGGGGCCAGACTGCGCTTCCACCTGAGCGCGCCCGACGATCTCGAAGGTCATTTCCTGCTCATCGCTCGACTCGAGTCGCTGACCGATCCGACCATCGTGCTCCCGCCTCTGGGAGCCGAGACCGCCGACCTGCTCGGCACCACTCCCCACGAGGCCGTCACGCTCCTGGCCTGCGAGTGGGACATCGCCCGACGGCAATGGTCGACACTCCCCGACCGTCCGGCCGACGAGCTCGTCGTAGACGCCGGCGAGGTAGAGGACCTCCTCGAGAACGGCCTCGCCGGCCTCCACGCGTCGGGCATCGACGTTCACCTGCCTTCGGCGATGCTGGCTCAGACGTCGCTGGTGCGCCGGATCGTCGTGGCCGGCGCCTCCGCCGGGCTTGACGCGAAGACCCTGGCACTCACGGGTGAGGTGCTCGTAGACGGCGAGCCACTCACCGCAGCCGAGCTCGACACTCTCGCCAAGGCGCGCAGCGAGCTCGTTGCCGTGCGCGGTCGATGGATGCGTATAGACGAACAGACGCGCGCCGCGACGCTTGCATTCGCGAAGCGCGTCGCCAAGGGGGGCGCGTCGAACGCCGAGGTGCTCGAGCTCGCAGCCACGGCCGACGAGGTCGACACCGCGGCGGCAACTGGTTGGGTCGCGAAGGCTCTCGCCGGAGAGTTCCGACCCACCCCGGCTGAGCGCGTCCCGCCACCGAAGTCGTTCACCGCGACCATGCGCAACTACCAGGAAGACGGCTTGGCTTGGCTGGCCTGGCTCGAGGCCAACGGCCTGGGCGGGATCCTCGCCGACGACATGGGGTTGGGAAAGACCTTGCAGGCGCTGGCGATCATCTCCCACGATCTGGAATCGATGAACCCACCGACCGCGCCGACACTCGTCGTCGCTCCCACCTCGGTCGTATCGAACTGGCTGCGCGAAGCCGAACGGTTCGCGCCCGACCTTCGGGTTGCTCTGCACCACGGCTCCGGGCGCGACAACCCGGCGGGCTACGTCGGCGAAGTAGATGTAGTGGTGACGAGCTACGGCGTGATGCGACGTGACGAGCAGCTCCAGGCCATCGACTGGCATCGCGTCGTGCTCGACGAAGCCCAGGCGATCAAGAACCCGACCACCGCCACCGCCCGCGCCGCCCGCAAGCTCTCCGGCACGCACCGCCTCATCGTGACCGGCACCCCTGTCGAAAACCACCTCGGTGAGCTGTGGAGCCTCATGGCATTCGCGAACCCGGGCCTGCTCGGGACGCAGGCGGCGTTCAAAGCACGCTACGCGAACGCGCTCGACGCCGAGCAGGCCGCCGCGCTCGAGGCCCTCCGCAAGCGCATCGCACCGTTCGTGTTGCGCCGCCACAAGACCGACCCCGGGATCGCCGACGAGCTTCCCGAGCGCATCGTCGTTCGAGACGACTGCACCCTCACCCGGGAGCAGGCCGCGCTCTACCAGGCTGTCGTCGACGACATGCGATCCGATGTCGCCGACGCGACCGGCATGAAGCGACGTGGAAAGGTTCTCGCCGGGATCACGAAGCTCAAGCAGATCTGCAACCACCCGGCGACCATCTCCGACGACGGTGGTGAGGGTGAGCTGGCGGGACGCTCCGGCAAGCTCGATCGGCTCGTGGCGCTCGCCGAGGAGATCATCGAAGAGGGCGAAGCGGTCGTCGTGTTCAGCCAGTACGCCACGTTCCTGCGCCGGGTCGCCGAGCATCTGCGAACCGAGCTCGGCGTCGGGGTCGAGAACCTCGACGGCAAGATGAGTCGAATCGCCCGCGACGCGGCCGTCGCCCGCTTCAGCGAAGAGGGCGGACCACCGGTACTGTGCGTCTCGCTCAAAGCCGGCGGAACCGGGTTGAACCTCGTTCGGGCCAACCACGTCATCCACTTCGACCGTTGGTGGAACCCTGCGGTCGAGGACCAGGCATCAGACCGCGTGTGGCGAATCGGTCAGACCCGCGGTGTGGTGGTCCACACGCTCGTGTGCCCGGGCACGCTCGAGGAGCGAATCGCCGATCTCCTTGATCAGAAGCGCAACCTCGCCGACGCGGTGGTCTCGTCGTCGCCAGAGCAGCTCATCAGCGAGCTCGACGATGCCGCGCTCGCCGCTCTCGTCGAGCTCGATGCCGACAGGGCAGGGGGTCTGCAGTGACCGCTTCCACCGGCGACTCCAGCGGCGGCGCGACGCCACCGTCGAAGCGTGCTCGTCGCCGACGTCGGCGACCGGCGTCGCAGCCCGATGCTCCCAACCGCGTGGCCTCCGACCGCCTGGAACCTGGCCCGATTCTCGCCGCGCCCGAACCGGGGAACAGCCTCGATTCCCCCGGCCAATTGTCGGGCCAGCCATCGGGAACGAAGCGGCGGCGTCGATCACGACGTCGGACGCGATCCGAATCCGCCGACAGCACCCAGCCCAGTGGCAACGGGCCGCAGATCGCCATCGTTGCCGACGGAGCAGCTCCGGTGACCGAGGCATCAAGGGCACTGTCGGAATCGTTGCAGGCCGCCGTCTTCGGCCACACGAGCGGAGCGGTGCTCGCTCGGGGCCGCGGCTACGTCAAACGCAACCGAGTCACGGAGTTGCGGGTGAGCGCCGGCCGGATCCGCGCCCGGGTGCTCGGATCTGATGGAGAGCGGTACCGGGTAGAGCTGACGGCGCCGCAGACACCCGCCCCGCCGGTCATCACGAAGATCCGGTGGAACTGCGACTGCCTCTATGCCGCCGAGCACCGGCGGGGTACGTGCAAACACGTGGTCGCGGTGGCGCTGGTCGCGGCTCGACGCTTCGAACGCGCCGACGCGCTGCGCCGACGCTGGATGGGCGGCGCGGCCGCGGAAGCACCCGAAGCCGAGCCCGAGGAATTCACCGCGCTCGCCGAGCGACTGCTCGCCGCGTTCACCGCGCCACCCGTCAGCGCTGAAGACGTATTAGTTCGAGCAATCGCGATCGCGCCCCCGCCCTTCTCCGTACGCGAAACACGCGTCTGAGACGAGGGTGGCCCTGGCGCGTGGCCGGCGCTACTTCTGCTGGTACACCCGGAGGTAGTCGACCTCGAGCTGACGCGTGAGCGTCGGGTCCTGCAGTCCCACTCCCCAATCCCGTTCCCAGGAGTGGTCGACCATGAGGTCGAGAATGATCTGCATCGGCCCGCTCTCGATGGTGCTCGGGTCACCGTCGAACTGACCACATTTCACGCCGTCGAGGTACCAGGCGATGTGATCGGGCTGCCAGTCGAGACCGAAACGCGAGAAGCCCTTCGAGTAGTCCTTGACCGCGCAGTCCCCGTTGTTGCCCGAACCGGTGTTCGGCGAGTACCCGGTATTGCGGTCGGGCATGCCGTGGTAGTTCATGTACATGGTCGTCGGGTCGTAACCGAGGGCTTCGGTGATGTCGATCTCGCTGCGGTAGTTGAAGTCGCGGGCGGCCGGTAGCATCCAGAACGCCGTGAAGAAGCCCGGCGTCTGCGGTGGCAGCTTGAGGCGAGCTTCGACGTAACCGTAGGTGAAGGAATACAGGTAGTTCGGGTCGTCGATATTGTGTCGTGCCGTCGACAACATCCCCGAGCGGTAGGTGCACCCGGGGGTCTGGCATACGTTGTTGTCGGCACCGGCCGAGGTGCCCGGCGTCGCGACCAACTTCGCGGTGCCGTCGCTGACCTTGACCTGGTCCGGCGAGTACCACTCACGACCGTTGTTGAACGAGCCGGTGCAGCTCCCCGTGTTCCAGTCGAAGCACGGCGTGAGCTTGGAATGGTCGTAGTCAGTGCCGTTGAAGTCTTCGTTGAAGGTCAGATTCCACTGCTTCCCGGCCTCGGCCGGCGCGGGAACATCGCCAACTGGCACCACCTCGACCGGTGGCGTGGTCGTAGGCGTAGTCGGATCCGTCGCCCCTACGCCAGAGCCCGGCTGGTCCCAACTGGTCGGCGGCGCCGAGCCGGCCGTCAGCGGGGTGCATGCGGCCCCGACGAGCGCCAGCATGAACGTCAGCACCAACAACTTCTTCATTCGAGGTTCCGTAACCCTTCGCGATCGCCGGTTCCGTGATGACCGGTGGTGCAACACGTCTCCCGATGTGGTCCGACGGTGTATCGGTCGCTCATGGGACCGCGCTTGAACCCGGAACGGGATTCCTCGCAAACTCTCGACGCTCGAACCGTCAGATCTGCGCCCGAAAAGCAGCCTGTCCGACCCTCCCCGGCCAGTCGCCGGAATCAGAGGTAGTCGTGGCGGGCGAGATGCCGGGTCGCGAACCAGCCCGGGATAGCGGGGAAGTAGTAGAACGCGAATTGGTTGGCGAGCGCGGCCGCGACGGCAATGTCTCGGCTTACGCCGAACGAAACCAGCGCCGCTGAGAGCCCGACCGTCCCCACGGCGGTGCCGCCTCCGGGGATCGGAATGGTGGAGGCGATCGTCATGATCGCGATGTTCGCCGCGAGCAGTTCCCAGAACGACGTATGCCCACCAAAGGCGATCAGGCAGGCCTGAAGGCACAAGGTCGAGAGGAGGATCGCCATGACGTTTCCACCGATGAGGAGCGCGAGGTGTTGTGGTGAACGCAGCGCGCTCCACATCGTCGACGCGCCGCGGCTTACAGGTGGAATCACCATTTGGCGCAGCCGGGGAACCAGGGCGACAAGCGCACTGATCAGCGCGACGACAACCACGAGGATGAGCGTCGAGAGGAGGAGCCCGCCGGTCGGGATCAGCGAGAGATCGACACGTGCGGGTTCGAGCGTCAGCGCGATGACGAAGAGGCCGGCCGATGCGACGAGCGCGCCGGCCGCGCTGAGGATCCCCCCGGCCGCGACCGCCGCGCTGAGATCGACGCCGACCTTCTGAAGGAAGCGCACTTGCATCGCCTGGCCCCCGATCCCCGGGATCGCGAGGTTGGAGAATGACATGCCGAGCTCAACCTCGGTGGTCGCCAACAACGGCAGTCGCACCGGCACCGTCCCTTGAAGACCGATCGCGTAGGCCACGTTCGACCAGAGCGACAACACGAGCGCGAGGGCGATCCACGGCCAGTCCGCGCTGCGAAGGGTCTCCCCCACGGCAACGGGATCACCGATGCTGGCGAGGAGCACCGCTACGGCCACAAGAGCGCCCATCGCCATAGCCGCGCTCGTGAGACTGATCCGATGCAGGTGCGTGGGCTCGGGCGGCTCGATGCCGACCGCCTTCGCGCCCGCGTTCCGGAGGCGATCCAGCAGCTCGACGAGTGCGCGGCGTCGGTCACCCGCGAACCCGTGAGTCGTGCTGTTGAACACCGCCGGCTGGAGGAACGGAAGCGCAGCCGCCAATTTCGGGCGTCCGAGCACGACCGCTGCGGCCCTCACAGCACGCTCCTCGCCCACGATCGCGGCGGTTCCCGCTAGGAGCACGGCAACGTCCTGCGCCATCCGTTCCGCGCTGCCCGACGACACCGCATCGTCGAACCCGACGATCCACGGTTTTCGATCCACCACAATCACGTGCTCGGGGTCAAGGTTGTTATGAACGACGCGAGCGTCGTGCAAGACCACGACGCTCTTCCAGATCCGATCCAGCAGCTCGTCATCAAGCGACCCGGAGTCGAGCTCCGAGAGGCGGACGCCCTCGATGGGTCGCTGCACCAGCACCGCGGCGCGAGACCCTGCCGCACCCGCGGCAACGACTCGAGGAACATTCACCCCGGCCTGCGCAGCGACGAGAATGAGATACGCCTCGTGCTCGACCTGTTCCACGCGCGTGAACGCGAGCCGCGGGCCCGGGTCCTTAAAGAACATCGTGACCCATACCTTCGATAACAGTCGAGCTTGAGCCTCGTCACGCCCGATCACCTTGACTCTGAGCGGACCCTGGTCGTCCGTCGCCGTCATGACGGTGCAACGGCCGGGTTGTTCCGGCGCGATCCGGGCCTCGCGGGCGTCGATCCCCAGAACCGCGAGCGCGGCGATGACCTGCGGGATCGTCGGCCGCATCCCGGGCGATCCGAAGATCAGATGCACAGCCGCTCCGACTCCCCACCCGAGCACCAGTCCACCGAACAGGTCCAGCGGAAAGGCGGCTCCGAGATAGAGGGCTGACGCGCCCGCCGCCACCACGGCCAGCCAACCGACAACCCGCGTCGGCCGGGTCACGTAAGGCGACGCGACGGCGATCACGGCCACGATGACGGCGACCCTCACCGATGGAAATGACGCTGATCCTCCGACGCCCGCCACGATCCGAACTGCGCGGGAGATGACGATGGGAGCATCGATGATCCCGTCCAACGAGCGGGCAATCGCCCAAGCCAGGACGCCGGCGACCAACAGATCTCGCGCCAAACGCCAACGCCGACCGACCAGCGCCGCGACCGCTACGAGCCCGACTGCCCACAGCGCTCCAAGCCGATAGAAGCTACGGAAGAGTGGCATCAACGCAACGGGCAGTGTGTTGAACAGATCGAACAACGCCCGCTCGCTCGCGGTGACGTCGCCGGCTTGGCGCGCCGCGAGCGCCAGCAGGACCAGCGCGATCGCGACGCGAACCCAATCGCTGCTCCTGCGCCTGAGGTCTCCCTCGCCGGCGCGACGAAACAAGCGGCGCCTCCAACCGATCCGCGGCTCGGTCGAACGCGTGCTTGCAGAGCTCATCGTCGTGCAGTCTGGCCTACCCCCGAGCTCCACGAGCGCATACGACGATGTGCTCAAAGACGCCTAGGCGTCCGAGCCGCACTGACCTTGTCCGTGACACCGTCCTGGGGACCTACCCCCAGGCGAGCTGGGTGACGAGCAACAGAGAAACCAAAGCGAAACAGAGCAGGTGGTCACGGAGCACGGACCGGCAGAGCCTGAACTGGGTTGCCACCGGGTCCTGCCGAGCGCCCAAGCGAATCGCGCTCGGCACTGTTCGTGCCGCCGCGAGTCCGATGGAGACCACCGCCGAGATCGCCGACACTGCGCTCACCCAACGGGGAGCATCGTTTTGAACCGCCTGCACGACGATCGCGAGCAACATCGCAAGCATCACGGCTGCGATCAGCCGGCTCATCGGCCTGCTATCGGTCGTGACCCGTCGGTAGTAGCTCCCGATCGATGCCAGCACCGGTTCGCTGACCTCAGCCGGGACACCCTGGGCGAGACGGAACGCCTGCACATCGAACATCAGGTCCATCCAGAGCACTGCGAGCAGGAAACCGGCCCCGGTGGCCACGACTGACTGCATGCTCATGAGGTCTACTCCGAAGAGGCTGGCGCGGAGCCATCCACGCCCCGGTCGGTGAGAACCCAGCGGGTGGCCCGGTCCACGGGAACTTCTCGGCGGTTGTCCCTCCGGTCGGTCAACCGAAGTTGGGCTCGCCCGACGGGAACGAGAGCGGTGAGGTGAAAAGGAAGCGGTCGTATCCGCCGCCGACCTGTCCGGACATCCACGCGCTGTACGCGAGTTGGGTTGTGCCATCGCCCGCGCGAAAAGGGAAAGGTCCCCCCGGTCCAGCCATCGAGCCACGCGACTTGATGATGGGCGACGAGTAGACGCGCGCGCATCCGCCGAGCGGCGACGAGCACGCCGCGACGCCGATCGCGTAACGCGGCGTGTCGTAGTTGTTCGCCGAGTAGAAGAGCCAGTACCGATTGCCGGAGCGCGCGAGAGCCGGGTTCTCGATGACCGTTCCCTCCCATGGCTGGGCCGTCGCCAAGAGCATTCGGGTGTCACTCCCAGTCGCCCACGTCGTGCCGCTCGCCGTGAGCTCGCGCGCCCAGATCATGGTGGGCTCCACGTTGACAACACCCTCGGTCTTCCACAGCAGGTAGTTCCGACCGTCGCTGTCGGCGAAGAAGAACGGGTCGATGGATCCTCCGTCGGAGGTCATACAGACGAGCGGTTCACTGCGCGCGTCGGTGAACGGACCGACCGGACTCGACGACATCGCCACCGAGACGCAGCGGCGCGGCGGGTTCAGTGTGTGGTTCAACGCGGAGTAGAAGAGGAGGTACGTGCTCCCGACCCTGGCGACGGTCGGCGCCCAGAACTCCCCGTCCGTCGTCCAGGCCGGTGGATGAGGGAACGCGTCGGCCTGCCAGCGGAGATCGCGCAGGTTGCCGGTCGTGCTGACGAGTACGGGTACGTGGGAGGCCCGGGTGCCGTAGAGCCAGTTGCTGGCGTAGGCATAACTCATTGCTCCTTCGACGAGAATCGACGGATCGGCAAGACCGGCGTTGTCGAGAGATCGCTGTGGGTCGGTGGGGCCCGAGAAGGGCGCGACGCGCAGGCACCCACCGAGGAGCGCGGCGAGCACGGCGAGGGCAGCGGCGAGGCGCAGGCGGCTTCCGTTCCGCATGGATGGCTCCCGATGGTGTGGGTGCAGGGCACACCGCCATCGGCGCGCCCCCTGGAGGATCGGCCGAAGAGCACGTTAACTTGATTCGAGGTCTCTGACCTGCGGTTCCTTGTGGGCGGTAGAGGATTTGAACCTCTGACCCCTTCCGTGTCAGGGAAGTGCTCTACCCCTGAGCTAACCGCCCGAGCGGCCACGTCGAGACGCGAACCGGCGGTGAGCTTAGTTGACCAAATGATGGCTTAGGTCTCTGCATGCGGCGCCGATAGGAACCGTGTACGGCCGGTACGTAGGGTCAGGGAAGACCAGGGGGAACCAGCATGTGGCTGCACCGATTCCCGTCGACCCGGCGGCGCGTCGCGTCACCCGTCGTAGTCGCGGCGGCGCTCATGATCCTCGGCGCAGCATGTGGCCCGGGTACCGGTGTGCCGATACCGACCGTTCCCAGCGGCGCCGGGCTCTCTTGTGTGGCCACGACGGGATCCTCGGCCGGCAGCGCGGCGGCGGCGTCCACCCCGTCCACAACGGGACCGACATCTCCTGGCGTCATCCTCTCTGCTTCGGCCGCGGCCGCGCTCGCAACGACCACATACCACAACGAAGCCGCGACGCCGACCGACACCGTTCCAATCGTGACCGTTGAGAACACCCCCACCGGCCCGCGCGTCGAGACCCACAATGTCGACTCAGCCGGAGAAGCAGCCGTCGTCGCGACCAAGGCGGCGCGTGGTGCCGATCTCGTCGGTCTCGAGGCCGACAGTCCGGTCGCGGCTTCGGCTGCACCGAACGATCCGATGCGCCCTCAACAGTGGGGCATCACCGAGACGACCTTCGGCTCCCTCTGGCCGACCGTAGTGGGCACCGGAGTGACCATCGCCGTGCTCGATACCGGCGTCGACGCGACACACCCCGACCTCGCCGGCAGAGTCCTGGCCGGGTGCCAGTTCCTGGGCGGCCTGAACACAGGCGCGCCCGGGGCGAACGATGACTACGGTCACGGAACCCATGTCGCCGGCATCGCCGCGGCGCTGACCAACAATGGCCGCGGCATCGTCGGCGCCGCGCCCGGCGTACGGATCCTGCCGGTCAAGGTCCTCGACAAAACCGGTCGGGGTTACTCGTCCGACATCGCGAACGGCATCGTGTGGGCCACCAACAATGGCGCCCAGGTGATCAACATGAGCCTCGGTGGCCCTTCGCCGAGCACTGCGATGACGGAAGCGGTCACCTACGCCCGCTCGCGCGGCGTGACGGTCGTCGCCGCCGCGGGTAACTCCGCGCTGGTAGACAACGCGGCGAGCTACCCAGGTGCGACAGAGGGTGTGCTCGGCGTCGGAGCCGTCGACCGGAGCATGCAGCGCGCGACGTTCTCGAACGCCGGCAGCTACGTAGCTCTTGCCGCCCCCGGGGTCTATATCCTCTCGACGCTACCGGGTGGCACCTACGCCTCCTGGAGCGGCACCTCGATGGCATCCCCTTTCGTGGCCGCGGCGGCGGCAATCGTGAAGGCCGCGCATCCGGGGTGCACCCCCGACGGCGTCGGGGCTCGACTCGAGCTGGGTGCGACAGATCTCGGAACGCCCGGCCGCGACCCTTCGTTCGGCTTCGGCCTGGTAAATCCGCTGCGCGCGCTCTCGGTGAGCGGCTGCTGAGCGCTACTCGTTCGCGATCGCCTCGAGCACGTGCAGGCGGCCCGCTCGCCAGGCCGGGATGATCGCGGCGATCACACCGGCTATGGCGAACACCACAACGAAGACCGCCAGCTGCGCCATCGGGATGCTGAACTCGTCGACAAACTGGCCGCTCAGCGCGCTGACTACAGCCCATCCCCAGAGCATGCCAACGACGACGCCCACGAGACTCCCGATCACAGCGATGACCACCGATTCACCGCGGATCATCCTTCGCACCTGCCGACGACTCATCCCGACCACCCGCAGCAGGCCGAGCTCTCGCGTCCGCTCGTACACCGAAAGCATCAAGGTGTTCACGATGCCGAGCACTGCGATCAACTCGGAGAGGAAGAGCAGAGCGAAGAACACGTTGAGGAACTGATCGATGGTCCGCTCGCGTTCCGCACGGTACTGGTCGACGGTATGGACCGACACGTTGGGGAACGGCCCCGCGAGCCCCCGTTCCAAGGCGCCACCGACCGCCTTGACCTGTCCGGGCTGCGCTTTCACATAGACGAGCGTGTCCTGCTGCGCGCCGCCGAAGCCCTGTTCGAACATGTCCTGGGCTATCACGACATCTACCGGGAACGCGCCAGTGACCCGGCGGTTCTCGTAGACACCTACGACCGGCAGGTCCTGGGATCCGAGTCGGGGAAACGAGACCGTAGCCCGGCCCCCTACCTTCAGCTTGTAGAAGTCGGCCGTCTGCTGCGAGAGCATGACTCCACCTCCAGACAGGCCCCCGGAGCCACCTTGGGAGTACTTCAAGTCGAAGACCTTGTCGATGCCGCGTGCATCGGCGCCGGTGATCGTCTCGCTGTGCTTGCCGACCAGGGCGTCGGCGAAGCGCAGCGCGACGAGCGCCTTGATGCCCGGCACCGCAGCCGCAACTCGAGCGGCTTCGGGGGAGAAGCCGCCGAACTGCGGTGCGGCGATGATGAAGTCGGCGCGCACGCTGCTCGCGAGCGAGCTACGGACTGAGGTCTTCACCGAATCGGCGAATATGGCGACCAGCGAGACAAGGCCAAGGCCGACGACGAGCGCGGCGGCGGTCGCCGAAGTGCGGCGCGGGTTCCGCATCGCGTTCCCACGAGCCAGCGTGCCGGTTACCCCGAGCACCATCGGCAGCGGACGCCCGATGATCCCCGACATCCGACGCGCAAACAGCGGACCGAGCACGACGAGACCAAGGAAGACAACGAACCCGCCGGTGAATGCGGCCGCGACGGCGTACTGGGTGGTGAGACCTCCGAGCAGCGCGAACGCGATGACCCCGCTGCCGACCAACAGCACCCCAACGCCGATGATCGAGCGCCATACCAATGGTGCGTTCCCCGTTGGCCGGAGATCTCCGATGGCCGCGATCGGTGCCGTGCGCGAGGCACGCAACGCAGGCGGAAGCGCCGCCGCGATCGTGACACCGATGCCGACCACCGCGCACGCGATGAGAGTCCGCGCGATGACTACAAGCTGGGTGTCGGGAACCGTCAGGCCGAACCGAGGGAGGAGCCAGAGCAAGAACTTCGCGAGCGCTATCCCTGCGCCGAACCCCACGGCCGCCGCGATCATGCCTACCACCGCGGCCTCGACGATCACCGACCCGACGACCTGGCGACGCGACGCACCGAGCGCTCGGAACAGGCCGAGCTCGCGCGTACGCTGCGACACGAGAATCGTAAACGTGTTGAAGATTATGAATGCCCCTACGAACAGCCCAATGCCCGCGAAGCCGAGCAACGCGTCGTTGAGCGTGTTGAGAAATTGGTCTACCGGCTTCTGGATCTCGGCCGCGACCTTTTCGGCCGACGTGACCTGGTAGCCCGGGCCGAGTTGGCGTTCGAGCGCGGCGCGCAGCGACGACACCACGGCTCGGGGTCTCGCCTTCACGATGACCTGGTCTACAAGACCGGGCGCGGCAAACACGCGCTGCGCGGTCGCAGGATCGAACGCCGCGGCGCTCACCGAGCCGAGGTCGAACTGATCACCGAGACCGAAGAGCCCGACGATGCGGAACGCCTCGGCCGGACCCTGGGAGAGCACCTTCACCCGATCGCCAACCGCGAAGCCGTTCCGTTGGGCGGTGCCCTCGTCCATCACCACCTCGCCATCGCGCTGCGGCGGCCGGCTCTTCCCGTCTTCGAGGATGCGCAGCGGCCCGACCGCGCCGTCGGACGAGGACCACGAGAACCCGAGCGACGGCGCACCACCGGACCCGATCGCGGTCTTTGCATCCTTCTTCACGAACTGCGCGTACCCCTGGAGCGAACCCTCCGCCGCGCCGACGCCCGGCACCCGACGAACCTGGCCGACGACGGTGTCGGGCATCCGAGCCCGGCTGGTCAGCCCTTCCGCGCCAGCCTTGCTGTCGAACGGTGCCTGGCTCCGGACCACGAGATCGACGTTGATGGCGGTCTGGGCGAAAACGTGCCCGAACGATTGCTTCAGCGTGTCGGTGAGTACGTAGGTCCCGCTCACGAACGCGACGCCAATCACGATCGCCAATGCGGTGAGGGTCAGACGCACCTTCCGCGCGAAGAGGCCCCGGACGGTCGCCTTCCACATCAGCGACGATTCTTCCTTATTCGCGACCCGACCTCGGGTCAGGGCAGCAGGTTCTACGATCCGAACCCGATGAAGGGAGCCCGCCATGGGGCTGGTCAACGGAGTTTCGGTCAACGGACATCTGGTCAATGGGGGTCTTCTCGCCGGCCACCGTGCGGTCATCACCGGCGGAGGATCAGGGATCGGACGCGCCACCGCCCGCCGCATGGCTGCCGAAGGCGCCCGGGTCACGGTGCTCGACATCGATGGTGAGGCGGCGTCGGCCGTAGCAGAGGAGATCGGTGGCCACGCGTACCGCGTCGACGTCACCGACTACGACGGACTCGAGTCGGCTCTGCATCGCGCGGCCGAGGCCATGGGTGGCCTCTCTCTGTTGTTCAACAACGCCGGGACCGGCAGTATCGGCCACATCCACGAGACCACGCTCGAAGAATGGTCTCGCCTCATTGCCATCAATCTCACCGGCGTCTTCCACGGGTTCCGCGCCGGCGTGCCGCTGATCCAGGCCGCAGGTGGCGGTGCGATCGTCAGCACGTCTTCGATCAGCGGGATCCGACCCGCCGCGGGCGAAGCCGCGTACTCGGCCGCGAAGGCCGGCGTCGCCGCGATGACTGCCAACGCTGCGCTCGAGTACGCGCCCGACATACGCGTCAACGCAGTCGCGCCCGGGATGATCCGCACCGCCCTCACCGAGCCGCTGCTCGGCGGGTTCCCGCATCTCACCGAGCGCTACGAGCGCTCGACCCCGCTCGGTCGCCTCGGCGAGCCCGAAGACATCGCCGACGTCGTCGTCTTCCTCTGCTCCGAACAGGCCCGGTTCATCACCGGCCAGAACATCGTGATCGACGGCGGAATGACCCTCCACGGCTCCGGCGTAGACGGAGTCCTCGACGAGGTGCACAAGCTCATGGGACGCGCCTGAGCGCCTACGCTGGCCGCACCATGTCGGTCGATCTGCGAACCCGCATATACGGCACCCCGGCGCGCGCTCCTGAGTCGGATCTCCACCTGAGGTCGAGACTCCAACACCCTCGACCTCTACTAGAGCTTGACTGTTCGTGTGATCTGAATGACTCGGCGCGTTGACCTGAACATCATGGATGACCTGGCGGAAGCGCTCACTCAGATCGTCGGCGTCGACCATACCTACGTCGGCAATGCGATCTCCGACGACTACGCACACGACGAAGCGCTGACCGCTACGGCCCAGATGCCGGCGGCGGTAGTTCAGCCTTCGACCACAGCCGAGGTTGCCGCGCTGCTCCGCCTCGCAGTCGAGCTCGGCGTAGCGGTGACGGCGCGCGGAAGCGGAACCGGTCTGTCGGGCGCATGCACCCCTACTGCCGGCGGCATGGTCGTGTCGTTCGAACGGATGAACACGATCATCGAGATCGACGAGGAGAATCACGTCGCCGTCGTGCAACCCGGCGTCACACTCGCCGAGCTCGACGCTGCGGTCGCACCCCATCACCTGATTTATCCAGTGTTCCCCGGCGAGTACGGCGCGAGCCTCGGCGGAAACGTCGCCACCAACGCGGGCGGGATGCGCGCGGTCAAGTACGGCGTGACCCGCCATCACGTGATCGGTCTCGAAGCCGTGCTCGCGTCGGGCGAGACGATTCGCACCGGCGGCAAACTGGTCAAGACGTCGACAGGCTACGACCTCACTCAGCTCCTCATCGGGTCTGAAGGCACGCTCGCCTTTGTAACCGAGGCCACGCTGAAGCTCTACCCCCGGGCCGACTTCCAGGCCACCGTGCTCGCACCGTTCTCGAGCATCGACGCGGTGACCACCGCGGTGCCGCGGGTAGTAGCGAGCGGAGTGGGACCGCTGATCCTCGAGTACATCGACATGACCACGATGTCGGCCATGACGTCACATTTCGGCTTTGATCTGGGTATCCCGGCCGACGTCAAGGACAGCGCGTTCGCCTACCTCGTGGTGATGATGGAAGGCCACGATGCCGAGCGCCTCGAAGCCGACGTCGCTCGGCTCGCCGAGCAGCTCACCGAGCTCGGAGCCATCGACGTGTACGTGCTTCCCCCACCGGCGGCCAACGCGCTGATCGAAGGGCGCGAGAAGGCGTTCTGGCTCGCAAAGGCGAACGGTGCCGACGACATCGTCGATGTCGTGGTGCCGCGTGCGGCGATCCCCGAGTTCATGACGAATGTCGCGGAGCTCGCGGCCGCGACAAGCTCCTGGATCGCGGGGTGTGGCCACGCGGGCGACGGAAACGTCCACCTTGGCATCTTCCAACCCGATGCCGAGGTCAGGGAACGACTCCTCCACAGCCTCTTCGCGGCCGGCATGTCGCTCGGCGGCGCGATCTCGGGCGAGCACGGGCTCGGCACCGAGAAGCAGCGTTACTTTCTGGAGCTCGAGGACCCGGTGAAGATCGATCTCATGCGCCGCATCAAGACCGCGTTCGACCCTCACGGGATCCTCAATCCGGGAAAGATCTTTGGATGACTGATGCGCCGATGACTCAGCGATCGATGAACGGTGCGCGAGCGCTGATCCGCACACTCGTCGACTCCGGCGTCGACGTGTGCTTCTCCAACCCCGGCACCTCGGAGATGCACTTCGTCGCTGCGCTCGACGATGTCGCCGAGATGCGGGCAGTTCTCGCACTCTTCGAGGGTGTGGTGACCGGTGCCGCCGATGGGTACGCCCGCATGACCGACCGACCCGCAGCCACGCTCCTGCACCTGGGCCCGGGCCTCGGCAACGGCATCGCCAACCTGCACAACGCGCGTCGAGCCC
The DNA here is from genome assembly GCA_025363815.1 of Actinomycetes bacterium. Lineage (GTDB taxonomy): Bacteria > Actinomycetota > Acidimicrobiia > IMCC26256 > JANYLB01 > JANYLB01. The sequence goes on from JANYLB010000022.1 coordinate 51,458, forward strand.
GCGTTCCCGTTGTCAACATCGTCGGCGACCAGGCGACACACCACCACAACTTCGATGCACCCCTAACCTCCGACATCGACACCCTCGCCCGCAATGTGTCGGGCTGGCTCCGCACTTCGACCAGCCCCGGCGGCGTCGCCGCCGACGCCGCCGACGCCGTCGCGGCCGCGCTGACGCCGCCGGGCCACGTCGCGACACTCGTGCTCCCCGCCGACGTCTCATGGGGCGAAGGAGCCGCACCGGCCGCCCCCCGGCCCACCCCGAAGCCGTCGCCGGTGCCCACCGACATCATCGACGCGGTCGCGAAGGTGCTGCGCTCCGGCGAGCCCACCGCGTTGCTGCTCGGAGGACGCGCCGTCCGCGAGGCCGGGCTCGTCGCCGCGAGCCAGATCGCCAACGCCTGCGACGCGAAGCTCCTGGCCGAGACGTTCCCGACCCGGCTCGAACGGGGTGCGGGCCGGCCGGCTGTGAGCCGGCTCAGTTACCTGGCCGAGTTCACGGTCGCCCAGCTCGCGGGCTTGCGCCATCTGGTGATCGTCGATTCCAAGGCGCCGGTGTCGTTCTTCGCCTATCCCGACAAGCCGAGCTACCTGGTTCCCGACGACTGCGAGGTGCACATGCTCTGCGCGCCGGGCGATGACACAACCGACGCGCTCAATCAGCTGGTCGACGCAGTCGGCGCCGCCGACACCGCGCCGACACCGCAGCCCGCGCTGCGCCCCGACCGCCCGACGGGCCCGGTGAACGGTGAGACCGTCGCCGCCGCGCTCGGCGCCGTTCTCCCCGAGGCCGCGATCGTCGTAGACGAGAGTCAGACGCTGGGGATTTGGGCGTCGGGCGCGACCGCGGGCGCGCCCCGCCACGACTGGCTCACCCTGACCGGCGGCTCGATCGGCTTCGGACTTCCTGCCGCGACCGGTGCCGCAGTCGCGTGTCCTGACCGCCCTGTCATCTGCCTCGAGGCCGACGGCAGCGCGATGTACACGATCCAGGCGCTGTGGACGCAGGCCCACGAGGGGCTCGACGTCACCACGATCATTCTCAACAACCGCTCGTACGCGATCCTAAACATGGAGCTGGCGCGCGTCGGGGCCGCGGATCCCGGACCGAAGGCCCTTTCGATGCTCGATCTCTCCGTCCCGCCGATCGACTTCGTCGCCATCGCCCGGGGCTTGGGCGTGCCCGCGGTGCGGCCCGAGTCGGCCGAGGCGTTCACCGTCGCGCTCGAACGAGCAATAGCCGAACCCGGCCCGCACCTGATCGAGGCGGTCATCTAACCCGCCACCCCCGCCGAGCTACTTGCCCTCGAACTGAGCCTGCTCCTTCACGGCCTTGGCCCGGTAGCCCTCGGCCATGTCGTCGGAGACGAACTGCGGGGCACTGCTCGCCGCCTCGAACCGGAGCGCTTCGGCAAGGCCCTGCTCGGCCCGGAAGTTGATCGTCCGCTTGATTGACTGCACCGCGAGTGGGGCATTCGCCGCGATCTCGGCCGCCAGCGCCATCGTGTGGGCCACCAGGTCGTCGAGTGGAACGACTTCCTGCACCACCCCTATACGCAGCGCGCTCGCGGCATCGATGTGTCGACCCGTGAACGAGAGCAGGCGGGTCCACCCCGCGCCGATCTCGTGAAGGAGACGGAGATCTCCGGCGGAGTCGATCCCGACACCGACGGTCGCCTCCGGAAGCCCGAACTTGGCGTCGTCGGCGGCAATGCGAATGTCACCCATCATCGCGACCTCAAAGCCCGCACCAAGGCAGTAGCCCTGCACCGCCATGATCACCGGCTGCGGAAGGTTCGAGAACACGTGGAAGCGCTCGTGCACCCAGCGGAACTTCTCGTAGTAGTTACGGGTCTTCTCGGCGGGCGACCGCCCGGTGATGCGATCCTCCGGCATACCGAGATCGACACCCGCGCAGAACGCGCGGCCCTCCGCCTTCACGACGACGACGCGAACGTCAGGCGAAAAACGAATCTCGTCGGCACGCGCGGTGAGTTGACGAGCCGACTCCCACGACCACGCGTTGAGCTTCTCCGGCCGGTTCAGCGTGATCGTCGCGATGTGACCGTCGACGGCCAGGTCGATGAACTGCTCACGTTCGGTCATCAGCGCCCCAATTGTTCGCGAATCGGCGTGAACTCAGGCAGCAACATTGCTCGACGCTGCCAATTCGCTCCGTCCACTACGAGGGTGTGGCCCGAGATGTACACACCCCACGGCGAGCACAGGAACACCGCCGCCCACGCGAGCTCTCGCGGCGTCCCGACCCGACCCGCCGGCACGCGCCGGTCTTCGGCCTGGCCCCGACCGGGAACCCCGCCTTCACCGACGATGTGCTCGGCTTCGTCGGCGTGCGGGATCAAGCCAGGGACGAGTCCGTTGACGCGAATCCCGTACGGTCCCCATTCGACCGCGAGCGTCTCGGTCAGGTTCTTCACCCCGGCCTTGGCTGCCGCCGAGTGCGCGAAACCCGGCCCGCCCGTCCACGCGTACGACGCGCCGATGTTCACGATCGACCCATCGCGTCCGGCTTTGATCGCCCGTCGTGCCAACTCACCGGAGCAGAAGAAGGTCCCGTCGAGCACACTCTGGGTCACTGCGCGCCAACCGTTGGGTGACAGGTCTTCGGCCGGAACCGGGAAGTTGCCGGCGGCGTTGTTCACCAACACGTCGACCGGACCGAGGCCGATCTCTATCGCATCGAACGCGGCCTCGACCTGCGCGGCGTCGCGTATGTCGCATGCCACACCGATCGCCCGAGCCCCAACGGCCTCGCATGCCGCGATGCCCGCAGCGCGATGTTCACTGCTGCGGCTCACGATCGCGACCGCGGCACCGAGGCGGGCGAACTCGGTCGCGATCGCCTTGCCTAGACCAGTCCCGCCCCCGGTTACCAGCACCACCTTGCCGGTAAACGTGTCGGGTGGCAGCGGGGTCGATCCCTCTGGCGGAGGTTCGGGAAGCGGCATGCGCGAGAAATCTAGGTCCTGGTCTCAGCACCGCGCTCACTCCGGCTCGGGTGACCGGGGCGCGGCGAGCAGCACTGCAATCCGATCGACCAGGTCGTCGAGCAACGCCGGCGGATGGGAGCCGAGCGGCTCTACGCCGAACACCGCCTCGGTGATCCCGGCCTCTTCACCTGGTTCGAGATAGATGATCAGCGACGTCGCCTGGGTCGGGAGCGGCGTCACGATCACCTCGAGCACGCCACTCCCCCTGTCGACATACGACACCGCGCCGACGAGATGAGCCACCTCGAGCAGAGCGATGAACGCATGGTCGAACGAGGCGTCGAGCAACACCCGTCGGGAATCGTCGATGGCGTCTTCGAATCGCCACGGTGCCCGTTTGGAGCCCCGATCGACCGCAGGCCGCGCTGCGCGCTCCCGGCTCGACGCGAGAAGGGCGTAGGCCTCAGTGATCTGCGCGGTGCGAACAGTGCGGCGGCCTACGTCGGCGAGATCGACCGCGGTGTCGGGATGATGTTCACGGACGAGACGGAGGTAGGTCGCGCGCACCTCGGGCCACGGCGCGCCGTGTGGGAGCCCGAGCATCTCGAACGCGATTCCCTGACCCATGCCCGGCGCCGGTTCCATGACCGGATCGTCGCGTAGCCCGGCCGACGGCGCCATCGAGACAACGCCATAGAGATGCCGTACCTGGGCGAATCCCGATCACTGCCCGGTGTCCAGGCCGTGAGCACCAGGCCATCCTGGCCTTGTGCTGCAGCCGATTTGGGCCCGTCAGGGAGCCCGGCGCTCCACCAGCGCGGATTTCGCCCTAGGCTGGTGGCGTGAGCAGGTCACAAGGGCCCGCTCCACAATGAGAAGAGAATCAGTTGGCTACAGGCACCGTGAAGTTCTTCAACGCCGAAAAGGGTTTCGGCTTCATCTCCCGTGAGCAGGGCGACGACGTGTTCGTCCACTTCTCCAGCATCCAGGGAACCGGCTACAAGTCGCTCGACGAGGGTCAGCGCGTCGAGTTCGACGTCGCCCCCGGCCGCAAGGGTGAAGAAGCACAGAACGTCCGGGTGGTCTGAGACCATCCCACCGCCCCGACCCTGGGGCGTTGAAGTCTTCGAGGCCCTGGTCGGATATCCGGCCGGGGCCTCTTGACGTTCCGGCGTTGTGCGCGACCGCCGCATCTTGGGGTGCACGACCGGGCTCGCTACGATGCAACGTGATCACACAACGACTTACGGAGCTCGGCATCGTGTTGCCGCCTGTGTTCCCACCTGGCGGCAACTATCTAGGGTGCGTGATCGACGAGTGCGTCGTGTACGTCGGCGGGCACGGTCCGATCGCCGGCGCGGAGATCATCCGCGGGAAGGTCGGTGGCGATCTCACGCTCGAAGAAGGACGCGCGGCAGCGAGAATGACTGCCTTGTCGATCCTGGCCACACTTCAGTCGGAGCTCGGAGACCTTGACCGGATTCAGCGAATCGTCAAGGTGTTCGGGATGGTGAACGTCGCCTCCGGCTTCGATCAGACACCGGCGGTCATAGACGGCTGTTCGGATCTTCTCGTCGAAGTGTTCGGCGATGCAGGGCGCCACACCCGTTCCGCGGTTGGACTGGCGGAATTGCCGTTCGGCATGGCGGTGGAGATCGAGCTCATCGCTCGACTGCGTTCATGATCACGGGCTGAGTGCGCGGCGACGCATAGGCTCCGCGCGCATGTCCGACGAGCTTGCGTTTCTCGATGCTCTCGCACAAGCCGAGCTCGTTCGCCGCGGCGAGGTCTCGCCGGTCGAGCTCGTAGACGCCGCAATAGAGCGGATCGAAGCACTGAATCCGCATCTCAACGCGCTTGTCTGGTCGCGCTTCGAGGAGGCCCGCGACGAAGCAAGTCGCCGCGCGCCCGACGATGCGCCGTTCACGAATGTACCCATGCTCACGAAGGATCTCTGGGGTGCCCACCTCGCGGGGATGCCACGATCCATGGGCAACGTACGGCTTCGTGACGCCGGGTATTGCGTGCCCACCGATGAGCGCCTGGGTACGAAGCTCCGCGCTGGTGGACTCATCACGCTCGGCACGACGAACACCCCGGAGTTCGGGATGCAGACCACGACCCAGCCCCTCGCGTTCGGTCCGACGGGTAACCCCTGGGCGCTCGACCGGTCGACCTCGGGATCGAGCGGGGGCGCTGCCGCCGCGGTGGCGTCGGGGATGGTCCCGATCGCCCACGGCAGCGATAGCGGCGGCTCCATTCGTCTCCCAGCCGGATGGTGTGGGGTCGTGGGGCTCAAGCCTTCGCGGGGCCGGACCGCCTACGCACCGACATGGACAAATCGCCTGTCTGTGGGCCACGTGCTCACGCGGACGGTGCGCGACACTGCCGCCGCGCTCGACGCCGTATGCGGAAACGAGCCCGGCGACCTCTATCTCGCGCCGGCACCGTCACGCCCGTACCGCGACGAGGTCGGTGCTGATCCGGGTCGGCTTCGCATCGGTGTTCTCACCGAATCACCGCTGGGTGTCGACTCCGCGTGCATTGCCGCAGCCGACGCCACCGCGAGACTGCTCGAGTCGCTCGGGCATCACGTCGAGGCCGTTGCTCCGCCCGACGGACTCTTCGACCCGGAGTCGCCTGGGCGAGCCGCCATACTGTTCGGCGCGATGGCCCGCGGTTGGCTCCGCCTCATCTCCGCCGTGGTCGACCGACCGGTGCGCGCCGACGACGTGGAGCCGTTCACCTGGGCGTTGGCGCGCCCCAACGAGCCGATCACGGCCGAAGACTGGCTCGCCGCCCACGATGCCGAGCAGGGCCGCGTCGCGCGCCTCGCGTCGTGGTGGGCGAACGGGTTCGACGTGCTGGTCACGCCGACAGCAGGCGAGCGTCCGGCGCCGCTCGACGAGCTCACACCTAATACCGACGACCCGCTCACGATCGTGCCGAGGCTCCTCGGCCGGATCGCCGCGTTCACGTCTCCGTTCAACCTCAGCGGTCAGCCCGCGATCTCCGTGCCGCTGTGGTGGACCGACGACTCCGAGATCAACGCCGGAGCACCGTCGATCCCCGTCGGCGTTCAGCTCGTCGCCGCGCTCGGACGCGAAGATCTGTTGATCCGCGTCGCCGCTCAACTCGAGGCCGCCCACCCATGGAAACACCGCCGGCCGCCGACGGGGACCAGTTGAAAGCGTGAGCACGAGCAACGTCGTCATCCCGACCAGCCGGGGCCCGATGCGAGCCGCGTACGCAGCCGCGACCGGCGCGCCGCCGCAGCCCGGCATCGTCGTGCTCCACGAGCTCTGGGGTCTGAACGATGACATCCGGCGCATTGCGGAACGGCTTGGGAGCGCCGGGTACGCGGCCGTGGCACCCGATCTCTACTCCCCCGGTTTCAAGCCACTCTGCATCGCGCGCACGCTCCACTCAATGGCCAACATGGGAGCGTGGTCGGTAGACCAAGCCGAGGCGGCGCGGGCGTGGCTGGGCGCGCGGCCCGAGGTAGACGCGAATCGCATCGGCGCCATCGGCTTTTGCCTCGGTGGCGGTTTCGCGCTTGCGCTCGGCGTGAGAGGTGACCTTCGGGCAGCGGCGGTCAACTACGGACCCGTCCCCCCGAACGCCACGGAGCTCGAGGGTGTGTGCCCCGTCGTCGCGTCGTACGGCGCAGACGACCGGCGATTCGCTGCGGAGGGTCAGCGCCTCGACGCGCTCCTCGATGAGCTCGGTGTCGAACACGATGTCAAGCTGTACGAGGGCGCCGTGCACAGCTTCATGAATGACGCGGGTCACTCCGTGCTCCAACGGTTGTTGCGCCCGGTGATGGCGTTTGCATATGACGGGCCCGCGGCAGAAGACGCATGGGAACGCATCCTCGCGTTCCTCGACCGACACCTACGCAGCGCGTAGCCGAGCAGGGGGTGATGGAATCGATGCCAGTTCAAGCATCTGCTCGAGATGGCGAAATGGAGCTGACGCCATCAGAATTCGGACTTCGAGGCGATGCCGTCGCTCGCGATCCCGAGGGACGCGTCATCTCCATTCCGGGAGCTATCCCCGGTGAACACGTTCGAGTAAAGACACTGGCGAGAAGGCGAGGGATCGTTCACACGCGAGTCGTGGAAGTCATCGAGGCTTCCCCGAATCGGGTCGATCCCCCCTGCTCGGAGGTTTCCCGTGGTTGTGGAGCGTGCCAGTGGCAGCACATCGATCTCGAAGCCCAACGTGAATACAAGCGCGAACTCATTGCCGCGGCGCTCGGGCTGTCGAATGGCCCCGAAGAGGCGCGGCTTCGGCCGACTGTGGTGCTGGCTCCGACAGGCTTCCGAACGACGGTGCACGCGGCGGTCACAAACACCCGCGCCGGATTTCGACGCTACCGGTCGCACCGCGTGGTCCCGGTCGACGGGTGTCTCGTCGCCCACCCTCTCCTCGTCGAGCTGATCACCCACGGGACCTATGGAGATGCATCCGAGGTGCTTCTCCGATGCGGAGCGAGAACCGGTGAGCGACTGGCGATGCCGACGCCTCGGGCAGCGAAGATCGACGTTCCCGACGATGTTCGCGTCGATCATATACACGAGCTCGCGGCCGGACGCGAGTGGAGAATCTCGGCGCGTTCCTTCTTCCAGACAAGGCCGGACGGCATCGACGCGCTCGCCGCCGCAGTGATCACGGCCGCGGCCGAGATCGAGCCGGCGGGAAGGGCGCTTGATCTCTACAGCGGCGTCGGCGTGTTCGCCGGCGTTCTCGCGGAAGTGGGATGGTCGGTCACAGCGGTTGAGAGCGACCACAACGCGGTAGACGACGCCCGCACGAACCTCCGCCAATTCGACGCGTTGACAGTTCGTGCCGACGTCACCACGTGGAAACCCCCATTGAGCGATCTCGTCGTAGCCGACCCCAGCCGCGCCGGTTTGGACAAGCGTGGCGTCGAAGTCGTCACCAGGAGTGGAGCACGGCGCGTGATCCTCATCAGTTGCGACGCCACGAGCCTCAGACGCGACGCGGCATTGCTCCAACGGAGCGGCTACACGCTCTCGTACGCCACCCCGGTTGATCTCTTCCCTCACACGTTTCATGTGGAGGTCGTCGGCGTCTACGACCGGTCCGACTGAAGGGTTCGCGACGCAGCCGGGGCCTAAACCCCGGCTGACCTGCGCATTCTTGGAGCGGACGACCGGGCTCGAACCGGCGACATCAACCGCACATCGGCGGACCATAAGAGCAGGTCAGAAGCTTTTCCGGACGGCGCCGAACACCCCCGAACGCGAGCAGCCGCGGGATAGACGCGGGATGGAGCAGCAAGATGCGAGCCACTTCCCGTTCGTGGATTCCGCAGCGGCAACGCACGAGGCCGTTGGTGCGGCCTGTTGCGCACCGCATCAGCAACTCATAAGAACGTGCTAGTAGTCATTACAGAGCTGTTCTATAGTGCAGTGGTGCCCGGGAATGCGACCACAGCCAAGAAGCCTCGCCGCTACGCCTCGCCGATCCGGGCCCAGCGCGCCCAGGAGACGCGAGCCGCGCTGATGACCGCCGCCGCCGAGCTGTTCAGCACGAAGGGGTGGGCCGCGACGGGCATGCGCGACGTAGCCGGCGCCGCCGGAGTCGCGATCGAGACGGTGTACTCGCACTTCGCCTCGAAGCGGGCCCTGCTCCAAGCGGTGATCGATGTCGCGGTCGTCGGCGACGAGCGATCGTTGGCGGTCGCCGAGCGGGACGAGTTCGCCGCACTCGGCCGTGGTCGACGCAGTGCGCGGGTGACGGCCGCCGCCGCTTTGGTGCGTGCGGTCCATGAGCGCACCGCCTCGTACGCCATGGTTCTTCGCGAGGCGGCACCGGGCGACGAGCAGATCGCCGAGCTCCTCCAAGCGACGCGCTCGCGCCAACGCGAGGACATTGAGGCCGGTGCCGCGCTCATCGTTGGTCGCCCGCCGACAGCGGTAGAGACCGACGAGCTGTGGGCGCTGCTCAGCCCCGAGCTCTACCTCCTGCTCGTAAATGAGGCGGGTTGGACTCCAGCCGCCTATGAGGACTGGGTGGCGACAACGTTGTCTCGCGTCATCCCCCGCGCATGACACTGAGGAGGATCAGCGATGAGGAACGATCAAGGTAGACCCGCCGACACGCGAACGATGAACATCGTCCACCAGGCACTGCGACGCGACCTAGAACGCGCGACGACCGCGCTCGAGGCGAGCCCTTCGCCGGCTGTCCGGCAGCGCGTCGCCATTGCCAGCCACCTCTGCTGGATGATGGACTTCCTTCGAGCTCACCACGACTCGGAGGACGAAGGGCTCTACCCCGTCGTGCGAACGCGATGCCCTGACGCCGTCGACCTCCTCGAGCAGATGGATGTCGACCACCAGAGGATCGCCCGATCGATCGACACGGTCGACGCCGCGGCGACGTCCTACGGGAAGGCTGACGGATCGTCGGCTCGGGCGCGATTGGTCGCGGCCATCGGCGCGCTCAACGAGGTTCTCCTCCCGCACCTTCAGCGCGAGGAGGAGCACATGATGCCGATCGTGTCGGAGGTGCTGAGCGATGCGGAGTGGAAGGCGATCGAGCACGAGCACAACGTGAAGCCAAAGAGGATCGCCGAGCTCGGCAAGGAAGGTCACTGGCTGATCGACGACGCCAGCGCGGACGATCGGGCCAAGGTGCTCGGGCTCGTTCCTGCCGTGCCGCGCTTCGTGCTGCTCCACGGGTACGGACGGATCTACCGCCACCAACGCGACGCATGCTGGCGACCGTCGGCCGCTGTCCATCGAGTGCAGAAACACGGCCACAACGAGATCGTCGTGCCCGCCGAGCCCGACGCCGTGTGGCACGTCGTCCGTGATGTCACCCGCGTCGGCGAGTGGAGCCACGAGTGTCTCGAGTGCTCGTTCGTCGGCGGTGCCACTCTCGCTGAGCCCGGTGCGAGGTTCCGGGGCCGGAACCGCCAGGGCATCATTCGCTGGGGTCGCGTGTGCGAGGTGCTGAGTACCGAGGGCCGGGAGCTGGTGTGGCGAACCGTGCCGACGATGCTCTTCCCCGATAGCACCGTGTGGCGCATTCGCGTGACTCCCGCCCACGGCGGCACGCGTCTCGAGCAGAGCTTCGACGTGATCCGCGCTCCGAAGGTGCTCGACATCATCTACGCGGCGATCCTTCCTGCCCACCGCGACCGCGCCACTGCACTCACCGACGATCTACGTCGCCTCGGCGAACTCGCCAGTGAGACGTCGACCAACGGGCAAGTGACCGTCGCCTGAGGACCACGACACGCCAACCGGCGGCGTGATCTGCAGTGGCTGGGGAACGTTCGCATGGGCGCTGTTGTGTTGGTTCGGGTAAGGTCACGGTGAACCGATTTCTATCTCGTTGCGGGTCAGATCGTGCGGGCGAGTTCGGTGAACGCAGCGTCGATGCGCCGGTGGGTGCGCGCGTCGACGCCGAGTTCGTAGTGACCGCGACGGATGTTCTGCATGAGCGCGTGGCCGCGGATGATCACGCGCGCCGAATGGTCGCATTCGAGTCCGCGCACCGGGCGGAGTCTGGTGTTGAGTCGTCCGTGGTCGCATTCGACTCGGTTGTTCGCGTACTGCTCCGTGTTGTGAAACGCAGCCGGGATGAGTGCTTTGATCGCAGCCCGCAATGCGGGCGCCCGGTCGGTGACCACTTCGATTGGCTCACCGTGGGCGCGCAGTGCCGTGATAAAGAACCGGCGTGCTGCCCAGAGATCGCGCCGGGCCGAGACGAGCACGTCGATGATCTGACCGTGATGATCAACGGCGCGATACCCATAGCGCCATCGTCCAGCGACCTTCACGTAGGTCTCGTCGACATGCCAGCGGTCACCGACCGCATTTCGGCACGGCCGCGCCGCGTTAGCGAGTAGTGGTGTGAAGCGTTGCACCCACCGGTAGATGGTGACGTGGTCAACCTCGATCCCACGCTCACCGAGCAGCTCTTCGACGTCGCGGTGCGGGCACCGGACGGGAACGGCTGAAGATCATCCCGTCACACTCACCGGCCGGCGCGACCTTGCGCCAACGCAACAGAGCCGTCGGACTCACTCACGGAACGATGCGTCTCTGGGGTGACATCGGCGGTCGGACGAAGCCCTTTGTCAACATATGTTGACGAAGGGGCCAGCTCGCAGTAAAATTACCGCAAATGGATATCGAGCTGAGTGCACGGAAGCACGGAATCGACGACCCCGACATGATGCATGCGTATCGGAATCATCGGAAGGCGTTCGCCACCGACGATGACGCCGTCACGATGTACGTCGGCCCCTCGCGCACAGGTGCTCCGCTCGAGATTGGCGTGCATGCGATGGCGGCCCGATCGAAGTTCTTGAAGGGATGGTGGACACCATGACGAAACCGACACGCGCTGCGCGAGCCGCGGCGCTCGAAGATTGGGCCGATGAAGTCGACGAGGCTGATCTGGTCGAGGTCGACAGTGCAGTGCTACAGCACCTCGGACAGTTGGCGGCGAAGCGTGACACGCTGGAGCGTGACGTTCGGGCAGCCGTCGAAGAAGCTCGTCGTTCCAAGAAGTCGTGGAGCGCAATCGGCGCGATGCTCGGCGTATCGAAGCAGGCCGCTCAGCGCAAGTACTCAACACGTACGAACGCAGCTTGAGTTCGCGAAGACTGATGGCGCGTCTGTGACCAAATCCGCGATGCTCGTGAAGCGGCCGGTCTCAGTCAACGCGATCTCGCGCAACGGATGGCGACGAGCCAAGCCGCGATAGCGCGTCTCGAATCTGGCAGTGTCGGGGCAACGCTCACGGCCGACGCTGCAGAGCGCCGCCGCGGCGTTGCACTTGAGCATCACGCTCGAGTTGCGCCCGGCAGGCTGAGGGCAATGCGGCGAGATCGCGCGGATCGCGGTCCGCTTAGCGAGCGCGCGTCGGATTCGTGCCACAGGCGTGCCACTTTGCACGGACTCCACCTGCACGACTACGCCACTACGGCGTCGCCGTCGCCGCGCAGTCCGGAGCCACGACGAAGGAGCTCGTGGCGCGTATCGGACACTCGACACCGCGCGCTGCGCTCATCTACCAGCACGCGGCGGTCGAGCGCGACCGCGAGATCGCCGAGCAGGTTGGTGCGGTGTTCGAGGCGTCGGCCGGGCGTGCGCGCGATATACGCGCGATAGACGGGGCCTGACGCGAGGCAGCGACCCGGTTGTGGGCCGCTGACCTGCGCATTCTTGGAGCGGACGACCGGGCTCGAACCGGCGACATCAACCTTGGCAAGGTTGCACTCTACCAACTGAGTTACGTCCGCTTGACCTGCGGTGCTTGCTTCGCATACAACGCTCCCACGCCGCTCGTCGCGTGCGTGGAGCGTTGAGGATAGCAAGGCTCCGGCGGCCTAGCCTGTCTCGACGACGAATGAGCCGTGCTCTGAGGCGGCCACAGACCAACGGGAGCAACCATGCAAATCGGGATCTTCGGCGGCGAAGCAGTCGACGGCGGCTCGATCGACGGCATCGTCGCCGACGCGCGAACGGCTGCCGACCAGGGCTTCGCCTCCTACTGGCTCCCGCAGATCTTCGGCGTGGATGCGCTGACCACGCTCGCGGTCGTCGGCCGGGAGGTTCCCGGCATCGATCTCGGCACCGCCGTCGTGCCGACATACCCCCGGCATCCGATGATGCTCGCCGCTCAGGCTCGGACGGTACAGGCGGCGACCGGCGACCGCCTCACGCTCGGCATCGGCCTCTCACACAAGGTCGTGATCGAGAACATGCTCGGCTACTCGTTCGCGAAGCCGGGCACCCACATGAGGGAATACCTATCCATTCTCATGCCGCTGATCCATGGAGAGGCCGCCGACTTCGACGGAGAGGATCTGCACGCACACCTCTCGCTCAGTCCGATCGCCTGCAAGCCCTGTCCGGTACTGGTGGCCGCACTCGGGTCGAAGATGCTCGAGCTCGCGGGTTCCCTCGCCGACGGCACCATTCTCTGGATGACGGGGCCCGCCACCATCGCCTCGCACACGGTGCCGACTGTCACCAAGGCCGCATCGGCTGCGGGTCGGTCCGCACCGCGCGTCGCGGCCGGCGTGCCTGTGTGCGTCACGTCCGATGTCGATGGCGCCCGGGCGCGTGCCGCGAAGGTATTCGCCATCTACGGGCATCTGCCGTCGTACCGGGCAATGCTCGACGCCGAGGGTCTCGATGGTCCTGCCGACCTCGCGGTCATCGGCGACGAGGACACAGTCACGGCCGGCCTGCTTCGGTTCGCGGAAGCGGGCGTCACCGAACTCGCCGCAAGCGAATTCGGCGGCAGCGCCGACGAACGCCGCCGGACTCGGGACCTGCTCCGCTCATTGATCTAACGGCCACGACAGCGACTACAAGAATGGCTGGCGCGCCGCCTGGTGCGACCCGGGATCAGCTGCCGGCGAGACGGGCGACGACCGGTGCGAACGCGTCAGCTATATCGTCACCGATGACGATGTAGCTGACGCCCCACCGCTCACGCCGCTCCACCAGCGTGTCGCAGATCTCGTCGATGGTACCGAGCAGGGCGACGCCCGACCCCAGTGCTTCGTCGGCGGTGATGCCGAACGCGGGTGCCGCCGCTTCCGCGAGAGCGCGACGGTCATCAGTGACTGCGGCGAAGAAGTAACGGATCTGTAGCTCGATGTCATCGAAGCGATCACCGGCGCCCTCTTTGATCCAGCCGATCTTGCGCTCGGTCTGCTCGGCGACAGTGTCGGCAGCTTGGTCGGAGCTCAGCTCGCCGGCGCGCAGGTTCGGGTTGATGCCGATGATGTCGCCTTCGCGACCCGCAAGGGTCAACACCTTGCGTCCGCCCCCGCCGATCAGGATCGGCAGCGGTTGCTGCAGCGGCTTTGGGATGCTGTCGTAGTCGGTGATCGTGTAGTGCGTGCCCGAGAAGCTGAACGGTCCGTCGGCCCAGCAGCCTTTGATCACCGCGAGCGCCTCTTCGAGCCGGGCTATGCGCACGCCCGGAGAGTCGTAGACCAGACCGAGCGCGTCGTAGTCGACCTTCATCCAGCCGGCACCGATGCCCAACTCCGCTCGACCTTCCGAAAGCAGATCGATCGTCGCCATCTCCTTGGCAAGGATCGCGGGATGTTTGTAGTCGTTGTCGAACACGAGCGCGCCGACGCGCAATGTGGTGGTTGCCTCTGCGGCTATGGCGAGGGCGACCATCGGCGCGAGCCGGGTATCGATGAAGTGGTCGGGCATGAAAAGCGTCGAGTACCCGAGCGCTTCGATGTGGCGGGCGCTCTCACGCCACGCCAGCGCCGTAGGCGCGTCCGATACCTGCACTCCGAAACGAAATGATCGAGTCACGGGGCGAATCGTACGCAGTACGCTCCCACCGGATCGTGATGACTCCCCTCCCCCCTGAATCCGCGCTCCGCGTAACCCTCGGCGGCGTTCCCGTCGACCTGGCCGAGCGCGCCACCGTCGACTCCCTGATCTCGGCTCGACTCGGCGTCGGCAAATCGGTGACCGCCGACGCGCCTCCGCTTCTCGTCGCCTCAGCCAACCTCCATCACCTCGGGGAGTTCCGGCCCGATGGCCCGCTCGGTGGCTTCTACGACCGCACCACCAACATCTGGCTCGTGCTCCTCGACGGTGCTCCGCTGGCGAACCGGGCGGCCGGGCTGACCGGCCGGCCCTGGCCGTTGCTCTCCGGCTCCGATCTTCTGCCCGATCTTCTCGCTGACGCGGCGAAGGTGGGAACACGCGTTGGATTCCTCGGTGGCGCACCCGAGCTGGCCGAGCCCCTGCGCGCAGTGTGCACATCCCGGTGGCCTGCGCTCATGCACGCGGGCCATTGGACACCGCCGCGGGCCGCGCTCCAAGACCCCGTGCGGCTCGTCGAGCTCGCTGCGGCGATCCGCGGCGCCGGCATCGAACTGCTCATCGTCGGCCTCGGAAAGCCGCAGCAGGAAAGCTGGCTCGACACCTGGGCCGTCGACGCGGGAATCCGTGTAGGACTCGCCTTCGGCGCATCGGTCGAGTTCCTCACCGGCGCGCAGACACGCGCCCCGGGGTGGGTCCGGCGGGCACGCGCCGAGTGGCTGTGGCGCCTCGGATCGGACCCTAAACGCCTCGCGCGCCGCTACCTCATCGAGGGCCCCGGCGAGTACCGCCGCCTCCGCCGAGATTCCTGCCTCTGACCTAAGGGCATCCGCGGTTGGCGCTCGGGCGGGTCAGGTGTTGGCGAGTCGGGCGACGACAGGGGCGACGTCGTCGAGGAACTCCTCTGGGAACACGTGGTAGCTGAACCCCCACCGGTCACGGCGGTACGCCAACTCCTCGACCATCGCGTCGACGGTGCCGATCAGCAGGACCGGTGTATGCAGCGCCTCCTCGGGGGCGACCCCGAACGATCCTGCGATCCCTTGCGCGAACGCGCCCGCGTCCTCGGTTCGATGTACGAAACCAACGAGCGACTGCAGCTCGATGTCGTCGATACGGGTGCCGGCAGCTTCGCGCACCCAATCGATCTTCTGATCGGTCGACGGACCGCTGAGCGAGAGCGCAGCGTCGTGCGCGTTGGGGTCGCCCGACTTGAGGTTCGCGTTGATCCCGACAATGTCTGCCTCACGAGCCGCGTAGCTCAGCACGCGCTTGCCGCCGCCGCCGATCACGAATGGCACTGGCTGTTGCACCGGTTTCGGATGCCCATCGAGCTCGGTGATCGTATAGTGCTCACCCGCAAAGCTGAACGGGCCCTCGGCGAACAGACCTTTCACGATCGCCACCGATTCGATAAGGCGGTCGATGCGCATACCCGGTCGGTCGAGCGGGATCCCGGCCTTCTCGTAGTCGACCGTCATCCATCCGGCGCCGAGTCCTGCTTCGAGTCGACCGTCGGACAGCAGGTCGATCGTCGCGAGCTCACGCGCCAGCACCACGGGATGCTTGTAGTCGTTTCCCAGCACGAGCGATCCCACCCGCAACGTCTCGGTTACCGCCGCGGCGGTTGCCATGGCCGGGATCGGCGCGAGTGGGTGGTCGACGAAGTGGTCGGGAACGTAGAGCGTCGAAAAGCCGAGCGCCTCCGTACGCCGGGCGAGGTCGGCGAACTCAGCCGCGGGCCTGGCGTTCTTGGCGATCACTGCGAATCGGAACGGATGGTGAGTCGACACGGCCGGGAACGCTACCTGGCTAACGACCGGTGGACCCGAACCCGAAGGTGTCGCGGGTGGTCTCGTCGAGGCGCTCCACCTCGACCCACTCGATCTGTTCGGCGCGTTGGACCACGAGCTGCGCGATGCGGTCGCCGCGCCGAACCGTGTAGGGCTCGGTCGGGTCGGTGTTCACGAGCAGCACCTTGAGCTCCCCCCGGTACTGCGGGTCGATGAGCCCGGGCGTGTTCAGGCAGGTGACTCCGTGCTTCAGTGCCAGGCCCGACCGCGGTTGCACGAACCCGCCGTAGCCCGGCGGGATAGCGATCGCGAGCCCGGTAGGCACCAGCGCCCTGCCGCCGCCGGGCGCAAGCTCGGCGTCTTCGCGCGCGCAGAGGTCGTACCCCGCGTCGTCATCGTGCTGCTGTGCCGGTAGGGACAGCTCGGGATCGAGTCGGGTGACCAGAAGCTTCACGGCGCTGAGACTACGAGACGACCAGGGCTAAGCGGCGAAGTCGCCGCCGATCTCGTCGCGCTGCTCCGCCGTCAACTCGGTGGATTCCTGATACTGCGGGTGATCTATCACGATCGCGACCGGGCCACCGGCGAACGCGGCCCGTTGCGCGTCGGTGAAATCGAACTTCAGGTAGTGCACCGTGGTCGTCATGTCATCTTCGCGGGTCAGTCGGTCGGCATCGGGCTCACGGCCCGTCGACCGCTCCCCGGCCACGTCGATGTGCACGTGATCCTGGATGGCGGTGAGACGCGGCAGCCAGTGCCTCAGCGCGTCGTCTTCGTTGATCTCGATGAACAGGGTCGACGAGAGCTGGCCGTCGTCGGGGATCAGCTCGTTGTAGGTGGCGAGCTCGTGCTCGATCTGCTCGTCGCGGATGAGTCGCTCGACGCGCGCCATCTCTTGGATCTGGAACCGCATCGTCGCCGCGTTCTCGAACACCATCGTGATGATGTCGCCGACGTGGATTCGGCGCTTCTTCTTCATCCCGATGATCTCGGCCCGGAACGCATCGCGCTCGCGCTCGTACTCGCGCAGGTCCTTGATGTCACGGTTGGTCAGCTTTTTCATTCGTGCTCCGATGCGGCGTCGTCCAAGCCGTAGGCCCGGGCGAGCACCTGCAGAGGGTGCGACGGCGTCTTGCCCGTCGCCTCCTTGATCGCGGTATTCGACAGGTGGCAGTCGCCGGCGATGAGATCAGCGTCGGACTTGACGATCGCTTCCATCAGGGGTTTGGCGATCTTCTTCGCCATCTCGACGTTCTCGGCCCGCAGACCCCACGTACCGTCGATCGCAGAGCAGCGCTCGATCATCGTCACCTTGGCCCCGGTCAGCTTCATGAGATCGCTGCTCTTCGGGCCGATCATTTGGGCCCGGTAGTGACAGGCGGCTTGCCAGGTGATCGTCTCGTAGGTCGATCCGCCGGAGAAGTCGGTGTCCAGCGGTGCCTTCTTGTGGGCCAGCATCAGGTACTCAGACGAGTCGTAGGTGTGCTCGGCGACGAGTCGCGCATCATCGGTTCCGAGGAAGTCGGGGTATTCGTTCTTCACGACGTATCCGCAGGTCGGCTGGGGCACCACGATGTCGTGGCCGGCCTTCACCGCCTCGGCGAGCACGGCGACGTTCTTGCGCGCGTGCTCCGCGAACTTCTTCACATCACCGGCGTCGAGCCACGGCATGCCGCAACACACCTGACCATCGGGAAGGTCGCAGGCGATGCCGTTGCGCTCGTACACACCGACGAGCGCCTTGCCGATCTCCGGGTTTTGGTACTCGACGAGGCAGGTCGGGAACAGGGCAACGGTGCCGCGCGCGGGAAGAGTCTCGGCGAGACCGCGACCGGCCCGGGTGCGAAACCACTTGGAAAAGCGCACCCTCGCGTAGGTCGGCAGGAGCCGATCCCTGGCGATGCCGGTGGTCTTCTCGATGAGAGTCCGCACGAACTTGACGTTGTTGGTCCGGTTCACCACGGGCGCGAACGTGGTTGCGACGAGGCCCTGGATGTCGGTCCGTGCGAGGAGCTTCGCGTTCATGCCGATCTTGCCCTCGCGCTCTTCGATCGCGAGCGAGCGCAGCATCAGGCGAGGGAAGTCGATGACCCAGACCTGTTCCTGGCCCGGCGTGTAGGGGCAGACGACGTAGCAGAGCTTGCACTGGTAACACTCGTCGACGACCTGGGTGTGCTGGGCGTCGGTGAGGACCTTGGCGTCGTGCGCGCCGTCTTCGTAGTCGTCGATCATCCGGAACAGGTCCTTGAAGCTAGGACAGAACCGGACGCAGACTCGACAGTCGGAACAGATCTGAAAAGTGCGATCCCGCTCGACCCGCGCCGCGGCCGGGTCGTTGTACCCGGCCGCGAGCGGGTCGTACAGACTGGTGCTCACTAGCTCACAGACTCGAGGCCCTGCGCAAAGCGGCCCGCGTGGCTCTTCTCGGCGCGGGCGAGCGTCTCGAGCCATTCCGAGATCTCCTCGAAGCCCTCTTCGCGGGCGGTCTTGGAGAAACCGGGGTACATCTCGGTGTACTCGTAGGTCTCGCCGGCAACCGCCGACTTGAGGTTGTCCTCGGTGGGACCAACCGGCACGCCTGTGACCGGGTCGCCAGTCTCGGCGAGGAAGTCGAAGTGACCGAACGCGTGGCCCGTCTCACCTTCGGCGACCGAGCGGAACAGCGCGGCCACATCGGGGTAGCCCTCGACGTCGGCCTTCTGCGCGAAGTACAGGTACCGGCGGTTCGCCTGGCTCTCGCCCGCGAACGCCTCCTTCAGGTTGTCCTCGGTCTTGCTGCCTTTCAGGTCGGGCATGTGTATCTCCTGTCTAGGGGGTTGAACATTGGTCACAGATCCCGCGGAAGATCACGTCGACGGCGGCGACGGCGAACTCGGGGCGGTAGGAAGCGGGGAGCCGTGGACTCGTGTCTGCGGGGACGTCGCGCACCATCGAGCAGACCGAGCACACGAGGTGCTGGTGGTCGTCTTCGACGTTGGGGTCGACGCGCACGCTCCCCGTCCCGAGGTCGAGCAAAGTCACCTGACCGAGCTTCTCGAGATCGTGCACCGTCTGGTACACCGTCTTGCGGGAGATCGTCGGCATGTCGGCGCTCGCAGCGTCGTAGAGGGCGTCGACGGTCGGGTGTCTGTCGTTGCCGGTGAGCAGCCGGAAAATCGCCTGGCGCTGCGGCGTGACCCGGAGCCCTTGGGCCCGGAAGAGATCGGTGACCTCGGCTGCTGTCTTCATGCGCTCGTCTTCATGACAACGAGATACTACCAACAATCATTGTTGTGAAGCAATCCGGGCCTCCAGGATGTCGAGGAGCGGGTCGGTGGCAATGGGCTTGCCCTCGATGTGCTGGAGCCGCGCCATGATCGCGGTGCTCCGGACCAGGGCGAACACCTCGTACCAGTCGAGGTCGTTCAGGGGCCGACCCAATCGGGCTTCGTAGCGCGCCCTGGCCTCGCGTCGCTCCGGAAAACCTGGGACCCGCTTGCCGAAGAGGTCGTCCTGCAGCGACTCGAGCGCGAAGAACCAGGCAACGTCGTGCTCGGCCGCGCCGACCGACGCCATCTCCCAGTCGAGAACCGCGACCACAGAGGCGTCGTCGTCGAGCACGACGTTGCCTAGCCGCACGTCGCCCCACAGCAGGACGGGCGGCGCATGAACCTCCGGCTCGTTCGCGCGACACCAGTCGAACGCGCGGCGAAGACGGCCGGGCGCGGCTTGCGACCAGGCGAGATAGTCGCCCCAGTACTCGAGCTCGTCGCGAGGTTCCAGCGCCGGGGGCAGATCGAGATGATGGATCGCCGCGAGCACATCGAGGACGTTCGTGTAGAGGCGAGCCTGGCCCGGCGCGCCCAGCCCGGTGATCCACGGATCGAGGAACGGAACTGCGCCAGGGACGTGCCCGGCAGCGAACGGCATCACCAGGCCGAGCCGACCGCTGACGTCGGTCTGCAAAACAGTCGGAGCCGGTGCGGGAACTCCCCCGGCTGCGACATGGTCCTGCACCAGCGCCTGGCGCGTGAGGTCGTACTGGGGAAAGATGCCGGGTCCGACCGGAGCGAAGCGGATGACGCTGGATTCGTCGAGCTTGAATATCTCGCTCGACAACCCGCCGGTGAGTCGCTCCATCAGCCGGCGACCGTCACGACGGGTGGCGCGCCAGGTACGCCTCGCGGAGCTTTGGCTTGCGGACCTTCCCGTTCGGATCGCGGGGCAACAGTTCGATCAGCTCGACGATACGGGGTCGCTTGAAGTCGGCCAGGTGGTCACGCACCCAGTCGACCACCGCGTCTTCGTCGATGTCGGAACCGACCCGCGGCTGCACGATCGCGTAGAGGACCTCCCCCCATTGCGGGTCGGGCACACCCAGCACCGTGCAATCGACGACATCGGGGTTGGCGAACAGGCACTCCTCGATCTCTCGCGGGTAGATGTTGACGCCGCCCGATATCACCATGTCGCTCTTGCGGTCGGTGAGATAGAGGTACCCGTCGTCATCGAGGTAGCCGGCATCGCCGACAGTGAAGAAGCCGTCGTGATGGGCCTTCGCGGTTTTCTCGGGATCGTTGTGGTACTCGAAGCTCGAGCCCGCAGGCTTCGCGTACACCGTGCCGATCTCGCCGGCGGGAAGTTGAACGCCCGCGTCGTCGAGGATCGCGAACTCGTTGCCGGGAAACGGCTTGCCGACGCTGCCGGGATGTTCAAGCCACTCCTCGGGGGAGATCACGGTGCCGCCGCCCTCCGACGCGCCGTAGTACTCCCACACCTTGTCGGCGCCGACGAAATCCATGAACGCGCGCTTCAGCGGCACCGGGCACGGTGCCGCCGCGTGCACGACAAGCTTCAACGACGAAAGGTCGTAGCCGTTCCGAACCGCCTCCGGTAGCGCCAGGATGCGTTGGAAGTTCGCCGGGACCATGTGCGTGTTCGTCACGCCGTGCCGCTCGATCAACCCGAGCGCCGCCTCGGCATCCCATTGCTCCATGACGACCACCGCGCCACCGAACGCGATGTGCATCTGGCCCCAGAACGACGGACCCGAGTGGTACAGCGGTCCGACCAGCAGGTGCACGTCATCAGGCCCGAGGTTCCACCGCACGCCCGACGCCGCCACGCCGACGGCCTGGCGTCGGAAGTCGTTCTTGCCAATCGAGACACCTTTCGGCCTGCCCGTCGTGCCCGACGTGTAGGCCATGAGGGTCGGCCAACCGTCCTCCGGATCGCCGATCTCGCCATCGGCCTCCGGCCAGGCCCCGTCGGGCATCGAGGCTTCCACCAGCAGTCGGGGAACGTCGGCGACCTGACCCAGCGCGGGGAGGTACTCGGCGGTGGTGACGACGGCTTGCGCGCCCGAGTCACGCACGATCCAGCCGACCTCGTCGGCCTTGAAGTGAGTGTTGACCGGCACCACTACTGCCCGTAGGCGCCCGGCGCCATGCACCGCTTCGAAGAACGTCGCCGTGTTGGGGAGCATCACCGCAACGGTTCCTCCCCTCGTCACACCGGCGCGGCTGAGCGCGTGAGAGGCACGGCGGGCGCGGTCGTCGAGCTCCCCGTAGGTGAGGGCGTCGACGTCTGACCTGATGGCCAGGTGGCCGGGACGGATGCGAGCGTTGGCAATGAGACCGGCGTCCATCCGATCCATCATGGCGCGCCCGGCAGAGGTGCTGGCCATCCGAACGAGACCGGAATAGAGTTCTGGAGATGCGGAACGCTGTTCCCGATCTCGCGAATGAGTTGGCCGGGCGGGCGCTGGCCGGGCGCCGCGCCTCGTACGCCGACGAAGTGCGCCGGCTCCTCGAAGCGGGGTTCGCGGTGATGGGCCGAAGCGAGAACCTCGACCCCAGGGTGAGCGACATCGTCAGGAGCTCCGGACTGTCGAACCAGGCCTTCTACCGGCACTTTCGGGGCAAGGACGAGTTCTTCCTCGCCCTGCTCGACGACGGACGGCGACGGCTCGGCGAGACGATCGACCGGCGCATGAGCCGAGCCGAAGACGACGCGGGTCGGCTACGGGCGTGGATCGAGGCGGTGTTCGCCCAGGCCCAGGATCCTGACGCCGCCGCCGCAACCCGACCGTTCGCGCTCAACGGCGAACGGCTCGCGGCGCGGTTCCCCGACGCCGCGAAGCGGTCGCAATCGCGACTCATCGCTCCGTTGCTCCCGATCGTCGGCGCCGAAGACGCCCAGGCGATTTACCACCTCGTCATGGGTTCGATGCACGAAGCGCTCGTCACCGCCACGATGCCGAGCCGCGCCAAGGTCGCGCACATCGCAAACTTCGCACTGAAAGGCGTCGGCCGTGGAGCGTGAGCTTCTCGTCACCGGGATAGGCGGTCAGGGTGTGCAACTCGCGGCCCAGGTCCTCGCGCGCGGCGCGACCCTCGAAGGCAGTCACGTGATGTTGTTCGGCGTGTACGCCGGCGCGATGCGGGGCATGAACACCGACGCGACTGTCGTGATCGGCGACGGCCCGTTGCAATCACCACCGCTCATCTCCCACACCTGGTCGGCTATCGGCATGCACGACAAGTTCTGGGAGCCGATCGCGCGCAAGCTCCGCCCCGAGGCGCTCGTCTTGGTCAACGACACCACCTTCGAGACTGTGATCGCCGCCGACGCCAGGGTGTATCGCGTTCCGACGACCGAGCTCGCCGCCGATTTCAGCGCGTCGATGGTGATGGCGGGCGCGTACGCCGCCATCTCCGAGCTCGTGGGCCTTGATGCGCTCATCGCCGGGATGACGGAATCCGTCCCGTCGTACCGCCAACAGCACGTCGCGACCAACGAGGCTGCGCTGAATGCGGGCTTCACCTGGGGAGCGGCAGCATGAGCAGGAGCGTCGGTACCGTCACGATCGCCGTCGAAGCGTGCAAGGGCTGCGACCTGTGCATCCCGGCCTGCCCGCCGGCGGTGTTGTCGATGTCGATCGGCGTCAACCGGAACGGCTACCACCACCCCGAGCTGCACGACGGGTGTACGGGCTGCTCCGCTTGCTTGATGGTGTGCCCCGACTTCGTCTTCACCGTCTACAGGGCCGAACGGAGCCGAGGGTGAGGGTGATCCCATGAAGAAGCTGATGGAGGGTTCCGAGGCGATGGCAGAGGCGGCCATAGCCGCGGGCTGCCGCTTCTTTGCCGGCTACCCGATGACGCCGTTCACCGAGCTCCTGGAGCACTTCGCCCGACGCATGCCCGAGGTGGGTGGCGTCTGCATCAACGCCGAGAGCGAGCTCGAGGCCGTCGGGATGGCGTGGGGCGCGCTCGCAACCGGAGCCCGCGCCGCGACCGGTTCGACCGGCCAAGGCCTTTCGCTGATGCAGGAGAGCTTCTCCGAGATCACACTCGCCGAGCTCCCGCTCGTCATCTTCAACATGGCCCGCGGCCAGCAGGATTACTACCAGTCGACCCGTGGTGGCGGTCACGGCGACTACCGCCACATCGTGCTCGCACCCGCGGATCTGGCCGAAGCGATCGAGCTCACGCAGCTCGCGTTCCACCTAGCCGACACCTGGCGCAACCCGGTGCTCGTTTACGGCGACTACCTCACCGCGCATATCCAGGAAGCGGTTGAGGTCGATCCGCTCGAGCTTGGCCCCGTTGCCGACAAGGACTGGGCGCTCGACGGTTCACTCGGTGGCACGGGCCGCTCGCGCATCATCTCGCCGCTCGGGTTCGCGAAGACGGGCCGGCGAAGCCCCGGGATCGAGCAACACCTCCGGACCATGACCGACAAGAGCCGCCAGATCGAGGCCGCCGAGGTCCGGGTCGAGGTCGGCCATGTCGACGACGCGCAGACAGTGATCGTCGCCTTCGGGACACCGGGAAAGTTCGTGCGTTACGTCGTGAACCAGCTCCGTGCCGATGGCGAACGCATCGGGTTCGTCCGCCCAATCACGCTGTGGCCCTACCCCACCGACGCGGTCGCAGCTGCCGCCGAGGGTGCCCGCACCGTCGGAGTGTTCGAGCTGTGCGCCGGGCAGATGATCGACGATGTTCGTCTTTCGGTGCTCGGACGCGCGCCAGTCGTCGGCATCGGTGGCATCTCCACCGACGGCTCCGGCTTTGG
Source organism: Actinomycetes bacterium (assembly GCA_025363815.1). GTDB lineage: Bacteria > Actinomycetota > Acidimicrobiia > IMCC26256 > JANYLB01 > JANYLB01. The sequence continues at coordinate 75,613 of JANYLB010000022.1, forward strand.
AGTCGGTCCCCTGCTCGACGCGGAGATCATCCGAGACCGGATCCTTGCCCTGCATCGCGGTGAAACAATGCCACCGCTCCCCGACAACGAGAGGCTCGAGGTATGAAGCTCGTCGGTCAGGCCAAGCCCGATCTCCTCCTGTCGCAGGAGCACCACATGTGCCCCGGCTGCGGTGAGCCGATGGCGCTGCGCGGCTATCTCGAGGCGATCTCGGAGCTAGGGCTCACGCAGCGGACGATCGCCGTCCACGGCATCGGGTGCTACACCAGCTTCTCGATGACGACCGATCTCGATCTCGTGCAGGCATTGCACGGCCGGGCGCCGTCGGTCGCGACCGGCATCAAGCGGATGCGACCCGACGCGATCGTCTTCACGCTCCAGGGAGACGGCGACATGGTCAACGAGGGCCTCCAGGAGGTGCTGCACACTGCGGCGCGCGGTGAGAACATCACCTGCGTGCTGCTGAACAACGGGGTATTCGGCGAGACCGGCGGACACATGACCGCGACGACCGTGCTCGGCCAGCGCACCAAGAACTCGCTCGATGGTCGTGACGCCAATTACCACGGATACCCGATCCTCATCGGCGATCTCATCGCCCGGCTCCAGGGCGCGGCCTACGTTGCACGAGGCTCGGTGCACAACGCCGCCGGGTTCGCGCGGACCAAGCGCATGTTCAAACGGGCATTCGAGACCCAGGTCCGGGGCGAGGGCTTCTCGTTCGTCGAGGTCCTCACGATGTGCCCTACCGGCTGGTTCATCCCGACGACCGAAGGTCCGAGCTATATGAATGAGACCCTCGGTGAGGTTCACATAATGGGTGAGCTCAAAGTCGACGGTGTGATTCGCACCACCGACGAGCTGCATGAGGAGAACATTCGCAAAGCCGCCGAGATAGAAGCGGCACTGGCCCGAGGTGGAGTCGACGCCTGATGGATTTCACCTACCCGCCTGAAGCCGAGGCGTTCCGCAAGGAGTTCCGCGCCTGGCTCGACCAGGAGCTGACCACCGAGTTCCGCGGTGAAGGCGCCGGCTTCTCGATGGACATGGCGCCCGACCGCCTCGGCCAGCTCCAACGGTGGAACCGCAAGCTCGCACAAGCCCGCTATGCGGCGATCGCGTGGCCGCCGGAATACGGCGGCCGGGGTGCCGGGACCATGGAACAGGTCGTCTTCGCCGAGGAGATGCACCGCGCCGGCGCGCCGGGGACACTGAACCCGATCGGCTTGTCGAACATCGCCCCCGCGATCATCGAGCACGGCACAGAGGACCAGAAGCGGACGCTCCTCCCCCGCATGCTGCGCGGCGACGACATCTGGTGTCAGGGCTTCTCAGAACCCGACGCCGGCTCCGACCTCGCCTCGCTCAAGATGACCGCCGTGGCCGACGGTGACCATTTCGTAGTGAACGGCCAGAAGACGTGGAACACCCTCGGACATCTCGCGAACTGGTGCGAGCTGCTTGTGCGCACCGACCCCGAGGCGCCCAAGCACAAGGGCATCTCCTGCCTCCTCGTTGACATGACGATTCCAGGGATCGAGGTCCGGCCCCTGATCACCATCACGGGCGAAAAGGAGTTCAACGAGATCTTCTTCACCGATGCCCGCGTGCCGCGCACCGCCCTGCTCGGCCCAATGCACGAGGGTTGGCGCGTCGCGATGACCACACTCGCGTACGAACGTGGCACCGTAGCGAACCTGCATCTCAGCCTCCGCGCCAAGATCCAACGGCTGCTCGACCAAGCCAAGACCCGAGGTGCCGACGCCGACCCGGTGTTGCGCCAGAAGCTCGCCCGGATCTATCTCGAGGGCGAGCTGCTGAAACTCGTCAGCGAGCGGGCAATCTCTGGTGCGATAAACGGTCGCGATCTGGGACCGGAGTCGAGCATCGCGAAGCTGCTGTGGAGCGAGGCCGAGCAACACCTCGGAGAGACCGCCGGCGAGGTGCTCGGCGCCGACGCGAACAGCGGATCATGGGGTCGCGATCGTGTCTACATGCGCGCCCTGACAATCGCCGGTGGCACGACCCAGGTGAACAAGAACATTCTCGCCACGCGCATCCTCGGTCTTCCGCGCGCCTGATCATGATCTGGCTGCCCGTAGGAATCGGCGCAGTCCTCGCGATCGTCGCGATCTACGACATCGTGCAGCACAAGCACGCGATCCTCCGCAACTTTCCGGTGGTCGGTCATCTCCGTTACCTGCTCGAGGGCATAGGACCCGAGCTGCGTCAGTACATCGTCACCGACAACGACGCCGACCGACCCTTCAGCCGCGATCAACGGCGTTGGGTGTACACCTCGGCGAAGCGAGAGAACGCGTACATCGGGTTCGGGACCGACAACGACCTCGAGCTCACCCCCGGGTACCTGATCGTCCGCCAGGTCGCGTTCCCGGTGATGGACCCGATACCCGAGGGCGCGCCCCTCCCCTGCGCGAAGGTGGTCGGAGCCGCCCGCCAACGGGCCCACGCGTTTCGCATGAGCTCCGCGATCAACATCTCGAGCATGAGCTATGGCTCGCTGGGTGCACGCGCGGTGGAGGCGCTGAACGCCGGCGCGGCGCTGGCAGGGTGTCTACAGGGAACGGGAGAGGGCGGTCTCACCCCTTACCACCGCCAAGGTGGTGAGCTCATCTGGCAGATCGGCACCGGATACTTCGGCGCCCGGGACGCGACCGGCCATTTCGATCTTTCCCGTTTCTGTGATGTCGTGGCGGCGAACCCGACCATCCGCGCCATCGACATCAAGATCAGCCAAGGCGCCAAACCCGGCCTGGGGGGCGTGCTCCCCGCCGCGAAGATCACCCCCGAGATCGCCGAGCTGCGCGGGATTCCGATGGGCGTCGATTGCGTCAGCCCTCCTGGGCACACCGCGTTCCACGACGTCGACAGCATGCTCGATTTCGTGGAGCTCCTGGCCGAACGGACCGGGCTGCCGATCGGCATCAAATCGGCCGTCGGCGACGAGCAGTTCTTTCGCGAATTGGCTCGCCTGATGGTCGACACCGACCGAGGGGTCGACTTCATAACGATCGACGGCGGCGAAGGCGGTACCGGCGCGGCACCGCTCGCGTTTGCCGATCACGTCGCGCTTCCGTTCAAGATCGGCTTCGCGAGCGCGTACCGCTGCTTCGCCGAGGCCGGGATCACCGACCGGATCGTGTTCCTCGGCTCCGGCCGCAACGGCCTTCCCGTATCCGCGTTCCTCGCCTTCGCTCTGGGTTGCGACGGAGTGAACGTGGGCCGGGAAGCGATGCTCGCACTCGGGTGCATCCAGGCCCAGCGGTGCCACACCGGTCGCTGCCCGACTGGGGTCACGACCAATTCACGGTGGCGTCAACGCGGCCTCGACCCTGCGCTCAAGTCGGTGCGGTGCGCGAACTACATAGAAGCGCTGCGCCGGGAGCTGCTAGAGCTCACCCACGCATGCGGCGAGGTGCATCCCTCGTTGGTGACGACCGATCACCTTTCGCTGCTCGGCGAAAGCTACGGCACGAGCAGTGCCCGCGAGGCGTTTGGCTACGAACCCGATTGGGGCAGGCCGTCGCCGAGCCAACAGGCCGACATTCGCGCCCTCATGTCACCCGGTTGAGCGCGCCGTCGGGAACGAGAGCGACAGTGGTGCCGATCAGCTCCTCGACTTCCGCCTCGACCAGACGGTCGGGATCGTCGATGCGTGCATAGCAGCGAAGGGGCAGCTCCTGGTCCGACGACCCGACGTCGCACACCAGAACCCCCCACTCGGGACCGCCCTCGCGACCGTGCACCACCGAGTAGCCGACGACTTTCGCCTCACCCTCATAGGTGTCGACGATACGTGCACTGACCGGCTCGGCGACCGGTGGAGGCGCTCCGAGGCGACCCGGCTCGGTGGAGTAGACGCCGAAAGCGTGCTTGGTCATGTGCATGCCGACCCCGCTGACCAGGCCGATCGAGCCGGGATCTTCTCGGAGCCGGCGGGCCATGGTCGCGATCGAGTGGGTGACGTAGTCGCTCCCCGCGCCGCCGTGGTAGGGGAGCCCGCCGGTGACAGTGAAGCCCCGGGAATCATCGATCCCGAGCCCGAGCGCGTCGCGGGCGAAGTTCACCGACGAGCCGAAGCACGAGTACAGGTCGAGGTGGGCGACGTCGTCGATGCCCACGCCCGCGGCCCCCAACGCGGCCGCACTCGCGGCCTCCATCGCCGGGGAGCGCCACAGGTCGGGATGCTCGGCCACATACACCGGATCCAACGCGTACGAGGTGCCGCGCAGATACACCCGCTCGTTGGCCGGCACACCGAGCGCGTCGGCGGTCTCGTGCGACGCGAGCAACAGGGCGGCCGACATGTCGACGTCCATGATCGACACCATGAACTTCGTGTAGGGGTACCCGACCATGCGGTTGTCGGTACCGGCGGTGATGATCTCCTGCGCAGTCCGCTCGACCGGAAACCATGCCTCGGGGTTGGCGGCGGCGACGCGCGTGAACGGCGCCCACTGCTGACCGAGTTGAAGTCGGTAATCGTCGAGACCGATACCGAGGTGGGCCCGCCGCGCGTTCTCGAAGATCGCGAACGTGAGCCAGGCCTGGAACACGTCGTGGGCCATCTCGGCCGGGTGGAACGGCGCCTCCCACGGGAACGCGGGCTTCTCTGCCGGCTTGAACGAGTACGGGTACCGCTCCCCCGCCTTCTTCCACCGGCGCTGCGTCGCCAATGCCTCGCCCCCGACGACGAGCACGAGGTCGAGCTCGCCGCGCCGGATCCGATCGGCGTTGTCCTGTACAAGCTGCTGGGGTGTGGTCCCTCCGATCCCCGAGTAGTGGAGGCGACCGGGTTCGACCGCGAGGCGTTCTGCGAGGCGTCGCGGCGGATCGTCGTACTGCCAGGTGTGGCAGTACACAACGTCGATCGCGTCGAGGCGTGCGAGGTGTCGACCGGCCGCCTCCCGAGCGACCTCCTCCCACATCGCCAGCGGCTCGGGTGCGCCGGCCTCGCCGACCAGCTCGGGACGCCAGGTGCGCGTCGCCTCGCCAATGAGGCAGGTCGCGCGCGGGTCGACTGTCGGCAACTACTTGCCCTGCCAGCGCGGCGGTCGCTTCTCGGCAAAGGCCTTCGGGCCTTCTACCGCATCCGCGGTCTGGAAGATCCGGCCGGCGATCTCCGCCTCGTTGCGGTAGGCGTCGCGCAGCGGGAGCCCGAGGCCTTCCCACACACTCTGCTTCGTCGCCCGCACCGCGAGCGGAGCGTTCGCGGTGATGCGGCGCGCGTAGTCCCATGCGGCGTCCATCAGCTCCTCTCGGGGCACGACCGCGTTGAGCAGACCCATGTGGAGCGCGCGCTCGGCCGGAACCAGATCGGCGCAGAGCAGGAACTCCATCGCCTGGGGAAAGGGGATCTGGCGGGGGAGCCGCACGGTCGTGCCGCCACCCGCGAAGAGGCCGCGCTTGGGCTCCATCACCGCGAATTGCGCCTCGGGGCACGCCACCCGGATGTCGACCCCTCCGAGCATCTCCATCCCGCCGGCGGTGCAGAAGCCGTTCACCGCCGCAATGATCGGCTTCCAGATCTTCGCGCCTCGTAGCACCGCCTTCGTCCCGTCATCGAGGCGGTACCCGTCGATCTCCGTCAGGCCCTCTTGCGCGATCCGGCGTTGGAGCTTGGTGATCGCCGGCACGTAGGTCTTGAGGTCGGCACCGGTGAAGAACGCATCACCGACACCGGTGATGACGGCCACCCACGCGTCGGAATCAGCATCGAAACGCTCCCACGCCTCCCGCAACGCCTTGAAGTGATCGAGGTCAGCCGAGTTGCGCGCCTCGGGTCGATCGATCGTGATCAACACCGTGTGCTCGAGCGGTCCTGTCTCGTACCGAATCACAACCTGACACGCTAGTCAGGTTCGTGAGAAGGTGGCCCGGTGACCAGCCCCCCCAGTCAACGCCCTCGCGCCCTCGTGACCGCCCCCTTCCGAGGCGACGGCCTCGACACGTTGGCCGGCATCGCCGATGTCGTCCTCGACCCCTGGATCGATCACCGACCGCTCCGGCTCTACAAGGCCGAAGACCTTGCCGAACGCATCGTCGCCGAAGGTGCAGATCTCCTGATCGTCGAGAGCGACTCGGTAAAGGGCCCGGTTCTCGACCTGGACCTGCGCGCCATTGGGGCGTGCCGCGGTGATCCGACCAATGTCGACATCCCCGGCGCGACTGCAGCCGGCATCCCCGTGCTGCGGGCGCCGGGCCGCAACGCCGATGGCGTGGCCGAGATGACGGTCGCATTGCTCTTCGCGGTGAACCGCGGTGTCGTGCGGGCCGACCTCGATGTGCGCTCCGGGGAGGTCTGGAGAGACGGAACGATTCCCTATCAGAGGTTCCGGGCTTGGCAGCTCGCGGGTCAGACCGCGGGCATCATCGGGCTCGGCTCGGTTGGCCGGGCGACGAAGTGGCGCCTCGAGGGCCTCGGGATGAACGTGATCTCGTACGACCCCTACAACCCGGAGGCGACCCACAGCCTCGATGAGCTCCTCGCCGAGGCCGACGTCGTGTCGATGCACGCGATGGTCACTCCCGAGACTCAGGGGATGATCGGTGCGGCGCAGTTCGAACGCATGAAGGAAGGTGCCGTCTTCGTGAACAGCGCCCGTGCGCTCCTCCACGACACCGACGCGCTCGTCGACGCGCTCGTGACTGGTCACCTCGGCGGTGCCGGTCTCGACCACTTCGTGGGTGAGAACCTTCCGGTCGACCATCCCCTGTGCGCGATGGCGAACGTCGTCCTCACGCCGCACATCGGCGGCGCCACCTACAACACTGAGGCGAACCACTCCCGACTCATCGCCGATGACCTGGCCCGGCTCTTCGCCGGCGAACGTCCCCTACACATCTGCAACCCCGAGGTGCTCGCATGACCCCCAAGACAACCCTGACCGCACAGGAGACCAAGGACCAGGTCCTCTGGGCCGCCCAGGAGATGCTCCGCTCCGGCCTCGTCGAAGGCACATCGGGGAACCTTGCCGCCCGGCTTCCCGACGGGAACGCGGTTCTGACTCCATCGAGCCTCGACTACATGGAGATGACGCTCGAGGATCTCGTTGTCTGCGATCTCGACGGAAACGTGCTCGAGGGCGAACGCAGCCCGACAACCGAGAAGGCGCTGCACCTCGGCGCGCTCCGGCTCCACGATGAGATCAACGCGACGATGCACTGCCACGCGAAGTTCGCCACGATGTTCGCGCTCACCCACCAGCCGATCCCCGCGGTGATCGAGGAGTTCGTCGTGTTCGTCGGTGGCGACGTCGAGTGCGCGGAGTACCGCACCACCGGGACCGACGAGCTCGGCGAAGAGGTGGCGAAGCGGGTCGCCGATCGGGCCGCGGTCCTCATGGCCAACCACGGGCTGTTCGCGGTCTCCAAGGATCCGAAGCAGGTGCTGCACGTCGCCCAGCTCGTGGAAAGGACGGCCGAGATCATCTGGGGCGCCCGTCTGCTCGGCGAAGTCGTGCCGATCCCGGAGTCGGTCAACACGACCTTCGCCGGGTATTACCGCTACGGACGGACCGG
>JANYLB010000051.1 GCA_025363815.1 Actinomycetes bacterium
GAAGCAGGTGCTGCACGTCGCCCAGCTCGTGGAAAGGACGGCCGAGATCATCTGGGGCGCCCGTCTGCTCGGCGAAGTCGTGCCGATCCCGGAGTCGGTCAACACGACCTTCGCCGGGTATTACCGCTACGGACGGACCGGCAAGTTCTGAGCGCGATTGCAAAGGCGCTCCAACGCGACAGTCGGGCCGTTGCCGATAGGCATGAACGCGCCCGGTGCACGCGAGATCTGCATCATCGAGATCCCACCCAACGCTGCGGTCTCGGCGATCAGGTCCATTTGAACCCGAACAGGTGCGGCGCCGTGCGCGACCAGGTACGAGTGCGCGTCGGGTGAGAGGAAGGACGACTTCGGGTCGTCCATCCCCTCACCCTCGACGCGGCTCCTACGCGGCGAACTTGATGTCGACGGAGTCGGCGCGTTCGGCATTGCCGGATACGAGCTCGCCGAGACTCAGCACACATACCGTCGTCCCACAGTCAACCGGAGCCTTGCTGGCGAGCACCTTCTTGACCGGGAAGGCGACGGTGACCGACCCGTCGGCAGCGGTGGTACCAACCTTGATCGCGCTGAGATCGCAACCGTCGCCGGCGTCGTTGGTGGTCGCGGCACAGAGCGTGACGCCGACTGTCTTGCCCGCCGTGAACTTCGTCCCGTAGATCTTGACCACCTGACCATCGGCGAGACCGGTGCAGGGATCCACCGTCATGCGCGGCTTGCTCGTATTGGTCGAGGACTTGCATCCCGGCGTCGACTCGGTCGCCGCCTTCGCTGCCTTCGTGGTGGTCGTCGCCTTGTCGCTGCTCTTGCTGCTGCTGCTACCACACGCAGCGGCGGCGAGCGCCACGACCGCGAGCACACCGATCAACCTGAGCCTTGAATTCTTCATCTGGTTCCTCCTGTCTGGCGGCCGGTGGCCGCGGTTTGCGATGATTGGTTTCTCAGCGCAAGTGGCGCTCCGTTCAACCGGGGGCCGCTCGTATGCAGGTGGCACGCCACCCGAACACCCTCGGTCGTCGTGAACTCTTCCGGATCGACTTCCCGACACACCTCCATCGCGTCCCGACAGCGCGGGTGGAACCGACAGCCTCGCGGCGGTGCCAGCGGGCTCGGGACGTCGCCGGTGAGCACGATCCGTTCGCGGCGGGCGGCGGGATCCGGATCGGGCACCGGAATCGCCGACAGCAGCGCCTCGGTATACGGATGCCGGGGGCGCATGTAGATCTCTTCGGCATCACCCTGCTCGACGATGCGCCCCAGATACATGACCGCGATGCGATCGCTCACGTGGCGCACCACCGACAGGTCGTGCGCGATGAACAGGTACGCCATGCCGAGCCGGGCCTGCAGGTCGGTGAGCAGGTTGACCACTTGCGACTGGGTCGACACGTCGAGAGAGCTCACCGGCTCATCGAGCACGAGCAGGCGCGGCTCGAGCGCGAGTGCCCGGGCCACCGCGATGCGCTGACGCTGGCCGCCCGAGAACTCGTGCGGATAGCGGCTCATCACATGACGGCCGAGACCCACCTGATCGAGCAGGCTCGCGACCCGCGCGTCACGCGCTCTCCCGCGGAGACGCTCGTGAACCTCCAGCGGCTCCCCCACTGTCTCGGCAACGGTCGCACGGGGATCGAGCGAGGAGTACGGATCCTGGAAGACGATCTGCATTCCTCGCCGCACCCGTTGGAGCTCGCGCGTGCCCAGAGCGGAGAGCTCGGCGCCGTCGAGCCGCACCGATCCGCGCGTCGCCTCCACCAGGCGGAGCACAAGGCGCGCCGTTGTCGACTTGCCTGATCCGCTCTCGCCCACGAGGCCGAGGGTCTCGCCCGGTGCGACCGAGAAGGTGATCCCGTCGACGGCGCGGACCTGACCGATGGTGCGCCGCAGGAACGAGCTCTGCACCGGGAAGTCCATCCCCAAGCCGGTCACCTCGAGCAGAGGCACGACCCCCGCCGTTGAAACCGGCGGCGCTGGCGGCTTGGTCGCCGGCACCGCGATATGGGATCCCCTGAGCTGAAGCTCTGCATGGCGTACACAGCGCGCCAAGCCTCCGGCCAGAACCTCTAACGGAGGCGGTGTCGAACAACCGTCGACCACGTAAGAGCACCGCGGCGCGAACCGGCAACCGGGCGGGAACGCGTCCGGTCGCGGAACCTGGCCCGGGATCACGGGTAGCGCCTCACCCTCCACCGCAGTCTGCGGCAGGGATCCCAGGAGGCCTTCGGTGTAGGGATGACGCGGGCGAACGAAGAGCCCGCCAACCTTTGCCTCCTCTACGACCTGGCCCGCGTACATCACCACAACGCGGTCGGCGATCTCCGCGACCACGCCTAGGTCGTGGGTGACGAACACGATCGCCATGCCGAGGTCGCTCTGCAGCGAGCGGAGCAGGTCGAGAATCTGCGCCTGGATCGTCACGTCGAGCGCGGTAGTCGGTTCGTCGGCGATCAGCAGCTTCGGGTTGCAGGCCAACGCCATCGCGATCATCGCCCGCTGCCGCATCCCGCCGGAGAACGCGTGCGGGTAGTCCTTCACCCGCCGGTGCGGATCCGGGATCCCGACCCGGTCGAGCATCTCGACTGCACGCACCCGAGCCTGGGTGCGGGAGACCTTCTCGTGGGCGCGCACCGTCTCGACGATCTGGTTGCCGATGGTGAACGCCGGGTTGAGTGACGTCATCGGCTCCTGGAAGACCATCGAGATCTCGGAACCCCGCACGCCGCGCATCTCCTCGCTCGACAGGCTCGTGAGATCACGACCGTCGAACATCATCCGCGTCGCTTCGACGCGGCCCTGACGGGGCGGGACGAGGCCCATCACCGCGAGCGAAGTCACGCTCTTGCCCGACCCGCTCTCACCGACGAGGCCGAGCGTCTCACCGCGTGCCACCGAGAACGCCACCCGGTCGACGACCGTCACCGGACCCGCGCCGGTACCGAAGCTGACCGAGAGATCCACGACGTCGAGCAACGGCGCGGCGGCACTGAGCGGCTCGCTCATGTGCCCATCGCGAACTGCTCGCGCCCGAGGGCATCGCGCAGACCATCGCCCACGAGGTTGAACGCCAGAATCACGAACAGCAACGCCAACCCCGGGGGCACAATCGCCCACGGCGCCTCATTGATCACGTTGTAGCCACTCTGGAGCATCGTGCCCCAACTCGCAGTGGGCGGCTGCACCCCGAAACCCAGGAAGCTCAACCCCGCCTCCGCTCCGACCGCGTACCCGAACGCGAGGGCGAGTTGCACGATCATCGGTGACGCGATGTTCGGGAACACGTGCTTGGCCAACATCCGAGACGATCCCACCCCGACCGAACGCGACGCTTCGATGAAGGTCTCCTCCCTCACCGCGAGCGACTGGGCCCGTATGAGTCGGACGAGTCCGGGAACGAAGACGATCGCGATCGCGATCGATGCGTTCAGGAGCCCGGCACCGAGCAGCGCCGCCACCGCGAGGGCGAGCGTGAGCGCGGGGAAGGTGAACAACGCGTCCATGCACCTCATGATCACGCCACCCACCCGACCGCCGAAGTAACCGGCGATCAACCCGAGGGGTATCGCGACCACGGTCGCGAAGATGACGACCTGGAACGCGACCTGCATCGATGCCCGGGTGCCCTGGACGAGTCGGCTGAGCATGTCGCGGCCGACATCGTCTGTGCCGAGCCAGTGCGCGGCCGAAGGGCCCGTGTTCACCAGCGACGATGTCGAGCTCGGGCTCTGCGGCTGCACCATCGGGGCGAAGACGGCGACTAGAACCACCAACACCAGGAACCCCAGCGCGATCATCGCAGGGAGGTTGCGGCGGAACCTCGCCGCGGTCCGACGCCATGGCGCGTCCGACTCGATGACGAGCTCGGCCTCCTCGGCCTGGTTCCCGGCCCCCGGCACCATCTCGTCTGCCGCTACGACTGCTTGGGGATACTCGAAACTCACTGGAGGCGCACCTTCGGGTTGAGATACGCGTACATGACGTCGACGACCAGGTTGACGAGCACGAAGATCAGAGCCGACATGAGAACGACCCCCTGAATCACCGGAAGGTCCTTGTTCGTCAACGCGTCGAAGAAGTACTGACCCATTCCCGGGAGCGAGAAGATCCGTTCGATGATCACCGTGCCCCCGAGAAGGTACGCGAACTGGAGGCCGACAACGGTCACGGGAACGAGCGCCGCGTTCTTGAGCGCGTGCTTGAGAACGACCATGCGACTGCGCAGACCCTTGGCGCGCGCGGTGCGCACATAGTCTTGCTCGAGCGTGTCCGCGAGCGCCCCGCGCAGCTGTCGGGCCAGGCCGGCAGCTCCCGGGATGCCGAGCGCGACCCACGGCAGATAGAGGTGCGTCGCCCACTCGACCGGCGAGTCGGCAAAGCCGACATAGCCCTGCGATGGGAGAAGCTGGCGTTGCACGGCGAAGATCCCGATGAGGATCATCGCCACCCAGAAGTCAGGTGCCGCGAGCCCCGCGCTGGTGCCGAATGTGATGAACCGGTCAACGGTGCTTCCCGGTCGGAGGCCCGCGAAGACCCCGAGGGGAACGCCCAGCCAAATCGTGAGCACCCACGCGCCGAGCGCGAGGCTGAGCGTCACCGGGAAGCGCAGCCGGATCTCCTCGGTGACAGTCCGGTTGCGCAGGAACGACGTCCCGAGGTTGCCTTGGGCAATATTGCCGATCCAGTGGCCGTACTGCTGGATCATGGGTTGGTCGAGATGCAGCTGTGTCTTGATCTCGGCGACCTTCGCCGGGTCGGCCCTGGTCCCGCCGGCCAAGGTCTGCGCGGGATCACCGGGAATGAGCAGAGACAGCCCGAACACGACAAACGATATGAGGAGCAACAGAGGGACCAAGGCGAAGAGCCGGCGGGCGATGAACCCGATCACTCGTCACCCTCCGTCGCTCGTGGCGAGCCACAAGACCCGCTCGTTGCATCCCGCGCGAACCGTGGCTCGGCGAAGGTCCGGACCAACAGGTCAGCCTTTCGTCTTCATCCGGAGCTGAGTGAGGTTCGGCGGGTCACAGATGTCGGTCTGGGCGCCCACGGTGCCTCCGACTCTGGCCTTGTCGTAGGCCATGAACTGCGGCATGAACGCGATCGGCACCTCGAGCGCTTGGTCGGAGACGATCTTCGCGGCGTCTTTGGTGTCTTGGGCGGTGCGGTTGGGGTCGGTGGTGCTCTGGGCGTCGATCATCAGGCTGTCGATGTCGTCGCGTTGGGCACCGTTCCAGATCGGAACGAACTGGAACTTGCCCCACTGGTCGTAATACACGCCGGGATAGAACTTGTTCGCCAGGTGTGCAGCGCCGAACGCGTCGCCCTTGCCCGCGATGTAGTACTGCGTGGCGATGTCGGTGCCCAGGATCCGTTCGATCTTGGCCCTGATACCGACCTTCTTGAGCTGGTCCTGGATAAGCGCGCCCTGCTGCTCCATGTTCGCGATGTTGCCGCCGGGGATCACCATCGTGAAGTCGAGGCCATTCGGATAGCCGGCCTGGGTCAACAGGTCCTTGGCCTTCGCCGGGTCGTATGGGTACGCGTTCGCGATGTCGGGGTTGTAGCCCGGCGATCCCTTCGGAAGCGCCTGAGTCGCAACCTCTCCCTTACCGCCCTGGACGATGTCGTTGATCTGCTTCGTGTCGATCGCGTACCGAACCGCCTGGCGGACGAGCGGGTTGGTGAACGGCGACCCTTGCTTCGTGCGGAACTGAAACTGCAGGTACGCCTCGGTCGACTGGCTGACGACGTCGACCGCAGGATCGTGCTCGAGCGTCTTCAACGAGTCGGCCTCGAAGCGAATCAAGTCCACGTCGCCCGCCTTGAGCGCCGATACGGCGGGCGGTCCGGTGCTGGTCTGGGTGAACGTGATTCCGGGGAAGTCGTAGGTGCCCTTGTCCCAGTAGGCGGGGTTGCGAACCAGCTTGATCGATGCCCCGGGATTGAACGCCGAGAACTTGAACGGTCCGGCGCCGACCGGCTGCTTGCCCGCGGTATTGAACGACTTCGGCGACATCACCATCCCGTCGCGGCTCGACAAGGCGTACACGAGCTGTATGCCGGTGTCATTCGTCAGGTTCAGGCGGACCGTGAGCGGATCGACGACGTCGATCGAACCAATGATGTCGAGAGAGGTGAGCTGGGCATTCTTGTTGTTCTGGTTCAGCGCGGCCTTCACGGCAGCCGCGTCGACCGACGACCCGTCAGTAAACGCGACGCCTGGACGCAGGTGCAACGTCAACGTGCGCCCCGCCAGCTCGTAGCTCGCGGCCAGACCCGGAATGGCCTTGCCCGTCGCGTGATCGACGTGCAGCAGGGTGTCGTAGATGTAGAACAGCGCGATCTGGTCGCAGTCACCGGTGCTGGCCGACACATCGAAGGTGTTCGTGAACTGCGCGCTCAGGTCGTATCCGTAGCGCAGAGAACTCCCTGCGTTGGTGCTCCCGGCCCCGCTGCACGCGGCAAGCACTGCCGAGCCGACTACGAACGCCATGACCCCTGCCGCGCGTTTGCGGCTCATACCCATTCGCGCCACTCGGCCCCCCGAGATCGGATTACTACCGGACGAATATTTGCTCGCCGCATCATATGACGCCGGCGTCACCTTTACGAGGTTTCTCCATCAGCCGAGACCGCATCGGGTTCTCGATCCCAACCGTGGCGAAGTCGGTCGACGACCTCGATGGCCACGTCGGCGCCGAGCACGACCACCGCCAGCCATGCGAGCTGGTTCACCCGCCCGAAGAAGGTAGGCCACTCGAAATGGGCCGCGAAATGATGTCTTTGCTGCTGTACGGCGATGTAGAGACCGCAGAGGGCGAGGGCGAATGGCGGGAACAGCCTGAGCCCGGCCCGGGCTCGCGGCCACCAGATCGCGGCCACCGTCGCCGCCGCCAGGATCGGCCCGGCCCAGGGCTGGACGAACAGCCCGGCGAACAGTCCCACTGCCACCGGGACCGCCACGAGCATCGCCGCACCGGGTCGGCCGAGGTCCCTAGCACCCCCGCCCGGCCCTACCAGCTCCGGGGCACCACCCGCGGAGTCGAGATCGGCACCGGCCGGCGCGAAGTCGCCGCTTCGACGCCGCCGCAGGCGAACGCCGGTCCAGGCCACGACGCCCAGTGCGAGCGCGAACACGACCCCCGAGATCGCGAGCGCGGTATCGACGACCCGCTGCGGTGCCCATCGCATCGACACCGTGATCGGGCCTCCGCCGGCACGGGGCCGGACCAACCATCCGTTCGCGTAGCCGTCTACGAGCGTGGACCCGCCGAGATCCTTGCCGCCGGCCGAGGCCGTCCACCCCGAATTGTTGCTCTGTCCGAGCACGAACCAGAACGGCGCGTCGGCACCGGTGATCCGCGCCGTCGCGTGATCGCGGTCGCTGGACGTCACCTGCACCTTCGGTGCGACCGCAAGACCTTCGGTCCCGATGTTCGGTGAACCCTCGGCCACCCGCGCGATCGTTGCCGGCGCCCCGCCCGGCGCGGAGGAGAGCCCGACGCGGTCGACGTCGATGCCGGTGCGGCCACCTGGGCTAGTGCGGATCTCGTGTCGGCCCCTGGTCAACGACAGGCCCGGTACGCACAGCTCGAACGGTGTGCCCTCACGACGTTCTGCGCCGGCGGCCGAACCGATCAGCCGCACCGAGACATCTCTGCCATCCACCGCGATGATCCCGGTACGGCAGTCGCTCGAAAGCATCGTCGGCTCCGCGCCGCGGTGGATTCCCGGAATGCCAAGCTCCGCGATCGCCACCGGCGCGGTCACCTGGCCACCGGTGAAGTATTCGGTGACGCGGCGGGGATGCACCCCCTCGATGGTGATGGTCAGATCGGTACCGGTGATCGGAGCGACATCGAGCGGGATGGTCGCGGTGGCGTTCTCCTTTGGTCGGTCGCCAACCTGGGGAACGTAAACCTCGCGGGTGTTGCCGTCGTTCGATGTGATCCGCAGCCGCGAGGGCGTGGAGTGGCGACCGTCGGCGAAGACGGTGAGGTCGAGGTGGCTGACCGTCACCGGGCGCGGGAGCGAGAAGGTCATCGACTGACCCTCGGGACTCCCAAACGGCGTCTGCCACGCGGTCGTCGGATCACCGTCGATCGCGGCCGACGCGCGGACCTGCAGGTCGCCCGGAAGGCGCCCCGAAGAATTCGCGGTCACTCCGCCGTCCGCCGCGCCGGGGATCCCGAACAGCCGGTCGAGGGTGCTGTCGGTCACTGCGGCGTTGAAGCGAACGGTTCCGCTCGCGCCGAACGATCGCTCGCCCGGTATCTCGAAGACGCGGTCGAGCGTCAGCTCGGGGTCGTAACGCGGCGGTAGCGGCACGGTGCGTTCGCGCGTCATCGTGTAGACGAGCGGGTGGCGCAACGAGTCGGGTGCCGCGGCCCGCACGAGGTCGGTCGGCATGCGCAAGACCTCGTCGACGCGCACCGGCTTCGCGCCCGGAGCGTCGTCACGCATCCGAACCTCGGCCAGGCCGACCGCGCTCACCCCTTGGTAGTCGTCGCGGTGGCCGATGTTGGTGCCGGCGATCTCAAGATCGAGTGTGCGGAAATGGCGCCTCGGAAAATGCAGCGTCTGACCCGCGTTGGTGCGAGACGCGTCGTCGAGGGGCACCGTGACCGGAGCGCCACCATCGAAACGCAGACCCAGGCTCGTGATCCACCGGTCGCGTGGCCCGTTGAGGGGCTGCACGAGGTTGATCCGATCAGTCGTGATCGGCTTCGAGAGCCGGACCTCGATGTGCTGGCCGTCGACCGGCGAGAACGCGCCCACCTTCCACGCGGTGAACGTATCGCCGTCGAAGGCACGCGCCGGACGGTCCTCGGGCGTGTATGAGATCGGGTTTCCGTATCCCGATGCCCGCACCGACCTGACGCCCCGTTCCTCGACCGTCGTGTAAGCGTTCGCGCCGGCGCCCGGGAACAGGGTTAGCCGAGCATCGGAGGGATCATCGACAAGGGGAGTCTCCGCGGCGGTCTCGGTGTAGCCGGTGTTGTCGCGCACCGTGCTCCAGCGCCGAGCGCGCTTGCGATTCGTGTCGGTGACGACGAGTGTCGCGTCGCGATCGATCTCCTGTTGCAGCGTGCCGGGGTGACCCGCGAACGTCGCCGAATAGAAGACGGCACGGTCGGCACCGGGAAGGAGGCCGACCGAGGCGGCGTCGACGATCCCCTCACCGTCGCCCGAGAGAATCACCGGGCGTTCCGCCGACGCCGACCGGATGATGTTCGGTGCGGCCATGACCGGGAACACCGCCACCGATGGCGGAGCCGCTTCGTTCGCCCGTGCACCGAGCGCCTCCTCGTCAATGCGTCCGGCCGCCCCCGACGGCGAGCTCCCGAAGGTCTTCGGCTCGCCGAGGCCGGCAGGAGGCGGGTCGAACAGCCGCCACAGCGACCGGGAGCGCACGAGGTTGTAGCGATCGGTCTGCAGATCGTTGCGGACGAGCACATCGCCCGCGCTGATGAGCCGGGAGAACGGTGCGATCGCATCGGAGTCGAGCACACCCTCCTGCATGCGGCGGTCAAAGGCGTTGAGGAGATCGGCCGACGCCGGCGAACCCCACGGGATCAGCTCCCGGGCCACGTACGGTCGGTCGGTCAAGCCGGGGGTGATGGGATCAACGGTGTTCCCCCAGGTGTACGACGCGAAGTCGCTGCCCGGTACCTCGAAGACGCGGGTACCGCGCGAGCCGGCGTCGACCGCGCCGATCGCGTCCTTCCAGTACTGCGGAATCTCGCTCGCGCGCTCGAGATTCGCGCCGTAGAAGGTGCCGCGCCAGAGAGATGGGAGGTTTACGATCGCCAGCGCGATCACGAACGCGGCAACGCTGATCGAGATCCACGACCGAGAGGTACCCGCGAGGCGATGGTGCAGAGCATTGACACCGGCCGCGAGGAGCACCGCGAGGCCAAGCGCGACCAGCGGCGTCGCGCGCCCGGTGCTCCGCAGTGCGAGCCCGGCCGACGAGGACTCGGCGAACGACGCGAACAGCGCTCCCGCAGGCGACGGGGCTTCATAGGGATAGGTACCGACCGAGATCACGACACCGACGATCACCAGAAGGGCGAAGTAGGCCCGGTAACGCCACCGCACCACGGCGGCAGAGACCAACGCAAGAGTCGGGATCGCGTAGCTGACAAGAATCAGCCAGGGCCACTGGGTGTATGGCACCGACGACTCGGTCCACGCGCCGAGCTTGTCCTGGCCGTAGAAGAACCAGTAGCCGAGCCCGCGCAGCACCTCGGGAGCTAGTGACGTGCGAGAGACAGCGCGAATCGTCTCCGTGAACGCGAGGATGTCGAGCCCATAGGCGCCCTGAGACCACAGCCCCGATATCCACCACAAGGATGCCAACGTGGTGACGAGCCCAGCGCGCCATACGAAGCGCCACGCCTGACGACCGGTCACCTCGTGTGTGGCCCACACCGCGAACGGGATCCAGAGCACCGGAGCGATCCCGGCAAAGACGAGCGCAGTCGCGTTGACGCCACCGATCAGCTGAACGACGACAGCGAAGAGCGCGGGATAGCGCCACCGTCCGAAGCGGCCACTCCCAGTCTCGGTCTCCCGGTCCGCCAGTCCATGGATCACGAATGCGAGGAGCCACGGCAGCCCGGCCCACGGTAGGAGGATCACCGAGATCCGGGCCGAGTAGTCGAGCAGGTACGGCGACAGCATGAACACGAGCGCCGCCACCACGACTCCCGGGCCGCGTTGAGCAAGCGTTCGCAAGAGGTACAACACGCCGAGTCCGGCGGCGAAGATGATCGAACCCAACCAGAGCCGCTGCGCGATCCAATCGGGGACATGGGCGGCGTCGAACGCCCAATAGAACGGACCCATCGGGAACAGGTAGCCGATGGTCTGGTGGGTCACGGTCCCGAGGCCGATGTTCGGATCCCACATCGACCACGCACGCTCGAGCAGCCGAGCGGGGTCGAGATAGAGGTACTGCTTGGTGTCGGCGGCCACCTTCCCCGGATCCGAACCCAGCACCGGCACGTACGCGAGCACCGCCAGCGTCGCGTATCCGAGCGCGCTCCACCACCGGCGGTGCCTGGAGGTGTCCGCCCCGGCCGGGGAGGGCCGGAGCGGGGCCGGGGTCGCGCTCGATATCCCGGCCCTTTCGGTCACCGGCGGCCCCGGCGGCGGATCGCTTCGGCCGCGAGCACTTCAAGGGTGCCGCGGGCGGTTGCGCCCCAGGTGAGCTGCGAGGCGTACTCGAGCGCGCCCGTCGCGAGGCGCTCACGCAGGTCGGTGTCGCGGATCACCCGGTCGAGCGCGTCGGTGAGCTCCTCGCGGTTCTCCACGAGCAAGCCGCTGCGGTTCTCGATGACAGCGTCGGTGTGTCCGGAGATCCGCGTCGCCACTGCGGGAGTGCCGCATGCGGCGGCTTCGGTGAGTGTCATCCCGAAACCTTCGCGCATGGAGGCACTCGTGACGGTCCATGCCCGACGGTAGAGGTCGACCACGGCGGCATCATCGATGTGGCCGGGCAGCGAGATCCACTCCTCGGCCGACGCCTGGTGGATCTGGCTCTCGAGCTCGTCGCGGCAGTACCCCTCCCCCACGATCACCGCTTCGAGGTCGGGCTGGCGCTCCTTCAACGCGACCAGCGCCTCGACCAGCATGTCGAAGCGCTTCACCGGCACGAGTCGGCCGACGGCCACGACGACAGGATGGGGCGACTTCTGCCCACCCGGCGAGAACCGGGGATGGATGCCGGGAGGAACCACGCTGATGCGCTTCGGGTTGAAGTTCAGGTCCTCGACCAGCTCCTCCTTCGACGACTTCGAGAGCGTGATGATCGGGGTGAAGCGGTAGAGCGGAGGCGCAATGCGCGATTCGATCGAGTTCCCGACTCCCGCCAGCTTGGGAGACAGAGTCATCTGCCACATCTGCTTGTGCACATGGTGCAGCCACACAACCCGAGGTCCCTGCGCCCACACAGGCGAGAAGAACGGCATCCCGTTCCAGATCTCGACCAGCGCGTCGCGGGCACCGTGCCAACCCATCATCTCGCTGAACGCCGCACGCGGGAACACCATGTAGCGACCCGCCTTGCGGATCACCCTGTAGCCGTCCCGCCAGCTCATCTGGGGTCGACCCGCGGCGAATGATGTCCGCATCGTGACCTCGAGGCCGGCCTCGGCCCACAAGCTGGCGACCATCGAGGCGTGCACCTCGGATCCGCCGGCCTCGGGATCATCGAGATCTCGCCACGCCAGCATGCTGACGCGGTGGATGCCGCTCTCGGCGGCGAGGTCTCCCAGCTTCTGAATGTCGGCTGCTCCCGCGAGCTCCACCACCTGCTCCCCCCGTGCGTACCGCGACGCGAATCAGGGCGCCGACGCCCCGAGGCGCGGTTCGCTTAGGCCGGTCATCGTACTCCCGCGGAGTGAAGCTCCGACAGCGCCGCGTGGCCCAATTTCAAGGGCTCGCCTAACCTCGGCGTCCTCATGCGCTTCACGTTCATCGGTCACGCCTGCCTGTACGTCGAGACCGATTCGGGGTCACTGCTCGTCGATCCGTGGCTGATCGGGTCGGTGGGCTGGCGGTCCTGGTGGCACTACCCGCCGATCGGAGCGCTCGACCCGGCCTGGCTCGAGCCCGACTTCGTATACCTGACCCATCACCATCCCGATCACTTCCACTACCCCACCCTCCGCAAGCTCGACCCTCGGGCCTCGGTCTACGTGGGCAAGTTCGGGGTCGACGTCATGCGCCCGGAGCTCGCCAAGCTCGGGTTCGGGCGGGTGACGGAGCTCGCCCACGGTGAGCGGGTGCAGCTCAGCGCCGATCTGGAGATCGCGTCTTACCAGTATGGCTTCGACGACACCGCCATTGTGATCCGCAGCGGCGACGTCGTGATCGCCGACGTGAACGACTGCAAGATCCGCGGGAGAGCAGCCGATCAGATAGTCGAGGATTGGGGCCGCCCAACCTTCATGCTGAAGGCGTTCTCGTGGGCTCAGGGCTACCCCTACTGCTACACCGCCGACGACCCCGCCGACCTCGCGCTCGTCACGCGCGAGAGCACCATGCAGGACTTTGTCGAAGTCGCCCGCCACCTACAGCCGCGCTACGCGATCCCGTTCGCGAGCCTGGTCGCGTTCCTCCACCCCGAGACCCGCGATCTCAACCAGCACGCGGTCACCCCGGCCGAGCTCGTCGACTACGTCGAGAATGCCGGTGGCCTGGGCGAAACCGAGCTGGTGCCGCTCGACCCGGGAAGCTCGTGGACCCCCGAGGGTGGCTTCGAACCCCGCACCGGCGACTGGTGGACCGACCGTGAGGCGCGCCTCGAAGAAGAGGCCGCGCGTATCCAGCCGACGCTCGACCGCCAGGCCGAGCTCGAGTCGACACGCACGCTCGACTTCCGCACCTTCGCCGACTACTTCGAGGCATTCGCGCACGCCGTCCCGTATCCGGTCCGCAAGGCCACGCTGGGTCGTCCGGTGGTATTCGAGCTCCCGTCGTCACCCCGACCGTTCTGGACCATCGACTTCCTCGCCCGCCGCGTGCTGCAGCTCCACGCACCGCCCGACGACGCCGCGTGCATCATCCGCATCCCCGAAGGGGTATTGGCCGACGCGATCGAGAACCGCATCACCCACTTCGCCCAGGGTTCGATGCGGATCCGCACCCATCTCAAGCCGGGCGGCACGACCATCGACCTCGCGTTCTGGGGCCTGATCATGGTGTGGGAGATCGGGTACCTGCCCATACGCAACGACCTCAACATTCGCTTCGTCGACGCGCTCTGGCGCCGTCGCCGGGAGGCCTACGACTCCTTCGCCGCCCTCACCAGCCGCGGCGAAGGCGGCATCCTCGAACGCCTGGCCGGCAACTTCTCCCCCCCCGCAGAGGAGTAAACCTTCGTTCCGGCGTCGCGACATCGGGGGAGTCCCTGATCGCGCGACGCCGGAATGTTTCTCAGACGATCGGTGCGGTCGGGCGTGGTCGGCGACGGACGGCGAGGGTGATGGCGCAGGCGGCGGCGGCGAGAGCCAGAAACGGTAGGAGGACGCCCAGAACGGTGGCGCCGGCGCCGACGGCGGTCACGAGCGCGCCCCAACCGGTGCTGAGTCCGGCGACGAAACCCGACGCCTCCTGCGCCGGGCGCCGGGCCGGCACGAGCTTGGCGACGTTCACGGTGACGGTCGCGAACGCGACCTGGGCCTGCACCACCCGCAACTGACCCTGGAGCGTCTCGACCTCAGCCTCACGCTTCACCAGTTCGCTCTCGATCGCCACGACATCGGCGACCTTGTCGGCCCGGTCGTACAGCGTCCGCAGCCGTGCGGTGCTCGCGGTCGCGCTGGCGAGTTGGCCTTCGAGATCGACGGTCTGAGCGGTGACGTCGTCGGTCGTCACCTGCCTGCTCACCTGCTTGCCGAGGCCGGCAAGCTGATCGAGCACGGTCACGAACGCGGTCGGCGGGACCTTGTAGACGAGCATTGCGTCGCTGCTACGACCGACGGCCGCGTTCTCCGAGAAGAGGTGGCCGCCTGCGGCCGTGACGATCGCGGTGGCCCGTGCTGTCGCGTCGACCACCCGTCGGGCCTTCAGCCCGATCATCGCGTTCGTCACGACCTGCCGCCCATCCGTCGGCACGACCGCGGCCGGAACCGCGGCGTGAGGAACGACCGCCGACGAGTCAGACCCGACCGCAGGCGCGGCCGAGACCCCTTCAGCCACCGTCGCCTTGCTCGCCGACCGGTCCGCCGACTGGCCCGAGCAGGCGGCGAACAGCAGTGCCGCGACCGCGAACGCGGCCAACTTCGTCGGCAGCCTCATCGGTTCCCTCCTCTCTGGACGACGGTCGGAACTCCGTCGACCGAGATGGTCACCGAATCCACGGTGCTCGGGAACCCGGCAATGCGAAACGTCCGATAGGGGCCGGACGTGGGTGCCAGATCTGCGACCACCATCTTGATGATCCCCGGACCCGTCGCGGCCGTGACCTGGACCGATCCCGCCGCCGCCGGCACTACGCCGAACACCGTGTCACCGTTGATGGCCGCGCTCGTGCCTCCCGGATGCACCGGCGCGGTCGTGGTCGAACCGAGGCGGACGACGATCGTTCCATCGGCGTTCTGCTGCACCTCGAGACCCCCGTCGACGGGAAGGAACGGTCCGGCGGCGTCGGCCGCCGACTCAGACTTCGACGCGGCGCTGCCGGTCGCGACCGTGTTCGAGCTGTGGTTGCCGCCCAAGAGCGCGACTCCCCCACCGACGACGAGGATCCCGATCACGGCGGCGGCCACCGATCGGAGCACGACCGATCGGCGCTGGTCGTGACGCGCGACGCGGCGGTTGACGCGTGCCCAGGCATCCGAAGCGGTGGTCGTCGTGGCGGCACGCGCCGTGAACGCGTCCCGCAACCGGGTCTCGAGATCTGCACTCATCGTTCGATCACCTCTCGAAGCGCCGCGAGCCCGCGGTGCACGTGCGACTTCACCGTGCCGGGTCGGCATCCCATCGCTTTCGCGATCTGTGCCTCCGACAGCCCTTCGTAGAACCGCAGCACTAACGCGGTCCGTTGACCGTGCGGCAACCGGTCGACCGCGTCGAGCAGCTCCCGCGCGCCGAGCGCGACCTGATCCTCCGTCGGCGCGGCCGCGCGCAGCCGACGGCATTCTCGGCGACGGGACCGGTGCCACGACCGACATGCGTTCACCACCGCCGCCCGGAGGTAAGGGACCGGATCGTCGACCCTGCCCCACATCCGTTGCATCCGCGCGAACGAGTCCTGCACGAGATCCTCGGCGGCGAGGTTGGAACCCGTGAGCAGCTGGGCGAGCCGGACCATCGCGGCGTAGCGGTCGATGAACAGCTGCTCGAGCGTCGCCGGAATCGGTTGCTCGGGCCCGGATCCAGCCACCGTCGTCCCGCTCATGTCCCCTGCCATCGCGCGTAGCACACCTCGTAGACGCCACCCCGGCTACATCGGTTGACCGGCTCCACGGCCGGGGCGGCTACCCGGATAGGGGGCGGAGGGTCTTGGTGCCGTTGCGGTCGATGATCTCGTAGACCGTCACCGCGTTCTTTCCCTGCTTGAACAGGAAGTCGGGCAAAATCCCGGCGAACTGATGGGAATCCTGGGTGTCTGCGAATGTCGACGTAGCGGCACCGATGGTGCCGTTGAGCGCGATGGCGATGCCGATCTGGGAATCACTGCCGGTCACCTTGCCGAGCACGAAGCCGGGGACGGTGCCCGACTTCGGATCGACCGAGTCGAACTGCGACGGGGTCTGCACCGCCGCGCGCACGTCGTTCGCCGCGACCGCCGGGAGCGCGCTCACCTTCTGGCCAACGAGATCAGCATCGGGCCCGACCTTGTAGATCGACCACTTCGGGTCACCGTCGGCAGCAAAGTGGCCCACGCCGCGCGCGATCGTGCGTGCGAGCCCCTCGTTTCCGTCGTCGGTGAAGCGCGGCCCGCGTGACGTCTTGGCGTCGGGAGAGATCGTGGCCTTGTAGAACGTGCGCGTCTGGCCCACGCGCGCCGG
>JANYLB010000004.1 GCA_025363815.1 Actinomycetes bacterium
CGGGGCAACTCCAATGGTCAATCGGCTTGGCTGTACCGGGGTGGCTTACTCGGGTGCGGGCTGGCGGTTGTTGCGGTGATCGCGGCGGCTTCGCACCCTGAGGCGGGACCACTCTCATGGGTGCTGTCCTTCCGGCCCCTGTGCCTGCTCGGACTGATCTCCTATGGGGTGTACCTCTGGCACTGGCCGATCTACATCGTGCTCGACGAGCACCGAACCGGGCTTAGTGGTTGGGCGCTGCTCGGCGTACGGGTCAGCGCGACGTTGGTGATCGCGATCGCTTCGTACTTCATCATCGAACAGCCCGTCCGCAGGGGTGCGGGCTCCCGCCGTACGTGGCTCATTGCCACCCCTGCTCTCGTGGTTGGAGTCATGCTCCTGGTGGGCGTTGCGACCCTGGGCGCGGTGCCAGCCGGCGCGGAGAAATCCGCTGCGTTGGCGACCCTCGCCCGCCAAGCGAAGGCCGCGCCGCCAGGGACCACCAAGACGATGGTCGTCGGCGACTCCGTCGGCTTCTACCTCGGAGTGGGCATGACCGAAACCGCACCACCGGGCGACCTCGTTCTCAACCGTGCGCACATCGCGTGCGGCTTCCCTCCCGGAGCGCAGGCCGAGCAGTACTCCGGGACCTTCCGCGTGCTCATGGATCCGATCCCCTGCGACACCGACTGGAGTCCGTCCATCTCGAAGCTGCGACCTGACGTCGTCGCGATGGTCTTCTGGATACCGGGCGACGCGAAGTACAAGTACGGCGGCTATTGGATGCAGCCGTGCGACGCCAACTATGACCGGATGTACCGCGCCAGACTCACCGAAGCCGTCGACCGATTCACACACTCGGGAGCGGCGGTCGTGATCACGAACGGTCCGTACGGATTCTATGACGTCTCACAACCGCAGAATCGACGCCGAATCGATTGCGTGAACAGGGTCGTGGCCGACGTCGCGGGCACGACGGGCGCGCATCTCATCGACCTGCGCCGCTTCGTCTGCCCCAAGGCACCAACATGCCTCGCTACAATGAACGGACAGATCCTTCGGCCAGACGGCGTCCACTTCAAAGGGCCCGGCGGCCAGATCGTTGCGCGGTGGCTCAACGAACAGATCGCCCGAGCAACGGCTGCGAAACCCTAAACGCGCACGGCGGCGGCAGGATCACACCTCTCCGGGCACCAGATCTGAGCTGCGGAAATACCCTAGGGGGAAACGCATGTACCTCGTTGTACTTCTGGCCTGTTGGACTCTCGGGATCGTCGGCACCGCCGCGTACGCCTGGAGGGTGAACAAGGATCGGAAGGCAGCCCGCAAGCGCTGACCGGGCCCTCTGGTTCCGCCCATCCCAGTTGAAACCTGGTTTCCCCGGCCATGTGACCGGTATCAGGGCGACGGCCCGCAGGGTAAAGTTTGGTCAGGGTGGACGACTCGCTTTTTGCCGCGATCAGCGTCGGGGTGTGCTTGGCCGCGATCGCACTGATCATCATCGCGCCATGGCGCCGAGTGCGTGATGAGCCGCGCCTCGAGCGAGACATCGAGACCCGGCTGCTCTTGGGCGAAAACCCAGAGGACGTCGCTGCAGCGGCCGATGCAGCAGAAGCCGACAAGCTCGCGCGAAGGCCGGATCTTCCGGTCGAACTCCGCCGCCGCCCGCCGGACTGACCTTCGGACCGGGCATCACCTTCAGGCGGCTCAGGCGAACGCGAAGAGCAGTCGCGCCTCGCACGCCTTCTCACCGCCGACGGTGGCGCGGCCGACTCCCCAGCCGCCGCGCGCGCTGAGGCGTTCCAACTTCACGCTCAGCGTCAACTCGTCGCCCGGCCGGACCAACCGCCGGAACCGTGCCTTCTCGACGCCACCGAAGAGGGGAAGCTTGTCGGCATAGCGCTCGTCGCTCAGCACACCGATCGCACCGGCCTGCGCGAGCGCTTCGAGCTGCAACACACCCGGAAAGACCGGATTACCCGGGAAATGACCGGCGAGGAACGCCTCCTCACCCGTCACCCTGTACCGCGCCGACACCGAGCTGCCGGCGACCACCTCGTCGACAACGTCGACGAAACGGAACGGAGGACGGTGCGGCAGCAGCAAGACGGGATCCATGGACCACAGCATGGCTGGTTCACGCGGGCGTCACACGCCATTCCGATGTAGCGACACCCCTCTTGTAACCCCGATCCCTTTCCCCGGGTCGAACGCTCGAGCTCAACCGGTCCGCGCCCTCCCGTCGCGCCACTCGCGCCAAGGCGTGAGCCGACGGTCCCTGACACTTTTGGAGCGATTCCCACTTGCCCGTTGCAGTCGTCTTCCCCGGACAAGGCACCCAGACCCCGGGCATGGGCGCGCCCTGGCGTGACCACGACGCGTGGCACGTCGTCGTCGAGGCCGAAGCCGCCACCGGTGAGCCTCTCGCCGAGCTGCTGCTCGACGCGCCCGCCGAGGTCCTCTCCCGTACCCGTGAGGCACAACTCGCGGTGCTCACGACGTCGCTCGTCGCGTGGGAGGCGGTCCGCGACCGCGTGACGCAACCCGTCGCATTCGCGGGCCACTCCCTCGGTCAGGTCACCGCGCTCGTTGCCGCCGGCGCGCTCTCACTGGCCGAAGGTGTGCGCTTCTCCGCCCGCAGGGCCGAGCTCACCCAAGCTTGCGCGGACTCGCACCCTGGGCGCATGGCCGCGTTGCTCGGGTCGACCCCGGAGCAGGCAGACGATGCGTGCACGGCAGCCCCCGACTCGTGCTGGGTCGCCAACGACAACGCCCCCGGCCAGATCGTCATCGCAGGGACGCCAGAAGGCGTCGACTCAGGATCGATCCGCGCCAAGGAGCTCGGAGTACGGCGAGTCACGGCGCTGAACGTCGGCGGAGCGTTCCACACGCCGCTCATGCACGACGCGGCAGTCGACCTTGCCGAGCTTCTTTCCGACGTCGCACTCCTAGCCACCGACCGAGCCGTGATCTCGAACGAAGACGCCCGCCCCTACACCGACGCGGAGGGCTGGAGAACCCGACTCGCCCGCCATGTCGAGGTCCCGGTGCAATGGCGCGAGGTACAGCTCACCCTCGCAGGGCTCGGGGCGACGACGTTTCTCGAAGTTGGCAGCGGGTCGATGCTGGCCGCGCTCGCGAAGCGCACCGTTCCCGCCATCATGGTGAGGGGAATCGCCGAACCGTCTGACGTTCCCACTGACCAGGAGGTGTTCTCCGAATGACAACTCTGCTCCCCGCCGGAGAGATCCTCGACGTGCCCGAACGTGTGATCGTCGCCCCGACCGCGGGGATCTTCGAGCCCGTGACACCACGCGTCGTCACCGAAGAAGGAGAGCTGGTCGAAGCGGGACAGACCATCGGCATGTTGCACGGTCCGAACTCGACCACCCCTGTCACCAGCCCCTTCGCCGGGTATCTCATGGGAATGATGGCGACCTCCGGCGAACGACTGCGGGTCGGCGAGCCCGTCGCCTGGCTCCGCGCCACCGCGTGAGAGCGGCAATCACCGGGTGGGGCAGCGCGCTTCCCGAGCGGGTCCTGACGAACCACGAGCTCGAGGAACTGGTCGATACCAACGACGCCTGGATAATCGAACGTACCGGCATACGTGAACGGCGCATCGCCACCGGCGACGAGACGACGGCGTCGCTCGGGATCGCAGCCGGCGCCGAGGCCATCAAGCACGCCGGGTTGACACCCGACGAGATCGATCTGCTCGTGGTGGCGACCACGACTCCCGAACAGCCCATGCCGCACACCGGCGCGTTCATAGCCGACGGACTGGGGCTGCGGTGCGGTTCGTTCGACCTGGGAGCCAGCTGTTCCGGCTACACCTACGCGTTCGTGACCGCGGCCGCGCTGCTCACTGCAGGGCCGCTCCGCAATGTGCTCGTGATCGGCTCCGACACGCTCTCGCGCTTCGTCGACCCCACCGATCGCGGCACCTGCATCATCTTCGGCGACGGTGCCGCGGCCACGGTGCTCTCCGCGGGCGACGACGACGGCCCCGGGCTGGTTGCCTGGGACTTCGGATGCGACGGCAGCGCGACGGCCATGCTCGGCATCCCGGCAGGCGGGAGTCGCCTTCCTTCGAGCATCGAGACCATCACGGCCGGTGAGCACTTCGTGAAGATGCAGGGCCAAGAGGTGTTTCGGCGTGCGGTGCGGGCGGTCGTCGACTCGGGAATGCTCACGCTCGGGCGCGCCGGCGTGGCATCCTCCGACGTGGACTGGTTCGTGCCCCACCAAGCCAACGTCCGCATCATCGACGCGGCCGGGCAACGGCTCGGCATCCCACGGGAGAGAACCATCGTGAACATCGAGCGGTTGGGCAATACGTCGGCGGCTTCAATCCCGTTGGCTCTGGTCGAAGCCGCCGACGACGGTCGATTCGCCGATGGTGATCTCATCCTGCTCTGCGGGTTCGGCGCCGGGATGGCGTGGGCCAGCGCGCTGGTCCGTTGGGGTCGGTCATGACCATCACCACCGACCCGTCTCGTGTCGCCCTCGTAACCGGAGCGTCGCGCGGCATCGGGCGGGCAGTCGCGGTTGCACTCGGCGATGCCGGACATCAGGTCGCATTCATCTACTCGGCCGATGCCGAAGGCGCTGCGGTGACCACCGCCGCGATCGAGGCAACAGGAGCGAAGGCGCTCTCGTTGCAGGCCGACGTCGGCGATTCGGAATCGGTCGGGCGCGCTTTCGACGCGGTGGAAGGCACGTTCGGACCGGTGGAGCTTCTCGTCAACAACGCCGGGATCAACCGTGACGGTCTCATCATCCGGATGACCGACGAGCACTGGCGCTCGGTGCTCAACGTCGACCTTGACGGCGCGTTCCACACCATTCGACGTGCGCTCCCCAAGATGATGAAGGCGCGCTTCGGGCGGATCGTGAGCGTCTCATCGGTAGCCGGACACATGGGCGGCGCGGGTCAGGCCAACTATTCGGCGGCCAAGGCAGGCCTGCTCGGCCTGAGCCGATCGGTCGCCCGGGAGATGGCCCCCCGGCGCATTACCTGCAATGTGGTCGCGCCCGGCCCTATCGTGACCGCGATGACCGAGGAGATGCCCGACGACTGGCGGACCAGGGCCGAAGCCGCTGTGCCTCTCGGTCGGTTCGGAACACCCGAGGAGTGCGCCGCGGTGGTCGCCTTTCTCTGCACCGATATCGCCGGCTATGTGACCGGCGCGTTGGTACCCGTCGACGGCGGCCTCGCGATGGGCGCCTGAGTCACCGTTCGAAGCATCATCCATACCCGTTGAGCCCCCGCTCACGAAACAACAGGAGAGAATCCCGATGGAACGAGCCGAAGCGTTGATCGCCATTCGCGAAGTGGCCGTCGAGGTGCTGAGCGTTGACGAGGCCTCCGTGACCGAAGAGGCGCGCTTCAAAGAAGACCTCGACGCCGACAGCCTCGACCTGGTCGAGCTGGTCATGGGCCTGGAAGAGCGGTTCGACATCACCGTTCCCGAGGAAGACCTCGAAGGCGTCGCAACGATCGGCCAGGCCGTCGACCTCGTGCTCGGCAAGGTGGGCAGCCGGTCGTGAAATCGGACGCTCGCGGGCGCACCCGTATCGTTGTCACCGGGCTCGGGGTCAAGACCCCGGCCGGGAGCGACCTTGAGTCGTTCTGGGCGGCTCTCGTCGCGGGCCGTGGTACCGCGGCGCGAATCGAGCGCTTCGATCCCGAGGGGCTGCCGGTTCAGTTCGGGTGCGAGGTCTCCGGTTTCGACCCCGTCCCCTATCTGGGTCCGAAAGAGAGCCGCCGTCTGGACCGAGCAACCCAGCTCGGGTTCGCGGCGGCTGCCGACGCGCTCGCAGACGCGGGCGACATCGGTGGCGATCCGGCTCGGTGCTCGGTGCTGAGCGGCACCGGGATCGGCGGCCTCAGCACCATGGAAGACGGCATCGAGACCTATATGTCTCGCGGGCCGAGCCGCATTTCACCCTTTTTCATCCCGATGATGATGCCGAACGCGACGGCCGGGGTGATATCGATGCACTACGGCTGGACCGGCCCGAACCTCTGCATAACCACGGCCTGCGCGGCCGGTTCGAACGCGATCGGCGAGGCGGCGCGACTAATCCGGGAAGGTTCTGCCGATGTAGTCGTCGCCGGCGGCACCGAGGCGCCGATCACCCCCGTCTCGCTGGCGGCCTTCGGCCGCATGGGCGCTCTCAGCACCAACAGCGAAGACCCCGCACGCGCGTCGCGCCCCTTCGATGCCGACCGCGACGGCTTCGTGATCGGTGAGGGCGCTGCGTACCTCGTGCTCGAGCGCCTCGACCGCGCCCAGGCCAGAAACGCGCGAATCTACGCGGAGTTCTCCGGCTACGGCCGCAATGCCGACGCCTACCACATCACCGCACCATCGCCCGGAGGAGCCGGCGCGGCTGCATGCATGCAGCTCGCGCTCGACGACGCGGGGCTCGCGCCCGGCGACATCTCTCATGTGAACGCGCACGGAACCTCGACCCCGCTCAACGATGCGGCAGAGGCAGAGGCGGTGCACAAAGTGTTCGGTAACGAACCGCCGCCGGTCATGTCGGTCAAGGGCGTGACCGGGCACCTCGTGGGCGCTGCCGGCGCTACCGAGGCTGTCGCCGCGATCCTCGCGATCCGGTCGGGCATCGTGCCGCCGACCGCGAACTTCGAGCGCCTCGGCGATGACATCGCTCTCGACATCATCGCGGGCGAGGCCCGTGAGATCAGTCCCGGTCCCGTAATCTCGAACTCGTTCGGTTTCGGCGGCCACAACTCATCGCTCGTGTTCACGCCGGCACCCTGAGACCACCCGGAGTCGACGTGATCCTCGAAGGCAAGCGCATCCTCGTCACCGGCGTCCTGAACGACGCGTCTATCGCTTACTCGGTGGCCGAGCTCGCGCAACAGCAGGGCGCCGAGGTCATCCTCAGCTCATTCGGTCGCGCGATGAACCTCACCAGACGCGCCGCGCGGCGGCTGCCCACGGAACCCGAGATCGTAGAGCTCGACGTCACCGACACCGAGAATCTCGCCGCGCTCGCCGGGCTCATCGGCGGCCGGCTCGACGGCGTGCTGCACGGCATCGCGTTCGCGCCGGAGTCGTGCCTCGGAGGCGGGTTCCTAACCGCCCCATGGGACGACGTCGCGGTCGCGATGCAGGTCTCGGTGTATTCGTTGCAGGCCCTTGCGGTCGCGACCCTTCCGCTCATGCAGGAGCACGGCGGTTCCGTTGTCGGCCTTGACTTCGACAACGCGACTCAGGCGTGGCCCGTATACGACTGGATGGGCGTCGCCAAGGCTGCCCTCGGCGCCACATCGCGCTACCTGGCGCGTGACCTCGGCGCGCAGAAGATACGGGTCAACCTGGTTGCTGCCGGACCGCTACGAACCATCGCAGCCAAGAGCATTCCCGGCTTCGAGCGGTTCGAGGAGATCTGGACCCAACGCGCACCACTCGGCTGGGACGTCCGCGATCGCACGCCGGTAGCCAAGGCCTGCGTCGCGCTCTTGTCGGACTGGTTCCCCGCGACCACTGGTGAGGTGGTGCACGTAGACGGCGGGTTCCACGCCGTCGGCGCCTGAGGCGATCAGATCTCGAGTGATGAGGTGACCTTCGGAACTGTGTCTTTCGGGCTGACCTTGTAGAACGCGCCGACGATCTTTCCCTTGGGGTCCACTACGAACGCCGAGCGGATGATCCCCATGTACTTGCGGCCGTACATAGATTTTTCGCCCCAGACGCCCCACGCTTCGGCAACGGCGTGGTCCTCGTCGGCCAGTAGCGGGAACCCGAGATTGAACTTGTCGTCGAACTTCTTCTGCGCCTTCGGTGCGTCTGGACTGATCCCGATCACCTCGGCGTCGAGCTCGGCCAGGTCAGGCTCGGCATCTCGCAGCGCGCACGACTGGGTCGTACACCCCGGCGTGTTCGCCTTCGGATAGAAGTACACGACCACGTTGCGGCCCTTGAAGCCGCTCAGCTTCACCTTTTCGCCATTCTGGTCGGCCAGCGTGAACAGAGGAGCCTTATCGCCGGCCTGCAACTGAGCCATTTGGGTTCCTCCAACAGACGAACGCTCGACGCCCACCACGGGCGCCGGAGCTGTGGCTCCTAGCATGCCCCACGTGCGACGCCGGACGCGGATCGAACTCGATGCGTCGGCCCGCGATGTGGAACGGGCACTAGACGCCGTACGCGTCGTTCTCGGCGACACAGAGCGAGATCTCGTATCAACCGTGACATCGCTGGGGTCGCGGAGCGTGCTCCAGGTCGAGATCACCAACGACCAACGGATCCCCTACTTCCATTGGTTCTTTGCCCCGGTCATCCGCCGCACAGTTGGCCGCCAGCTTGCCTATGTCATTGCAGCAACCCGGGCGCAGCTGGCCGATGCTCCGCTCCCGAATCCGCCGAAGGTCCCCTTTCTCCTCGGCCAGGGCGCGTTCGACGGAGAAGCCGTTCAGCTCCTCGCGGCCGCGGGCGCCATCGGAGCACTCGCGAGCTTCGGTGCCGCGCTCTTCGGCCAGAACGCCAACTCGGTGGCGAACTCGTTCGGCGCGTCGAACGCCGCTCTCGGCGATTCGCTGGCGGTGACTCGCATCGGAGTGCTCGTCGCCCTCGTGACCACCGCGCTCGCGGATCGACACGGGCGGCGCAGGCTTCTCGCCATCACGTTCGCAGGGGTGTGCATCTTCAACGCTGTCACCGCGATCGCGC
This sequence comes from Actinomycetes bacterium, assembly GCA_025363815.1. Lineage (GTDB taxonomy): Bacteria > Actinomycetota > Acidimicrobiia > IMCC26256 > JANYLB01 > JANYLB01. The sequence continues at coordinate 8,688 of JANYLB010000004.1, forward strand.
CGAATCTGATCGTCTTCACCGGCGCGCAGCTCCTCGTGCGCGCGTTCGTCAACTCGACCTTGGTCGTCGCCGGTATCGCGGTTATTGAAGAGGCGCCCGAGAACGCTCGAGCCTTCGCCGCGACCACCTTCGCTCTGGCCTCGGGTGCCGGATACGCGCTCTCGGTGCTGCTACTGCCGATCGCCGACCTGGGGCCCGACGCCTGGCGTATCGCCTTCGCGGTAAGTGGGGCGACCCTGCTGTTCCTCCCCCGGCTGCTTCGACGCCTCCCCGAGAGCCGCCGGTACACCAAGGTAGCGGCGCGCACGAATAGGCGAGGCCGGTTCCGGGAGGTCCTCGACAGGGCCTACCGGCGCCGGTTCCTGCTGCTTGCCGCTGCCGCGTTCCTGGCCAGCGTCTTCAGCGCGCCTTCAGCGCAGCTCACCAACCGGTTCCTGACCAAAGAGCACGGTTTCTCGAACTCCGGGATCAGCCTCTTCCAAGCGGTGACCATCGGAATTCCCGGTCTGGTCGGGTTGGTCATCGGGGGGCGATTAGCCGAGCGTCGAGGCCGACGGCCCGTAGCCGCCATCGGCCTCGCGGTTGGCAGCGCCGCGCAGATGGCGTTCTTCCTGGTGGACGGTCCATCCCTTTGGGTCGCGTCGGCCGCTGCCATCATGTTCGCGGGTGGTGCCACCATCGCGCTCGGCACCCTCGACGCCGAGCTCTTCCCCACCGAGGTTCGCGGCACCGGAAACGCCATGCTGGCCGTATGCGCGGTTGCCGGCTCCGTCGTCGGCCTCCTCGTCGCCGGCAACCTCGCCGGCTCCGTCGGCGGGCTCGGGCCCGCGATCGCCATCCTCGGTGTTGCACCCCTCATCGCCGCGATCTTCATCGTCCCTCGTCTCCCCGAAGCCGCCCATCGTGACCTCGACGACGTAAGCCCATCGGAGGTGTAGCTCCTCCGGAAATATCCATCTCGACGGCTGCCTCGGGCGCAGCTCACCGCGGACCGCGGAGCTGATGTCGTTCAGGCGTCGCGGCGGCGGAGGTTGTGGCCGAAGAACCCGCCCTTGGGGCGGGCGTGCGCGTGGTAATGGTCGGGGATGTTGCGCATGTTGTCGTCGACGTAGTGCTCGAAAGTGAAGTGCTCGGCGACGACAGCCGCGAGCTGCGTGTGCATGTGCGAGAGCGACTCCTCGGGAGGCGACACCCCGTGGTCGCGCCACACGACCATCGGCACCGCGCAGATCTCGCATTCCGCGATCCAACAGATGGCGTCTTCGTGAAACCAGGGGGTGATCCGCGCCGCCTCACAGAGATCGCAGTGCTTCGCCTCTCCCGCCACTCCGGGGCCGGTCACGTCGGGTCACCGCTTGCGCGGGCGGCATCCCGGACATCGAGCGCCGACCGGAGCTCCGACACGAACGTGGCCGCAGCCTCGGGCCCGCCACCCTGGAGGAGCCGTCGAACCAAGGCGCTTCCCACGATCACACCGTCGGCCGATTCGGCCGCTTCGCACGCCTGTTCCGGCGTCGAGATCCCGACGCCGAGGAGCACCGGCTTGTCTGTGACAGCCTTACACCGGCGCCCCATCTCCCCTGCCTGGGCCGCCAATGCGCGACGTTCGCCGGTGACGCCCATCAGCGCGACGCCATAGACGAAGCCGCGCGACCGCTCACAGATCGCCCGCAGCCGTTCATCGGTGGTGGTCGGGGCGGCCAGTAGCACCGTCTCGATGCCCGCGGCGTCGGCGGCCTCACCCCATCCATCGAGCTCGTCGAGCGGGAGATCTGGCACGATCGCAGCGTCAATGCCCGACTCCGCCAGCGATGAAGCAAACCGTTGGTGCCCGGCGTGTTGCACGGGGTTGTAATAGGTCATGACCACGAGCGGGATGTCGACGTCGAGTGATGCCGCGTCGGCGATTATCGCAGCCGGCGTCGCGTCCAGGTCGAGCGCTCGCTGCGATGCCTCCTGGATGGTCGCGCCATCCATGACTGGATCCGAGAACGGAATTCCGATCTCGATCGCGTCGGCACCAGCAGCTGCGACCGCGCGAACGACGTCGAGCCAACCGGCACCGAGTCCACCGGTTACGTAGGGAACGAGAAGGGTCCGGCCCTCGGCCCGCCGGGCGCGGAGATGGGTCTCTAGGTTCACCCGAGGGTCTCGCCCAGCATCTCAGCGACCTGATTGGCGTCTTTGTCGCCTCGCCCCGAAAGAGTGACGAGCACGGTCGAGCCCGCCGGAACCGAGCGGCCTGCTTCACGTGCCAGCCAACCGATCGCATGCGCGGGTTCAAGGGCGGGAACGATGCCTTCGGTCTCGGCGAGCAGCTGGAAACCAGCGAGTGCTTCGTCGTCGGTCGCGTAGACATACTCGGCTCGGCCCTCGGCCGCTAGCTGCGCGTGCTCGGGGCCGACGCCCGGATAGTCGAGCCCGGCACTGATGGAGTGCGCCGAGAGGATCTGGCCGTCTTCGTCTTGCATGAAGAGCGACCGCGCGCCGTGCAACACGCCGGGCACACCGCGGCTCACCGACGCGCCGTGCTGACCGGACTCGAGGCCGTGGCCTCCCGCCTCCACCCCCACGAGCCGCGCCGCCGTTTCGAGGAAACCGGTGAAAGTACCGATCGCGTTGGATCCTCCACCGACGCACGCGACGACGAAGTCGGGATCGCCGCCCGTTCTCGTGCGACATTGCTCGCGCGCTTCGTCGCCGACAATGCGTTGAAACTCGCGCACGATCCACGGGTACGGATGCGGTCCGACGACCGAACCGATGCAGTAATGAGTGCTCTCGACGCTCGCGACCCAGTCGCGCAGCGCATCGTTGATGGCGTCCTTGAGCGTGGCGCTGCCCGAGGATACGGGGATCACCTCGGCGCCGAGGAGCTGCATACGAAACACGTTGAGCGCCTGTCGTTCGATGTCGACAGCGCCCATGAACACTTGGCAGTCGAGCCCGAAGAGCGCGGCCGCCGTCGCTGTTGCGACGCCGTGCTGGCCCGCGCCGGTCTCGGCGATGACGCGCTGCTTGCCCATCCGTCGAGTCAGGAGCGCCTGACCGAGCACGTTGTTGATCTTGTGGGAACCGGTGTGCGTGAGGTCTTCGCGTTTGAGCAGCACGCGTACGCCGAGCCGCTCCGAGAGCCGGCGGCACTCGGTGACCGGGGTCGGCCGACCCGCGTAGTTCGTGAGCAGATCACCGAGCTCGGCGCGGAACTCGTCTGACACCCACGCGGTGCGAAACTCCGCTTCGAGCTCCTCGAGCGCCGGCACCAACGTCTCGGGAACGAACCGGCCGCCGTACTCGCCGAACCGCCCGAGTCCCGTGGGCTCACCGCCCAGCGTTGTCGGAAGTACGACCTGCTCACCGCGTGCGGGAGCCGCCACTACTCGTCGTCCATCCAGTCGTAGGGACTGCTCCCGGTCGGGACGGGCGGACGGTTCTCGTCGACCAGCGCTTCGCCGGCGGCGCGTGCCGCGTCGATGAAGCGCTTGAGCTTGCGGGGATCCTTGCGGCCCGCGGTGGCCTCGACCCCCGTGCTCACGTCGACGCCCCACGGCCGCACCTTCGCGATTGCATCCGCGACGTTTTTGTTGTTGAGCCCACCGGCGAGGAGCAGGCGGATTCCACCCGGCGCCCCTTCGGTCAGCGACCAGTCGAACACACGCCCGGAGCCGGGCTCGGGGTTGTCGATCAGCACGACATCGGCGGGACCGTTGGCGGCGGTCGAAAGATTCGGGTCACCGGCCGGAAAGGCCTGGATGACGAACGGCACCCGCTGGCGGACCCACCGGACCTCGGATATCGGCTCGCGGCCATGGAGTTGCGCGCCACGCAGCCCGGTGGTGTTCACGATCTCGGCAACCCGCTCGGGGCGCTCGTTGCGGAACACACCCACGGTGACGGTGTCGATCGGGAGACGCTTGACGATGTCTGACACCGTCGCCGGCATCACCATTCTGCGGCTGCCCGCGGCGAAGACGAAGCCGATCGCGTCGGCTCCGAGAGCCACAGCGAGCAGCGCGTCGTCCTCGTTCGTGATCCCGCAGATCTTGATGAACATGGCCGACCCACCGTATCGGACCGACCCGCCACCCCCTGTGATCGTTTGCACACGAACCAGCTCATCAGGAGATCAGGCGTCGATGAGGCGGCCGTTGAGGTAGTCGTCGTAGGCGCTCAGGTCGAGGAAGCCGTGACCGCTGTAGTTGAAGAGGATCACCCGCTCCTCGCCGAGCTCCTTGGCCGCGAGGGCTTCGTCGATCACGGCCCGGATCGCGTGGCCGGTCTCTGGCGCGGGCAATTTTCCTTCGGTGTTCGCGAACTGAACGGCGGCCTCGAACGTCTTGCCCTGCGGGTAGGCGATCGCCTCCATGCGGCCGCTCTTCACGAGGTTCGAGATGATCGGCGAGTCACCGTGGTAGCGCAGCCCTCCCGCGTGGATCGACGGCGGCACGAAGTCGTGACCGAGGGTGTACATCGCCAGAAGGGGCGTCAACCCCGCGGTGTCGCCGAAGTCGTACTCGAAGGTGCCCTCGGTCAGCGTCGGGCAGCTCGACGGTTCGACGGCGACGAGGCGCACAGCGGCGTCGGCCATGAACGGGAGCGCGATGCCGCCGAGGCTCGAGCCGCCACCGCAACACCCGATGACAACATCGGGACGGGCCTCTCCCGCCAGCGCGAGCTGATCCTTGGCTTCGAGTCCGATCACCGTCTGGTGTAGGAGCACGTGGTTGAGGACCGAACCGAGCGCGTAGTGCGTGTCGTCGCGCCCGCCGGCGTCTCGCACCGCGTCACTGATCGCGAGACCGAGGGAGCCCGGGTGGTCGGGTTGGTCGACCGGCGATGCGACGACCTCACTCCCCCACGTCTCCATCAGAATCTTTCGGTACGGCTTCTGCTCGTAGCTGGCCCGCACCATGTACACCTTGCAGTCGAGATCAAACTGGCGCGATGCGAAGCTCAACGCAGTACCCCATTGACCCGCGCCCGTCTCGGTCGCGATCCGCTTGATTCCCTCGGCCTGGTTGTAGAACGCCTGGGGCACGGCGGTGTTCGTCTTGTGCGAGCCGGCCGGCGAGACCGACTCGTCCTTGTAGTAGATGCGTGCCGGAGTGCCGAGGGCCCGCTCGAGCCGCTCCGCTCGTACCAGCGGCGTCGGACGCCAGAGTCGCAGGATGTCGAGGACCTCACCGGGTATGTCGATCCACAGTTCCGGCGACATCTCCTGCGCGATGAGCCCCATCGGGAACAGCGGCGAGAGATCGTCGGGCCCGACCGGTTCCTGGGTTCCCGGATGCAACGGCGGCAGTAGCGGTTCGACAAGCGCGGGCAGGGCGTTGAACCAAGCGGTCGGGATCTGGTCCGAGGTCAGGTTGTAGCGGTTCATCAGTTCAGCTCCTGGTCGAGGAGAGAGCGGAGCGTGGCAGCAGGATCGGTCGAACGCACTAGATACTCGCCGACAAGGATCGCGTCGTAACCGGCGCCCGCCATCCGCTGCGCGTCGTCGGGCGAGCGGATCGCGCTCTCGGCCACTGCGATCACGTCGGCGGGAATCTGAGACCGGAGGCGTTCGGCGGTCGTCAGGTCTTCGGCGAAGGTTCCCAGATTGCGGCAGTTCACGCCCACGATGCGCGCGCCGGCCGCCAACGCGCGATCGAGCTCACCACCATCGTGAGCTTCGACGACCGCGGCCAGACCGAGCTCGGTCGCGAGCACATGAAGCTCCGCCAGGAGCTGGTCATCGGGTATCGCTGCGACGATGAGCAACAGAGCGTCGGCGCCGATGGCCCGCGTTTCCCACACCTGCGACAAATCGATGGTGAAGTCCTTGCGCAGAATCGGCAGGGCAGTCGACTCCGATGCGATCTGCAGGTCGGCGACCGTGCCACCGAAGAACGGCCCGTCAGTCAGGACCGACAACGCCGCCGCTCCGCCCGCTTCGTACGCCTCAGCCGTGATACCAGGATCGAGAGCCGGCGCGAGAGCACCCTTCGAAGGCGAGCGACGTTTCATCTCTGCGATCACGGTGAGCTGACCGTCGTCACGACGCAACGCGCCGGCGAAGTCACGCGTCGGTGCGGCGGCCAGCGCCGCCTTGCGAATGGCCTCACGCGCACCGGGTTGATTCAGCAGTGTGACTTCGTCGATCTTGGTCAAGATGATCTCGTCGAGCACAGACGCCCCGACGGTGAGCCGCTTGCTCGACATCCAACCAGCCTAGGCTCCACGCCCATGGCAATCACCTTTCCCGACGGCTTCGTCTGGGGCACGGCCACAGCTGCGCACCAGGTCGAGGGGGCCAACTGGAACAACGACTGGTGGATGTGGGAGCACAACCCGGAGTCGCCGTGCGTCGACGTGTCCGGCGACGCGTGCGACCACTTCTGGCGCTACCCCGCCGACATCGCCCTGCTCGCCGACCTCGGGTTTAAGGCCTACCGCTTCTCGCTCGAGTGGTCACGCATCGAACCCGAACCAGGCGAGTTCTCCATCAGCGCGCTCGACCACTACCGCCGCATGCTCGCGTCCTGCCACGAGCACGGACTGCTCCCGGTGCTGACCTACCACCACTTCACGACACCCCGCTGGGCAGTGGCCGACGGCGGTTGGGTGAACCCCAAGACCGCGGAACACCTTGCCCGTTTCGCCGAACACGCGACGAAGCACCTGGGTGACCTCGTGGGGATGGCGTGCACGATCAACGAACCGAACGTCGTGTCTTTGCTCGGTTACCTTCTGGGCACCTTCCCACCCGGCCACTCCGACGGGAAGGAGTACACGGCAGCGAACGACAACCTTCTCCGCGCCCATCGCCTCACCTACGACGCGATCAAGTCGGGCCCCGGTGACTTTCCGGTGGGGATGACGCTCTCGATGGCCGACTTCCAGGCGATCGACGGGGGCGAGGCCAACATGGAGCGGGCACGCCGCACGATGGAGGACGTCTTCCTCGATGCCGCCCGGGGCGACGACTACTTCGGTGCCCAGATGTACACCCGCATCCGGTTCGGGCCCGATTCCCCAGTCCCGCTCGCGAACGAAGCGGGCTTGCGGACAACGCTAATGGGATACGAGTTCTGGCCCCAGTCGCTCGAAGCGACCGTTCGACGCGCGGCTGAGCTCACCGGAGCACCGATCTATGTCACAGAGAACGGGATCGGCTGTACGGACGACGCCGAGCGCATCGAGTACGTGACCGCCGCGCTCGAAGGAATGAACCGCTGCATCGAGGACGGAATCGATGTGCGGGGCTACTTCTGCTGGAGCTGCCTCGACAACTTCGAGTGGGCCGAGGGCTACGTCCCGCGCTTCGGGTTGATCGCCGTCGACCGCCAGACCCAGGAACGCACGCCCAAGCCTTCGGCCCATTGGCTCGGCCAGATCGCCAAGACCAACACTCTCTCCTAGATCACGGACCCATCACACGATCATCACACTCCGGCGCGACGAGCGGTGCGACGATGGGGTATGTGGAGCGAACGGGCTTTCCTGCCACGCCTCAGCACCGTGGCCCCGCCGAGTGAGCGGAACCTTTAGTGATGGACAGCAAAGGAGTCATCGTCGTCGTCGACGACGAACCGAATATCGCCGACCTGGTCGAGATGTACCTGGATCGTGACGGGTTTCGCGTCGTCAAGGCGATGACCGGGCACGACGGACTCGACGCGATCCGAGAGCACCGGCCTCGGCTCGTGGTGCTCGACGTCGGCCTCCCCGACATCGACGGACTCGATGTCTGCCGTGAGATCCGGGCCACCTCTCCAGTCCCCGTGATCTTTCTGACTGCACGCGACGGCGAGGTCGACCGGGTGCTCGGCCTGGAACTCGGCGCCGACGACTACATGACCAAGCCCTTCTCGCCCGCCGAGCTCGTGGCCCGAGTCAAGGCAGTGCTGCGACGGGTCGACGGGACCATCAGCACCGACCTCATCCCGGCCGGCGCGGCCACCATCGACGTCGGTCGCCGCGAGATCCGCATCGGCGACCAGGTGGTGGAATTCACGACCAAGGAATTTGACCTGCTCCGCTACCTAGCCGAACGTCCCGGCCTCGCGCTCTCGCGCCAACAGATCCTCGATGGCGTCTGGGGCTACGACTGGTACGGCGATGCCCGTACCGTCGACGTGCACATCGCCCAGGTCCGCAAGAAGCTGCTCGAAGCGACGACGATCAGCACCGTGCGCGGCGTCGGGTACCGGTTCGAGCGTTCCGCCCCCGACCCCGCGTGAGCGCACGACCCCGCCGGCTGCGCAACCGGATCTTCATCGCGATGGTCTCTGTCGCGATCGGTGTGCTCGTGTTCACCGGCATCGCGACCCAAGCACTCACGTACCGAACGCGAGTGAGCGATGCCCGCTCCGATATCGCCAGCCGCGCACCCGCCGTCGTGAATGCGCTCGACAACCTCCGGACCCATCTCACCACTCAACAAGAACGGCAGCACACCGTCCAGGGCGACCGCCGCGTCGCCCGCGAGTTCGCGTTGCTCCTCCGGGCGACACTCAATATCGCGCACGGCACGCTGGTATCGGTAGCAGCGAACGGCACCGTCGGTTCGGGGCTCTCCGCGCTCACCACCAGCCCCCAACTCGGGAACGGCGACGCACCGTTGCTCGACCTCCCCGCCGGACTGTCTGCCAATGATCTCGATACCAAGCAACTCCTCGCCGGCACTAGGCAGGTCGGCAGCGCCGGGAACATAGTGTTCATCGCGTTGCCCCTAGCCACCAACGCCACCGGCGCTACGCCGGTGGTCGTGCTCAGCAAGCCGGTCGAGCGCGGATTGGCCAGACGAGCCGGCGCGTTCTTTCTGGGCACAGCGCTGATCGCAGCGATAACTGCCGCGATCGTGTCGTACCTGCTCGCGCGACGGTTCACCCGGCCTCTCGCGGTGATGGGCGCTACCGCCGGCCGGATCGCGGCCGGTGATCTCACAGCACGCGTCGATCTCGGAAACCATCCGACCGACGAGCTGAGCGAGCTCGCGGTGACGCTCAACCGCATGGCGCAACAGCTCGACCACGCGCGTGGCCAGGAACGCGCGTTCCTGCTCAGCGTGTCGCACGACCTTCGGACTCCCCTCACCTCGATCCGCGGCTATGCCGAGGCGATGACCGACGGCACCGCCGACGACGCTGCCACCCGACGACGCGCGGCCGCGGTGATCGCGGCCGAGTCACGTCGCCTCGAACGGCTAGTCGCCGACCTCCTCCAGCTCGCCCGGCTCGACGCGCGCGAGTTCTCCCTGCACCCACGATCCTTCGACTCCGTAACGACGATCCGAGATGCACTCGATGCGTTCCGACCTCAGGCCGAGGAGCTTGGGATCGCGCTCAACCTCGACGCGCCGGCGAAGCTCCCCGCCGAAACCGATCCGGAGCGGCTCGGCCAGATTGTTGCCAATCTGGTCGAGAACGCGCTGAAATACGCCACGGGAGCTATTGACGTCACGGTACGCGCGCACGACGGGCTGGAGTTGGAAGTGCTCGACGACGGCCCCGGGATCGCGCCTACTGAGCTCGATGCGGTGTTCGAACGCCTCTACACCGCGCGGGGTACTCCGGGCCGGACCGTCGGCACCGGCCTCGGCCTGGCCATCGTGCGCGAACTGGCCGCGACCATGGGAGGGACGGTTCGCGCGTCCAGCGATCCCTCCGGTGGCGCGACGTTCACAGTGGTGCTCCCGATCGGGGAGCGGCCGGTGCCTACGAGCTGACCGGGGTCTCGCGTGCCGCGGCGGTGATGGCGACGCCCGTCGACGGCGCACCGATCGTCACCTCGGCCGGAACCGCGATCTCGCGCCGGAGATAGCCGAGGGCCACAACCGGCCCGCCGTCGACGGGAGTGACGCTTGTGACCGAACCGATGACCTTGTCATCGAGACGGATCTCCGCGCCGACTTCCGGGCGCTCGAAGCCAATGACATCGAGCCGGCGCAGGTACCGGTTGACATGACCGCGGGTGTCAATGCGGCACACGAGCTCCTGACCGAGGAAGCAACCCTTGGTGAACGACACCGCGCTCCGCTCCAGGAACGCCTCCTGCGGAATGGTCTTGGCATCCACGTCGACACCCAGCTTCGGAACCCCACTCTCGATCCGCCAACGCTCGTAACCGTCCGCATCGAGGGCGCCCGGAGTGGCGAGCCCCTCGAGCATGGTCATGGGCCCGATCACATCACCGTTTCGAAGATCGATGCATCCGGTCGGCGCCGCCGACGGCACAGCACTGCGAACCGAAACCATTCCCCAGCCGTCGCTGCGGTCTTCGACCTCGGCCTTCACCCGGATTCGGAACCGGTCGAGGGAAGCCGCGAGCTGCGCGCCAAACCCCACGTCACAATCGAGCCAGGCTTCGTCGCCCCGGCGGACCATGCGGAACGCGACGTCAAGCTTGCCTTGCGGGCTGAGCAACAGCGAGTCGACGACCGCGCCATCGGCCAAGCCCTCGACATCCTGCGACACGAGGCTCTGCAAGAACGAGAAGGTGTCGGGCCCGGCCACCACAACGAGATCACGTTCGAGAACGGTCATGGTTGCTCCCCAAGCTTGCGAGCGGCGGCGGCTGCAGTGAGCAACGCCTTGGCCTTGTTGTGGCATTCCAGGTTCTCGGCGTCTGGATCGGAGTCGGCGACCACACCGGCACCCGCCTGCACGCTGGCCTGGCCCCCCTGCCACACCATCGTGCGGATGGCGATTGCGGTGTCCATGTTGCCCGAGAAGTCGGCGTAGCCCACGACCCCCGCATACGGACCCCGCTTCGACGGCTCCAGCTCGTCGATGATCTCCATCGCCCGCACCTTCGGCGCCCCGCTGACCGTGCCTGCCGGAAACGTCGCCCTGAGCACGTCGACCGGGCTCTTTCCGTCGGCCAGCTGGGCAGATACCTCGCTGGTGAGGTGCATGACGTGCGAGTACCGCTCGAGGGTCATCAGCTCGTCGACCTGTTCGGTCCCGAACCGAGCGACGCGCCCGACGTCGTTTCGGGCGAGGTCGACGAGCATCGTGTGCTCGGCGCGCTCCTTCGGATCCTCGGCGAGCTCGGCGGCCATCTTGCGGTCGTGCTCCTCGGTGCGACCCCGCCACCGCGTGCCGGCGATCGGGCGACTGATGACACGACCGTTCAGCAGCTGCACCATCGGCTCCGGCGACGAACCCACGAGCGTCACCTCGGCAGAAGCTCGCGTGCTGCGCAGGAAGTACATCGACGGCGACGGGTTCACGAGGCGTAACACCCGGTACACCTCGAGCGGGTCGAAGTCGCCTTTCGAGGTCGAAACGCTGCGCGAGAACCACCTGGAAGATGTCGCCGGCGAGGATGTGCTCGCGCGCCACCTCGACCGCACGCCTGTACATGTCGGGCGACATGGTCGAGTGGAACTCGGGGAGCTCGGTGAGGTCGTCGGGCGGCGGGGCCAGCGGCCGGTACGGCAGCGGGCGGGCCAGCTCCTCCACCAGAACATCAAGTTTCCCAGCGGCACGGGCGTACGCGGCGTCGATCGAGTCGGCGTCGGCGTCGG
>JANYLB010000056.1 GCA_025363815.1 Actinomycetes bacterium
CCTCGACCTCGACGTCCTCGTTCCTGGTGACCCGGAAGGTGTGGTGCTGCAGCACCTCCATGCCAGGGAACAGCTTGTCCAGGTGGGCGGCGATGATGTCCTCGAGCGGGACGAACCGCTGCTCGCCGAGCGCGTGGAACCGGGGCAGGATCGGCGGGACCTTGACCCTGGCGAAGTGCTCGGTGTCGGTGGTCGGGTTGCGCACCACGACGGCCAGGTTGAGCGACAGGCCGGAGATGTAGGGGAAGGGGTGGGCCGGGTCGACGGCGAGCGGGGTCAGAACCGGAAACACGCGCTCTTCGAACACGGTGACGAGGTATTCGCGGTCGTCGTCGTCTAGCTCGTCCCAGTCGCAGAAACGGATCCCCGCATCTTCGAGGGCCGGCGCCACTTCTTTCGCGAAGGCCGTGGCCTGGCGGTTGACCAGTTCGTCGACCCGGGTTCGGATGGCCCGGAGCTGATCGAGCGGATCCATCGCGTCCGGGGTCTGGGTTCGAATCCCGGCGCGTACCTGCTCTTGCAGACCGCTGACGCGCACTTGGAAGAACTCGTCGAGGTTCTGACTGAAGATCGCGAGGAACTTGGTCCGCTCGAGCAGCGGCTGCGAGGCGTCTTCGGCCAGCGCGAGCACGCGCGCGTTGAACTCGAGCCAGGAGAGCTCACGGTTGAGGAAGCGCGTGGGACTCGGGTCGCCGCCTTCGCCCACATCTTCGGGGCCGACCATGGGAGACATCGTACCGTTCTGTCCACCCGGGCGTTTTGTGGGCTGAGGATGCCGGACGCGACCACGACCCGTTCCGGGGAGAACGGGTCGCGGGCCAGCCGAACCTCCGATGATCGGGGGGCCGATCCGGAGGGGCCGGGGCCGGATCTTCTCGGCCGGGAGCGCAGGTGCCTGCGCTCTGTTCACGAAGGTATCGGGGCCGGGCGGACCGCCGACTTCGATCGGGTGAACGAGGTGTGGATGATGGGTGAAGACCATCGGGTACAGGCCTGCGGGTGAAGCCGGTGGGCCATCAGGGCGCCGGCGATGTCTCGGCGCGCGGGGTCCTGATCCGAGCTGCTCCAACTATCGTCGATGACGAAATGGGCAACCCGATGCACGATCCGCGCACGATGGGCCTGTCGCCGTTCGGCCGCCTGGCCTTGGCTCACGCCGTGAGCATGATCGGCGATGCGTGCGTGACGGTCGCGCTCGCGGGCACGTTGTTCTTCAACATCTCGCCTGGTGCCGCGCGGCCCAAGGTCTTGCTCTACCTGTTGCTCACCGTGGCTCCGTTCGCGCTCGTCGCGCCGGTGATCGGCCCGCTGCTCGACCGCAGCCGCGGCGGACGCCGAACGCTCATGAGCGCCGGGTGCTTCGGCCGGGCGGCGCTGTGCATCGTGATGGTCGGAAACGTCAACACACTGCTGCTCTTCCCCCTTGCCTTCGGCGTGCTCGTGCTCGCCAAGGGTCATCAGGTGGCGAAGAGCGCGCTTGTTCCCGCGATGGTCCCCGGTGAAGCGGCGCTGGTGACCGCGAACTCGCGCCTCGCGCTGATCAGCATCGCCGCCGGCGCGATCGGTGGCATACCGGCCGCGGTCATCCTCAAGGTCACAGGAGCGGACTGGGTGCTCGTTTGCGCCGCGATCGCGTTCTCGGTCGCCGGTGTCCTCGCGCTCCGCATTCCCAAGGGCGGCCGGGGCGCCCCCGAAACGCCCGAGGAGCGCGCCGAGCTCCACGCCCCGAGCATCGTTCTGGCCGGAACCGCGATGGCCCTGCTGCGGGGTGGGGTCGGGTTCCTGACTTTCCTGGTGGCGTTCGGCCTGAAGGCAGCAAGGCAGCCGACGTGGTTCTTCGGGGCGGTACTCGTTGTGAGCGCGCTCGGCGGGTTGATCGGCAACGTGGCCGCGCCGTTCCTGCGCCGCAAAGTCAAGGAGGAGTGGATTCTCGCCGGATCTCTGCTCGCGCCGGCGGCGGTCGCGCTCTGGGCGGCCCGAGCCGGAGGACGGTGGGGCTACCTGTTCACGGCGGCGTTGGTCGCGAGCGGCGCGGCCGCGGGGAAAGTTGCGTTCGACAGCCTCCTGCAGCGCGATGGACCCGACGATCTGCGCGGTCGTGCGTTCGCCCGTTTCGAGACCAGGTTCCAGCTGGTCTGGGTGCTCGGCGCGCTGGTACCCGTCGCGCTCTTCGAAGTGATGGACGCGCGCGTCGGGTTCTTCGTCTTGGCCGTGATGCTCGGCTTCGGTGGGGTGTCGTACGTGATCGGGCTTCGTGCGGCTCGAGACCGGCCTCCCGGCGCGCCGCGCCAGCCTTCGCTCATCGCCCGGCTCCGGTCGATTCGGCGCCCGCGCCCACCGGATGGATCAGGGGTGAGCCCTGGTTCTTCGCCGGCGAAAAGCCCTGATGCGGTACGGCCCGGCCCGGCTAAACAGGAGCCATGAAGCCCGATCTCCGACCTATAACGCCCGAGCTGCTCCCGGCGTACCTGCAGACCGACGCGCGCGGGTTCGCGGCGAACCTCGACCGCCGGCCCGACGACCTGTGGGCGAACCTCGAGCTGGAGCGGGCGGTCGGCGCATTCGATGCCGACGAGCTCGTGGGCAACGGCCGGAACTACTCACTCGAGCTCACAGCTCCGGGCGGGACGCTGGTTCCCGTTGCCGGGGTCAGCTGGATCACCGTCCTGCCGACCCATCGTCGCCGGGGGATCCTGCGGTCAGTGATGGATCACCTGCTGGCCGATGCGTGCGCGCACGAAGAGGCGGCGCTGATTCTCACCGCCTCTGAAGCCGGCATCTACGGACGCTTCGGCTACGGCGTCGCGACGCAGGTGCTCGGGATCGAGCTCGAGCGGCGGCGCATCTCGTGGAGGGCTCCGGCGCCCGGCCGGGTCAGGCTCGTCTCGCCCGATGAGGCTCTCGCGATCGCGCCGAATGTCTTCGAGAAGGTCCGGCGCGCGCAGCCCGGAGTCGTCTCCCGGCCCGATGTCTGGTGGGAGAGTGAATGGTGGGACACGCGTGACGCCGCGCCCCGCTTCGATGTGGTGTTCGAGGGTGAGCATGGACCAGAGGGCTTCGCGCTGTACGCCGTCGGCGGCGAATGGTCGGAGGGCGAGTCCTTGAAGACGCTGTTCGTCCGCGACTTCGTCGCCGCGACATCGGATGCGGCGGCAGGATTGTGGCAGTACCTCGGTAACGTCGATCTCATTGGCACGGTCAAGGCGTCGAACGTGCCGACCGACACCGCGCTGCCGTGGTTGCTGACCGATCCACGGGCCATGAAGGTGACGAGCCGACGCGACTTCCTCTGGCTCCGTCCGGTCGATGTGGGCGCGCTTCTCGGCGCCCGTACCTATGCGGTCGACGGCAGGCTCGTGCTCGAGGTCGTCGACGACGGGCCCGCGGCCGGTCGTTACGAGCTCGACGGCGGACCCGACGGGGCGATGTGCACCCGCACCGATGCCGAACCCCATCTCGTGCTCGACGCCGAAGCCCTCGGGATGATCGCGCTCGGCGGGATCCGGCCATCGGTGCTCTGGCGCGCCGGCCGGATCCACGCGCCCGAAATAGGGGCCGTGACCTTCGCCGACGTCTTGCTCGCGGCCGAACATGAACCAACTGCCCATACCTGGTTCTGATGGGCGCCGGCGACGTAGTCGCCGCGATGGGGGCGGTCAGCTCCAGCCGGAGCCGGCGCCGCTGACCATGCCGAACGGCCCCGCCGGCCACCGGAAGCAATCGACCATCAGCTGATCGACCTCGTCTGCGGTGGCTATTCCTTCGTTCACGACCTTCTGTGCCTCGGCGACCATCGCGAAGTAGACGCGGTTCGCGACGAAGCCCCAGGCCATTGCGGTATCGCGGACGACGATGGGGTGCTTGCCGCAGCGGGTCGCGACTTCGCTCACGGTCTGGATCGTCGCCGCCGCGGTGTCGCGCGTCGCCACGATCTCGGCGAGCTTCATCACCGGCGCGGGTGACGCCCAGTGCCAGCCGATCACTCTTTCGGGCCGGTCGGTCGCCGCCGCGAGCGCCTGGATCGGCAAGCCCGATGAGTTCGACGCGAGGATCGTTGCCGCGGGCGCGACTCGATCGAGGTCGCGGAACACGCGGATCTTCAGGTCGAGTCGTTCGGGGACGGCTTCGATCACGAGATCGGTGTTCGCGGCTTCGTCGAATGATTCGGTGAAGTTCAGCCGCGTCAGCGACGCGTCGGCTTCGTCGCGCGTGAGCTTGCCGCGGGTCACACCCGAGTCGAGTCCGTAACGGCCTGTCGTGACGTGTTCCAGCGCTGCTGTGAGTGCCTCGGGTGCAAGGTCATAGCAACATGTCTCGTAGCCGGCTACGGCCGTGACCTGCGCGATGCCTGCGCCCATGACGCCAGCACCCAACACGCCGATCTTCAGGCTCATTCCCACACCTTCGTTCTCCCCATCCAGCGGCTCAGGTCCGAGCTCTCGGCCAACGCGGTTCAACCCGCCGCTAGTCGCCCAGCTCGATGCGGGCGAGCCAGAGTCCTGGTGCCTCGATCTCTGCGGGAGTGGGGAGCATCGATTCGGCTGTCCACAACTGGTTCAAGCCATCGAGGCCCGCCCGCTCGATCACCCCGCGACAGAAGTCGTGGCCCTGCTCGGAGTGTGTGCGTTCGAGCTGGACACCCAGCAGGCCCTCGATGAACCGGCCCGCTTCTCCGCTCTCGACGCGGTGACGAGCGAGCGCTTCCTGGACCTGATCAAACGAGCCGGCGAGCCGGCCACCGATACTCTCCACGACCACTTCGGCGTATCCCTCCAGCACCGAGGTGACCGACTGCAACCGGCGCAGGATCTCGTCCTGGTGTGGCGACCGCATTGCCCCCAGCAGAGCTTCGGGATGTTCGGTGATGCCGCTCATCGACGACGGATCGGTCGGGTCGAACCCACCGAGCTGGCTCTCGAGCGCCTCGCGGTCGAGCTGATAGGCCGAGACGTACTCCGTCGCGAGCGCGACGAGCTTGGGCTGCACCCACGGCACCGACCTCTCGGCGGCTCGCACGACTTCGTGCAACGCAACGACAAAGCGGAGGTCGTTGCGATTGAGCGACCACGCCGACTCGAACGCGTCGAGGTTCGTGACCACGAAACACAAGCTGGGCGGGTCCGATGCGGGAAGCGGAAGGTCGTAACGACCGAGCGCGTGTTGCGCGAGGTAGCCGACCATCGAACCTGCCTGCACGCCGAGGAGCACCGGAGCCATCATCCCCATGAGACCCGAGAGAGCGTCGCCACCCATCGGCATCCCGAACGGTCCGATCGCAGCGGCCTCGGGGCCGGGGCCTTCGCCTGCGGATTCCTCGACGATGGCGGCCCGGAACGTGACCGCGAGGGCCTCGAGCACCGGGGCGAGCGCATCGAGGTGGAGGAGTGCCCACTCGGATCGACCGACGGTACGCAGGGGAGCGGAGTACGTGGCCGTGAGCCCGGTCTCGGCCACGACGTGGGTCTGGGCGGCACGCACGAGCTCGTCGAGCTGGGCGTGATCGGCCGGTGAGATGGGCGCGTCGGCCGCGCTTTCTTCTCCGAGCGCGACCGTTGTGGCGATCTGCTTGGCGATCTCCCAGTTGACCGGACCGTCGGACTGGAGCATCCGCACGACCTCGTTGAGATCGATCTTCGAGAGATCGAAACCTCCCGGCCCGAAAGGATTCGCCGGTTGGTTCGACGGGTGGAAGCCGTGGCCGGGTTCGTCGTCGGGGTCTCCGAATTGAGGGTCGTCGCTCACGCGGTCAGTCTATGGAGGTGTTGGACGTCGCAGTCACCGGGATCGCCGGCCTCCTCGGGCAGCGGTTGTTGGCGCGCCTCGATGCCTCCCCCGTGGTCGGTCGGGTCGTCGGGCTCGACGTGCGTGATCCGGAGCGCCGCATCGGTCGGCTCGAGATGCACCGGGTCGACATCTCCACCGCCGACCTCGAGCCCCTCCTCGAAGGCGTGTCGGTGATCGTGCACCTCGCGTCGATCGTCGACCCGCTTCCCGACGATTCCTTCGAGACCAGAGTCAACGTCGATGGCACCCGGCGGCTGCTGGATGCCGCGGCCAACATGGGGATCACCAAGATCGTGCGGGTGTCGACGGCCGCGGTCTACGGAGCTTGGCCCGGTAACCCGGTTCCGCTCACCGAAGATGCGCCGCTCCGGCCGAACCCTGGTTTCGGCCCTGCGGTGCAGGGCGCCGAAGTGGAGCGGATGGTCGCCGTTTGGCGCCAGGCCGTCCCTGATGCGGTGACGACGACACTGCGAGCGGCACCGGTGCTCGGGAGGGGATCGCAACACCTCTGGGCCCGACTCTTGTCGGGACGTCCGGCGATCCGGGTGCGGGGAGCGGCCCCTCCGGTTCAGACCGTGCACGCCGACGATGTTGCCGACGCGCTCCTGCTCGCCGTCGAGCGGGATCTTCCCGGCGTGTTCAACGTCGCCGCCGACGGTTGGCTCGACGCGGCGGCGGCGGCGGCGCTGCGGCGGAGACCCGCAGCGGCGGTTCCGGCCGAGCTGCTGTCGCGGGCTCTGCGGCGCCTCTGGTCGACCGGGCTCGGCGACGTCCCTGCCGAAGCACTGCCGTATCTGACCCACCCCTGGGTGCTGGCGAACGATCGGTTACGGGCCGCAGGATGGGCACCCCGGCACACCAACGAAGAGACGCTGATCGAAACCGTCGCCTCGCTCACCAAGCCGTTTCCGAAAGCGAAGGTTGCTGGCGGCGTGACTGGACTCTTGGGCGCTGCTGCGGTCTTGAGCGGCGGCGTCGTGTTGTGGCGCAACCGCCGGAGGTAACGGGTTCGGCGAGCGTCGTGACGCGGAGCTTTGGTGCTTACGCGGAGGTCGGTGCCGGCAGGTTCGCGTCCCGCCATGCGTCCCACTCCGCGGTGAAGTACCGAAGGCGCGTCTTCTTATACTCCTTGATGGACCACAGGAGCGCGTGTTCGTCGACACCGGTTTCGGTGCGGATGGCGTCGATGGTTGCTTCGCAGTCGCGGGCGCTGCGACCGTGCACCATTGTGAACACGGTGTATGGCCAGTCGTCGTAGGTCGGACGCCGGTAGCAGTGGCTCACTGCGGCGAACCCGGCCATCTGAGGGCCGATCTTCGGGAGCTGGTCTTCTGGGACCGCCCAGACGCCCATCGCGTTGGCCTTGAATCCGGCGCTGCGGTGATTCATCACGGCAGCTAGGCGCCGCAAAAGTTTGCGGTCCTTGAATGACTTCACCAGCTCCAGCACGGTGGCG
This sequence comes from Actinomycetes bacterium, assembly GCA_025363815.1. Taxonomy (GTDB): domain Bacteria; phylum Actinomycetota; class Acidimicrobiia; order IMCC26256; family JANYLB01; genus JANYLB01. The sequence continues at coordinate 7,241 of JANYLB010000056.1, forward strand.
CCGTCGACTCCGATGCGCTCACCCTGCGCCGCGAACGGCAGCTCGACCAGCGGGAGATCGTCCTGGAGGATGCTGATCGCCGCGACCTCGAGATCAGACAGTTCGGGCGCGGCCATGTCGGGCCGGCGTTCGGGCTGCTCGTGTGCGAGCACCTCCGCTTTCGCGTTCGCGCTCGTAGTGCCCGTCATGTCGAGCTTCACGCCGATCTTGTAGAGCACGAGCGTAGGCAGCTTCCGCGTCACGCGCGCGCCGGAGGTGGTGTGCAGCACGTCGAGATGGGCGTCGAAGTCTTCGTTTGGAGGCGTCGCCAGCGTGTACCAGAGGTTGTACTCGTGGTTGCGCTTGTAGTTGTGGCTCACTCCCGGATGGGCGCTGATGGTCTCGGCGGCCTGGTCGATGTGGTCGGGATCGAGCTTGGCGGCGATGAGCGCGGAGTTGTACCCGAGCGCCCTGGTGTCGAAGATCGCAGACAGCTGGCGCAGAACGCCCAGCTCCTTCACGCGCGCCAGTCGCTCGAGCACCTCGCCCTCACTGACCCCGAGCCGTTCGGCCAGGGCGTCGTAGGGCCGCTCGACTAGTGGGAAGTCCCACTGGACTGCGTTGAGCAGCGCCTTGTCGACGTCGTCGAGCTGATCTTCGGGGCGAGAGTCGGCGTTCACGCCGACACTCTCGCGCTTTTGCGCGGAATCGGCCGAGTCGTCATCCGGCGGCCGCTTGGCGGATGGTCGTGCTGGTGCTCCCGACCCTGTCTCCGGTGGGAATATTCGCCAGGGTGATCGAAACGTTTCGCGCGGTCCGGCCATGCCAGATGCGAAAGGTGACCTCGGAGCCCGGGTGCAGGGATCGGACCTTGGCTAGGAGATCGGCCATTCGGGTGACCGGGGTCGTAGCGATGGCGACGATGACATCGTCGGCGCGGAGCCCGGCGGCCGATGCGGGGCTGTTCGCACCGACTTCGGACACGCGAACACCGCCTCCCGCCCGATCGATGGCGTCGCTACCGGTGACACCGATCCAGCCGTGACCGGCGCGACCGGTCTCGCGGAGCTGCTTGGCGACGTCACGCGCGGTTCCCATCGGAACCGCGACTCCCATGCGATCGGACCCGGTGGTGAGCACCCCGACGACGTAACCGTCTCTGTCGAGAAGAACCCCGCCCGATGCGCCGGTCTCGATGGGCGCGTCCGTCGCGATGAGGCCGGCCCGCACCGGGGTGACGCCGGTGGACATGGTCGCGACCGACGAAACGACGCCGGTCGCGACCCAGCGGCGCGTGTCGCCGGCGGATCCGACGGCAATGACCGGTTCACCGACCTGGACGGGTCGCCCGGTGCGAGCAGAGAGCCCACCGTCGAGGGCGTCTACCCCTTCGACCTGAAGGAGCGCGAGATCGGTGGCGTGGTCGAGTCCGCGGACTGTCGCGGAGTGCAGGGCGCCATCGGCGGTGGTGACGGTGGCGGTTTTCGCGTCGCCGAGGGTCTCGCAGGTCGCGAGGACCCAACCGTCGGCGATGACGAGTCCTGACCCGCGGATCGCGCCGGCCGCGGTCGCGGCGACCACGGCGACGACTGCCGGCGCGGCACGGGCCGCGAGCACCGCGACGGGCGTGGCGCTCGCCACCGGGTCGGGATCCGAACGATGCGATCCGAGGAGACCAGTTGCTGCGAGGACACCGGTCGCCACCAGGGCACCCGTTGCGCCGGCCGCGAGCATCAGCGCCCGTTCGCGACCCCGGCGGTGGGGGCGCGGCGGTGGGGTGGGTAGGGAGCGGGCCGACAGCTCCGACGGGTGGACCCAGAGCCGGTCGAGCGGGTCCGGGGGCGGTCCGTTCGACCCGTCGTATCCGGGATCCTCGAGCGGCATGGATGCGGATTGTACCGACGTCCTCAGCGAAAGAGACCGCGGCCCTTCTGTCCGGGTCCGGGCCACCGCCGGGACTCTTCTGGTGGAGTTGGCGACTTCTCGTACAGTGGAAGGCGTGTCTGTACCCCCACACGAGACTTTCGCTGACGAGACGGCGACTCGGATAGCGCTCACTCATGACCCGCTTCCGACGACCGAAGTCATCCAGTGGGCGACCACGCCCCGTTCCGGCGCCGTGGTGACGTTCATCGGCGTCGTTCGCGACCACGCCGACGCAAGAGACGGCGTGACCGGGCTGACGTACGAGGCGTACGAGGAAGAGGCCGCGGCGCGGCTCGCCGTTGTCGCCGACGGCGCTCGCGTGCGGTGGCCGGCGGTCGAGCGGATCGCGCTCGTGCATCGCCTCGGTGACCTCGCGCTGTCGGAGGCATCGGTGCTCGTCGTCATCTCGGCTCCGCATCGAGAGGCCGCGTTCGAGGCCGCCCGCTTCTGCATCGACACGTTGAAGGCGACGGTTCCGATCTGGAAGCGCGAGCACTGGTCGGGCGGTTCCCAATGGTCCGAGACTGGTCAGCCGGTCACGTCGGTCACGGTGTTTCCGCCGTCCGTCGGTTCGGCGCGGTAGGGGTTCGAGGCCGAATGGAGTACCTGCTGCTGGCCCTCGGATTGATCGTGGGCGGAGTCGCGATAGTGATGTTCCGGAACCGGCGTCCGACCGGGATCGACGCGAGCATCGAAGAGTTCGAGCAGAGCCTCGAGGCGATCGCACCACCGCCTCCCGACCCGCAGCGAGGGCGCCGGTCTGGGTAGGGACCTCGCGATCGACCTCGGTACGGCGAACACCCTCGTCTACTCACGCGGCCAGGGGATCATTCTCAACGAGCCGACGGTCATCGCTCTCAACAGCCGAACTCAGGATGTGCTCGCGATGGGCCACGAGGCGTGGCAGATGATCGGGCGCACGCCCGGCTATATCGTCGCGGTCCGCCCGCTGCGCGGCGGCGCCATCACCGACTTCGATATCACCCAGCGCATGATCCGGCTGTTGTTTCAGCGAGCCGGCGTCAATCGCCTGTACCGCGCCCGAGTCCTGATCTGTGTGCCTTCGGCCATCACCCACGTCGAGCAGCGCGCAGTGCTCGAGGCGGCGCGCCGGGCCGGTGCGGCCACGACGTACCTGATCGAGCAACCGATGGCCGCGGCTATCGGCGCCGGTCTCCCGATTCACGAGCCGCTCGGAAACATGATCGTCGACGTCGGCGGCGGAACTACCGAGGTCGCGGTCATATCGCTCGGCGGCGTGGTCGCGCTAGAGGCAGTGCGGGTTGGCTCCTTCGACATCGACGCGGCCATCCAGACCTACGTGCGCCGCGAGTACGGCATCGCGATCGGCGAACGGACTGCGGAGGAGATCAAGCTCGCGATCGGCTCGGCCGCCCCGACCGACAACGAGTACAAGGCCGAGGTCCGAGGCCGCGACCTGATGAGCGGTCTCCCGAAGACGATCATCCTCTCCCCAGAAGAAGTGCGCGACGCGATCGAGGAGCAGACCCGCGCAATCTGCGACGCGGTCATCGCCGCGCTCGGAGATACGCCGCCGGAGCTCGCGCAGGACCTGATCCTGCAGGGCATCCACCTGGTCGGCGGGGGTGGGATGCTGCGAGGGCTCGACAAGCGGATTGCCAAGGAGAGCGGCCTTCCGGTCCGGCTCGTCGAAGCGCCCCTCGAATGCGTCGTACTCGGTGCCGGCCGCTGCCTCGAGAGCTTCGACCGACTCAAGGACATGTTCATGGGATCGCCGAGATCCTGACCGACCGCACCGACCGTTCCGAGGGCGTTTCGGCGGTCAGGGTGCCAGATCTTCGGCTGCCTGGCGGACCTGCCAGTCGGGGTCGGTGAGAGCGGCTTCGAGCGCGGAATCGACTTCGGCGCCCTCGAACGGGGCTAGTGCGAGGACCGCCCGGCGCCGGACGGCGGGCCGGTCGCGAGTCGCGCTGAGCACGGCGGCCAAACCGGCCGGGTCACCGATCGCTCCGAGTGCCGCGACGGCTGCTTCCCTCACGAGCGGGTCTTCATGGCCGGTGGTCAGATCGATCAGGGCCCGCACGGCCCGACCACGGTTGGTCGCCGACCACGCGATCTCACCAACGGCCCAGGCCGCGGCCTCGACGACCGACCATTCCGGGTCGGCCGCCAGAGCGAGCAACGGGCCCAGGGGCACCGTTACCCCCGGAGCGAGCTCGGCGGCCCGACGTCGGACCGAAAGATCAGAATCGAGAGCTGCCCGCCGCCAGGCCCGCTCGGCCGCCGTGCGCCCCGCGCCCCGCACGATCGCTCCGAGTGCGGAGATCCGAACCCGTGGGTCGGGATCGTCGGTGCTGAGCAGCACCAGATCGGTCACCTCGGAGCGGCCTAGCCGGCCCTCGCGCCCCGTGCCGGCGGCAGCCGCGGCGCGGACGTAGGGATCCCTGCTGGCGAAAGGGGTCGATTGACTCACGACAGGTTTCGTTTCACTCGGTACGTTCGATCCATGAGTTGGCAGCAGACGGAGCCCCGGCACGGTCGCACCGTGGTCTTTCTGCTGGTAGCGGCGATATTCGTCGTGACCGCCCTGGCTATCGCGCTCGTCTCCGGCGCGGCATCGCAGGGATCGAGATCGGGCGGGGTGATCGGCGGTGGGCCCGTTACCTCGTCTCCTGGTGGGAACTCCAACCTCGTCATCGCTCGACATCGAACCACGTCCACGGATCCGTCCGGCCGAATTGGTGATCCGCCGCCCGGTAGGCAGATTCCGGTCGATGATGCCACCGGCTTCTCTATCTAGATGGTCCGGGCTCGTCCCGTAACGGGCCCCGATCGCGTTGCCGCCGGCGTCGACGACAACGCTCGCGCTATCACAACCCGAGAACCCGCCGGAAGAAGGCCATGCCAACGTTTCAGCCGGTGGCGTTTGACAGGACCAGCATGGCGATGCCGAGGACGGCCGCGATGGTTACGGCGATGACGGTGCCGATGCCGACGACCAGTCCGAAGAGCTTCCCGTAGGCGAGGACGCGGATCGGCCGCGTGGGTAGCGGTGCTGCTGCCGTGGCAGGCTGGCTGATCATGGTGCTCGTCATCGATCGTCTCCTCGTGGTGGACCCAGCCGCCGGCTCCGGTCTGATCCAACCGGTCGGTGGGGCGTGCCTCCATCCATCGGAACGGTGATCTCCGAACCTGAGGTGCCCTCGGACCGCCCCGGTCCGCCCGGGCCGCCGACACCCGCTGATCTTCCGGGTTCCCCTGGCCCGCCCCGGGGCCGCGGTCGCTGGAAACGCGCGCTCGGCGTGCTCGTCAGCCTCGTGGTGGTCGTCGCGCTCGCCGGGCTGTTCATCCCGGTCAGCTACGTGATCATCGAGCCGGGCAACGCGACGCCGGTGTCAGGTGTCGTCTCGGTGAAGGGCGCGCGGACCTATCGCTCGCGCGGCTCGTTGCTCTTCCTCACGGTCTCGGTGTCGAACGGCAAGCCGAACCTGTGGCGCTACGTCGGCGCGTCGCTCGACGACAGCGCCGAGGTGATCTCGTACCGCGACTACTTCGGTACCACGACACCGGCGCAGGACCGCAAGCTCAACGTGGCGGCGATGGACACGTCTCAGCAAGTCGCGACGCAGGTCGCGCTCGAAAAGCTGGGCTACACCGTGACCGAGACCGGGACCGGCGCGAGGGTGATTGCGATGACCAGGGGTGCCCCGGCTGCGGGAACTCTGAAGCCGGGCGACGTCATCACCGCGGTAGACGGACAACCGGTGGAGCTTATCGACGAGCTCGGACCGCTCGTGCGTCGGCACTTGCCTGGTGTGCCGGTTGCGCTCACGATCGAACGCGCCGGAACCGACGCCAAGGCCATGAAGCCGGAGACAGTTACGGTGACGCCGGGGGCCAACCCGAAGGCTCCTAACAAGGGTTCGGCCTACCTCGGGATCGCCGCCGAGACGCGAGATCTCAAGTTCGACTTTCCGGTCGAAGTCACGATCGATCCCGGGGCGGTGAGCGGTCCGTCGGCAGGGCTCGCGTTCACCCTTGCCATCATCGACAAGTTGACGCCCGGCAGCCTGACCGGGGGGCGCAAGGTCGCGGTGACCGGTGAGATGCGGTCAGGCGGGACGGTGGGCGAGATTGGTGGAGTCGCCCAGAAGGCCGTCGCGGCCAAGAATGCCGGCGCCACGCTGATGCTCGTCCCCCGCTCGGAGGCCCGCGAAGCGCGCACCACTGCCGGTTCGATGAAGGTCGAGGGTGTCGCCAACCTCGACGACGCCCTCGCCGCGCTGCGGCGTTCCGGAGGCGACGCGATCGACGTGGCGGTTCCCCGAGCCGCGTAGCCGGAGGGCGCCGCGCCGCTGGTCCGCAACAGAACTCGGCCCGTTTTCGCGGAGTCCGGGTTCCGGGTGCCCGTCACCAATACGATGGTGTCGTGGCTGCGGACCGATCGAGGCAAGACCGTCCCGACGCGAGTGGGACGAGAGATGCAGGGCCCGACGTTCGTCGACCCGGTTCCGGAGCGACCCGCCTCACACCAGAAGAGATCACCAGCCGCGGGTTCGCGAGCGCGTTCCGGGGAGTCTCCGAGACCGAGGTCCGCAACTTCCTCCGCCGAGTGGCAGACGAGCTCGCTGCAGCGCGTGACCATGAGCGGAGCCTCGCCGAGCGGGTCGCCGCCCTGGAGGAGGAGATTCGTACCCCGCCTCCACTCACAGAGCGCCAGCTGCTCGAAGGGCTCGGTGAGGAGACCACTCGCGTGTTGCGCTCGGCCCAGGAGGCCGCTTTCGACATCCGCACCCGGGCCGAGGAGCGGAGGGCGGCGGTGCTGGAGGAGGCGCAGGACGCGTCTCGTCAGCTACGGGAAGCGGCCGAGGCGCACGCGACCGAACGAACCGACAGCGCCGATTCCGCCGCGTCCGAACGCGAACGTGAATCCATCGAACACGCAGATGCGTCTCGCGCGGCCGCCGAGCGATCAGCCGCGGAAACCGCCGAGCGCGCCGTCGCCGATGCCGCCTCCGAGATCGAGCGCACACGCGAGGCCGGGCGCGCTTTGGTCGAAGAGGCACGGGCGGTGCGCGAGCGCGTCCTCGCCGACCTCGCGCGTAGGCGCGCGCTGATGCAGGCGCAGCTCGACGAGCTCCGAACTGGGCGGGAGCAGCTGCTCGACGCGTACAGGGTGGTCAAGCAGACCCTGGCCGATGCGATCACCGCGCTCAGCGGGGTGGCGGCCAAGGCGCATGCAGAGGGCGGGATCGAGATCGAACCCGTGCCGGAAGACGGCATCGACTTCTCGCTCGATGCCGACGACGGACCCGTCACCGCCGACACCGCCGATACCGACGACGACGGACCCGTCGACGCGGGCGGCGACAAGGCGCCGGAACCATCGTTGGCTGCTGAACCCGATCCGATGCCACCGCTGGAGCCGGCCGGACCGCCCCTGTTGGGACACGACGAGAACCCGGCGAGCGCCACAGCCGTTGACGCGTTGTTCGCTCGGTTGAAGGAAGGGCGCAGCGAGCCCGTGCCCGTGCCGGCGCCCGTTCCGGATTCGGATTCGGACTCGAATGTGGCCGTGGATGTGGTTGTGGACGAGGCCACCGAACCTCCGGCGACCGCCGCTGCGAACGAACCCGCGGTGAGCGTGGATCTCGTGTCAGAGGAGCCTGTGCCGGCCCGAGCAGTGGTGCCCGCTCCTGTGGTCGAGATCCCGCTCGAGTTCGCAGCTCGCGACGAAGCGGTCGCGAAAGTGCGTTCCGCGCTGGGCCGCAGGGCGAAACGCGCGTTGCAAGATGAGCAGAACGAGTTGCTCGACGGGTTGCGCAAGGCCAAAGGGCGCCCGAGTGCCGAAGCCGTGCTCCCCTCGTTGGGCGGCCAGGGCGAGACCTGGGCCGAGGTGCTCGCTCCCGCGGTCGACGAGGTGTATCGCGCCGCGACCAGGGCGATGTCGGGCGATGGATCGACCGACGGGGTCCCGCACGACTACCTCGTGGTTCTCGCGACCGACCTCGGTGCTCCCCTTCGGGATCGGCTGGTCTCGGCTTTCGCCCACAGCCCCGACGAGGGCGACGCCGAAGACGGCGACGTTGCCCAACGGGTCGGCTCCCGGTACCGAGAGTGGCGCACCCAGTCGCTCGACGGCGCGCTGTCGGATGCGCTGGTGGCCGCGTGGGCGCGCGGAACGATCGATGCCGCACCCGAAGCGGCGCGACTCCGATGGGTGACCCCCTCTGGCGGCTGTTGTCCCGATTGCGACGACGACGCCTTGGAGACGACGCCGAGGGGTCAGGCGTTTCCGACCGGGCATTCGGCCCCGCCCGCGCACCCGGGCTGTCGTTGTGTGATCGCGGTCGAGTCCGTGTCGGCCTCGACCACCACGACGGGAAGCGGAACCTGATGACCCAGCTGGCTCCACCGCCCACTCGGTGTCTTTGCGGGCGTCTCGGCTCCCGCGCCGAGTTCGACTCGCCGGACCTCTAGCATCCCTTCCGTGCGCGTCCCGACCATCGAACGCCGACGACCGTTCCGCCTCCGAGGCTGGATCATCGCGGCTGCCGTCATCCTCGTCGTGCTCGCCCTGAGCCTCCAGGGGCTGGCGCGCTTCTACACAGATTTCCTCTGGTTCGACTCCGTCGGTTTCTCGAAGATCTGGCGGGAGCTGCTCACCGCGCAGATCGCACCAGCGCTCGTGTTCACTGTCGTGTTCTTCGTGATGATGTTCGCGAGCCTCACCATCGCCGACCGGCTCGCTCCCCGGATGCGGATGATGGGCCCCGAAGACGAGTTCTTCGATCGGTATCAGCAGGCGGTGGGCAGCTACGCCGGGCGGATCCGTGGCGCCATCGCCGCGTTCCTCGGTCTCGTCTCCGGCGCGAGCGCGGCCGGGCAGTGGAACGAGTGGATTCTCTTTCGCAACCACGTCAACTTCGGCATCAGCGATCCCCAGTTCCACAAAGACATCGGGTTCTATGTCTTCCAGCTCCCCTTCATCACCTTCGTCGTCGACTGGTTGTTTGCCGCGCTCCTGATCGTGCTGATCGCCACCGCCGTCGCTCACTACTTCAACGGTGGGATCCGGCTGCAGAGCCCCTACCAGCGGGTGACGCCGCAGGTGAAGGCACATCTCTCGGTGATCCTCGCCTTGATGGCACTGGTGAAGGCGGTTGGGTACTACTACGCCCGGTTCGATCTCCTGTTCTCGAACCGCGGGGTGGTCGAGGGCGCGAGCTATACCGACGTGAACGCGCAGCTTCCCGCGCTCACGCTGTTGACGGTGATAGCGGTCATCGCCGCGGGGTTGTTCATCTGGAACATCTGGCGCCGGGGTTGGGTTCTGCCGATCATCGCGGTCGGGCTCTGGGCGCTCATCTCGCTCGTCGTCGGCACGTTGTACCCGGCGTTCGTCCAGAACTTCCGGGTGAACCCGAACGAGCTGGCGAAGGAACGCAAGTACATCCAGCGCAACATCGTTGCGACGCGCGACGCCTTCAACCTCGACAACAAGAACGTCGCGGTGAAGCCGTTCGACTACAAGTCCGACCTCACCCTTGCCTCGCTCCAGCAGAACCAGACGACGATCGGCAACGCCCGCCTCTGGGACCCGCCGGAGCTCTTGTCGAACTACACGTCGTTCCAGCAGTTCGGCACCTTCTACCGGTTCGGTGACGCCGATGTCGACCGGTACAAGATCGGCGGCCAGACCCAGCAGGTGCTCCTGTCGGCTCGTGAGCTCAACCCCGACAACCTGCCGAGCCAGAGCTGGGTGAGTCGGCATCTCGTCTACACCCACGGTTACGGTCTGGCGGTCTCGCCGTCTAACTCGGCCGACGCGCAGAGCGGCCAGCCGAACTACCTGCTGAGCAACATCCCGCCGGTGTCGAAGTCTCCCGTGCTCGATGTGACGCGGCCGGAGATCTATTACAGCGAGAACCTCGCGGGGTACAACCTCGTCGACGCCAAGCAGCGTGAGTTCAACTACCCGCGCAAGGGTCAGGCCGATGCGACCACGAAGTACCGCGGCGACGGCGGCGTTAAGCTGTCGAGCTACCTCCGCCGAGCCGCGTTTGCTCTGCGGTTCACCGACATCAATCTTCTGATCTCCGGTCAGATCACACCCAAGACGAAGGTCGTGTACCTGCGCGACATCAAGCAGCGGGTCAACAAGGCCGCACCGTTCCTGAAGTACGACGCCGACCCGTACCCGGTGATCCTGAACGGCAAGGTCACCTGGGTGCTCGACGGCTATACGACCACGAGCAAGTACCCGTACTCCCAGGCGTCCGACGGCTCGCGTGGCCTCGGCAGTGGCTTCAACTACGTCCGCAACTCGGTGAAGGTCACTGTCGACGCTTACAGCGGCAAGATCACGTACTACGTGATCGACAAGAAGGATCCGATCATCCAGGCGTACGAGAAGGCGTTTCCCGGGTTGTTCACCAGCGGCGACAAGCTGTCAACGGGGTTGCGGGAGCACCTGCGTTACCCGGAGGACCTCTTCACGGTCCAGACCGACAAGTACGCGTCATACCACATGACCGATCCGACGACCTTCTTCAACAAGACCGACCTCTGGGAGGTGTCGCCCGATCCGGGTTCGGGTCCGGTCGGCAACATCACCGACACCGGCGGTCTCGCCACGACGGGCTCGACGACCCAGCCCGAGGCGGCGCGTTCGACCTCGGCGCGCGTGGCCCCCATCTACCTCTTGATCAAGCTCCCCGGGGAGGCCCGCGAGGAGTTCCTGATCCTGCGGCCCTTCGTGCCGGTTTCCAAGAACAACCAGCTCACTGGGCTGGTCTCGTTCATGGTCGCGAAGTCGGATCCCGGTAGCTACGGACAGCTCGAGTCGTTCGTGATGCCGACCGGTCAATCGGTGTTCGGGCCGAGCCAGGTCGACAGTCAGATAAATACCACCGACGAGATCTCGCGCCAGTTCTCGCTTCTCGGTCAACGCGGATCGACGGTGATCCAGGGGAGCATGCAGCTCATCCCTGTCGACACCTCGATCCTCTACATACGTCCGATCTATGTGCAGGCATCGGGCGGAGCGCAGCTGCCGTCGTACCGGTTCGTGATCGTGTTCTACAAGAACAAGGCCGTTGTGGGCAGTGACCTGCGCAATGCGTTGGCGCAGTTCCCCGAGTTCAACGGGCTCGACCCGACTGGAAACGGTGCGACCCCGCCCACCACGACACCCGGGGGCACCGCGCCGCCGGTGGTTCCGGGAAGCGTGGCCCAGCTCGTGCAGGAGGCGAATGCCCTCTTCGCTCGGGCCCAGGTCGCCCTTGCCGCGAAAGACCTGGCGACGTTCCAGAGCCTGATCAACCAGGTCGGCGAAAAGCTCGCCCAAGCCGATGCCCTCGCTGGATCGCCCAGCACCACGACGCCGCCAACGTCGACCCCCAGGTCGACCCAGAGCACGACGTCGTCGACCAGGGCGTCGTCTTCGAGCACCCGCCAGCAGGCCGCAGCCAAGCGCTGATCGCGCCCGGGGCCGATCTTCTCCCACGGCCCGCAAAATCCCCGCCCGGACAGGGATTGTCGTGGCCCCCGGGAATTGTTACTATCTGCGTAGTGGAAATTACCGGCTCCCCCGCCGGGCAGCTGCTCCGCACCGTGGAGCCCACTTCGTGGAGGCCGTATGGCAGTCAGTGGAATCGATCTCGGCAAGTACAAGCTCGGCTGGAGTGACACCGAGGCGTCGGTCTACAAGCCCAAGAAGGGCGTGAACGCCGACATCGTCAAGGACATCTCCTGGCACAAGTCCGAGCCGGAGTGGATGACGACGTTCCGTCTCAACGCGCTGAAGCGCTTCGAGCGCAAGCCGATGCTGGCATGGTTCGCGCAGAACATGCCCAACATCGACTTCGACGACATCTACTACTACATCAAGCCCACCGAGGGGCAGGTCTCCGACTGGGACATGCTCCCGGAGGAGATGAAGAACACCTACGAGAAGTTGGGCATCCCCCAGGCCGAGCGCAAGTTCCTCGCCGGCGTGACTGCCCAGTACGAATCAGAGGTCGTCTACCACAAGAACCGCGACGATCTCGAGGAAATGGGCGTGCTCTTCTCGAGCATGGACCAGGCGCTCGTTGACTACCCCGACCTCGTCAAGGAGCATTTCGGCACCGTCATCCCGCCGGGCGACAACAAGTTCGCCGCGCTCAACTCCGCGGTCTGGAGTGGAGGGTCCTTCATCTACGTGCCGCCGGGCGTCCACGTGGATATGCCCCTGCAGGCCTACTTCCGCATCAACGCGGAGAGCGCCGGGCAGTTTGAACGCACGTTGATCATCGCCGACGAAGGTTCGTCTGTGCACTACGTCGAGGGGTGCTCGGCGCCGGTGTACTCGAATGACTCGCTGCATTCGGCCGTGGTCGAGCTGATCGCGAAGCCGGGCGCGCGCATCCGCTACACGACGATCCAGAACTGGTCGCCGAACGTGTACAACCTCGTCACCAAGCGGGCGCGGGCCGAGACAGAAGCCACGGTCGAGTGGATCGACGGAAACCTCGGCTCCAAGCTCACGATGAAGTACCCCGCCGTGGTGATGACCGGCCCGAAAGCCCACGGTGAGGTGCTCTCGGTTGCTTACGCCGGCCCGGGTCAACACCAAGACGCCGGGGCCAAGATGACCCACGCCGCACCGGAGACGACGTCGATCATCGACTCGAAGTCGATCAGCAAGGATGGCGGTCGCACGACATACCGCGGTCTGGTGAAGGTAGACAAGGGCGCGCACCATGTGAAGAGCCACGTGCGTTGCGACGCGTTGATCCTCGATGACGAGAGTCGCTCCGACACCTATCCCTACATGGAGATCGACGAGAAGGACGCCCGGATCGGTCACGAGGCCACGGTTTCCAAAGTCGGCGACGATCAGCTCTTCTACCTGATGAGCCGCGGGCTGACCGAACAGCAGGCGACTGCCATGATCGTCAACGGGTTCATCGAGCCGATCACCAAGACGCTTCCGATGGAGTACGCCGTCGAGCTGTCGCGCTTGATCGAGTTGAACATGGAGGGAGCAGTCGGATGACGCGCTTCACCTCCCGGCGCGCGCGCTGATCTGCCGATGACCGATTCGCACTTCACGGTCGACGCGGCGCGGGCGTTGGGCGGGCCCGACTGGCTCGTCGCTCGTCGTACCGCCGCAGCCGATCAGCTAGCCGAGATCGGCTGGCCGAGCTCCACCGAGGAGATCTGGCGTTACAGCCCGATCGACCGGTTCGACATCGGCCGTTATCGCCCGCGGGGCGAGGAGCAACGGCGCGTGGTCCTGCCGACCATCGACCCGGCTCTCGAGGCGAAGGGGGTTGTCGTCGGCGATCTGCGGACGACAGAAGATCCAGAGATCCAGAAATGGTTCGGCGTCTGCTCCGACGCATCGCCCGACGCATTCACGCTGCTCCACGATGCGTTCGTCGGGGGTGGGGTCTTCGTCAAGATTCCAGCCGGTGTCGTGGTCGAAGAACCGATCGTCGTAGAGCACCTCACCGCCGGCGACGGGCTCGCGAGCTTCCCGCACACCCTCGTAGTGGTGGGAGACCATGCGCAGGTCACGGTGCTTGACCGCTACGCGGCCGATGGAGATGATCACCTCTGCGACGCTGTGATCGAGATTCTCGTCGGCGATGGCGCGCATGTCCGTTACACATCGGTGCAGCAACACGGTTCGTCGGTGTGGCAGGTAGCGTTGCAGCGCGCGCACGTCGGACGGGACGCGTCGCTCCAGTCATCGGCTATCGCGCTCGGCGGTGACTACGCGCGGCTGCGTACCGAGTCACTCATCACGGGCGAGGGAGGTGAGAGCGACCTGCTCGCGGTGTACTTCGGCGATGGCAACCAGGTGCTCGACTTCCGCACCCTCCAAGACCATGCCGCGCCCCGCACCCGCAGTGACCTCTTGTTCAAGGGCGCCGTTGAAGACCAGGCCCGCTCGGTCTACTCGGGGCTCATCCGCCTGCGCCGGGAGGCCCAGAAATCGCGTGCGTTCCAGACCAACCGCAACCTGGTCCTGACCGAGGGCGCGGCAGCGGAGTCGATTCCGAATCTCGAGATTGAGGCGAACGACGTGCAGTGCTCGCACGCGTCAACGGTTGGGCCGATCGACGACGATCAGCTCTACTACCTCGAGTCGCGCGGCGTGCGCCCCGATGATGCGGAACGGCTGATTGTGCTCGGGTTCTTCGACGACGTCTTCGATCGCCTCCCGGTGCGCGCGCTCGAAGGTCCGTTACGGGCTGCGGTCGACGAGAAGCTCGGTCGGTTGCATGCCTGAGTTCACAGTCTGCGCGGTCAGCGATGTTGAACCAGGCTCGGCCCGCCGCTTCGACGTAGACGGTCATCGGCTCTGCGTCGTGCGCGTCGATGCCGACGGCTGTGGCGGCGGCGCGGAGTGGCATGCCGTCGGTGACCGCTGCTCGCACGCCGACTACTCCTTGTCGGAGGGAGAGCTTTGGTCTGACGAGTGCACCATCGAATGCCCGCAGCACGGTTCGACCTTCTCGTTGCTCACCGGTGAGCCCCAGAGCTTCCCCGCGACCAAGCCCGTTCCCGTGTACCCGGTGCACGTCGACGGGAACGACGTGATCGTGGAGCTCCCGTGAGTGTGCTGAAGATCACCGATCTCGCTGCATCGGTCGATGGTCACGAGATCCTTCGCGGCGTCGACCTCGAGGTGGGCTCGGGCGAGGTGCACGCGTTGATGGGTCCGAACGGTTCGGGCAAGAGCACGTTGTCACACGTGCTCATGGGTCGAAGCGACTACGTCGTCACCAGTGGTTCCATCACGATCGACGGCGAGGAGCTCCTTGGCCTTGCGACCTGGGAGCGAGCGGCTCGGGGCCTCTTTCTCGCGATGCAGTACCCCGTCGAGGTTCCGGGGGTGAAGGTCATCGATCTCCTACGGGCCGCGGCCGCCGGCGGTACGTCGACCGACCGGCGGCTCTCCGAAGAGGCCGCGCGCCTGGCCGTCGAGCCGGAGTTCCTCTCCCGCGGGGTGAACGACGGTTTCTCGGGCGGCGAGAAGAAGCGTATGGAGACCCTGCAGCTCGCGGTGCTCGCCCCGAAGTTCGCCATTCTCGACGAGATCGACTCCGGTCTCGACGTTGACGCGCTGCGTGACGTCTCCCGTCGGGTCGAGGCGATGACCGAGGAAACCGACCTCGGTGTGCTCGCGATCACGCATTACTCCCGCCTACTCACCGAGCTGCGTCCTGACCGCGTCCACGTGCTGATGGGTGGTCGCGTCGTGGTATCGGGCGGACCCGAGCTGGCTGATCGGCTCGAGGAGACGGGATACGAGGGTCTCGCCGCGGATCTGGGTGTCGAGCCGACGGTGCCCGGCGCGCCTTCCATCCCGGCCGACCCATTCGCCGACCCCGGCTTCTGAGCCGGCTCGCCCGAGCCGGGGTATTTGGCTCAGGTCGTAGTCGTGGTGGTCGGCGGAGCCGGAGCGATGGTCGGCGGCACGGGCACCGGGTCGATCGCAGGCGGCGGTTCCGGCGCCGGCAGAGTTGTGGTGGTGGTTTCGAGCGGTGTGCTAGAGAGCGTCTTCGCGTTGGTCCCTCCGAATACGTAGACGGGGTCACCGACGTGTACGAGCATGTGGAAGTAGTTCGCGATGTGCATCGGGATTCGGGCACATCCGTGTGACGCCGCCGACGTCGGCACGCTCGGGTATCCGTGTACCGCGATGCCGCCGTTGAAGTAGAACGGGTTGTAGAGCTGACCGAGCGGCGACTTGTCCCAGCCGTCGCGGTACTCCTTGAAGGTGAAGCGCCCCGACGGGGTGTTCGCCTGCTCGCAGACATGGCGGGTCGGGTTGTCGCGGGGCGTGTCGTAGCAGTAGTCGATGCCGGAACCGGTCGAGGTCGTGGTTATGAGCCGCACCTGGTGGTTCTCGTAGAGCGTCAGAACCTGCTTGGTGACGTCGATCTCAGTCCGGTTCGCCTCACCGTCGACCTGGAGCGGATCGGGATACCGGAACGTGTTGAGCGCAACGCGTTCCGGCTCCCCGATGGTGCCGTTCGGAGTTACGCCCATGAGCTTTTGGAGCGCCTCGACCGCGTAGGTCGTGTCTTCGCCGTACTGACCATCGACGGTACCCGGGTCGAAACCCACAGAGGCGAGGCGCTGCTGGTATGCCTCCACCTCGGCGCCGCTGGCGCCGGGACCCAGCCCGCCGCCGAGTCCCAGCAACGGGAGCGACACCGCCGCCGGCTGCACGAGCGCTTTCGGGTCGGTCGGCGTCGTCGTGGCCGTGACGCCTGTCGTGCTCGTCGTCGTGCTCCGAGACACCTTCGCGACTTGTCTCGAGGGTTCGGCCTCGCCGGAACCCGACGAACTCAGCCTGGCGGCGCCGGCGATGCCGGCGGCGCCGACAACCACGATTGCGGCGCCAACCATCGCCACGCGTAGGCGAAACGTCTTCGTGGACACGCGTGTCACCCTCTCGCCCCCGGAACGATCTGATCATACCGGTGCCCGAGCGGCTTTTGGCTGCGGGCACAGGAGACGCGCCTTCGAGACGCGCCTTCGAGACGCGACGCGGCCCCGGTCGGAACCGGGGCCGCGGGAGTCGCGTGATGTTTCGTCGAACTACGACCGGATCAGGTCGTCGCGGGAGTCGACTCCTGCTCGAGGAGCTCGACGAGGGGATCGGGGACCAGTGCGGTGTTGCGCAGGTCCAAGAGGAAATCGAGGATCTCCGCCCCGGATACGAGATCACGAGTCGCGAAACGCTCGAGGGCCTCGTCGACCATCTTGACGATCTCCTGCTCGTTCACCGTGCTCCTCCCTGATCGTGCGGACCGACCCGTTCGGGCCGGACCCGTTGTACGTCGCTTCGGCTTTGCCTTGCATGTTTCATGTCGTCGAACGGTTACCAACGTACTCGGCCCGGGTTTCCTTCCCGGACCGGTTTCCTATCGGCTCGTTGAACGCCCGAGTCAAGTCTTACGCGCAACGTTGACAATCACGCCTTGCGGCCCTTGACCGGGCTTTCGTACGCCAGGGCGATCGCAGCCTCTGGTCCGTGGGCTCGGAACGTGAAGCTCTCCTGCAGGTACAACGAGACTGCATCGCTGGTGCTCGAGGCGTATCCGATCGAGACGTCTTGGCCGCTGATCAGCTCGAAGTCTCCGCCGCGCAAGCTCACGACAAGGGCGCCGTCGACGGCGGGGGCCCAGATCACGGGCCCGCCGAGGATGAGTCGAAGATGCTCGAGCACTGGATAACCGCCGCGTTGGGTCGTCTCGATCACACCCGTGTAGCAGCGGGGGCCGAGAGCGATCCCGTAGGGCCCGTCCACCCCGGCCTGGCGCAGGACGGCGACCGCCTTGGCCACGGGGCGTGGGTAATCCTCGTAGTCGTCGGGAATCGCGATCGGATCGTGGGGCGTCGCCTCGGTGATGCCGATGATCTGACCGGTACTGAAGCCGCGGAAGACCGCACGGTCTTCCGCTTCGGCGAGGTGCTTGGCGGCGTCGACGACCACGTCGAGATCAGGAGACTTGCTACCCCTGTCGATGGCGTCGAGCTCGGCGCGCGAAACATCGAAGTCGGCCCGCAGCTCGACCAGCGGCTGCACCGTGCGAAGGAGCGCGGAAACGCCGACGGCGGGTGCCGTCTTGACGGGTTCGACCCGCCCAGTGTGCACAGACGACTTGGTCCATCCCCGCGGGGCGGTGAAGTCGACGAGCTTGCGCGCCACGAGATAGGTGCCGAGCGCGCGCTTCGTCTCGTCTTCGATCTCTTCCCAGCCACCGTCGCTGATGGGTGCGAGCTCTCGCAACAGGTGGTTCACAGGGACCCCTTTCCGTGCAGATCGCCGATGTCGAGCGACCCGCTTCCTCCGCCACTCGTGCCGGACGCGTCGTCGGGCTCGGCCTCGTGCTCGGCCACATGCTCGATCTCGATGATGGAACCTTCGGTGAAGAGGTAGGTGCGCAGGTGCTTGTCGAGGACCGGATCGTGGCGGCGCAACCACTCGAGTGCCATCGCCGCGTGCTCCTTCTCCTCGTCGCGGTTGTGGGCGAGCACCTCGGCGAGCGAGGGGTCGTCGGTTGCCGCGACGCGCTGGTCGTACCAGTCGACGGCCTCGAACTCCTCCATGATCGACCGGATCGCCCGATGGCGATCGATCACGCCTTGGTCGAGGAGATCAGCCGATTCGTGCAGGCCTTCACTTGCCATCAGATCCTCCTGTTTCCGGGTATCGGGAACTGCCGGGCGCTGCGTCAGCCGCGGGCCTCGTCCAGGGCTTGCGCCAGTGTGTTCCACGCCAGCGTGGCGCACTTGATGCGAACCGGAAACTTGACGACGCCCTGGAGCGCTTCTAGATCTCCGAGGTGCACATTGGCGAGATCGGCGGCGAGATCGGTGCCATCGCTTTCGCCTTCGAGCTTGGACTCGTGGATCGACATCAGCGCCTTGAACGCGCGGATCAGCTGGCGGGCTTCACCGATCGACTTCCCCTTTACCGCCGCGCTCATCATGGAGGTAGAGGCCTGGCTGATCGAGCAGCCCTGGCCGCCGATCTTGACGTCGACAACGGTTTCGGTCGCGGGGTCGACCTCGAGGTAGAGGACCACTTCGTCGCCGCACAACGGGTTGAAGCCCTCGGCGCGGTACGCAGGAGGAGCTTCCAACTCGCCGCGGTTCCGGGGTGAGCGGTAGTGGTCGAGGATGATCTCGCGGTAGAGGTCTTCGAGGCCGGGCATTCGAACGAATCCTAGGTCGGGGGGTTGGGTCTTCGACGGGTCGGGTCTTCGGGGTTGGCGTCAGAGCGCGAAGAACTTCTCGGCTTTCACGAGGGCCTCGACGAGCGCGTCGACATCGGCTTCGTCGTTGTAGACGTAGAACGAGGCCCTGGTCGTGGCCGGCACGCCGAGAACGCGCATCAGCGGCTTGGCGCAGTGGTGCCCGGCGCGCACACAGACGGCGTCCTGGTCGAGCACCTGGGAGATGTCGTGGGCGTGGATGCCATCGAACAGGAACGAGATCGTGCTCCCGCGAGCGGTGAGGTCAGTCGGACCGTAGATGGTCAGCCGCTCGCCGAATCGTTCCCGGAGGGACTGGAGGGCGTATGCGGTGATGCGGCGCTCGTGCGCGTGGACTGCGTCCATCCCTAAGCCCTCGAGGTAGTCGACCGCGGCGCCGAGGCCGGTTGCTTCGACGATCGGCATCGTGCCCGCTTCGAACTTGAGCGGCACGTCGTTGGTCGTGAAGCCATCTTTGCGAACGTCGCGGATCATCTCGCCGCCGCCGAGGAAGGGTGGCATCGCGTCGAGGGTCTCGCGCCGCGCCCACAGCCCGCCGATTCCGCTCGGGCCGAGCATCTTGTGACCGGTGAAGCCGACGAAGTCGGCGTCCCAGGCCTGGACGTCGACCGAGGAGTGGGGCACTGCCTGAGCGGCGTCGACGAGAACACGCGCTCCCGCGGCGTGGGCTGTCGTGGTGAGCAGAGGGATGTCGTTCACGCTGCCGAGCACGTTCGACGCCGCCGTGACCCCGAGAAGGCGCGCGCCATCGAGCAACTCCTCGAGGTGCGACAGGTCGAGGCGGAAGTCGTCGGTCAGGGGGATCCAGCGCAGCTCGATACCACGCTCCGCGGCGAGAATCTGCCACGGAACGATGTTCGCGTGGTGCTCCATCTCGGTGAGGACAACGACATCGCCCTCACTGAGGTTGGCCCGGCCCCAGGAGTAGGCGACGAGATTGATCGCCTCGGTGATGTTCTTCGTGAAGACCACTTCGGACGGGTCGGCGGCGTTGATCAGGCGGGCGACTTTGCGTCGAGCTTCTTCGTAGGAAGCGGTCGACTCCTCGGCGATCGTGTAGACGCCGCGATGGATATTGGCGTAGTGGTCGCGGTAGTGCTCGTCCATCGCGTCAAGCACCGACTGGGGCTTCTGCGACGACGATGCGGAGTCGAGGTATACGAGGCGCTTGCCGTTCACCTCGCGCTCGAAGATCGGAAAGTCGCGCTTGATCGCGGTGACGTCGAGATGAAGGCCTGCGGCAGCGGCGCTCACGCAGCGACCTCCTTGCGGAAGGAGTCGAACCCCTCGGCTTCGACGCGCTCGGCGAGCTCGGGCCCGCCGGTCTCCACGACGCGTCCGTCGAGGAGAATGTGCACTACGTCGGGCGTGAGGTGCTCGAGGATTCGTTGGTAGTGGGTGATCAGCAGGATCCCCAGATCCGGGCGGGCGCTGCGCACCTCGGCGATTCCGTGCGCCACGATGCGAAGCGCGTCGATGTCGAGACCGGAGTCGGTCTCGTCGAGCACGGCGAGGTCGGGCTCCATCATCGCCATCTGCAGGATCTCGTTGCGCTTCTTCTCGCCGCCCGAGAACCCCTCGTTCAGGTACCGCTCGGTGAAGCGGTCGTCCATACCCAGGCGCTTGGTCCAGTCCATCAGGCCCATTCGGACCTCGAGCACAGAAAGATCGGGTATGCCCTTGCGAACCGCCAGGGCCTGGCGCAGGAAGTTGAGCACGTTCACGCCGGGGATCTCCTCGGGATGCTGGAACCCGAGGAAGATCCCGCGCGCGGCTCGTTGGTCGGCGGGGAGCGCGGTGATGTCTTCACCTTGGAAGCGGATCTTCCCGGCGGTGATGCAGTAGTCGGGGCTTCCGAGCAGCGCGTTGGCAAGGGTGCTCTTGCCGGAGCCGTTCGGGCCCATGAGGGCATGGACCGCGCCCCGTTCCACCGCGAGGGTGGCGCCCTTCAGTATCTCGCCGTCGCCGGCGGTGGCGTCGGCCGGCGTTACGTGCAGGTCAGTGATCTCGAGCAGCGGGGCTTCGAGCGGGGAAGGCGGTGCAGGGGAGTCGGCCACCTGCCCATTCTAATAACACTACGCCCGTAGTGTAAATCCGGGAATCGGGCCGGGATCAACCGTTGGGGGAGCTGAGGGAGAGGCCGAAGTCGCCGGCCGGATCGGTCCACCACTCGCCAAGGTCGAGTCCCGCGGCGGCAAGCTCGCGCTCGATCCCCTCGCGGCGGAACTTGGCCGAGATCTCCGTGCGCATCTCCTCACCGGCGTCGAACTTCACCACGAGATCAAGCTGGGGAACCTTCACCGACTGGCGCGCCGAAGATCGCAGACGCATCTCGATCCACTCCTCGTCAGGATCCCATCGGGCGACGTGATCGAACGCGTCGGGCACGAAGTCGGCGCCCAGCTCCCGGTTGAGCACGTAGAGCAAGTTGCGGTTGAACTCGGCCGTTACGCCCGCGGCATCGTCGTAGGCGGCCACGAGTCGGTCGGGATCCTTCACGAGGTCGGTGCCGAGGAGGAGGGTGTCACCGGGGCCGAGTCCCGCCCTCACCGAGGCGAGGAACCGCGCCCTGGTTGGCGGCGCGAGGTTGCCGATCGTCCCTCCCAGAAACGCGACGATCCGCCGCCCACCGCCGGGCAGCCGGTCGAGATGGTGCTCGAAGTCACCGACGACCGCGTGGACGTCGGCGTTGGGATGCTCGGCCGCGATCGCGCTCGAGGCGTCGCGCAGGGTCGTCTCGCTCACGTCGAACGGCACGAAACGGCGCAACCTGCCGGTGCGCGCGAGCGCGTCGAGCAGCAGCCGCGTCTTCTCCGACGTGCCCGATCCCAGCTCGACGAGGGTGTCGGCCTCGGTGAGCACCGCGATCTCATCGGCCCGCGCCACGAGGATGGCCCGCTCGGCCCGGGTCGGGTAGTACTCGGGGAGCCGGGTGATGTCGTCGAATAGTCGGGAACCGCGGTCGTCGTAGAAGTACTTCGGCGGGAGATCCTTCGGAGTGGCGGTGAGCCCCGCGCGGGCGTCGGCCTCGAGCGCGTCTCGGAGATCGTTGGGGCCGAGATGAACATCGACGGTGATGCGGGGGTTCTGGATGGGGGGGTTCTGGATGTAGGTGTCGTTCGAGTTGTTCATCGCTAGCCTCCGAGGGGCGAGATCTGGGATCCGTCCACGAGGGAACGGTCGGGTACGGGATTCCAAGCCGGATCATCGTCGAGTGGTTCAGAGGCCACGAGAAAGCTGTCGTCGTGGGGGCAGATGAACAGCGAGTTGCCCCACGCGGTGGCGACCACCCTCGTGCCGTCGCTGAGGAGCAGGTTCAGGGCAACGTCATCGCCGGGGTCGACGAGCGCGGTGACTTCGCGCATCGCCCCGGCCGGATCATGACCTCGGTCGAGCCGGTCGAGCACCAGCCCGAAGATCACTTCGCTGTCGGTGTCGCCGCGGAGCGCGGCTCGCCGCTCGGGCGAGAGCGCGGCGCGCAGCTTCGCCTCCCGATCATCGAGAAAGCCGTAGCCGTTCAATGAGAACGACCAGCTCGCGGACACGAACGGCGCGTTGTTCCCGACGTCGAGGGTCGTCCCCGGCGAGGCGAAGCGGGCCGCGGCCATGATCGCGGAGGCGCGTTCGGCCCCGCCGGAAAACGCGTCATCGCTCCAGATCGACGTCGTCGAGCGGTACTGCTCGGGGACCGACGCGGCATCGCGGTACCAGACGACGCCCCAGCCGTCGGGGTTCGTCCGGCCCGATGGCTGATGGCGCGGCGTACGCGACTGCGTACGTAGGCAGTGGAGCGGGTCGAACAGCTTCGACGACAGCGTGACCGGAGACCCGACGTACGCGAGATGGCGGCACATGGTCGACGTGATGCGTTCAGCTCGCGCAGCGAAAGCCGGCGAAGATCTGCCGACGAATGGGCAAGTCCCAGTTCCGAAAGGTCGTTCGGGTGGCCGACGCGTCGGTTGCCCATGATCCGCCGCGCAAGATGCGATAGCCGCCGTCGAAGAACACCTCGGAGTACTCCCGGTACGGGAATGGAGCGAACCCGGGGTATCCGGTGAACTCCGAAGCGGTCCACTCCCACACGTCGCCCACCATCTGATGGCAACCCGAGGCACTCACGCCGGCGGGGTGGCTGCCGACGGGATCGGGCGCGAACCGCGCGCCGCCGAGATTGGCTCGCAGCGGGTCGGGCGCCCCGTTGCCCCACGGGAAACGGGCGGCGGTGCCACGGTTCGCGTCCCACGAAGCCGCGTACTCCCACTCGGCTTCGGTCGGCAGGCGCTTGCCCGCCCAGCGGGCGAACGCGTCGGCTTCGTACCAGCACACATGCTGGACCGGCTCGCTCGGAGGTACCGGCTCCCAGCGACCGAAGCGCTGCCGCCCCCACGAGCCGTCAGGACCGGCGCTCCAGAACTCCGGTTGCTCGAGCGCCGCTTCGTCGCGCCACTCCCTCCCGGCGTCGCTCCACGCAGTGTCGTCCCGGTATCCACCGGCGCCGACGAACTCGAAATACGCGTCGTTGGTCACCGGCGTGCGATCGATGCGGAACGGAGCGACGAACTGCGCGTGCGCGGGACGCTCGTTGTCGTACGCCCATGCCTCGTCGTCGGTGCCCATCGTGAATGTTCCGCCCGCGATCGAGATCTCGCCCACCGCATCGGGATCGCCCGCGGGTGGAGAAGCATCCGGGATCGGATACGGGGTCTGGCTGAGTTGCAGGGTGGCCAACATGGTCTCGATGTGCTGTTGCTCGTGCTGCACGATCATCCCGTAGACGAAGCCCTCGCGGCGCAGTTGATCGTCGTTGCCTTCGAGATCGGCCGCGGAGCCAAGCCCGTCACCGGCCAATCCGTCGAGCACGCGCTTGCGCACACCCGCGGCGAACACGCGGGCATCGTCGACTCCGAGAAGGTCGAGCGCGGGCCGATCTTTGCGGGGATGCTTGAACGCGTCGTACACGTCGTCGAAGCGAGCTTCGGTGGGCGCGTCGCCGCCAAGCTCGCGGAGGAGCCAGAGCTCCTCGAAGTGGGCGATGTGGGCGAAGTCCCACACGAGCGGCGACATCAGCTCGGAGTGCTGGGCGGTCAGCTCGTTGACCGAGAGCGGGGCGAGGACCTCGAGAGTGCGAAGGCGGGTGCGCTCGAGCTCGTCGCTGACGAACGCGGAAGTGATCGCGCTCACGTCCATGTGGCGCCGGCCCACGCGGCCGGGAGCGCCCGCCCGGTCGCGGCCCACTCGTCGAGACGGTCGTCGGCCGGTGTGCGACCCCGGTCGACGAATCGTGTCCGGAATGCCTGGAGCACCTCTACCGTTGCCGGATCCACGCCGAGTCTCGGCTGCGCTTCGAGCGCGGCGTCGAAGCAGATGCGCGCCGTGCCGGCGAAATCGGGATCAGACAGCCCGTGCTGCGCGGCGTCGCACCACCGGCTCCGTACCGGCTCGGTCGCGACCTCGGCGATGGCCGCGGCCTCGGGGTCGTCGATGAGTGCGGTGGTGACCGCGATCGCGACGCGCCACCACGGATCGGGGAGTGCGTCGATCATCCGCAGCTCGAATCGTCCTTGTGGCCGCACCGGAGGGAAGAGGGTGCTGAGGTGGTAAGTCAGGTCGTCGACCGTTGGCCAGCCCAGATCATGACCGTTCTCGATCCACTCACCGAACGTCAGGCTGTCGAGCACGGGCGTTGCGGCGTCGCCGTCGGCCAGGATCAGCATCACGCCGGCGTCCAGCGCGTAATGCGCCCACTGGTCACCGGGGCTGAGGCCGGAATCGGGTTCGAACACCGGCGCGGTCCGGCCGGGATCGATCCGGTTCCACGCGCCCCAGCGACTCGAGCGCCAACCCGACGGTCGACCTTCGAGCAGCGGCGAGTTGGCGAACATCGCGAGGAGCAGGGGCCCGATGTGGTGGGCGCGGGCCCAGCGGGTCTCGATCTCGTCGGTAGGACCGGTGTCGAGGCTGACCTGAAGCGCGGCGGTTCCGCACATCATCGTCCGGCCGGCCGGACCGCCCGCGTCGAAGTAGGCCTCCATCGCGCCATACCTGGGGGTGTCGACCACCCGACGTCGGGGGCGCACCGGATCAAGGCCGAGGCCCACGGGCACGAAACCCCCTCGCTCCAGGGCGCGATGGAGCGCGATCGCGTCGATCTCGGCCAGGCGCAGTATCTCGGGGAGCGACCCGGCGGGCGAGCTGAGCTCGAGCTGGCCGCCAGGTTCGTAGGTCACCGTTCCACCGCCGGCGAGCGGCTCCGCTGTCGCCACGGCGTCTTGGAGCCGGGAGAAAGGGAACGATCCGTCGGGGGCCTCTCGCGTGGAGGTGAAGACGAGCCACTCGAGCTCCACACCTACGAGATGGCCGTACGTGGGTCGGAAGGAGCGTGTGGCGACCAGCCGCAGGGCCGCGTCGAGACCGAGTGTTCTCGTGGGGGTGGGCATCCCGGCTACCGATGGCTGAATTGTTCGGCAACCCAATCCAGGTTGCGCACGGGTGACGACCAGATGTACCAGCTGTGACGCGATTTCAACATCGCGACCCCCTCGTCGGTTCTCGGTACGGGGCACGTATTCAACACCCCGAGATCAATACGGGTTAGCCAACCCGCTTGGATTTGTTGTTCTTCCCGTTTTCGGTCGCGCGTGCGATCGGCTCACCAGCCTCGCGCGATCCATTCGTCTAGGTGCGGGCGTTCGGTGCCGATCGTCGTGTCGAGGCCGTGGCCCGGAAGCACCAGGGTCTCGGGCGGGAACGTGAAGAGGCGCCGGTCGATCGAGGCGATGATCTGCTCGAAGCTCGCGCCATCGGAGATGGTGTTGCCGGCACCTCCGGGGAAGAGCGTGTCGCCGCTGAACACGATGGGATGGCCCTCGAGGGCGAAACAGGTCGATCCTGGTGTGTGACCCGGCGTGTGGATCGCTCGGAGGCGTAGGCGTCCGACCTCGATCACGTCGTCGTCGGGGATCGTGAAGTCGTAGGCGGGGAGCATCGCGGCGTCGGCGGTGGCGATCCCGACGTCGATGCCGGCGTCGCGCAGCGCTTCGACCGCCTGGATGTGGTCCCAGTGGCCGTGGGTCGTGAGGACCCTGCGGACGCCGGTGGCGCGACTCACGTCGAGCAGCAGCTCGTGCTCGTTCGCGGCGTCGACGAGGACGGCGTCTCCGCTCGCCTTGTCGCGGATGACGAACACGTTGTTCTCGAACGGTCCGACCACGATCTTGTCGATCCGGACGTCGGGATCCTCGTAGTGCGCGGGGCGCGGGGCCACGGTCACATTCGTTCCACTCGCTCGTCGGGTGCGCTACATCGGTTCGGCTTGCCTGCTCGTTCCCGATTCCCAGGATAATCCCGCGGTGGAAACTGGACCGGGCAGTCAAGTACGGTCCCTCCCCGGATGGATTTCCGCGATACTGCCGAAGAAGCCGCCTTCCGCGACGAGGTGCGCAGTTGGCTCGCCGAGAACCTGGTGGGTGAGTTCGCCGCGCTCGGTCCCGGCGGCGGCCCGGCCGACGAGTCGGGCTATGAGGTGCGGCTCGAGTGGGAGCGCCTCCTCGGTCGTGACAAATGGGTCGGGATGGCCTGGCCGCGGGAGTACGGCGGGCGGGAATCGGGGATCGTCGATCAGGTCATCTTCAACGAGGAGTACGCACTCGCGGGCGCGCCGGCGCGGATCAGCTTCTTCGGTGAGGGGCTGTTCGCTCCGACGCTGATCGCCTACGGAACCGAGGAGCAGAAGCAGCGCTTCCTTCCGAAGATCCAGGCGGTCGAGGAGCTGTGGTGCCAGGGCTACTCGGAGCCCAACGCCGGCTCCGACCTCTCGAACGTGCAGACCTTCGGCGTCCTCGACGGCGAGGAATGGGTCATCAACGGGCAGAAGACCTGGACGACGCTCGCCCATCGGGCCGACTGGTGTTTCTGCATCACCCGCACGAACCGCGATGCGCCCCCCCACAAGGGCATCTCGTATCTCCTCGTCCCGATGCACCAGCCCGGCGTGGAGACCCGCCCGCTGAAGCAGATGACGGGAACCGCGGAGTTCAACGAGGTCTTCTTCGACGACGCCCGCACCGACAAGTCGATGGTGCTGGGTCAGGTCGATGACGGGTGGAAGGTCGCGATGGCAACGCTCGGCTTCGAGCGGGGCACGGCGTTCCTCTCCCAGCAGCTCGGTTTCGCGCGTGAGCTCGGCGACGTGATCGCCGTCGCCCAGAAGAACGGCTCCGCCGAGGGGGCCGTGATCCGTCAGCGGCTGGCCGAGGCTTACGTCGGCGTGCAGATCATGAAGTACAACGGCCTGCGAATGCTCACTAGCCTGGCCCGCAATGGTGTGCTCGGCCCGGAAGCGAGCATCGGAAAGCTCTTCTGGAGCACTTGGCACCGCAACCTCGGTGAGCTCGCGATGGACGTGCTCGGTGCCGACGGTGCGATCATCGAGGGTGCGCCCGGCGCCGGCTACGAGCTCAACGAGCTGCAACGCAGCTTCATGTTCAGCCGCTCCGAGACGATCTACGCGGGCGCGAGTGAGATCCAGCGCAACATCATCGGCGAGCGGGTGCTCGGCCTCCCGCGCGAACCCAAGTCCAAGTAGAGAGAAAGCAGGACCACCGTGAACTTCGCGTTCTCAGAGGAGCAGGAAGAGCTCCGCCAGACGATCCGGCGGTTCCTCGAAGACAAGTCGCCCTCGACCGAGGTGCGACGCCTGATGGAGACGGTCGACGGCTACGACGAAGCCGTCTGGAAGCAGATGGGTCAGGAGCTGGGTCTGCAATCGCTCCACATCCCCGAGGAGTACGGCGGCCAGGGCTTCACCTTCGTCGAGCTCGGAATCGTGCTCGAGGAGATGGGCCGGGTCCTGGTCTGCGCGCCCTACTTCTCGACCGTCGTGCTCGCGGCTGACGCGATCTTGAACGCGGGAACCGACGACCAGAAGCAGGCGCTGCTACCCGGCCTCGCATCCGGTGAGACTCGGGCCGCGCTCGCGTTCACCGAGCCGAACGGTCGTTGGGACGCCTCGGGCATCACCATCGAAGCCAGGCCCGAGGGTGACAGCTTTGTGCTCGACGGCATCAAGAGCTTCGTGATCGACGGTCACACCGCTGAGCTCATCGTGGTGGTGGCGCGCACACCAGGATCGACGGGCGAAGACGGCATCGGCTTCTTCACCGTCGCCGGCGACGCGCCCGGTCTCACCCGCACACCGCTAGCCACCATGGACCAGACCCGCAAGCAGGCGAAGCTCGAGTTCTCCGGGGTGAAGGCCTCCGCGCTCGGCGAGGTCGGTTCCGGTTGGGCCGCTCTTTCGAAGACGCTCGACCAGGCTGCGGTCGGTCTCGCCAACGAGATGGTGGGCGGGGCGCAGAAAGTGTTGGAGATGTCGGTCCAGTACGCCAAGGATCGCGTGCAGTTCGGTCGTCCGATCGGCTCCTTCCAGGCGATCAAGCACAAATGCGCAGACATGCTCCTCGAGGTCGAGTCGGCGAAGTCGGCTGCGTACTACGCGGCATGGTCGGCTGCCGAGGACAACGACGAGCTTCCCGTTGTCGCGTCACTCGCCAAGGCCTACTGCTCCGACGCGTACTTCCACGCGGCGGCCGAGAACATCCAGATCCACGGTGGGATCGGGTTCACCTGGGAGCACGACGCGCACCTCTACTTCAAGCGCGCCAAGAGCTCGGAGATCCTGTTCGGCGACGCGACCTACCACCGCGAGCTGCTCGCGCAACGTATCGGGATCTAGCCGGCTCGATGGGGCTCGTCGTCGGGTTCCTCATCGTCGGACTCGTGGTGGTGGTCGCGGCCGCGTTGGTGGTGCGCGAGGCGGGGCGGCTCCGGGCCGACCCGCCACCCGCGGTGTTCGACATCGATGAGGCGTTCGACTGGGTCGTTGCGCATGTTCCCGACATCGTCGCCGCGACACTCACGCCCCTCGACGTGCGCCGCATCCTCGGATTTCAGCTCGAGTACTTCCAGAGCAAGGGAGTATCAGTCAACGGCTCGACGCCTCACCCGCGCGCACCCGTGGTCGTCGGTGGCGCGGAGACGATCGACTACATCCTCGAACGCGCCGCGGCGAGCGGCGAGGCGTACCTACCCGAGCAGGTCCACGCCGTGATCGAGACCCAGCTGAGTTATCTCCGTGCGATCGGCGCGGTCGGCACCGCCGCGGGTCCCGACGAGCTCCCTGCCGGGTCGAACCCACCCGAATATCCCCAGGAACGTGCTTGACCACCGTGGTATCCATGTCTCACTAGGGAAAGGAGGTGGTCCATCACATGCATGATCAACATGGGACCCTGGAGGTGCGCGGCCGTTAGGCCGGTAGTTCCCTGGACCGCCAAGCGGAATTCCTCCGCTGCGCCGCCGTCGAACGGGTCGGGAGTTGGTCCCACTCGAGTTCCCCCGAACGACGGAGACAAACAGCAAGAAGTTGATCAGAGGGCCGCCCCGTGCGGCCCTCTGATCGCGTCTCGGTAGTGTTGGCTATGCGCCCGGCCCGGTTCGAGGATCATCGGTTCCTGGGCGACAAGCGGAACCAGCGCCTCTACGACCTCGACGATCCCGAGCTCGAGCAGTCGGTGATCGACGAGCTCATGGTTGCCGAGACGTTCATCTGCTTCGGGCCCGACACCGTCGAGGAGGCTCGCAACCGCTGTTACCGCTTCGGATAGATCAGAGCGGGGGAGGTACGAGCCCGTCGGGGAGGACCTCGCGCAGGCCCTTGAGTCGGGCGTCGAAGGCCACGTCGGAGAGCGCGGGTTCGCTGGGCAGGCTCGCCGGGTCGGCGGCAAGCCCGTCGATCGTTACCCACGACGTGCAACCTCCGTACGCGTCGCGGTAGGAGACGGTGATCGGCTCGGCGAGACGGTGCGCGCGTAGCGCGAGGATCCAGAGCGGGTCGCGCTTCTTCCACTTGAGCCGTGAAGTCGCGTACTCGGTGGTCCAGATGAACCGGCTGTCGATCGCGTCGAGCTGGTCGGGGTCGGTCAGCGTCGCCACGCCGACTATGTCGGCCCAGCCGGCCACCGTGATCGTCGGTTTGGTGGGATCGCTCATTCCCGGATCAGCGGTGTCGACCCAGTGGCGGTATGGCGGCTTCACCAGCTCCGGCTGCTGGTGCACGTAGGTCGGGTATAGCCACATCCGAGTCGCTTCGAGGGCGAAATGGCGGTTGTCTTCGCGGATGCCGCCCTTGCGCACGTCGATGATCTGCTCGCCGGAGAGGAGGGCGTGCACGATCGCCGCCCACTCCTTGAACGCGGGAGCCGGGCGGTCGTGACCGTGCGAGGAGGGGACCCGAGACGGGGCGGGCGTCGTCACGCTGTCAGGATACGCGCGTGGACTCCACGTTAGTTTCCGGGGAATGTCAGATCGCTTCGTACTTCGCGAGGCCGCCGGGGACCTCGTCCGTCCCCGGGGTGGTGCTGTGCCATGGGTTCCCGGCCGGTCCCCGCGGGTCGGTCACCTCTGGCCTCACATACCCCGAGCTGGCCGACCGCCTCGCCCGTGATGCCGGCTGGGCGGTGCTGACCTTCAACTTCCGCGGCACCGGAACGTCAACCGGCGATTTCTCGATCGAGGGCTGGCTCGCCGACCAACGCGCCGCGATCGACCTGATGGAGTCACGCGACGACGTGATGGGTACCTGGCTCATCGGCTCGAGCCTCGGCGGCGCGCTGGCGGTGCAGACCGCCGCGGCCGACGAGCGTGTCCGCGGGGTCGCGACGCTCGCGGCGCCGGCGGTGCTGCGCGACTGGGCCCGCGATCCCGCCAGGTTCCTTGAGCACGCGCGGAGCCTGGGTGTGTTTCGGACCCCGGGTTTTCCTCCGAGCCCGTCGGCATGGATACGCACGATCGCCGAGTTCGACGCCGCGGCCATGGCCGTCAAGATCCCGCCCCGCCCGTTTCTCGTGCTGCACGGCTCGGCCGATGACGTAGTCCCGGTAGGCGATGCCCGTCTGCTCGCTGAAGCGGCACGCGGATCTTCTGAGCTGCGGATCGTGCACGCCGCGGGTCACGGCCTCCGCCACGATCCCCGTGCCATCGCCGCCTTGCTGGGTTGGCTCGACCGCCAGTACCTCTAGTTGAGGCGGGCGGCGTCGAGCACGTCGGCGAGGGTGCTGGAAAGCTCGTGCTCGGGC
The DNA here is from genome assembly GCA_025363815.1 of Actinomycetes bacterium. GTDB lineage: Bacteria > Actinomycetota > Acidimicrobiia > IMCC26256 > JANYLB01 > JANYLB01. Next base: position 38,049 of record JANYLB010000056.1, read on the forward strand.
ACCCAGCCGGTCGCCTCGCGCAGCCGTCGGTTGTCGCCGACGAGCCTCGGTACCTCGACCGCGCGTACCAGCTCGGGATCGACGACGAGGCGGATCTCGTGGCGCGCCCGCTCGACCAGCCGCTGCGCGATCTCGGATACGGCGACGCCCCGGCCGGAGCAGACGTTGTAGACCTCGCCCGGCTCACCACGCTCGACGAGGAGGCGGTACGCGCGCACGACGTCGCGGACATCGGACACGTCGCGTACAGCGTCGAGTGAGCCCACCGGGATCTCCCTCGCTCCCGTTTGCTCCGCCCGTGCGATCCGAGCGGCCAAGGCGGGCACCAGGAATGTCGCTTCCTGGCCGGGCCCGGTGTGGTTGAACGGGCGGGCGCGGATCGCGCCGAGACCATCACCGAGAAACGACTGGAGGGCGAGGAAGTTACCTGCGACCTTGCTGGCGCCGTAGGGAGTGACCGGCCGCAGGGGTGCATCTTCCGACAGGGGGAGGTCGGCGGGATCGACGCGGCCGTACTCCTCCGCGCTCCCGACGACGAGCACCCGGTTGATCCCGAGATCGACACACGCGCGCAGCACGTTGAGAGTGCCCTCGGCGTTCACGCGCAGCACCAGTGCCGGTGCCTTCCACGAGTCGCCGACGTGGCTCATCGCGGCGAGGTGGTACACCGCGTCGGGTCGCTCCCGTTCGAGCGCGGCGCGTACGGCATCGGCATCGGTGACATCGAAGGGTTCGGGTCCACGGCGGTCCAGGGAAACGACGGTGTCGCCGCGGTCCTCGAGGTGCGCGACGAGATGCGGCCCGACAAAGCCCCGCGCTCCCGTGACGACTGCGATCATGCTCCCACCTTCATGTGTTGACCATCATGAGCTTGGCGCCGCCCGCTGCCCGGCGGCGTGGCGATACGCCTCGAGGTGTATCGCGGCAGAAGCATCCCAGGTGTGGCCCTGCGCGCGCGCCGGACCCCTGAGCGCCAGGTCGGTTCGGGCGTGGGGGTCGCTCAGGAGCCAGTCGAGCGCGGAGGTCAGCGCGTCGACATCGCCGGGCGCGACGAGCAGGGCGGCGTCGCCGACAACCTCTTCGACCGCCGATCCCGACGTGCTCACGAGCGGCGCGCCGCAAGCAAGGGCCTCGAGTGCCGGCAACCCGAAGCCCTCGGTGAGCGACGGGTAGGCCACGACCTCGGCGTTGCGCAGCAGTGCCGGCACCGCGTCGGCGGGAACGTAGCCGGGGCGCAGGATCCGACTCGCCACACCGCTCGCGACAACGGCCTCGCGAACCGCACTGGCACCCCACCCGTCGCCGCCGCCCAGCACGAGGCGGAGGTTCGGGCGGCCGGCGGTGACGCGGGCGAACGCGGTGACGAGCGCCGGAACATTCTTGCGGGGTTCGAGCAGTCCGACGAACGCGATGTAGGGCGACCCGACCCCGAGGGCCCGAAGTAGCGCGTCTTCACCGGGAGCGGGGTCGGTGCGGAAGTGTTCGTGATCGACACCATGAGGCGCGACGAACACGGGAACGGTCGGGTCGAACTGTCTCCGGATGCCGGCCGCGGTGAACGCGCTGACCGCGACGATGGCGCTTGCATTGCGCACAGCCGCGGGAATGACCCGTCGGAAGTACGCGACCTTCGTGCGTTCGTGCCACTCGGGGTGGTCGAAGAAGGTGAGATCGTGCACGGTCACGACGCGCGGGACCATGGCCCGCAGCGGCAATGTGTAGTGCGGGCCGTGCCACACGTCGAGGTCGAGCGCGGCCGCGAGCCGGGGCGCGCGGGTCTGCTCCCACACGAGCCGCGCCGGCCGATTCGTGGGCGCGACCGCGTGGACCCGCGCCGTCGGGGCCACCGCCGTCCAGCGTTCGCCATCGTCACGGCGCGCGAGCAGCGAGAGGTCGATCTCGCCGGTGCGAGCCAGCGCGGCGACAAGCTCGAGGGTGTATCGCCCCGCGCCGACCGGATCGGAGGGAACGGCCGAAACGTCAACGAGCACACGCATCGGCCGGAGGTTATCGGCGGGCACTGGCTCGACTCATCGCGGCGCGGTACGCGTCGAGGTGCAGGTCGGCTGACGCGGCCCAGGTGAAGGTCGCGGCCCGGGCGGCGCCGCGCTCGGTGAGCTCCTTGCGGGCATCGGCATCAGCGATGAGTGCCTCCAACGCGCTCGCCCACGCGGCCACGTCGCCCGGAGCCACGAGGAGCCCGGCGTCACCCACGACCTCGGGGAGGCTCGCGGCATCGGCCGCGACGACGGGGCAGCCCCGGGCCATCGCCTCGAGCACGGGGAGCCCGAAGCCCTCATAGCGCGAGGGCATCGCGTAGAGGGTGGCGCGCCGGTACAGCGCGTCGAGCACTTGTTCATCGACCGCGCCGAGCTCGCGGACCCAGGATCGATCTAGGCCGGGCACGTCCAGCCAACCGCGGGGCCCCGCGAGCACGAGCGTCATATCGGGGTGTCGCGCCCGCGTCCGTTCGAGCGCGGCGACGAGTACGGGAAGGTTCTTGCGCGGTTCGATGGTCCCGACAGCCAACACGAAGGGCGGTTCCACACCGAGGTTTCCCCGGAGGTCGTCGATGGTCGCGGCATCGGGCTCTTCGACCTGAACAACGCCGTGGTGGGCCACGAAGACGGCGTCGGGTTCGAAGCCCTCGGTGATGAGCTCGTCGCGGGTGAACTCGGATGGCGCAACGACCGCATCCGCGTCGCGTCGAGCCAGGGCTAGACCCCGTCGGTGGAAGGCGAGCCCCCGCTTCGTGAAGGTCTCCGGGTGGCGCAGGAACGCGACGTCGTTGACGGTGACCACTAGCGGGAGCCGAGTTGGGGGAACCGCGAGGCTCGGGGCGTGCACGACGTCGGCCGGTAGTTGTACGAGGGGATGGCGCAGGTAGTGCCACAGTTCGTAGCGAATGGATCCCCTGGGGCGGCCCAGCGACACGAACCCGGGCAGCTTGTCGAGCACACCCGGTGCGGGATCGTCGGCCGCGAAGGGGATGACGTCGGTTCCTTCGGCGCGCAGTGCTTCGAACAGCTCGTAGACGTAGCGTCCGATCCCACCCGGCACGCGCTGGAACAGCTGGCCGACGTGCAGGGCGACGCTCACGTGAGCGAACGATAGAGGGCGACGGCCTCGTCGGCGGCCTGGCTCCAGGTGAACCGAGCCGCGCGCTCGGCACCGAGGGTGACGAGACGGGACCGATGAGCGGAGTCGTCGAGCACCCGCGCCAATGCGGTCGCGAGCGCGTCGACGTCATGGGGGTCGACCAGCTCCGCTGCGTCGCCCACGATCTCTGGGATCGCGCCGGCTCGCGCGGCGACCACAGGGGTTCCCGCGGCCATCGCCTCGAGCGGCGGGATGCCGAAGCCCTCGTAGAGCGACGGGTACGCGAACGCGGTCGCGCCGGCGAGGAGATCACCCCGGTCTCGTGAGTCGACCCAGCCGAGTCGGTGGACCCGACGTCGGTGATGGGCGCGTGCGACGGCTTCTGTGAACGCGTCGGCTCCCCAACCATCGGGCCCTGCGACGACGAGCCGTACCTCGGAATCCTCGCTCGCCAGGATGTCGAACGCAGCCACGAGCGTCGGGAGGTTCTTGCGGGGTTCCACCGTACCGAGGGCGAGCACGTACCGCTCTGCATCGGCGCGATGTCGTCCCGCGGCGGCATCGCCACCACCGGTCGGCGCGAGTCCGGAGTAGATGCGCGTCACCCGGTCGGCGGCGATCCCGAACTGGTCGCGCACCTCGGCGGCAACGAAGTCGCTCGGGACGTGGACGTGGGCACCGCGGGCGAGCGCTCGGCGGATCGCGTCCGGGTAGCGCAGAGTGTCGGGCGTGCACAGCTCAGGGAAGCGCACGAACGTGAGGTCGTGGACCATCACAATCACCGGTACGCGCGCCGGCGGGGCGACAAAGTTCAGCGCGTGCACCAAATCTACCGTCCCTGTCCACCGTTCGATGCGCGGTTCGGGGAGGTGGGCCCACAGCTCACGCACTATCCGAGCCGGGAACGGGCGGCTCGCGGCCCGCACCGATGACGGGAGCGCCGGGGGGAGCTCGCCCCTCCGGGCCCAGGTCACGGCGTAGGCGACGGCATCGACGTCGGGCCGATCGGCCAGGGCGCCGACGAACCCGGCGACGACTGTTCCGACCCCGGTCCGTGCGCCCAACAGCGGCGTGCCGTCGAGCGCAACTCGCATCGCCTGATTCTAGGAGCGTTGATGGAACGCCGCGGAGCAGGCCCGCTATCGTGAACGCTTCATGCCCGGACGCATCTTTTCTCGAGTCGCAGCCGTCGGACTCACCGCTGCGATGTTCGCGGGTGTCCTTGTAGTGCTCCCGACGACGGGCCCGTCTGACCCGCAGATCCCGGTACCGGTGGTGAGCCGAGTCACCCTTGCCAATGGGGCGAAGGTCGACGGCGGTTGGAGCACGACGGTGAAGGGGGATACGAACCTGGTTGGCCTCCAGTGGGAGGGCGACCGAACAGCCGAGTTCGCAATCGATCGACGCACCGACGCCGGGCAGTGGAGGAGCATCGGCACCACGGGCCAGACCGACGTGCTTCCCGATCGTGGTTCGCCCGATGCCCGTTCGGCCACGACGCACAACGGTACGGCGGCCCACGCTTCGGAACCCGTTTGGGTGGGCGACGCCAAGGAGGTTCGGGTCAGACTCATCTCGGGTTCGGCGCGGCGCGTTAAGTTCGACCGGGTCCGCGCCCCCCGCCCATCTACGCCTGCCGCGTCTGCTGGAGCCTCAGTCCCTGATCAGCCCGGGATCGTCTCGCGTGCCGGGTGGGGTGCCGACGAGAGCCTGCGCCTGGCACGTTGTCCAAGCGGACCCGACTATGACGCTCGCGTCCAGCTCGCGATCGTGCACCACACCGACAACTCCAACGATTACTCGCAAGACCAGGCCGCTCAGCTCGTGCGCTCAATCTACGCGTACCACACCGTCTCACTGGGTTACTGCGACATCGCCTACGACTTTCTCATTGACAGATTCGGCACCGTGTACGAAGGCCGCTACGGCGGCATCGCCAAGCCGGTCCACGGTGCGCATTCGATCGGTTACAACACGAATACCACCGGCATCGCGCTGATCGGCAACTACTCGACCGGAGCACCGGCCGCTCCGCAGCTGAGCTCCCTGATCTCATTGATCGGCTGGAAGCTCGCGATTCACAACGTGAACGCCGGAGCATCGACGGTGTACACGACCATCGGCAACGATGTGTTTCCGCCCGGAACAACTCGCGTCCTGCCCACTGTGATCGGTCACCGCGACACTTGGTCGACCGATTGCCCGGGACAGAACCTGTACGCGCTGCTCCCCGCCATCGGGGCTGCCGCGGCGGCGCTCCAGGCCGCGGCACCGCCGTCGAGTTGGCGCAGCTGGGACGCTCTCGCGGGCAGCTTGGTTTCGGCCCCGGCATCGGCTTCCTGGCAACCCGGCCGCCTCGACTCGTTCGTCCAGGGCACGAACAACGAGCTCTGGCACAAGTGGTTCGACAACGGCTGGCACGAATGGGAGAGCCTGGGCGGCACCTTGAGCTCGGCGCCGGTGGTGAGTTCGTGGACCGAGGGTCGCCTCGACGTGTTCTCGCGTGACCCGAGCGGGCAGGTGGTGCACCGTTTCTTCGACGGCTCGTGGTCGAACTGGGAACAGCTCGGGGGCTCTACCACCGGCGCGCCTGCGGCCGTCTCCTGGGTGATGGGCAGGATCGATCTCTTCGTTCGCGGTGCAGACAACCAGCTGGGTCACCGGTTCTACAGCTCGGGGTGGTCGGCCTGGGAAGAACTGGGCGGGACACTCACCGAGGCGCCGACGGCCTCGTCGTGGGCCGAGGGTCGACTCGACGTCTTCGTTCGGGGTAGCGACAACCAGATGTGGCACTCGTCGTACGAGAGCGGGTGGTCCGGATGGGACGCGCTCGATGGTGTGCTTGGCTCAGGGCCGTCGGCAGTGTCGTGGCAACCCCAACGAATCGACGTGTTCGCTCGTGGCAGTGACAATCAGATGTGGCATCGCTGGTTCGGTTGAGCACCAGATAGATCACAGCGCCAACCCGACAGGAGCCTGTTTCCGGGCTGGAAGGAGCACCTCATGACTTCAGACGAGACACAGGTAGGTCCCGACGAACGCTGCCTGTCGGTAGTGATGCCCTGCTACAACGAGGCCAGGACCGTGGTCGAGGTGCTCGGGCGGGTGCTGGCTTCGCCGTACGTTGCCGAGGTTGTGGTCGTCGACGACGGCAGCACCGACGAGACGCTCGAGCTGGTGCGCTCGGTAGACGATTCTCGGGTCCGGGTGTTCAAGCAGCCGGTGAACCTGGGCAAGGGCGCCGCGCTACGGCGAGGCTTCCAGGAGGTAACGGCGCCGTTCGTCATCGTGCAGGACGCCGACCTCGAGTACGACCCGTCCGAATACGGAGAGGTGCTCGCTCCGCTCATCGATGGTTCCGCCGACGTCGTCTACGGGTCTCGGTTCCTCGGGGTGGGCGCGCACCGGGTCCTCTACTACTGGCACTCGGTGGGAAACCGGTTTCTCACGACCGCGTCGAACATGCTCACCAATCTGAATCTCACCGACATGGAGACCTGTTACAAGGCCTTCCGGCGCGAGGTGATCCAGAGTGTCGACATCCAAGAAGACCGCTTCGGCTTTGAGCCCGAGATCACCGCGAAAGTCGCGAAGCAAGGGTGTCGGATCTTCGAGGTCGGTATCTCGTACTCGGGCCGGACCTACGCCGAAGGCAAGAAGATCGGCTGGCGTGACGGCGTCCGCGCGTTCTACGGCATCGTGCGCTACTCGGAGCTATTCGAGAAGTTCGGTGGCCGACCCATTGCGGGAGAAGCTGGGCCCGTCGAGTTCGACGAGTCCGACGCCGAGCTCGCGTCGGTGCTCGACTCGCTTCAAGACGCCGACAACTACGCCGACTGGATCTACGACCTCTGCGAGCCGCATCTGGGGACTGATGTCCTCGAGATCGGTGCCGGCCACGGCGAGCTCACCCAACGTTTGGTTCCCGGCCGATTCGTCACCGCCACCGACCTGTCGAAGCGTTGCGTCGAGGAGTTGCAAGCCCGGTACGAGGGTGTGGCCAACGTCGATGTGCGCCACGCCGACATCGCGGCGCTCGGTGAGGATCGTCTCTACGACTCGGTCGTTCTCATCAACGTGCTCGAGCACATCGCCGATGACCTCGGCGCGCTCCGGGATCTCCGGGCGTTGCTGAAGCCCGGTGGTCGACTCATCGTGTTCTCGCCGGCCTTCGAGGGCCTCTACAGCGACTTCGACCGCAAGATCGGCCACCACCGGCGTTACCGGCGCTCGCAGCTTGTGACCGTCGCTGATCGGGCGGGGCTCGAGTACGTCGACGCCCGGTACGTGAACTCGATCGGCGCGTTCGCGTGGTGGTTGTTCGCGCGTCGGCTGCGCCAGACCCCTACCCAGGGTTGGTCGGTGAAGCTTTACGACCGGACTGCGGTGCCTGTGCTTCGCAAGTTCGAGTCGCGCCGGACGCCGCGCTTCGGGCAGTCGGTCTTCCTCGTCGGCGCGAACCCCGTCGACGCCTGAACGCCGGGGCCCCGCACCCTCAGATCTCGAGCGGCTCGGTCTCCATGCGTTGTATGACCTCGCCGAGGTCACCGTGGCGTCCGGCCCGAAGGTCGCGGGAGAGGAACACGGCCATCACGGCAGCCGACGCGATCGATCCGAACAGGAAGGCCAGTTCCACCCGTAGGAACAGGTCTGAGATCACTGAGATCACTGCGAAGAACACGATGATGCCGATGAGCCAGCCGAGCGTCTGGCGCGCGTGGCCCTCGAGCGCGATCAACGCCTGTGCGACCGTGAGGGCGACGATGAACGCGCCACTCCCGGTTGCGAGGAGGCCGAGGTTGGCGTTGCTGATGTCGAACGGGTGGAAGAGGAGGCTGCCGACGATGGGGCCGAGGGTGAACGCGAGCACGGATCCGAGCACGGCCACTCCGACGACGATCCACATGAGCCGTTTCAAGCCGGCGCGGAAGTCGGCGTGGCGCCCCGCGCCCGCTAGGCCGGCGAGCTTCGGCAGCAGTGTGCCCTGGACCGCCTGGAACAGAAGAATAGGTATGCGGGCCATGACGAACGCGGTGGTGAACGTGGCCGCGGCGGCCTTGTCGGCGCCGGTCTCGAGCAGGTTCACCGCTAGGAGCGGTGAGTAGCCGAGCAGCTGCATCAAGACCGAGCCGGCCAGCAGGTACCCGAGCGCGTTCGACAGTTCGGAGTACGGGGCATCGGGCCCGGGGGTGAGAAGGCCGCGCTGGCGGGCGAGCACGATGCCAACGGCGACGAACGGCGCCAGGGCGAGGCACATCCCGTAGGCGCCGGGGTTGTCGACTCCGAGTGCGACCAGCGCGACCGCGCCGACGAGGCGGGCGACGCCCTCGATTGCAAGCAGCTCCCCGTAGGCCCCGAACCTTCCGTTGCCGGCCAGGGTTCCACGCGTCGTGTGCATGGCGTAGAAACCGATGAGACCCACGGCGAGCGACACGACGAGCAGCTCGTTGCCGTGGAACAGCGAACTCGATATCACGCCGGAGAGCGCGAGGGTCCCGACCACGAGGATCACGCAGAGGATCCCGCCGAGCCGTGCTGCCTTGTGGACCAGGGGCCCGCCGCCGATGCCCTTGGCCCTGCGGTGTGAGACGGCCCGGCCGACCTCCTGTTCGAGCGGAAGGAAGAACCCCGGTCCGGCGACGAAGACGAGTCCCCAGAACGCGCCGAAGGCCGCCTTGCCCGACTGGTTGAGAGCGTTGAGGGAGAGGATGAGAAAGACGTACGAGGTGACGGAGGCGATCATCAGCCCCGCGCCGACGGCGAACGTCCCCTCGGGAACCGACTCTCGGGCCCGGCCAATGAGCTTGTTTGTGCGCGCCA
>JANYLB010000052.1 GCA_025363815.1 Actinomycetes bacterium
TCGAGGTGCCGTCGCGGCGACCGTCGTCGATGTCGGCCTGGCGGACCCAGCCCCGCAAACATGAGTCGGAAATGCCGAGGTCTGCGGCGATCTGCGCGGTGGGTTTCTCACGCAGCCGAGCGAGCTCGACCGCGCGTTGACGGAACTCTGGTGGGTGGGGTCTGGGCATCGGAACATCCTCCCAGAAGCGACTCTCGTCGCCTCAGGCTCGATGTCCGCCCAACTTGGGGAAGCTCATCGAAGATGTCGAGCACACCTGCGCGCACCGCGCTCGTGAGTGTGTCCACCTCCGCTCCTGCACTCGTCGGCGCACGGACCGCGTCCCAGCGGTTCTCGAGAGCGATGTGGTTTCGCCAGGCGCGCTCTCGCCGCGTACACCGCGCGAGACGACTGGCACCATGGGCCAGTAAGCGTGCCGCGATCCGCTGCGGCCGTCGGGCCACGTCGTAGGTCCCGAGCTGTTCCCACAGATCGGCGACCAGCTCTGCGACGGCGTCGTCGCGACCGAGAATGTCGCCGTAGCGTCAGGCGATGCGCCGAAGACCCGGCAGCAGGCCCACGATCACCGCCAGCCTCGCATCGCGATCCCGACCATCCTGGGCGCAGCGAATCAGCGCAGCCAGCAACTTGTCCTTCCGGCCGGCTGAGACGTCACGGTCGAGGAGTTCTCGGCGAAGTCCAGCAAAGTCGAACCCGCCAAATGCCGGCTCGTGTCGTTGCCATTCGTTCCACCGTGCACCGGGCGGCGCGTAGAGATCGAGCTCGCTGACCGTTGAGATTGGGGAGATCTCAGTCGTTGCGGCCCTCGTCGGTCATGATTTAAGCGCATCATGATGCTATGATGCAGAGATGGCAAAGACGCGCACGACCCTCACCATTGACGAGGAGGTGCTGCGCGCGGTGAAGGTACGTGCGGCGCGCACCGGGAAGGGCGACGGCGAGGTCATCGAGGAAGCTCTCCGCCGAGACCTTGGCCTCGACCTGCTCGACCGGATGTGGGCTCGGAACGATCTCGGTGAAGGCGACGCGCTCGAGCTCGCCGTCGAGGCCCAGCACGCGACGCGCCATCGCCCGCGCTAGCGGTGCGAGCGGTTCTCGACCCCAACGTCCTCATCTCCGCGCTGCTCGCACCGCACGGTACGCCGGCCCGAGTGCTTCGCGCCTGGCTCGACGGAGCCTTCGAGCTGCTTGCCTCCGATGCACTGCTCACCGAGCTCGACCGTGCTCTGGCCTACCCCAAGCTCCGTAGGCGCATCGAGGCAGGCGAGGCGAAGGAGCTCATCGAGATGCTCAGCCGAGAGGCGCGGATGACCAATGATCCTCAGGAACCACCCAGCAAGGTTTCTCCCGATCCCGGCGACGACTACCTCATCGTGCTTGGTGAAGTCGCGCAGGCAGCCATCGTTTCAGGCGACCGTCACCTCCTGGGTCTCGCTGCCGACCTTCCCGTGTACTCGCCGGCGGAGTTCCTCGCGCTGCTCGATGGGGTCGCCTGATCAAGTACCGAGGTAGCCGGCCTCAGCGTTCGCGCACTTCGATTCCAGCAGGCGCGAACCCTCCGGCGGTGAACCGTCAACCGAAGTGCGTTGCGTCGCAAGTCATGTCGCGCCGATTTACGGCGCGAGGAGTTCCAGTTCGACAGTCAGCACAACCCGTCGGCAATCGTGACCGTGCGTTCCTCCGACACCAAGGCAAGCTGACGCGTCAGCGATCGAGAGTGTCGTAGGGCACGCCGAGCGTCGCGCAGCAGCGCCGGATGCCCGGCCCTTCGTCTCGCGACGACACGAGGAGGCGGGCGTCCAACTCGAGTGCAGCCGCGACTGCTTCCGCTCCGAGCGTCGAGAGACCGTTGCGGTCGGCGGCGAGCTGGCCCATCTTCCAGGCGAGCTGTCGCATCGGCACGACAACGATCTCTTGGGGCAGCGCGACGAGCTCGGCGATAAGCGCTTGCCGCTGCGCGACATTCCAGTCGCGAAGCTGTGCCAGCCCTGATGCCCGCGCCGCGCTCTTGCACAGTCGGGCGTACCAGAGATTGGTGGTGGCCATTGTTTCGTCGGCGATCGCCTCGACCAGGCTCTCGTCTCGGCGTGCCATCCAGTCGCGGAGCAGATGGTCGTCGAGGACCACCGTCACGTCGTCGCGAGATCGGGATCGTCTTCAGCGGCTACAGCGGCGTAGTGCGTGTCCGCCGGGAGGATTCCGTCGAGCAGCCGGTCGGCACTACCCGCTGGAACCGTCAGGACTCCGAATCCGAGGTCGAGAATGTCGACCTGGCCTCCTCGCTCGAGCTTCCAGCGGTGACGGACAGCAGCTGGGAGGCTCATCTGACCCGAGGCGGAAACTCGGAACGTGTTGGCGTTCATCGCCTCACCCCTTCACTTGGTGAACTGATCGATCCACCAAGTGTAGGGCAGGATCGTGCCCGGGCGAACCGCTCATGACCCAAGGGACTCCGGGTAGCGACGGGGGCCAAACTCGCCGCGCAACACCGGTCGGTTTTCAGAGCCGCGAGTTCCTCCGGCACTAGGTTAAGTCGCCGAGCCCTGCCTCACGAGTGATCCTCGCGTAGGCGACCTGTCGCTCGTTGTCGCTGAGGAATGGCCAGGGAGCGTGGTCGCGCTACATCGTGCTCCGCGGAGCACTCCCGACTGACGAGCACTCCCAAGAAGCGCGACGCATCTGGTGGCCGAGAGCTCACGGACGCTTGCCTCGAACGCGATCGCGGAAGCGATCGAGCACGAGGACAAGGAGTGGGGCGTCGCCAGTTGAAGGCCTTGCGGGCGGTCGCGCCCGATCTGGTCGTGCGCCGAGCGCGTCATTGACGGTGGATAACGCGAGCCGGATGGCGACGAAGAAGGTGATGGCGAAAATCTGAATGTCACCGCTGACGGAACGTGAGGGACGCGGGTCGGATGGCGTTGCCCATGAGATCGAACAGCGCTTCGAGCTGCCGCCAGCTCGACGGCCAACCCGGCCCCGCATGCCACGTCCAACACTCGGTCGGTCGGGCTGATCTGCAGGTGCGAATGGAGCGACACATACTCCCGACAATTGGCAGGCTCGCTCAATGTCGCGAAGTCGACCGCTCGTCTTCCCCAGCCCTCGTCGACGACGCGCCAGGCATCATCGCTCGGCATGATCGGACCTCCCGCGTAGCCAATCGCCAACCACAACGTCCAGACCGTAGCGTCAGGTACCCCGCGCGCAGAGTTGGGCCGTGCCGCGTACCAACGTCTCGACCCCGACCACCACGGACTCTCTCGTGGTGACGACGAAGGGCTCTGCTAGCAGCGCAGCGGCGACGGCTTCCAACTGCGTGGCCGGCTTCGTGGCGCGCGGTGCCTCGAGACTTGTTGCGAGCTGAACCGACCAGCTATCCGGCTCGTTGCAGTCTCGCTTGACAGTGCACGGCAGTCGGTGTGAGAGTCGCACGTCATGGCAGTGCGGTACCGGTCGTTGATCTCGGACAACGCTAGATGGGACGGTTTCGAGTTCCGGCCGGACGACATCGTGATCAGCACGCCGCCGAAGTGCGGCACCACGTGGACGCAAATGTTGTGCGCTCTGCTGATCTTCGACGGTCCGGTGTTTCCGCTGCCGCTGGGTCAGATCTCGCCGTGGCTGGACCAAACCATTCGGGATCTCGACGAGGTACTGGGGATCTACCGGGCGCAAACCCACCGTCGCTTCATCAAGACCCACACGCCCCTGGATGGTCTCCCATGGCGCGACGACGTCACCTTCGTCGTAGTCGGTCGCGATCCTCGCGACTTGATGGTCTCGTGGGAACACCATTGGAACAACATGGATCTCGAACGCGTGCTCGCGCTGCGGGAGCAGGCAATCGGGAACGACGACCTCGACACGCTGCCCCAGCGACCCGCCATTAGCGACGACCCCGCCGAACGGTTTCGCGCGTTCGTGAGGGACAGCGAGAACACCGGCGTGGTCAATCTGGCGGTCGTCATGCACCACCTCGATACCGGATGGCAGCGCCGCCATGATGACAACGTGATCATGTGTCACTATGCCGACTACACGGCGGATCTGCCCGGAGAGCTCAAACGCCTCGGAGGAGCACTCGGCTTCGATCTCGGTATTGAAAAGGCCCGAGATCTCGCGCTTGAAGCGTCGCTCGATCGCATGCGTGCTCGCGCTGGCGATGTCGCCCCGAACGCCGGTGCAATCTGGCGGGACGACCAAGCCTTCTTCCGTGCCGGCGGCTTCGGCGAATGGCGCACCAGGGCGACGAAGGAAGACCTCGCCGACTACGACACGGCGGTCAAGGCGCTCGCACCTCCCGATCTGGCCTCGTGGGCTCACGAAGGCCGCCTGGCTTCAGGTATCGCACCGGCGAAAACCTGAACACGCCCCATCTTGACGGAATAGCCAGCCCCAATAGCCCAACAGACCGGCGCGTTTGTCGGGGGTCGTCACGCTGTTGCCACATGACGCGCCGGGTTCCCGTTCCCTGCCTCCCGAGCTGCGGTCGGATGTTCTTGCCGCGCAACTGAGTCGGCGTCGCTGCTCGCCATCGTTGGTGACACGCGTGGCATCGCGCGCCCTCCCGCTGCGCGCACCTTGCCGGGTGATGTGCGGCTCGTCGACGCGACCGACGCGACGCGAGGCGCTGCGTGGTGGTCACGTTCAGGTGGTCCGGAACGTCCGGGCAACCCTCAAGCCTGGTTCAACGCGGCGATCGCGTAGTAGCCCAAGGCGAGTGCGAGAGCGAGCATCGCGAACGTGGGGCCCCAAGCTTTCGCGCCATGGCGACCCTCGGAACCATCGACCGTAGAGACGACATGGAGCGCGAAGGCCTGCAGCAGATAGATCCCGAACACGAGCGTGATGGCCGCCTGCGCGTTGACTCCCCAGTCGAAGGCGATGGCGCCGAGCGCAGTGAGTCCCCACGCCAGGTTGGCCATTCCGACCTCGATCTGGAAGTTGTTGCGCCGTCCGAGGTCCCATCCCATACGAACCGCGTCACTGCGATGCAGCAGCGCGTGTCGCACGAACGAGATCACGCCCAGCGCGCCGACCGACCAGAGGACGACCGGTGTCAGGGCCTCGGTCGCGTTCGCTTCCCGACCGGCGAGGACGAATCCGAGTCCGCCGAAGACGTAACCCAGCAACATTGCCGCGGTCGCCGGCAACGACGAGGAATGCGTGACCTCGTGGTCAAGGGCCACTTCCCTTGCGATGGTGTCCGTCATTGCTCCCCCGGAATCCCGCGCGACGCCATGGCGTACTGAACAAGGTGAGGTTCGGCATGTGTCGCGCACTACTTGACCCAGCTGTGACATCCCGAGGGACGGCGGCGATTCGTGCGTTCCAACTGCGTCAGGGCGGTTGTTGGCGACAACTGCGAGGTGGGAGACGATGGTGGCCATGTCTTTCGACGACGGGTGCGTCAGGTCCTCCTGCACGAACGCCAATCGGCATGTTCCAGATTGACGTCGCGGCAAACGGCCAGCGTTTCGGATCGCGCGGCGTCGGACTAGTTGACCGGTGCAGCCCGACACGAGAACCACCAGCACGTCGGTGTTGATCAATGCGCGACGCCGAAACGTTGGCTGCACGGATCGCCGCCGGTCGACACCTTGCACCGCCGAATCTTAGGGCAGTGGTGCGCCCGCCACACCGGCGGCGCGAACAACATCACGGGGCCTCGGTTCACGCAGGCGGAGTGAAGAGCTCAAGCGCGATTCTGCCGGTCGAGCCGGATACCCGGAGACCGCGCCGGCGCGGCGGCTTTGCGGCCACGAGGACTGCTGTGCCCCAATGGTGAGGTGACGACGCGCCCGACGCCCGAGCAGTTGCGCCGACGCGGCCTCCGCCTCGAGTGGGCCACCAACGCGTGGAACGCGATGGAGGTGGTGGTCACCATCTCGTTGGGGTTGCAGGCCGGCTCGCTTGCGCTGATCGCCTTTGGTCTCGACTCCGTCGTCGAGATCTTCGCCTCGACAGTGGTGATTCGAAGCCTTCGAGATGACCGTCACGACCCCGGGGACCGACGAGTGCACCGCTCGCTCCGGCTGATCGCCGCGGCCTTTTGGGTTCTCGCCACGTTCCTGGTGGTCGTCAGTCTTCGCGGCCTGATACGCGGCGATCGGCCCGACAGTTCGCCCCTCGGTGTCGCCTACCTGGCCTTCACCGCAGTTGCCATGTTCGGCCTCGCCCGACTCAAGCGCGTCACCGCCGACGGGCTCAGCAGTGAACCGCTGCACGCCGAGGCCGCCCTGACCTTTCTCGACGGCTGTTTGAGTGTCGGCATTCTCAGCGCGCTGGTGCTCAACGCCTGGCTCGGCTGGTGGTGGGCCGACGCCGCCGCCGCCCTCCTGGTCGCGGGCTTCGCCATCAGCGAAGGCGTCAATCACTGGCGTGAGTCCGCGCCCCACGACGACGAATCCGAAGACCCCGATCAGAAGGGATTCGAACACTGATCGGTGCCGCTGTCGCTGGCAAGAGATTGCGATGCCGACGGCACTCAAGCAGCCGTCCCCGGCTGTCGATGCTTCCTCTACCGTTCTGACAGAAGGTAGGGGTCCTAATGGCGGTTGTTGTTACTGAACCAGACACGAGACAACCAGACGAGTCGAACACCATGAGCAAAAAGGGATCAGCTCTTGTGCTGCCGTCCCTACTCGTCATCGCATGGGCCTTCGCTCTCAGCGGTTCGACCGCGCCGGGCGCGGTTGCGGGCGAAGCAACAGCCATGTCAGATCTGCGATGGATCCTCTACTTCGCCGGCTTCGTGTTCCTCTTCTCTTCGGTCATGCATTCGGTTTTTGCAAAGAGCATGGCAGCATCCATCGGGTGGAAGACAAACGGTTTCCAGTACGAGATCGCGGCGGTATCGCTCGGCCTCGGCGGAGCGTGCTTCTACGCTGTCCACCACGGAATTGACGCGATGGCGACAGTGTCATTGCCGATCGTGTCGTTTCTCTTCCTCGCCGGAGTCAACCATTTGTTCGAGATCGTTCGGAAAAAGAACTACGCGCCAAACAACACGCTTATCCTCATCTGGGACTTCGGCGTTCCGATCTCCCTCGTTGCTCTCTTGGTCTCGCTTGGCACGTTCTAGCGCGGCGACGAGGGTCGTCCTGAGCAGGTCCTCCGGGTAGGTAGTTGCATCCAGAGCGGCAGATCCCGTAGTGTCATGGGGTCCCCTGCGCCTCCACGAGATGGTTGGTGCGCGGGTCAGCATGGACGAGCACCGTCATCGGACCGTGTTCAGCAAGGACCGACCGCGGCGTCGCCAAAGGGAGTCCCCATATGAACCTCCGGCCCACACGGCTGGTACCCATTCTGTTGTCTGTTGCATTGACAGCGACGCTCGTTCCTCTGAGCAGCGCTGGTGCTGCTCCAGTCGACGACAAGCGAGCCCAAGCAGCACAGCTGCAGTCGGAGATCGACGCGAACGGGCGCAAGATCGACTCGCTCTCCGAATCCGCGAACGGCGCTCGCTATCGCCTCGACCAGGCGACTGCAGCTCGCGCCGATGCCCAGGCGCGGATCGACGCAGCGAAGGCCGAGACCACTCGGCTGAAAGCTCTGCTGCGCGATCGAGCGCTGAACGTGTACAAGGGTGCGGGCAGTCAGTCTCCGCTCGACGCGATCAATGTCTCTAATGCGCGCGCGTTCGCTGCCCGATCGAAATACGCATCGGCGGCGGCGAGCAGCCAGAACAAGCTGGTCGATCAGCTCAGGAACGCCAAAGAAGAGCTCGATGCTCGGAAGCGGGAGTTCGAGTCCGCGATCGCCCAGGCGAAGACTGAAAAGCAACAGATTGAAACATCACGCAGCGAGATCGAGTCCGCGAACGGGAAGCAAGCGCAGCTGCTCGGTCAGGTGAAGGGCGAACTGGCAACGCTCGTCGCGCAAGAAGAGCAACGCAAGCAGGTGGAAGCGACTGCGCGGGCTCAAGCGATGACGGCACCTCGGCCGGCCCGGGACCGCTCACCGGCCTCTGGCGACCGTGGGAGCGTATGGTCTGGTCCGCTGCCGTCTGCGTCGGGTGGCGCAGCGGCTGCGATCGCGTTTGCCAGGGCACAGCTCGGCAAGCCGTACGTATACGCCGCAGCGGGGCCCGATGCCTACGATTGCTCTGGCCTCACGATGCGCGCGTGGGAGGCCGGGGGAGTCTCGATGCCCCACTACTCTGGCGCTCAGATGGCGATGTTCCCGAGCGTCCCTCTCGATGCCCTACAGCCGGGAGACCTGCTGTTCTGGGGCCCGGGAGGCAGCGACCACGTGGCGATGTATGAGGGGGGCGGCACCGTGATCTACGCCCCGCAGACCGGTAGCTTTGTCAAGGAAGGCCCGATCTACGGCAGCCCGAGCGGCGCAGTCCGACCCGGGTAGGCATAGCAAGAACATTCGTGGGTGAGCTGGGGGATTGGCCATGATCAGTCTGTTGCGCCGCCATCGTCTCATTGCGTTGGTCGGGATGGCCACGCTTGTAGGGGCTGCCTGCGCCCCACTGACAGGCGTCAGCACCGCCGCACCGCCGATCATCACCGGCACGTATCGCATCGGCCCGTTCAACCTCGCGGCGATGGGTCAGCCCGGTTCCGAGAACAACGCGACCCAGGCCAACATTCCGCGACCAGCGGGCAACATCGGTATCAAGTTTGTGAGCTTCGATCTCGTGGACGCGTCGGGGACCCCGGTACCGCGCATGGACGCCCACCTTCATCACGTTTTGTTGATGAACGCGGCGCGCACCTCACCGATTTGCCCAGGCGAGACAGAGCGCTTCACCGGTTCGGGCGCCGAGCGCACCCCGTTGGCATTGTGGGGCTCGTATGCATACGTGACCAACGCCACCGACAACTGGAACGCGCTCTGGCACATCATGAACATGTCGGCAAGCGCGAAGAGTGTCTACATCCAGTACAAGATCGGTTATGTGCCCGCCAGTGATCCCTCGGCCTCGCGACCGGTCACGCCCTTCTTCATGGACGTCACCGGCTGTGGCACGAACGCGGAGTTCAACGTTCCCGGCACCGGTGGCCCTGGAAGCGTCTACACGAAGACGCGCACCATCACTGCGCCTTGGAGCGGGGTAGCTGTCTATGCGGCCGGCCATCTTCACGATGGTGGGCTCGACGTGAGTGTTCGTCGGAGCTCCAACGGCCAGGTCGGTTGCACCTCGACCGCGCGCTACGACATGCCGGAGCCGATGGACTTCCCGTCGTCGATAACGTCGTGTGTGCTCCACGATTCCGTCAGCGCGGGCCAGGCCTACACACTGACCGCCCGCTACGACAACGCGATGCCGCGAGCCGGGGTGATGGGCATCATGTTCGCGTACATCTGGAAGGGAACTCCGCCGGCGAGCTGAGCCGGCGAGTGTTGGCCGTGCCGGTTTCCCCTACCGCCGGGTGCGGCAGGGGAAACCCTCGGGTGTCGGCTACGTGACGGTGATGGTGCCTTCCATACCGCCGGCCCTGTGGCCCTTGACCGTGCACCAGAATGGATAGCTCCCGGCCTTGTCGATCTGAAGGCCGGCAGTCACGGTCTTGCCCTTCGGCGCGTGGGCGACGTGGCCGACGCCCTTCACGTACATGTCGTGTTCGACGTCACCTGCGGTGAGCGCGATGTTGACACCGCTACCAGCCTTGAGTGTGATCTCCTTCGGGGTGAAGGAAAGTGCATTGGCCGAGACCGCTATCTCGGGAGCCCCGACGATCATGGGCCGGCTATCCATCTCACCACTCGAGTTGGATTTGTTCATGTCGGGGTGCTTGCTCGCGTTGTTGTCGGAGGAGCAAGCGACCAGGAGGCTCGCTCCGAGGATGAGTGCGAGGAGCGCGGTGATTCTGCGCACGAAGTGTTCCTTTCGGTAGACGTCTGAGTGTGACGTGCTGCTCATTGGTATCGAGGTGCGCGCAGGAGCGCGCTCGCCCTCAACGCCGCAACACACCGACCAAGCTAAGACGCACAGCTGAAGGCGGGCCGCGTGGTTCGGCCCGGCCGTTTGTTGATGACTCGCGGAGCGCGGCTACGAGCGAAGCCGCGCGTGGTCGCATCGTCGATGATGTTGCCAGGAGCACCGCAATGCCGCCCACCAGAAGCCAGAGGCAGGGGGCGAGGTCGTGGTAACCCATTCCGGGTGCTTGTGCAGGAGCACGATCCACGGAGCGGACGCTCGCGTTCATGACGTCGTGCATCGTTCCAGCCGGCCCGACGGTGTCGAGCCCGTGCATGGTCAGCACGCCGACGGAGATGGCGAACACGACGAGACAGACGAGGACCCAGTACGTCGACCTGCTCCTACTCACGCAGCCGAGCGTAGTTGGGGGTACCGGCATCAACGAGTCGCGCCACTCGGGTCCGGCGGCGCGGCGATGAAGCCCGCCGAGAGGGGAAATGAACCGGCGAAGAGGGGAGGTTCGTACCTCAGCCGACCCGACCGAACGACTCGACCGGCAGTTCGGTCCAGATCTCGGCACCGCCGGCGGTTACGCGCACGCAACGCTCGGCGCGATAGCCGCCGACACCGTCGTCGTAGATGTAGGGCTCGATCATGATCACCTGGCCTTCGGCGACGGGCATGTGGCGTTCCGCCGGGATCCCGAGATCGGTGCCGGCGAGCGGCAGTTCGACGCCGGCGAAGCCGATGCCGTGCGCGACGTAGAGGCCGAACGGCCACGGCGGATGCGTCTCGGTCCAGCCGGTGAGCGCGGCCGCGCGCAGATCGGCGGCGGTCGCGCCCGGCCTGATCGCGTCGGTCACCCGGTCGGCGACGTCGAGCCACCGGCGGGCGAGAGTCTGTTCGTCCCGGGTCGGCTCCCGCCCGACGATGAGTGTCCAGCCGACGTCGGTCATAGCTCCCTCGAACCAGAAGCCAAGATCGACGCCGAGATGGTCGCCGATCGCGATCGGTCTGTCGCGGGTGATCTGGTTCCAAGGCGCGTGTCCGATCCAGTCGCCCCGCAACCACGGAGCTGCGGCGCGGGTGTGGGGGAGCACTCGCCATACGTGATCGATATGGTCGGCGTCGAGCCCGAGAGAGCGAGCCTCGGCGCGGAGCATCTCCCTGGCATGTCGCTCGGTCATCCCCACTTCGATGCGGTCGAGCGCGGCCGTCAGCGCCTGTTCGGTACGCATCGATCCTTCGCGCAACGTGGCGAGCTCTGCGCTTGTGCGGGGGAGAGATGCCGCGGCGACGACCGGCCCGGCGTCGACCCACTCCACCCGCGGGCGCGCGGCGCGCAGCTTCGCCAGATCGCCGAGCGAGACGCGATCGATCGCGATCCGCCCCGTCTCGGGAAGGACGTTTGGATCGAGGTGCGCGAGCTCTTTCTCGCCGGCGGCCCGAGCTGCTTCGGGTGTCTGGAGAAGCCAGCCGTCGACGCCGAGTCGATCCGCGGCCTGGAGGAACCGGTTGCGGCGAGCTGAGGCGATCTCGGCGCGTGGCGCCTCCGTCGGGATCTGCGGTGAAGGCGTGCCGAGCAGTGCAGCCGCGTCAAACAGCTCGGCATTCGGGAGTCCAGCCCGAAGCTTCTCGTAACCGCCGGGCGAGCAGACATCCACATAGACCGGTCCGGTGGCGGCGTCGCCGAGCCAGTTGGGAAGTCTGCGGGCGAGCGATTCCGTGTCGAAAAGTATGGGATGCACATGATCCGCCGGAAGGTGCATCGCGCCATCAGGGTCGGGGGTGCAGACGTGGGGCAGACCCGCGACCGGAAGGAACACGCTCGGAAATGGTGCGTCGCTCTGGTAGACGGTGATGCGTTGGTGACCGGCGACGGCCGCCGCGGCGTCGGCGCGCGTCACGAGCAGCGCGACACCGCCGATGCTTTCGAGGCGGGACTGGTACTCGGCCCAGGGCGCGAATGATGTCAACGGCGTGAGGACCCCATGGTCGGGAGCCTCTCACGGCTCGAGCAACAGGTGAAGTCGCGATGGAGCGCTGGGGGGCGCGACCGGACAGAATGGCACCATGTTCGACGACGTCCTCGCTGCCAACCACGCCTACGCCGACTCGTTCCGACTGGCAGGGCTCGAACCCATTGCCGCCAAGGGCCTGGCCGTGCTCACCTGCATTGATTCGCGTATCGAGCCGTTGGCGATGCTCGGGCTCGTTCCGGGCGACGCCAAGATCCTACGCAACGCCGGCGGGCGGGTCACAGACGACGTGCTGCGAACACTGGTGCTTGCCGTCAACCTCCTCGGCGTCGATCGAGTCTGTGTGGTGCAGCACTCGGCCTGCCGTTTGGAGGGGGTCTCGAACGACGACCTGCGCACAACGATCGGTGGCCTGCGCAACGCCGACGCCGCTGCTTGGGACTTCCTGCCGATCGACAACCAGGAACGCGTTCTGAGTCGCGACATCGAGCTGATCCGAGCCTGCCCGTTGCTTCCGCCGGGGCTCACGGTCGCGGGCTTCGTCTACGACGTCGACACCGGTCTGCTCCGACGGCTCGTGGGCTGAGGGCTCGTCGGCTGAGCTCGTCTACCCTCCCGGGCATGGGCGCCCCCGAAGCTCGTTCGCCGCTCGAGTTGCTGGACGCGCTGGCCAGCGAAGAGGTCGTCGTCGCTCCGGGGATGCGGCACCTCGAGATCTACACGCTGACGGGTCTGCTCACCATCCTCTGGCACGGCCCGGATGACGCGACATCGGTCGTGCTGATGTCGGGCGGCGCGATGGGTGGATTGCTCGGCCCGGCTGATGGCCTGTACCACGACCTCGGCGTGCAGTTCGGTGCCCAGGGGATCGCCACGATGCGAATCGGTTATCGGAAGCCGAACGACATCGGGCGGTGTGTCCACGACGTCGCAGCTGCGGCCGACCTCGCGTCGCGCACCGGCGCGACGCGCTTCGTAACGATCGGCCACTCGTTCGGAGGCGCCGTCGCGATTCAGGCGGGGATGGTGCTGGGGGAGCATTGCGCCGGCATCGTCACGCTGTCGACGCAGTCAGCCGGGTGCGAGGACGCGGGCGTGCTGGACGCGAGAGTGCCGCTCCTCCTGCTGCATGGCGACAGGGACGAGCTCCTGGCCCCGGAGACGTCGACGATCGTGCAGATGCTCGTGGGTCACGGCGAGGTGGAGATCCTCCCTGGTGCCGGGCATCTCCTGACCGAGGCCGGCCCACGTCTCCGCTCGAAGCTCGGGGCGTGGATTCCGGAATGCTTCGCCGCACGGTGACGACCAGGTCGTAGCCCACGTCGGACTTCGTACCGGGAGCGACCCCTGGCACCCAACGGGTGGGCTCAGGTCACGGTTCGGCGTGCACCAGATTGTCGAGGCGTTGGATCACGTCGATGAACTCTTCGATCATCTCGAGCACCACACGCCGGGTCGGCTTCACCGTGTTCATCGAACCGACCACCTGACCGACGAAGTACGTGGCCAACTGGTTCGCTCCGGATCCCTGGGTCGCCGCACCGCGGTAGATGCGTTGCAACGCGGGTCCGACAAGAAGAGGTTGGATCGGCATCGGAAGCGGACCCGGGCCGTCGGTGCGTTCCCACTCATCGGTCCACGCGCTGCGCAGCATGCGCGCAGGCTTTCCGGTCATGGAACGGGAGCGAACAGTGTCGCCTGGTCCCGCTAGGAGGAACTTCTCTCTGACCTCCGGTGGCGTCTCGGCCTCCTCGGTGGTCAGCCACACCGAGCCGCACCACACACCGTCGGCGCCGAGCGCCAGACCTGCTGCGAGTTGACGGCCGCGGGCGATCCCGCCGGCTGCAAGCACCGGCAACGGCGCGACCACATCGACCACCTCGGGTACCAGCACCATGGTGGAGATGAGCCCCGTGTGACCGCCCGCCTCGGTGCCCTGGGCGACGATGAGATCTGCACCAGCGGCCGCGTGACGCCGCGCGTGCTCGACGGAACCGGCGAGCGCGGCGACGGGTATCCCTGCCTTGTGGGCGCGGTCTACGAAGTGGGCCGGCGGCGGGCCGAGTGCAGACGCAACCAGCGCGGGGCTGCGTTGGAAGCAGACATCGAGCAGGGGCGCCATGCTCTTCGGGTCGACGCGCATCCCGCCGATTCCCTGCCCCAACGAGATGCCGTCGGGTGTAGGCGGGACGTCATAGCGGCGGAGGAGGTCGTCGAGGAATGCTCTGTGCTCCGCGGGCAGGAGCGCGCCAAGGGCCTCTCGATCGAGACCGCCTTCGTCGGCGCCCACGAACTTCTCCGGGACGAGCAGGTCGATGCCGTAGGGCTTGCCTCCGACCTCGTCTTCGATCCAGGCAAGGTCGATGTCGAGCTGTTCGGGGCTGTGGGCGACTGCGCCGAGCACCCCGCACCCGCCCGCGTTGGTGACCGCGGCCACAACGTCACGGCAGTGGCTGAAGGCAAAGATCGGGAGATCGATGCCGAGAAGGTCTGTCGCTTTGGTGCGCATGCTCGTCTCCGATGTGAGGCCGGGAGTTGCGGCAGCTCCGCCCGATTCACCCTAGGACCCGATCGTTCTGGTCAGGAATCCGCCGCCTCCGGCGGCGGGGAGATGACCGGAACGGGGGTGGGGATGGCGGCTCACCAGTCAGTGGGTCGGTAGTCCTTCAGGAACTGGCCGTAGACATGGATGCCGGTGTTGAAGCCGGAGATGATCGGATCGACTATACGGGCGGCTCCGTCGACGATGTCGAGTGGAGGGTGGAACCGATGCTCGGCGGCCTTGCGCTCGGCAATGCCTACGGGGTCTTCATCGCTGACCCAACCGGTGTCGACGCTGTTCATGTGGATGCCATCGGCGTGGTACTCGGTGGCAGAGGTGCGCGTCATCATGTTGAGCGCGGCCTTGGCCATATTCGTGTGCGGATGCTTCGTGGTCTTGAACCGCCGGTAGAATTGGCCTTCGACCGCGGAAACGTTCACGACGTGCTTGTCGTGTTCGGGTGAGCGCAACATTAGGGGCTTGAGCCTTGCGTTGAGAACGAACGGCGCGATCGCGTTGACCAACTGGGTCTCGAGGAGTTCGACGGTTGACACCTCGGCCAGCATTAGCCGCCAGGAGTTGCGACCCCGCAGATCGACCTGTTGGAGATCCTGGTCGAGCTTTCCCTCCGGGAAGAGGCGGCCCTGGGGCCGGGCGTCGTCGGGGAGCAGCGACGCCTGGGACAACCGGGCGGCATGGGTGATTCCGTCGATCGGGGTCAGCCCGGTCTCGACGGACGGTGATGGACTCACCGCGAGCATGTCGTAGCCGCTCAGACCTTCGTACTCGCCCAACAGCTCGCGTGCCGGTGCGGGTAGAGCAGCGAGCGAAGTCGTCTCCAGCTCCATCATGTGGCGGTAGAACTCGGGAGGTCGGCGCACGGTCTGGCATGCGTTGTTCACGATGAAGTCGAGTCGGGGTCGCGTCGAATCGAGATGGGTGCAAAATGCTTCGACGCTCGGGGTGTGACGGAGATCGAGGCCGAAGATCTCGAGGCGATCGCTCCAGTCGTCGAAGTCAGGCTCCAGGGAGTAGCGAACGGCGGAGTCGCGCGGGAAGCGAGTGGTCACGATGAGCTGCGCGCCGGCGCGTAGCAGCTTGATGCCCGCCTGGTAGCCGATCTTCACCCGACCGCCGGTGAGCAGGGCCACGCGACCGGAAAGATCGGCAGTCTCAGCGCGCTTGGCGTAGTTGATCGTCGCGCACTCCGGGCACAGCTGGTCGTAGAAGTGGTGTACCTGCGAGTAGTGCTGCTTGCACACATAGCAGTGCCGGGTCTCACCGAAGCCGGTGGCGCGATCGTCGTCAACGTCTTTGGGCACGAAGTCATCAGGAGGAAAGACGTTGGGAGTCGTGAATACCGGCTTGGCTCGGAGCTTTCGGATCCCGGTCTGACTGAGCGCGGCTTCGTCGCGCCGCAACTTCTCGGCCCGCTCGTGGCGTTGGCGCGCCCGAACTGTCTGACGGCGCAACGCGACGTCGGGCGAGAAGACGTCACCCGCGGCGACTCGGAGACGGATGCGCTCCTGCTCCGAGAGCGCTTCGAGCACCGACGGATCGAGCGCGACCGCTTCCAGGAGCTCGGTTGCTGCTCGGATTTGCTCGGCCAGATGGTCTTGGTCTGCCACGCCGTCGCTCTCGAACCTCGTCAATGGTGGAATGGTCAAGGATGCCAGGCGACGACCAGTGGGTGAGCGCGCCGTAGGGTGAGGGTGGTGGAGCAGCAGCCCTACGAGTACGCCAAGGTGGTCTCTCGATACCACGGGTAATGCACTTGTCTACGTTCGATCGGCGACCAGCGAAACGACGCGGCGGTTTCCGTCCTCGACTGTGAGGCTCGGCCGATACCGGTAACCCTGTGGATGTCGGAACGCGCCGAGGTCCTCGGGTTCGGTCAGCTGTGTCGTGACGATGTGGCGAACGAGCGCGCCTTTGAGCAGCTTGTTCCAGTGGCTCACTGTGACGAGCTTGCGAGAGCCGCCGCGTTCGACCTCGTCCAGGAACTTCACCGCGATGCGCAATGACGGAGCATCCGAGATTGGCCACGCGGTCGTGTGCTCCTTGGGGAGCAGGTCCCACACGACCCGACGGTCGACGTGGGCGTCGAGCACCGGCGCGATGCGGGGTCGCCACCACGTTCCGAGACGCCCCAGACGCGGCGCCTTCGCCGACATCTTCAGCTTGTACCACGGGATGGGATCATTGGGAGCGACAAGACCCCACAGCCCGGAGAAGACGATCACCTGCGTGTCGATGCGGCGTCGCAGGGTACGGTCGAGGTTTCGATACCCAAGCTCGCCGTAGAGGACCCCGGTGTAGCGGTCGATCGCGGGAAGCGTCGGCGACTCCGTGAGATCAGCGGGTAGGGACTTGCGCGCCGCGGCCATAATCCGGTGACGGGACGCGTCGAGATCGAAATGCATGCTTGCGGCGAGCCACGGCCGACCCGCTCCACCTGTGGCCTTGCCCTCCGATGGCGGCAACAGCACAACCGGTGGCGACGTGTGGGTGGCTTCCCATGCCTGGGAGACACCCGGTCGTGGGTGCCCGATAGGCCGTGCGACCCCAGGTGAGAAGGTGCGACTGGAGATCTTGGGGGCCACGATCATCACCGTACCGGTGTCGGTTTGTCAGACTGGCCGGATGGACGACCCAGTGATCCCCGAACGACCCCGCGACGCGAACGTTGCCGAGGAGGTGCCCGACTCCACCAGCGCCATCGAGGGTGCCCGCCTATTAGGCAACGAGGCCCGGCCCCGGCTGCGGGCCGACGGCTTCACCGACCGCCAGATAGACGAGTGGGCCGAGTCGTTCATGACCGAGGTCGGTTCCGGCGAGGTCGATGATCTCGTCGCGTGGATCTCCGAGCAGGAGGGTCGCGCCGGCGGGGTGGCATGATCGATGCATGACAGATACCCCTTGGTCGGGTGACGCGAGCTCGCTGGTCGACGCCTTCCGCGCCGGCGATCGGACACCCGTCGAAGAGCTCGAGGCGACGCTCGGTGCGATCGCGGCGAGCGACCTGAACTGCTTCTCCAACATCTACGCCGATCGAGCGCGAGCGGCCGCCGCTAGCGCGGATCTCTCCAAGCCGTTCGGTGGTGTGCCGGCAGGCATCAAAGAGCTCGAGTCGGTGACGGGCTGGCCTCGCACCGAGGCATCGCTCGTCTTTCGCGATCGCGTCGCGCACTACACGACAACAAATGTCCGGCGCTTGGTGGAGCGCGGTGGCGCGGTCCCCATCGGCCAGACGACGGCGAGTGAGTTCGGCGGATTGAATGTGAGCGTCACCAAGCTCAACGGCGTGACGCACAACCCCTGGCGGCACAACCGCACGGTCGGCGGGTCGTCGAGCGGCTCGGCAGCCGCGGTCGCCGGGGGACTAGTGAGCCTGGCTACCGGCGGCGACGGGGGTGGATCGATCCGCATCCCCGCGGGCTACACCGGTCTCCTCGGGATGAAGGGCACGTTCGGGCGCATCCCCAGAAGCCCGAATGCGTTCATGCGTCCGAACACCGTGGTGCTTGGCAACCTCGCGCGTTCGGTCCGTGACGCTGCCCGCTACTACGACGTCTGCAGCGGCTACGACCCGGCGGATCCGTCGAGCCTGCCGAAGCACCCCGGGTTCGAAGCCGGGCTCGGCACCCACGAGCTCGCGGGAAAGAGGGTCGCGATCGTGCCCGGCCTGGGGGGCGTGACGCTCGAGCCCGGGGTCGAGGACCACCTCCGCGCCGAGGCCGCCGCGCTGATCGCGGCGACCGGAATGGTGGCGGTCGATCTCGAAATCGAGGTTCCGAACCTCGCGGCGCAATGGATGATGGGAAACCTGGCGACCCTGATGGCCGATCTTGGTGACCGGTGGCCCGGGTGTGCGTCGGAGATGACTGACGAGGTCGCAGCCGGGCTCTATATGTCGCAGTCGCTCTACAACCTGCGCACTGCCGCGGTGGCCGAAGGCCTTCGAGTCCAGGCGAACGAGGCCATGGCCGCCGCGTTCGCCAAGGTCGACTTCGTGATCTCGTCGACCAACCCTGGTCCGGCCTTCTCGGCTGAGGCCGCCACGAGCAGCGACACCACCAGCTTCCTCGACTGGGCGAAGTCGAACGCAGCGGCGCTCTACGCATTCCGGGGGTTCCTGTTCGGCACCCGGTTGGCGAGTGTCGTGGCGCCGAAGCTCCCGAGCGCGTTGCTGGCCTACGTCAGCCGTGCGTTCCCCGATCTCGTGAACATGGGTGGCCTGACGATCATCTCCAACATCTACGGAAACCCGGCGGTGTCGATTCCCGCCGGCACTGTCGACGGGCTTCCGGTCGGTATGCAGGTGCTGGCGCGCCACCACGCCGACGAACTGCTCTTCGACGTCGCGTTGTCGGTGGAGCGCGATCGGCCGTGGCCTCTGGTAGCACCGCGGGTCGCCACGGTCCCGACCGCGGTCTGATCAGCGGAGCGCGAGCCAGAGTCGTACGACGTCACGGAGACGATCTACGCCCGTGTTCTTCGCCGCGCTCACCCACATGACATCGGACGGTTCGAGCATGCACAGCGTGGCAAGGTCGTTCCGTCGCCGTTCCCTCTTGGAGGATTTCACCTTGTCGTGCTTGGTCGCGACGATCGAGTGCGGCAGGGAGCTCTCACGGAGATAGTCGAGCACCTCGAGATCGAGCTTGGTCGGCCCGATCGCGCCGTCGACCAGCATCATCACCATCGTGAGCTGCTCCCGCTCGAGCAGGTAGCGCTCGATCATCTTCTGCCAGGAGCCGCGCGTCGCCTTCGACACCGCGGCGTATCCGAAGCCGGGGCAGTCGACCAGCGTCGTATCGGCCTTGGTGCCGACGGTGAAGCAGTTCAGCAGCTGGGTGCGGCCGGGGGTCTTGGAGACGCGGGCGAGTTGCTTGCGCCGACCGAGCGCGTTGAGCAACGACGACTTGCCGACGTTCGATCGGCCGATGATCGCGACCTCGGCGAGGGACGGCGGCAACAGGCGGGCGTCGGGAGCCGACAATAGGAACTCGAGATCCAGCGGTGGGCTCATAGGTCGACATTCTCACCTGCCGGGGCGGCTATGTCGGTTTCGGTCAGCTTTTCCCGGCGCTCGCTCTTTTTCGAAACCAGGGTAAGAAGCCGCTCGTCTGGTCGACGTAAGCGGTGTAGCCGGGTCGTCGCTGCGCCATTTCCCCTTCGAGGAGCGGTTTCCCTGTGCCGGCGGCCAGGGTGAAGGTCATCACGATGGGCGAGAGGATCGTCAACGCCCCTGGAACGCCTTGCGCTGCGATCAGGTAAAGGCCCCACCAGACGCAAGCGTCGCCGAAGTAGTTGGGATGGCGGCTGTACCGCCACAGACCGCGGTCCATCACCTGTCCTCGGCTGGTTGGATCGTCGCGGAAGCGCTGGAGCTGCCAGTCGCCGACGGTCTCGAAGAAGAAGCCGACAACCCAGACGACGACCCCGAGCCCCGCCACCCAGTTGATCGTGGTCGGCTCGTACATGGCCACCTGCACCGGAAGCGAGATGAACAACAGAACGACGGCTTGGGTCAGGTAGACGAACACGAGGGCGTGGACCGCCGGGCTTAACTTCGATCTCTCGAAGATGGCCACGTAGCGCGGATCCTCGCCCTTGCCGCGTGCCCGCAGCGCGATGTGGATCGCGAGCCGGATTCCCCATACTGCCGTGAGAACAACGATTAGCACCCGTCTCTTGTCGTTTCCGGCGCCCGACGACCAGATGAAGCTCACGAGCGCGACAAGGACGAACCCGAGTCCCCACGCGGTGTCGACGACGTCGAACCGGCCGATCTTCAGGGCCACGAGCCACGCGACCAGCATCATCACAACCACCGCCATCGCAGTTAGCGCGAGGCCCGTAGCGAAATGGCCGAAAGCAAAGCCGCTCACGAACGCCAGTCTGCACGGCCCAGTGCCATCGCGGAGCCGCCTGACGGGTCGGGCTTCACCGCCAGGATCTGATCGACCCCCATGCTGCGTTCCTCGAACGCGAGAACGCCTCCGACGAGATAGAGACGCCAGACCCGGGCGGTCTCTGTACCGACTAGAGCCACAACGTCGTTCCACCGCGCCTCGAAGGTGGCGCGCCATGCCTGTGCCGTCCGTGCGTAGTGCTCGCGGAGCGATTCGACGTCACGCACCTCGAAACCGGCGCCCTCGATGAGACCGACCGTCTCACCGACCGGACGCATGTGCATGTCGGGTGCGATGTAGGCCTCGATGAATGGACCGCCACCGGGCGACACCGGGCGGCCCGACATCTGCCCGCGCGACATCTGTTGCACGAGCAGCCGGCCGTGGTCGCGCAACAGCCTGTGCAAGTTGGCAACGAACACGGGGTACTGATCGTCGCCGACGTGCTCGCCCATCTCAATCGACGCCGCGGCGTCGTATGGACCGTCGTCGATGTCACGGTAGTCCTGGAGCCGGAAGTCGATCTGGTCGGCCAGGCCGAGGCCATTGGCGCGCGTTCGGGCGAAGTCGAGCTGTTCGCGCGAGAGCGTTACCCCGGTTACCCGCAGGCCGTGGAAGCGGGCCGCGTGGATGCTCAGCGAGCCCCAGCCGCAGCCGACATCGAGAAGCCGCATGCCGGGCTGGAGATCGAGCTTCTTGCAAACGAGCTCGAGCTTGTCGCGCTGTGCATCGGCGAGGGTGTAGTCGGGCGCGTCGGAGGTCCAGTAGGCGCAGGAGTAGGCCATGTTCTCGTCGAGAAGCAGCGCATAGAAATCGTTCGAAAGGTCATAGTGGTGCGCGATCACGTCGGCGTCGCGGCCCCGGCTGTGAAGACGTCCGCGTACCCTCGCCTCGGATGCGGGCAGATTCGGCCGTCGTCCGATAGCACCGAGACGCAGTGCGGCGCCGACCATCGCGACGTAGTCACGCGGGTGGAGCTGGATTCTGGTTCCGTGCTCGCGAGCGAACCGACGGACCCGCCGGAATCCGTCTTCGATGTCGCCCTCGACGTCGAGGTCGCCGCTGACGTACGCGCGGGCCAGTCCGAGCTCACCGGGGCTCCACGCGAGTCGGCGCAGCGCGCGACGGGAGCGAACTACGGCTACCGGCGCGTCGCGCGGGCCGACTTCGCTCCCATCCCACGCGCGGATGCGTACCGGGAGCTCGGCCCCGATGAATTGCGTGACGGGATTGGCGAGGGTCTGGGCATGGTTCGTCCGGCCACGCATCTCAGGCACCGTCCCTGGTGAGCAGGAGCTGCACCACGTCGAGGTAATCGGTCGCGAAGCCGGCTTGGGAGTACGCGAGGTAGAAGTCCCACATGCGGCGGAAAGTGGTGTCGAAACCAAGGGAGTCGACTTCATCGGCGTGGGCGTCGAAGCGGGCCCTCCACTGGCCGAGGGTCTTCGCGTAGTCGTGACCGAAGGCGTGGCTGTCGGCGATGCGCAGTCGGGTGTGGGTCCGCAGGGCCTCGTCGATCGCTCGAACCGACGGAAGTGCCCCGCCCGGGAAGATGTATTTGTGGACCCAGGTGTACTGGTCACGCGTCGCGAGCATCCGGTCGTGTTCGAGCACGATCGCCTGGAGGCCGACCCGGCCACCGGGCGCGAGGGCCCGGTCGAGCACCCGGAAGAACGTCGGCCAGTAGGGCGCGCCGACCGCTTCTACCATCTCGACGCTCACGATCGCGTCGTACTGCCCGTCGACCTCGCGGTAGTCACGGAGCGCCACCTCGACCCGGCCCGACATACCGGCCTCGGCAACCCGACGCCGCGCGAGCTGCTGCTGGGCCCGTGAGAGCGTCAGCGTCGTCACGGTTGCGCCGCGTTCAGCGGCGCGGACCGCCAGGGCACCCCACCCGGTGCCGATCTCGAGCAATTGGGTGCCGACCCGCACGCCGGTCGCGTCGAGGAGGCACTCCATCTTGCGGATCTGGGCCTCGGCGAGGGTGTCGTCGGGGCCGAAGAATGCCGATGAATAGGTCATTGTCTCGTCGAGGAACAACCCGAACAGTTCATTCGACAGGTCGTAGTGGCGGGCGATGTTGCGTTGCGCACCACCAACGGTGTTCGTCTCGCTTAGCGGGAGGTGCTGCACGTAGAAGCGCTTGAGCCGTTGCATCCACTGCGGGACAAGGTTCATGACGTTCTCGACGAGCGGACGCAGGGCGGCCTCGATGTCGTCGGTGTCCCAGTCGCTCGCCATGTACGACTCGCCGAAGCCGATGAGACCCTGCGAGCCGATCCGATGGAAGAATGCTTCGCTGCGAATTCGAATGAGCGGGTCGCCGGCCGTGCCCGCGCCGGTCACGGAGCCGTCTGGCAGCTCGACGCGCACTGGGAGCCGGTTCACCGCCCGGTGCAACAGCGCACGGGCAATCCTCGCGTGAATCGGGCAATGGGGCGCGGGCCCGAGATCGCGCCAGGGCCCCGCGATCGGCTCGGTGGCCGGCGGAGCGGGGGTGAACAACTCCTCGCTGGCGATGCTCATCGGTTGATCTCCTCCAGGACAGGTGTCTGTGTCGGTGTGGTGTGCGCGGTCCAGGGAACGACGGGCAGCCGACGGATCCAGAGCCGGATCCCTTCCCAACGAATCAACGCGGAGACTCGCCAAGCAGACCACGAATGGCGGAGCGCGACGGCGGTGATGGATCGGACTGGGTTCTCGGCCCGCCCGGTGAGGGTGGCGGTGAAGACAGGTTCGAACCTCGGGCCGCGACGCAAGGTGATCGAGACCCGGAGATCGTCGCCCGGCTCGGTGCAATGCACGGAGTACTCGCCGTCGACCTCGAAGAAGGGCGAAACGTAGAACTCCTTGGCGACTCTCGATACCCCGTTCGCGTCGGGTCGAAGCAGGTAGCAGTGATGCTCGCCGTGGGTGTTGTGCACCTCGGCGACCATGCATGCGGTGGTGCCATCGCTACCGGAGCACCAGTAGACGCTGAGCGGGTTGAACGCGTGGCCGAGTGAGCGCGGGTTCGCAAGCATGAGGATGCGTCCGCCCTCGAGCTCTATCCCGTGCTCGGCGAGAAACGACTCGACGTTGTCGCGGATCGTCTTCTCCTGGTCGCCCAGGTGGTCACGGGCATCGAAGCGGAGCAGGGGTCGGAACCATGCAGGAAGGGTTGGGAGATCGTCGAGATCGACGAGCCACATCACATGTCGGTAGGCGAAGCGGTGATCCACGGTCTCGGTGCGAGCGTGGCTGATGGTCGTGCGGTAAAGGGTCGCTGCGGTCACCAGGTCGTCCCCAGTGAGTGTGCGGCGCGGACGCCTGCTGCGCAACCATCTTCGTGGAAGCCCCACCCGTGATACGCACCGGCGAACGCGAGTCGACAGTCATCGAGCGCGGGGAGGTCGGACTGCGCCGCGACTGACTCAGCGGTGTACGCGGGGTGTGTGTAGAGCATCCGCGCGATCACCGCGTGCTCATCGATCTCTGCCCCGCCGTTGAGCGTGACTATGTAGTCGATCGGCTCGTCGAGGCGTTGGAGTCGGTTCATCGAGTAGCTGACCGCCACGCCGGCCGCACCGCCGGCACAGGAACGGAGTCGGTAGTTCCACGAAGCCCGCGCGTGTCTCCTGCGGGGAAGCAGCGAAGCGTCGGTGTGAAGCATGGTCTCGTTGCGCGAGTAGGTGAACGCACCCAAGGTCGCGCTCTCGGTCGCGTTGGGTTCGGCGAGGAGCGCGAGGGCCTGGTCGGCGTGCGTCGCCACGACGACGCGCGCGAACACCTGGCTTCGGTCGGCGTCATCGCGGATCTCGACGCCGTCGCCCATCCGACGCACCGACCGCACCGGGGTGGCGATCGCGGTGGAGGTGATCTCTTTGGCAATGCGGTCGACGTAGCTCCGTGAGCCGCCGGTGACCGTGCGCCACCGGGGCGCACCCGTTACCCGGAGAACGCCGTGATGGTCGAGGAAGCCGAAGAGCGAGCGGGCGGGATAGGCAAGGGCAGCGTCGGGCGGGCAGGACCAGACGGCCGACACGAGCGGAACGACGAAGTGCTGCACGAAATATGAGGTCGAGCGCCCGGCGGCGAGAAACTCCCCGAGCGTGACGTCGCTTTCATCGCCATGGCCATCGCTCCCGGTCTCGAGCAACCGCCGCGCCCGACGTTGGAATCCGGTCACCTGGGCGAGGAGCCCAAGGAACGCAGGGTTGGCAAGGTTCCTCGGCTGAGCGAAGACGCCGCGGATGCCGTCGCCACCCGAGTACTCGAGGCCACAGCCGTCGCAGCTGACCGACATCGTCATGTCGCTCGGTTGGGTTTCGACCCCGAGCTCCGCGAACAGTCGGATGAGGTTCGGATAGGTCTTTGGGTTGTGGACGATGAAGCCGCTGTCGATCGGGATGATCCGGTCGTCGGGTGTCACTACGTCGTGGGTGTGGGCGTGGCCACCCATGCGATCTTCGCGTTCGAAGATGGTGACGTCGTACTCGCGCTGGAGGATATAGGCAGCCGTCAACCCGGAGACCCCGGCACCGACGACGGCAGCGGTCGGACGTCCACGATCGCTTGTCACCACCATGCATGGCGTTCGACGCCAAAGCTCCGAATGGATGAGTCGATTCAGGTCGAATCGCTGCTTCCTACCCGAGATTCACGACCCCGGGACCGACGCCTCGTTGCTGGGTAGCGTGGCCCCATGACGACCCAGCGGGAGAAGGCTGAACACTTCCAGACTCTCCATCGGGGCGCGACCCCACTCGTGATGCCGAATCCATGGGATATCGGCTCCGCGAAGCTCATGGCCGGCCTCGGGTTCGCCGCGTTGGCCACGACGAGCGCGGGTTTCGCCGCGACGCTGGGCCGCCTCGATGGTTCCGTCACCCTCGACGAGGTGGTGGAGCACGCCGCCACCCTGGTCGGTGCGACCCCGTTGCCGGTGAGCGCCGACTTCGAGAACGCGTTCGCCGACGAACCCGCTGCTGTTGCCGAGAATGTTTCCCGTATGGCTGCGACAGGCCTCGCGGGCCTATCGGTAGAAGACTTCTCCGGGCGCGCCGACGCGCCGATCTACGACATCGGTCTGGCGACGGACCGGATCGCCGCGGCCGCCGACGCGCTGCACAGCGGTGACGCGCGGGTGGTGCTGACCGCGCGGGCCGATAACTACCTGCACGGTCGTCGCGATCTCGCCGACACGATCTCGCGGCTTCAAGCCTTTCAGTATGCAGGTGCCGACGTGCTGTACGCGCCGGGCATCACCGATCCGGGTGAGATCCGATCTGTCGTCACGGCGGTTGATCGCCCCGTCAACGTGCTCGCGCTTCCCGGCACGCCGACGGTCCGTGAGCTGGGTGCGCTCGGGGTAAAGCGGGTGTCGGTTGGGAGTGGCTTCAGCCTGGTCGCGATCGGCGCGGTGGTGGAAGCGGCCCGGGAGCTGCTCGACGACGGAACCTACGGATTCTGGTCCGTTGCCGGGGCGGGGGCGGGCGTTGTCCGCGCCGCGTTCGCGTCACCGTCGCAAAGATAGAGACGTGTAGTTGCTGGAAGAGGTTGCGCCGGCGTTCCTTAGCCGTCAGGGGGCGAGGAGGCGACGGTACTCGGGGTTCGCCTCGATGAAATCGCGCACGTACTCACATTGCGCAACGACACTGCGGCCCTGGTCGCGCGCGTCCTCGAGTGCGGCCCGGACGAGGATGCCCGCGAGGCCTTGACCGCGCCGGTCCGGTTCGACCTCTGTATGTGAGAACACGATCGTCGAGCCGTTCAGCACATAGTCGACAACCCCGACGACCATCTCGTCGACGCGCAACTCATATCGGGAATGTTCGCTGTCGTCTTGCACCGAGACGGCCATGGACAGGTGTCTACCCCGTTGCCGGCCCGCGTATTCCCGGTGGGCGTTCCCAAGCGGTGCTTTGGAGTGCTACGCACTCGAGATGCGATACGCAGTGTCCTGCCCGAACGTCGGTGATCCGAGGGAGCTGGTCGCGCTGGCCCGGGTCGCCGAATCCGCGGGCTGGGATGCCTTCACCCTCTGGGACCACCTCCACCTTCGGAGGGCGGCCCGACTAGAGGTCCACGATCCGTGGGTGGTGCTCGGGGCGTGCGCACACGCGACGGAGCGCATCCGCCTCGGTGCTCTGGTCACGCCGGTGGCTCGGCGACGCCCGTGGAAGCTTGCGAAAGAGATCGTGACGCTCGACCATCTCTCGGGCGGTCGTGTGGTCGTAGGGGTGGGCTTGGGCGTGCCCATCGACGACGAGTTCGGCGCCTTCGGCGAGGTGACCGACGACCGCGTCAGGGCCGATCGACTCGACGAGGGTCTCACCATTCTCGACACCGCGCTGCGCGGCGAGCCGGTGCGATTCGACGGTACGCATTTCCAGGTGAACGCCGACCTGCTGCCGGGATGTGTCCAACAGCCGCGCCCGCCGATCTGGGTTGCCGCGTTCTCGCCGAACCGCCGACCGGTGAGACGCGCGGCGCGTTTCGACGGTGTCACGCCCCTCTCCGGGTCGGAGGTGCCCGCCACACCCGATGAGATCGCCGCGTTCCTGGCGTCGGAGCCGGAGATGGTCGCGGCGATGGCGCGGCCCGGTTACGACGTTGTCATGGGCTGGGCGCCGGGGATCCCGGCTGACGAGTACGCCGACGCCGGTGCGACCTGGCTGGTGGAGTCGGCGTGGCCCGAATACGACTGGTTCGACGACCTGGCCGGCCGCGTCAGGGCGGGCCCGCCCAGCTAGGCCGAAGTGCGGCCGTTCGCGCTGCGATCTGCTCGGGGCGGGGGGTGCACGTAATCTCGGGACCATGCGATTCACCTACGCCGAGGCGTTCTGCGATCCCATGTTCCTCGGCCCGCTCGCCCAGGCCGCCGACGACTCCGGATACGACTCCATCGCGATTCCCGACAGCATCATGTTCCCCGCGGAGTCAGACACCACCTACCCGTACACGACCGACGGCGACCGCGGGTTCATCGAAGACAAGCCGGTCATCGAGCCGTTCTCCTTGATCCCGTACCTCGCCGCGCTCACAGAACACCTGCGGTTCACCACATTCGTCATCAAGGCACCCGTTCGGCCTCCGGTATTGCTCGCCAAGCAGGTCGCCAGCGTCGCGGTCCTGTCGGAGAACCGTCTGCGCCTTGGGCTCGGGATAAGCCCGTGGCCGGAGGACTTCACCGCGCTGGGCCAACCATGGGCCGGGCGCGGAAAGCGCCTCGACGAAGTGATCGCGGTGGTGCGGGGCCTCTGCTCCGGCGGATGGTTCGAACACCACGGCGAGCTCATCGACGTCGCCCGAATGAAGATCTGCCCGACTCCCACCGAGCCCGTCCCCATTCTCGTTGGCGGACATTCCGACCCCGCGCTGCGGCGTGCCGCTCGGCTCGGCGACGGGTGGATCCACGCAGGAGGCGATGGTGACGAGCTCGCGGAATTGCTCGCGAAGCTCGACGGATACCGCGCCGATGCCGGTCGAGCCGAGGAGCCTTTCGAGGTGCACGTCGTGTCGCTCGATGCGTTTACGCTCGATGGTGTTCGTCGGCTCGAGGAGATCGGGGTGACGGACGTCGTCGTTGGGTTCCGGTACCCCTACACGCGCGATCCCGACACCCAGCCGCTCACTGAGAAGATCGATCTTCTCCGGCGATTCGCCGACGCGGTGGTTACCCGCGCGTGATCCGCGGGCGGGCCCGATGATGGGTACTCTGCGCGCTATGGGAGACATCGAGTTCGCAACGAATGGGACCAGCGGCGCCGGGTACCTCGCCATTCCCGATGCGGGATCGGGTCCTGGGATCCTCGTCGTACAGGAGTGGTGGGGACTCGTCCCTCAGATCAAGGGCGTCTGTGACCGACTCGCGGCGGAGGGGTTCGTGGCCCTGGCCCCCGATCTTTACCACGGCGACATCGCCGGCCACACCGAGATGGACAGGGCCGCCGAGCTGATGAACGCGCTTCCGCTCGACCGCGCAGCTCGCGACATGTCCGCGGCCATCGACTTCCTCCTTGGCCAAGAGGCCGTCGACGGCCAACAGGTCGGCGTTGTCGGGTTCTGCATGGGCGGGATGCTCACCCTGGTGATCGCCGCGCTTGAAGGCGAGCGCATCGGGGCAGCGGTTCCGTTCTACGGCGCGCCGCTCGGAAATGGCGAACCCGACTGGTCGGGGCTGACCGCGCCCGTGCTCGGGCATTTCGCGGAGGGCGACGCGTTCTTTCCCGCCGCGGCCGTGCTCGATCTCGAATCTCGCTTGCGCGAAATGGGCAAAGACGTCTCGTTCACGATGTACCCGGGCACCGGGCACGCGTTCGCCAACGAGACGAATGCGCTCGGCACCTACGATTCGGACGCGTCGGTGCAAGCGTGGCTGCGGACGCTCAAGTTTCTCCGTTCATCGCTCAACTGATGACGGCCCCGAGATCTCCCGGGCGCGCCCACTCACTGGGGCCGGCGCGCGCGGCGAGAACCATGGAGCAGGCAGTTGCGCTCTTGCGCCCCCGGGACTCGCTCGGGATCCCGCTCGGGCCCGGCCAGCCCCCCGGCTTCCTCCACGCGCTCGGCGCTCGTGACGACTGGGAGGATCTCACCGTCTTCGGCGCGCTCCTCGGCGATCTCTACGAGTTGTTCACCCGCAGGGGGGTCCGGTATCTCAGTGGCTTCTTCGGGCCCGCGGAACGGTTTCTGGTCGACTCCGGAGCCGACGTCGAGTTCATCCCCGCCGACTTCCGGCGTTTCATCCCCATCGCCGAACGTCTGGCTCCGCGGGTCGTAGCGACCGTTGCCGCGCCCCCCGACAGCGAAGGGAACATGAGCCTGTCGTTGCACGCCGGTGCGACCATCGGCGAGGCCCAGCGCGCCGCGGCCGACCCCGACCGCGTCCTAATCGTCGAGTGCAATCTCAACTGCCCGCGGACCTTGGGCATGCCGCCGGAACACCCTCACGCGCTGCACGTAGATCAGGTCGACGTGATCGTCGAGAGCGACCGGCCGCTCTTGGTGCTTGACGAAGCTCAACCCACCGATGTCGACCGGGCGATCGCGAGGAACGCCCGGAGCTTCATCTCAGATGGTTCGACTCTGCAGACAGGAATCGGCGGGATCCCGTCAACGGTGGTCGGACTCCTGGCTACCGATGAAGGCGGCGACTACGGCATCCACTCGGAGATGTTTACGACCGGCCTGATGGAATTGCATCGCGCCGGCAAGGTCACAAACCTGCACAAGGGCGTGTTCGCCGGCGTCTCCGTGACCACGTTCGCCGCCGGAACACTGGAGCTATACCGCTGGTTGGACGCTAACGACGGCGTCCGGTTCCTCCCTGTCGATGTCGTGAACTCGCCGCACATCATCGCGGCAAACCACAACGTCGTCGCGATCAACGGCGCGCTCGCGGTCGACCTGTGGGGCCAGGCCGCCGCCGACTCGATGAACGGGCATCAATACTCGGGAATCGGCGGTCACGAGGACTTCATGGCGGTGTCGGGCTACGAGCTTGAAGATCGTTCGTTGCTGTGCTTGCCCTCTGTGGCGCTGGTACACGGCAAGCGGGTGTCGCGCATCGATGTAGCGCTTCCGCCCGGCGCGACCGTCACCACACCGCGCCATCAACTCGACGTGGTGATCACCGAGTTCGGGATCGCGGAGCTGCGTGGCCGGACGGTGCGTGAGCGCGGCCGGGCTCTCGCGGCGATCTCCCATCCCGAGTTTCGTGACGAGCTGGGCGAGGCTGCCGAACAACTCGGCTGAGGTCGGGTCCGGTGCGGTCAGTGCCCGGTCAGGCGTTCGAGCAGCGCGTTCCGCAGGCGCGCGGGGCGGCCGGTCCGGAACTCGGCGCGATCGGCGCCTGCAGGAAGTGCAAGCGCGAGGTTGATCCCGAGCCAGCGGAACGGTTCCGGCTCCCAGCGCGGCGACCCGTGCCCAACCCACGGGAGATGAGTGATCGGCGTGTCAGCGCCGGTGATGAGATCGGCGAGCGTCCGACCGGCCAGGTTGGTGGTCGAGACACCGTCGCCGACGTATCCGCCGGCCCACGCGAGACCGGTCGCTCTGTCGAAGCCCACTGAGCTCATCCAGTCGCGGGGGACGCCGAGAGGGCCGCCCCACCGGTGCGTGATCGGGGCCTCGGCCACTGAGGGGAAGAGACCCACAAGGACGCGCTGGAGTTCGGCAAACGTGCCGGAATCGCGATCGAATCGATCACGGATCCGACTTGCGAAGTGGTACGGAGCGCCCCGGCCACCAAAGGCAATCCGGTCGTCGGCCGTGCGTTGCGCGTAGATGATGAGGTGACGGCCGTCGGCCAGCGTCTCGCGATCGTTCCAGCCGATCTCGGCCCAGAACGACGGTGGCAGGGGAGCGGTCGCGATCATGAGCGAGTACAGAGGCGCGAGAGCGCGCCGGAGTCCGGCGATGCGCGCGGTATAGCCCTCGGTCGCGCGCACGACCACTTCGGCTCGCACCCGCCCGTGGGTCGTCTGTACCTCTCTGATGCCGATTTCAGTAGCCGCGGTCTTCTCGAAGAGCTTCGCGCCCATTCGGGCGACGCGGTCGGCGAGACCCCGCGCCAACTTCGCGGGTTGCACTCGCGCACAGTGAGGGGTGTAAGCCGCACCGAGCACTCCGTCGGCGGCGACCCTGCTACGCGCCTCGACCCGATCGAGCCACACGGCATCGTCGTCGGTCGCTCCCCAACGGTGCTCCTCGGTCACCGAGGCGCGAACGCGGTCGAGGTGGGCCGGGGAAGTCGCGAACGTCAGGGTCCCGCCTTTGTGGAAGTCGACCTCGATGGATTCCGCGGCGGCGACGCGGCCGACCTCGTCGACCGTCGCGCGCATCTCGCGCTGCAGCGCGATGACCGCCTCCCGGCCGTGGGTGCGGGCCATGGCGTCACGACCACCCGCGAACAGGGCGGAACACCAGCCGCCGTTACGCCCGGACGCTCCGAAGCCGGCGATCTCCTTTTCTATGATCGCGATCCGGAGGTGGGGATCGGCGCGGAGCAGGTAGTACGCCGTCCACAGCCCGGTGTAGCCCGCTCCGATGATGGCTACGTCGGCGTCGATGTCGCCGGCGAGCGCGGGCCGAGGCACTAGCTGGTCACCCAGCGAATCAAGCCAGAGGCTGCGGGTTCGGTATCGCTCGTCGAGTGAAGATGCCACAAGCCCGGGCCCTCAGCCGCGGAGAGCGGCTTCGAGAAGCGCGGCGAGCTCAACCGGACGGTCGCCCTGGATGCTGTGGCCGGCCCCCTCGATGATCTCGACGCGCACATCGGGTCGGCGACGGCGAAGCTCCGTGACATCGTCATCATCGACGACAGGCGAGTCCGCGCCGCGCAAGAGCATCAAGGGCATGGTGGTCGCGCCGAGTGTGTCCCACAAGCTGGAGAAATCGCGCACCGCGAGGGGCTCACCCTCGGCGACGTTCGGCTCCTCGGACCGGAAGCGGGCGTAGCGCCAGACCCAACTGCCGTCTTCGCGCTGCATCGCGTTGTGCAGGATGCCGCGTCGCAGCGATGCCTCCGAGCGCGTGGGGTTGAACTCAACGGTGCGGGCCAAGATCTCGTCGAAGTCGGCAAATGACTCCGGGCCGTTCACAAACGCGGTGATCGCGGAGGACTTGTCTCGGTTCACGCCGGGGGTCACGTCTACCAGCACCAGACGGCGTTCGAGCTCGGGCGCGATCGCCGCGAGGGCGATGGATGTGAGGCCACCGAGTGACATCCCGGCCAGGAGCCCGGCTTCGGGTGCGAGGGCCCTCACCGCAACGGCGACATCGGCTGCGTTCGCGCTGAGGTCGAACGATCCCTGCGAACCACCATCGGAATGTCCATGACCCGGCAGGTCGATCGCGACGAGTGACCGGTTGAGTGCGAGGCCGACGGTGTCCCAGGTGTGCGCGTTCTGGGCACCGCCGTGGAGCAGCACGATCTCGGGCGGCCCCTCACCCCAAACCAGCGCGCTGAGCGAGCGGTCTCCGTCGACAGCGACGCGTTCTCGACGCACGACCGGTGGTCCCGCCCAGGGGATGTCGAACTCCTCGGCGT
The DNA here is from genome assembly GCA_025363815.1 of Actinomycetes bacterium. Lineage (GTDB taxonomy): Bacteria > Actinomycetota > Acidimicrobiia > IMCC26256 > JANYLB01 > JANYLB01. Next base: position 32,354 of record JANYLB010000052.1, read on the forward strand.
TCTCGTGGAACAGGGAAAACTCGTCGTAGGCCACATGACCAAGCTAACGCCGGTTCAACCAACTCTGCCGGTTCGAGCTCGGACCGCGCTTACGGGGTCAGGCCGGTGCAGGTCCGCTGCGCGTCCCAGGCCGCGGATGCTTCGTCGGAGGCGGGCGGGGTGAGCAGATGGGGGATTCCCCCGACGATCCGGGCCGGCTTCCACTGGTACGTGTCGATGTCGCGACCTGTGGCCGTCACGGTGAGCACGCCGCTGCGACCTGATTCTCCGCTTTCGTTGTAGAAGACGAAATTGCCAAGCCCGTAGTCGACGAACGCGCCACCGAGTCGACCCCCGCCCTGCACCCGGTGCGCGTGGCTGCCGACCACGATGTCGGCCCCTGCGGCGACCAACGCCTGCGCGAGCTCGGCCTGGCGCGACGACGGACACGTTGTGCTCTCCACTCCCCAGTGCAGGTAGACCACCAACGTGTCGGCGTCGTGGCGCGCGGCTTGGACTGCGGCGATGAGCCGGGCTTGGTCGGCACCCTTGGCTGACGCGATTCCTCCGTGGGTGTCGGTGGCGGCCCAGGTCGAGAGAAACTGCTCGTCGATCACGTCGCTGGCGCCGATCACGCTGATCCGCTGTCCCCTGACCGTGGTCTGCCAGGGCGCGTACGCCTCAGTGGCGTTGTTGCCGATGCCCACGATCGGGAGCCCACCGGTGGCCTTGGCGGCCAGGGTATCGGCGAGACCAATGGGCCCGTAGTCCACCCCGTGGTTGTTCGCCATCGTGACGACATCGATACCTCCGCCCCTCAGCGCGTTGAGGGCGCTCGCCGGGACCCGGAAGTTATAGGCCTTCGGCTCGGGCGAGCCGCCTTCGGTGATCGCAGTCTCCAGGTTCACCATCGCGACGTCGGCGGTACCGAGCTCACCGGCGATGGGGGAGAACATCCCGCCTGGGTTGCTGTCGAGTTGGGCTCGCAGAGAACCTTCGAAGTGGACATCTCCCCCGAACGCGAAGACGACCGGCTCCCCACTGCCACGGCGGGCCCGAGTGGTCGAGGTCGTCGTCGAGGACTCTTTGGTTGCCGGCTGCGTCTCCCCGCCGGCTCGCCTTCGCTCCGCCACAGACGACCCGGCCTCGGGGCCGCGGGTCGCCGCGAACACGACGGCGGCAACGATCAGCGCGATGCCCACCAGAGCGACCAACAATGGGCGGCGCACAGTCAGTGAGCCTAGGCGCGGGTCCGACACCTACGATGCGGGTCCGCATGCGCCGCGTTCCCTCCACCGTCTCCCCAGCGGCCTACAGACGCGTCACGTTGGTCGCGGCGATCCTCATCGCGATCATCATCGTGACCGGAGCCGCAGTACGACTCACCAACTCGGGGCTCGGATGCCCGACCTGGCCGAACTGTGCGACGGGTCAGCTTGTGGCGCACGAGGCATCGAGCGTGCACCAGAAGATCGAGTCGACGAATCGTCTGTTCACCGGACTCGTTTCCATCGGGGTGATCGCGGCCGTCCTCGGCGCTTTCCTTCGTCGACCGCGCCGGCGTGACTTGATGTGGCTGTCGGGCGGGTTGGTCGCCGGAGTGATCGGCCAGATCGTGCTCGGTGGGATCACCGTTCTCGTACATCTCAACCCTGTTGCGGTGATGTCGCACTTCCTGCTTTCGATGGTGTTGCTCGCCGACGCGATTGTGCTGTACCACCGTGGCGGGATTCCCGACCACACGGTGGAGTCCAGGGCTGTCGCCGGTTCGATCGTCCACTACGGACGGGCGCTGCTCGCGCTTGTCATCATCGTCGTCGTCACCGGGACGGTCGTCACCAACACCGGACCGCACGCGGGCGACAAGCACGCGAAGCGCTTCGACCTGGCCCTGCCCGAAGTCGCGCGCATCCACGGGATTGCGGTGATGGTGTTCCTGGCCGCTGTGCTCGGTCTGGTCTTCGTCGCCCACCGCGCCGGCTCGCTGGCCCGGTTGCAGCGCGCGATCACCGTGCTGCTCGTAGTGGTCGTGGCCCAGGCCGCGGTCGGCTACACCCAGTACTTCACCGGCGTTCCTCCCCTGTTGGTGGGCGTCCACATCGCCGGCGCGGTCGCAGTGTTCAGCTCGACCGTCGCCCTCTACCTGCGGATGTACGAGCCGGTCCCTGGAGCCGATCAGGCGGAGGCGGTAGCGAGCTGAGCGGCTCGCCGGTCTGCGATCCTCTGCGCGATCTTGCCGAGACGGGCGATGAACGCGAGGACGCGCTCGCGAGCTTCCTCGGCCTCGGGCGTTAGCCCTTGGAGCTCGGCGATCTTCCAATGCCGTAGCACGACGGGTACCAGGATCTGGTCGTGATGCTGGCTGAAGTCGTAGATGCCGACACTGGCGATGAGCTTCGCGTGGGCTTCGAAGTCGATGATCCCTGTGCCCGGCATTGCGAAGTTGCGGACCTGGCGGTCGATCGCGATCACCATGGTCGACGGGTCGATCTCGAGCGCGGTCGTTGCCAAGTCGCGGTAGAAGAGGAAATGCAGGTTCTCGTCGGCCGCGACGCGCGACATGATCGCGGTACCGGAGGGATCGTCGAGGAGCTGGCCGGTGTTGCGATGCGCGATGCGGGTCGCAAGCTCCTGCAGGGTTACGTACGCGAGGCCATCGGCAGCCGACGCGGTGTCAGGCACGATGCCACCACTGACCTGATGCATCCGGGCCCGCTCGAGGCCGACCGGGTCGATCGCGCGGGTGACAGTCAGGTAGTCGCGGATCACGATGGCGTGCCGACCCTCTTCGGCTGTCCAACGCCGTGACCATTCCTGCCACGATTCCGAACCACCGAAACCGCTGATCGAGTTGTAGTAGTAGGGCAGGTTGTCCTCGGTGAGGATGTTGACGAGGAGCGCGGAGCGCACTGCCTCGGGAAGGGGTGAATCGGCGGCCGACCACTCCTCGCCCTCGACGAAGTCACGGCCCCTGCTGTACGGGATCATCGCGTGGGGGAACCACTCGCGGGCGGTCTCGAGGTGTCGGTCCAGAAGCGCACGCACATTGGGTTCGAGCTCCTGCATGAGCGCATTGGATGCGGGAGGGGTCATGGGTGCAGCCTACCTACTAGTCGGTAGGGATGGGTGTCGGCGTTCATCGGGTCACAGGCCTGAGGGCCTGCGTGGCCTATGTTCCCAGGGCACGACTGGCAGTTCCGCGTTCGGAACCAATATTTGAGGGAGTTCATTTTGCTGGCAAATGAGTTCGGCACGGGCCAAGTGCTCTGGTCGATGATCTGGTTCTTCTTTTTCTTCATCTGGATCTGGATCCTCATCACAGTGTTCGCTGACATCTTCCGCAGCCACGACCTCGGAGGGATGGCAAAGGCACTCTGGGTCATCGGTGTGATCATCCTCCCTTACCTCGGGGTGTTCGTGTATCTCATCGCTCGGGGCCACAAGATGCATGAGCACGCGATCGAGGCTGCTCAGGCACAGAACGCGGCAGCGACGGACTACATCCGCTCAGCCGTGGGCACGGCGTCGAGCCCGGCCGACGAGCTGCACCGGCTTGCCGACCTCAAGGACCGCGGCGTGATCGACGACGCCGAGTTCCAGATCATGAAAGCCAAAGTCATCAACTGATACACGTACGACGTTTGTCGGCGCGCCCCCTCGCCGGGGGGTGCGCCGACAGCACCGCAAGCTCGAGACGGGCCTGCAGAGGCCGTCGTGTGGCACGCTCCGGGCGTGCAGACGTATCTGGTCGACGGGACCTACGAGCTCTTCCGTCATCATTTCGCCCTCCCGTCGCACGTCGACGACGGTGGCGTGGAGGTAGCTGCCGTACGCGGTGTCCTCTACTCGGTGCTCGGCTTGCTCGAAGAAGGCGTGACCCACGTGGGTGTCGCGACCGACCACGTGATCCCGTCGTTCCGCAACGACCTCTGGGCCGGCTACAAGAACGGCGACGCGATCGACCCCGAGCTCTTCGGTCAGTTCCCCCTGCTCGAGGATGCGCTCCGGGCGTTGGGGGTCGTCGTCTGGCCGATGGTCGATTTCGAGGCCGACGATGCGCTCGCGGCGGCGGCCCACGTTGCCGCCAGCGATGCCCGGGTCGACCGAGTCGTGATCTGTACCCCCGACAAGGATCTCGCCCAGTGTGTGGTCGGCGATCGCGTCGTGCAGATGGATCGCCGCAAGCGCACCACCATCGGTGAGACCGGTGTGATCGAAAAGTTCGGCGTGCGTCCCGAGTCGATTCCCGACTGGCTCGCGTTGGTCGGAGACAGCGCCGATGGGTTTCCCGGCTTGCCGGGCTGGGGCGCGAAGTCGGCGGCGGCGGTGCTGTATCGCTATGGGCACATCGAGGAGATCCCCGAGCACGCACACCAGTGGGATGTGACTGTGCGTAGTGCCGTGAAGCTGGCTTCGACGCTCGCCGAGCAACGCGAGCTCGCCGGGCTCTTCCGAAATCTCGCGACGCTGCGAATCGACCCCGATGTCGGCGCGGTCGACGAATGGGAGTGGCGCGCGGCATCGGGAGACCTGGCCGAGTGGGCTACGCGGCTCGATGCGCCCCGCCTCGTTTCCCGAGCCGAGAAGCTCGCGGCATCGCGCGCCCGGTAGTACCGGCCAGATCTGGCCTGGGCGCGGGTTCGGCCATCACCGGCGTCGGTCAGCCCGCGTCTGTCAGGCTGGGCAACCCCGATGATGTATCGGTGGGGTGAGCCAAGGGGGAGAGGAAACCAGGTGTCTACCGTCGTAGTGAGTCGACTTCGTGCGGGCGTGGCTCAGATCACTCCGAACCGTCCCGAGCGTCGCGACGCGCTCATCGAAGATTCCACGCCGGGATCGATCTAGGAGAAGGTCATGGCCGAACTCGAGAGACGAACCGCGCTGGTCACTGGGGGCGGGCGCGGCATAGGTCGGGCTATCGCGCTCGCGTTGGCTGCCGACGGCGTCGACGTGGCTGTCAACTACCGCCGCGATTTCGACAGCGCCACCGAGACGGTGAATGCGATCAAAGCGCTCGGGCGTCGCAGCGCCGCGTTCGTCGGTTCCGTCGATGTCACCGGAGACTGCGAGCGGATCGCGGGCGAGACGCTCGAGCTGTTCGGTGCGGTCGACATCCTCGTACACAACGCCGGGATCGCGAGTAGGGGCCAACTGGTTACCAATACCGAAGTCGCTGAGGTCGAGCGGGTCTGGCGCACGCACGTGCTGGGGGCTTTCGTGCTGACCAAGCTGCTCGTTCCCGGCATGCGGACGCGCCCGCGGGGCGACGTCATCATGATCTCGTCGGCAGCCACGACCCACATGGCTGCGAATTCGGCGCCGTACAATATGGCCAAAGCCGCGCTTGAGGCACTGGCCCGCGGGCTCGCGAAGGAGGAGCGGCGCAACGGGATCCACGTGAACGTGGTTGCTCCCGGTCTCGTAGCGACAGAGATGGGACGGCGGTTGGTAAAGGGCGCGATGGGCGTCGACGACATCCACACCCTCGATGCCGGTTCGCCGTTCGCGCACGTGTGCACACCTGAGGAGATCGCAGACGTGGTCCGCTTCCTCGTATCCGACGCGGCCGGCTACTTGACCGACCAGCGCATCACTGTCGACGGCGGAACGTTCTAGCCGCCCCGGATCGTGGTTTCCCCAGCTGATCTCGCTAGGAAATCGTGATCTCGTCCCAGAGTGCGGATGCCGTCGGAGCCAGCCCGTTGTCATGCGACTCCAAGGTGAGCTTCACCGACCTGTTGCGGAGCGCCACCAGGTTGTAGGTCGCGGTGCCCCATGTCGCTCCGCTAGTCGTGCACGTCTTGGCGAGCACCGTGGCGTTGGTCTTCGCGACCACATCGCGAAGCAATCCCTTGGCCCAGTCGCCTGCGCCGCTGCACGTGAGGTTGTACCGAACATTGAGGGTGTTCGCGGTCGGGGGCACCGTCAAGGTCTGCACCAGCTGCGACGTCCCCAGCGCTGGGATGGCACTCCCGGTGCGGGCCGCGTTGGCACCCACGAGACCGCCGGTGACGACGCTGGCCGGCAACGCCTTGGTGGTCCAGGGCGCGAGGACTCCGGTTTCGAAGCTGCCGTTCTCGGGTCCACCGAGAACGACGACGGTCATTGGGATCTGGTGGCTCACACCGCCACTGGTGGCAGTTACAGTCAGCACCGTCTCGCCGATCGGCGCGGTGGCGGTGGTGAACACCCGCATCGCCCCCGGCGCGCCGCCCGCGGTGATCGAAGCGGGCGTGAACGTGGCCGAGAGGCCTGCGACCGGACTAGTTGCCGAGAGGCTCACCGGACCCGGCGCCCCGTTCTTGATGGAAGCAGCGATCAGAACGGCCGTGTTGTCGCTGCGTGCGATGGTGGCCTTCGATGGTCCGACGACTACAGAGAAGTCGTCCGTCGGGCGGGGCCCGAAGACGTCGGCGCCGAGTGCGGTCGTGCTCGCGTCACAGGTGTGGTGCAGGCAGCTCACGCCGAAGATCCCCTGGACCGTCTTGAGCAGCGAGTAGTGGCTGTACGGAACGGTGGAGTCGCGGCCGGGAGCCTGGATCGAAGGGGAGAGCACAAGTGTGTTCACTCGGCCACCCGTAGCGTTGCCGCCACAGCAGCCGCGGGCATCGTCGCCCTCGTCGAAGGTGATGATCAGCATGCCGTCGGCGAGATACTCGGGAGAGTTCAGGATCGCGGGGACGTGGGCGGCCAGCCAGGCATCGCCCGCGTCGAGGCTGCAGTTCACGCCACCGTCGTGCGCGTCGTTGCAGGTGTCGGGGACGATGAACGAGTAGTTCGGCACCGTGTGGGCGGCGAGGTCGGTGGGAAAAGCGGAGAACGGCACGTCGTGCGAGTCGCAGCGAGCCTGGTTCGCGATGATGCTGTCGTAGTACATGAACGGGTTGTGACGCGTCGCGTACACGCCGAGGTAGGGATCGAATCCCCCAACGACGGCAGGGTGCGTGCAGGGCGCAGGCATGCTCTCCATGTAGCCCTTCCAGCTGAGACTCGCGGCCTCGAGCTGGTCTCCGATGTTGTTGTCCTGACCTGAGGGATACGGGCAGTAGTGGACAATGCAGTCGGCACGGGTGTCGGCGTTGGACGCGTTTCCGCTCGTCAGCGCGATGTAGTTGGTGAGGCTCGCGTGGTCGACGCCGTACATCTGGTTGAGGAGGATGCCCTGGGACTCCAGCGAGTGCAGGTACGGCGCCTGGGCTTGGCCGGTCGCACCCATCACCCGTTCCCACGAGTGGTTCTCGAGCACGATTGTGAACACGTGGCCGACTGGCGGCGGGGTCGCACCCGCCGGTGTCGATCCCGTCGTGCCCACGGCGAACAAGCCGGCCGAGACCAACGAGGCCGCAACCATCGCGCGCGTGAGTCGACCCAAGACGCTTCTCATGCCCGTTCCCCCTGAGACCCAGTGATGGCGGGCAGTCCATCACCACACCGTGGCGGCGTCAACCAACCATTCGGAGCGCCTCCGCCAAGCCGCGGGAACGACCCCCGCGTAGTCTTTGGCCATGTTCGTGGTCATCGTCGCGCTCCTCGTGGTCATACCGGTGGCCGAGTTCGCCGTGATCCTCGGAATGGGGCAGTGGATCGGCATCTGGCCGACGATCGGACTCCTCTTCGCGGTCTCGTTGCTCGGGTTCGTACTGGTCAAACATCAGGGTCTGGGCGCGTGGCGACGGATTCGAGCCGAGATCCGCGCCGGGCAGGTGCCGGGCGCGGCCGCGCTCGACGGTGCCTTGGTGCTGGTCGCAGGGACGGCGCTCCTGGTTCCGGGCTTCATCACCGACGCGTTGGGCTTGCTGTTGCTCGTCCCCGCGTGCCGGAATCTGATCCGACGCCGCGCAAGTCGGCGGTTCACGAGACGGGCGCGCTATCTGGACGTCACCAGCCGCGAGGTGACGCCGACCCGCCACCTCAACCTGTAGCCCGGATCAAACCGGAATGCGGATCAGGCGGTCGGGCGGAGCAGCTCCGGCGCCACGGGGCAGTCGACGCGCCGGGCAATGCGCGCCGGGGCGTCGAGGCCGGTCGGTCCGCAGATGCGCTCGACGTCGGCCAGCGAGACCCGATCTACCGAGGGATCGGTGCCAACCGCGGTATCGAGAGCTTCGAAGAGTCGCGGTGGCAGGACCCGGCCCGTGGGCGCGATGAGCCAGACGAGCCCACCCTGGGAGCGGATGCTGTCGATCACACCGCCGGCACCGGCGGGTACGAATGCCGTCGTCCCGCCGACGGCTCTCGCTTCGATGAGCAGATGCGAAGGATGAACTCCCGACAGACGATCACCAGCCGAGACACGGAAACAGTCGAGATCAGGGCGCTCGGCCAGCGCGCGGGAGAGAGTCGCGGGCCGACCGAAGACGGCGATGGGATCGTCGTGGGGGAAGGGGAGCAGGGCTGAGAGCCGGGCGGCGGTCTGGTCGTCGCGCAGGAGCCTCCAGGCCGTCCATGCAGCATCAGGCCCGTCGGGCGCACACAGCACGCGCGCACATACCCACCACAGTGCTGCTGCGGGTGCGTGGTAGGCCAGGAGTTGGCGGCACGAAACGACGAGACCGGCGGGATCGCCGTCGAAGGCGGACAGGCACTCGGCGGCTTCGCTCGCGAGGAGCGTGTCGTCGTCTTCGTGCCAACGGGCGAGAGCGCGGAGCCGCTCGAACGGCTGCATCGAGCCCACGGTAGTGCGTCGATTGAGCGTTGATTCGCCTGCAGGGGAATTTGGCGCGTGGGCACCGACCGGACACGACAGGACCGCGTTCACAACGCAGTTCTTCGACTCCGCGACGGTGCTACTGCTTGTTGACCCGCGGTTCCTTGGGGAGGCCCAGTACGCGTTCGCCGATGATGTTCTTCATGATCTCGTCGGTACCACCGGCGACCCGGATGCCGGGCACGCCGAGGAGGAACTCGGACCAGGCGTAGGTACCCCAATCGCCGGTATCGGCGATCAGGCGTGGTCCGATAATGCCGGCGATCAGGTCCGACACCTTCTGCATGTTGCGCGTCAGCGAGAGCTTGCCGATCGACATCTCGGGACCCGGGAGCTGACCGGAACGGATCTTTGCCATTCCCCGTAGGTTTGTGTAGCGGGCAACGGTGATGTTGACGAAGGCGTCGGCCAGCTGCTGTCGGATCAGCGGATCGCCGGCCACGCCGTAGTGGCGCGCCATGTCGACGAAGCGGTCGATCGACAGGCTGCCGACTCCGGCTCCACCGCCACCGATGGCCGCCCGTTCGTTCATGAGGGTCGTGAGCGCGACCGTCCAGCCCTCGTCGACGTCACCGAGGCGGTGCGAATCGTGCACGCGGACCTCGTCGAAAAACACCTCGTTGAAAGTCGCGCCACCGGTCATCTGGCGTAGGGGGCGTACCTCGACGCCGGGCGCATGCATGTCGACGACGAACATGGTCAAGCCCTTGTGCTTGGGCTTGTCGGGATCGGTACGGGTGATGATCTCACCGATGTCGCTGTACTGCGCGCCCGAGGTCCACACCTTCTGACCGGTGATGATCCACTCGTCACCGTCACGATCGGCCTTCGTCTGGATCCCGGCGAGGTCTGACCCGGCGATCGGCTCCGAGAAGAGCTGACAGCCGACGATGTCACCGCGGTACATCCCGGAGAGATAGCGCTCGGCCACCTCGTCGGTGGCGTGGGCCAGGATCGTCGGTGCGACCATTCCGAGCCCGATCCCGAACGGCGACTGGCTGGGAATCGCATACCGGTTCCGAAGCTCGCCGTAAGCCCGCTCGTAGGCGACGGCCAACTCGCGTCCGCCGTAGCGCGCGGGTCCGGTGATCCAGCCGAAGCCGGCATCGAACTCTGTCGCCTTCCACGCCTTGGCGTCGCGAATCTCGGCCGCTTCCTGGTCGTCGGTCTTCTCGTCGATCAGCCCGACCTGGTCGGAGCCCTGACCCCAGACGAACTTCTCTTCGGGTCGCAAGGACGCGTTCGCCGAGAGGAACCCGTCGGCTTCGGCCCGGAAGGCATCGAGCGAGATCGTGTCGTGAATCGCGGTATCGGTCATGGGAGGGGATCGTAGGTCGTTACGTTTCGGAGCTCGCGGGCGGAGTCTTCGAGTGCAACCAGCATCTTGCGTGCCCCTGTGATCTGCTCGAGTCGACCGCGGATGTCCAGCCGCCCCGATTCGAGCGCCTCCTGAGCCGAGAGCTCCCCAAGATTGAGCGCGACCGCCGTGTCGTAGTCGGTAGTGACGACGAGATCTCCGGGTCCGGGCCAGGCCGAGCCCTCGGTGCCGTCGGTGCTGTCGACAACGACTCCGATGCCGTGGTGGGAGAACTCGATCCTGTAGGCGAGTTCCCTTCCGACTCCGTTCGGATCGTCGGCGAACGGTGCCCCGGTGACGTTCTGGCGGACTGCGAACGGTGCGAAGGAGCCGTGGGCAGGTAGGGGAACAGCGGCCAGCGCCCTCGCGAGCGCGGCGATCCATTCGGTCGACAGGAAGGTCGGCACGCCGCCACGCTAACGGGTCGGATCGGAGATGCAGATCGGGTGGTGCGGGACGGGTCGAGTTGGCTGATCAGGTTCATGACGGGGTCTGAACCTAAGGTGGAGCCATGGGCCCGGAGCCGGTGACGCAAGCCGGGCGGACGCCGGCGCCGGCGCCGGCGAGCCTCGCCGAGGGTGGGGTGCGCGCCGCCCGCCGCGTCGCGGAGCTGCTCGACGCCGAGCTCGCGCGCTGGACGCTCGTCGATCCGGCGCTCGCCGCTCCGATTCAGGCGTTGTCGGACCTCGTCATGGCCGGCGGCAAGCGCCTGCGTCCGGCGTTCTGTCACTGGGCGTTCGTGGGCGCAGGCGGTAACCCCGACGACCCGATGGTGATCGACGCGGCCGGCGCGCTCGAGCTGCTGCACACCTTCGCGCTCGTGCACGACGACATCATGGACGGATCGGACCGGCGTCGGGGCCTGGCCTCGATCCACCACCGGTTCATCGATCTCCACGGTCGTGAGGCCTGGCGCGGCGAGGGCCGTCGATTCGGTGAGGGGGTCGCGATCCTGGTCGGCGACTTCGCATTCGTATACGCCGACATGTTGATGGCGGGCGTACCCGACACCGCGAGACCGATCTTCGACGAGTTGCGGGTCGAGCTGTGCGTCGGCCAGTACCTCGATCTCGCGGCCACGGCTTCGGGCGACCGCGATCCCGAGGACGCTCGCCGGATCGAGTGGTACAAGTCGGGCAAGTACACGGTTGAGCGCCCGCTGCATCTCGGGGCCGCGCTCGCCGACCGGCTGCCGGATCTGGCTGGGCCGTTGACCGACATCGGCCTTCCGCTCGGTGAGGCGTTCCAATCCCGAGACGACGTCCTCGGAGTTTTCGGCGACTCGTCGGTCACCGGCAAGCCTGTAGGCGACGACTTGCGCGAGGGCAAGCTGACCCCGCTCGTCGCATCGGCGGCGGCCCGGGCCACCGGGGCTTCGGCGCGGCTGCTCGAACGCATCGGTGCTCCGGATCTTTCCGCCCACGAGATCGAGAGCTTGCGCTCGGTGTTCGTCGAAACCGGCGCCAGGGCCGAGGTGGAAGCGACCATCGAGACGCGGGTCGGCGAGGCATTGTCTGCCATCGGTCGGTCTCCGCTCACAGACGAAGCGCGGCGAGCCTTGTCCGAGCTCGCGACCTACGTGGCTTGGCGCGACGAATAGTCGGCATCGGCACGGGCCAGAAGCAAGGGCGGCGAGGTCGGAGCCGGTAGTCTCGGCCGTCGATGGAACCGACTGCCCCTGCGATCGAGGTCGTCGGGCTCACGAAGCGGTACGGCGAGCGCCTCGCAGTCGACGGGATCAGCCTCTCTGTGGGCGTCGGCGAGGTGTTCGGCCTCCTCGGACCGAACGGTGCGGGCAAGACCACGACCGTGGAGATCCTCGAGGGCTACCGGCAGCCCGACAGTGGCTCCGTGCGCGTGCTCGGGCTGGATCCATCGCGCGACGCCAAGGTGCTCCACCCGCAGATCGGTGTGATGCTCCAAGAGGGCGGCCTCTATCCAGGAGTGAAGCCGCTAGAGGTCCTCCAGCTCTTCGCGTCGTACTACGACAACGCGGATGACCCGGAGCGTCTCCTCCAGCTCGTCGGCCTCGACGACGCCCGCAAGACTCTCGTGCGTCGCCTCTCTGGTGGTCAGTGCCAACGGCTCTCGCTCGCACTCGCGCTCATCGGTCGCCCGCGCCTTGTGTTCCTCGACGAGCCGACGGCCGGGATGGACCCGCGCGCGCGCGCCACGACCTGGCAGCTCGTGCGCGAGCTGCGCGACGACGGGGTGACAATCGTCCTCACCACCCACGCCATGGACGAAGCCGAACACATCTGCGATCGCGTCGCGATTGTCGACCACGGCCGGATAGTCGCCGCGGGAAGCCCAATGGAGCTGACGGAGCGGGTCGGCCATGAAGAGATCAGCTTCAATGCCGCGGCTGGACTCGATCGACGTCGCCTTGGCGATGCGCTAGGCCTCGTTGGCGATGCGGTGGCCGAGATCCGCCCCGGCGATTATGTCATCGCGGCAGCCTCGACGCCGACGCTGCTCGCGGATCTCACTGCGTGGCTCCGCGACGAAGACATATCGCTGGGCGACCTGCGCACCGGCCGTCGGAGTCTTGAAGAGGTGTTCCTCCGCATGACCAGTGAAGGTCGTCCGCAGCAAGGCCGTCGGCCCGAGGATCAGCAAGCATGAGACGCGCCTCGCTGAGTGCCCAGGCCCGCGTCGAGATGCTCCTCACGGTCCGCCGCTCGGAAAGCATGCTCGTCACCCTTGGCATCCCGCTCGGGATCCTCGTGTTCTTCGCCGAGTTCGACGGCGTCAGCTCAGTGAAGAACCCGGTCGATTTTCTCGTCCCCGGGATCCTCGCCCTCGCGGTGATGTCGACCGCGATGGTGAGCCTCGGGATCGCGACGGGATACGAGCGGCGCTACGGAGTATTGAAGCGGCTGGGTTCGACTCCGCTCAGCCGCGGTGGCCTTCTCACCGCCAAGACCATGAACGTGCTGGTGATCGAGGTGCTCCAGGCGGTGCTCATCGTCGCGACGGGGGTCGCGCTCGGGTGGAAGCTGACCGCCGGGATCATGGCGGCAATCCCGCTCCTCCTCATTGGCACCGTCGCGTTCGCGGGCATCGGCATGCTCCTCGCCGGAACGCTGCGGGCCGAGGCGAATCTCGCGGTGGCTAACGGCCTGTATCTCGTTCTCCTGTTCCTCGGCGGGATGGCGTACCCCCTCTCGCGTTTGCCCGCGGGTGTCCGTTTCTTCGCAGAGCTGCTGCCTGCAGCGGCGCTCTCACAGACTGTGCGCGGCGTCCTCCAGTCGAACCCGAGCCTGCCGCTTCGGAGCTTCGCAGTACTCGTCGTGTGGGCCGTCGCCGCGCCGTTGCTCGCGATCCACTTCTTCCGCTGGGAGGAGTGACCCCGCACCGTTGCCGGCGGGAGCGGCGGAACGGCGAAAGAGCCCTACCTGTTGGTCGGCCGCAGGATCTTCGCGATCTCGGCGTCGAAGGTCGCTTCCGACGGAGCCTGAAAGTAGCGCTGGGTGATTCGGCCATCGGGCGCGATGAAGAACGTCTGGGGAATCGCGCGCACGCCGTACTTCACCGCGGTGGCGCGTGACTCGTCGGTGACCAGGTTCCACGTCGCCTTCTGGTTGCGGGCGAAGGCTCGGGCGTCGGAAGCGATGTCGTTGTACACGATGCCGATGATCTCGACGCCGTCGGCGCGGTGCTGACGCTGGACCCTGCGTAGCACTGGGAACTCCTTGCGGCACGGAATGCACCACGACGCCCAGAAATTCAGGATCACCGGCCTGCCCCGAAGATCATCAAGTCGGAGTCGGCCGACGCCGCTGAGTCGGGGGAGATCGAAGTCGGGGGACACGCTCCCGGCGGTGGCGACACCCGGCGATGACACCACCGCAGAGGTCTGCGTCGGTTCTGTCGTCGGTTTCGATGACGAGCCGCCGCTGGTGGCGCTGATCCAGGCCGCGACACCGACGAGCGCTCCTGCGACGAGAACCGCGGGCGCGACCCAACGGAGCCGGGAACGCCTGGTGCTGCCCGACGACGCGTCGGGAGGCAGGTCAGGCGGTGCGGACGAGGACGTCGACGGCAATGGCCGCGAAGAGCAGCGCGAGATAGATGTTCGAGAACGTGAACAGCTTGATTGCCCGCTCGGGGGTGAGATCGCGGGCCAGCACCGTGGCTTGGGTGATGAACATCAACCCGAGCACCGCAGCGGTCGCGGTGTAGACGATGCCCATCGACGCCACCGGGACGAGCACCAAGGTTGTCGCGACCACGATGAACGTATAGGCGAGGATGTGATGAGCCGCGACCTTGAGGCCCTTGACCACCGGCAGCATTGGGATCCCGGCAGCCGCGTAGTCATCGCGGTAGCGCACCGACAACGCCCAGAAGTGGGGCGGAGTCCAGAAGAAGATCACCGCGAACAGCACCCAGGCCGGGGCGCCTAGCGAACCGGTGACCGCCGCCCAACCGACGAGCACCGGAACCGCGCCTGCGGCACCACCGATTACGATGTTCTGCGGGCTCCGAGGCTTCAACCAGATCGTGTAGACGAAGACGTAGAAGAGCGTGGCACTGAGCGCGAGCCCGGCCGACAAGAGGTTGGCCGCAGCCCAGAGCAAGGCGAACGCGAAGACCTCGAGTGCGATGGCGAAGACAAGGGCGTTGACGGGGGAGATCTCGCCGAGCGGGAGAGGTCGGTGACGGGTCCGTTTCATGATCTGGTCCCGGTCGCGTTCGACCCAACAGTTGATCGCGTTGGCCCCGCCCGCTGCCAGAGTGCCGCCGATCAGCACGGCGACGATCAGCGCGACCGACGGCATCCCGTTGGCCGCGAGGATCATCGGCGGAACGGTCGTGACCAGGAGCAGCTCGATCACCCGTGGCTTGGTCAGCCGCACGTAGGCGCCGATGGTGGAGGAGAGGCCGTGGGTCCGGGTGCTCACCGAATCGGCTGCCTCGGAGTCTCCAGACTCGGGAAACGCCGGCTCTTGCAATGCTGACACGCGTTGAAATCTAGCCCCCTGGCCTCCTCGGCCACGGATCAGCTCTTCTCTGGGTGCTGGAGTGCTGTCCGGGGTGTGGAGAGTCGTGGCGGTAACCTCACCGACGTGGCCGACGACGGTAAGGTGCCCATCCGCATGACGGCCGACCGAATCCTCGCGCTGCCGTCGACCGAGCTCGGCGAGCAGAAGTCGCGCTCTGGGATTCTCATTCCCGCGACCGCGAACCGGGACCGCCGTCTCGGTTGGGCCGAGGTCGTCGCCGTCGGTCCCACGGTGCGCAACGTCGAGGAGGGTGACCAGATTCTCTTCGCTCCCGACACCGGGTTCGAAGCCGAGATACGCGGCGACGAGTATCTGATACTGCGCGAGCGCGACGTCCACGCAGTCGCGTCGGCCCGGGTCGAAGCCGACGGGCAGGCCGGTCTGTACCTGTGATCTCGACCGATCTTCGCCTCGACGGGAAGATCGCTCTCGTCACCGGCGGGACCCGGGGGATCGGCCGAGCGATCGTCGAGGCCTATGCCAGAGCGGGAGCCTCGGTCGCGGTGCTGGCCCGCAAGCCCGCGGAGCTGGCCGAGACCACGGCAGCAGTCGAGGCAATCGGCGCTCGGGCTCTCAGCTACGCAGGTTCGGCCGGCGACCCAGCTGCTATTGACGCGGTGACACAGGCGTGTGTCGCTGAGCTCGGCGGCCTCGACATCCTCGTCAACAACGCGGCGACCAACCCGGCTTTCGGGCCGATTATCGAGACGGAGGCGCGCGCCGTCGACAAGGTTCTCGAGGTCAACGTCGTCGGGCCACTGCTCCTCGCCCAGTCGGCTTGGCGGCTATGGATGCGGGAGCACGGCGGGGCCATCGTCAACATCGTGTCGACCGGCGGGATCCGACCGGCCCCCTTCATCGGCATCTACAACGTGTCGAAGGCAGCGCTCGCGCACATGACCCGCCAGCTCGCGCTCGAGCTTGCGCCGAGCGTGCGGGTCAACGCGATCGCTCCGGGTTTGGTGAAAACCGACATGTCGAGGGTGCTCTACGAGAGCGGCGAGGAGGCGCTCGCGGCACGGCACCCGATGCGGCGCCTCGGCGTTCCCGACGACATCGCCGGACTCGCACTGTTTCTCGCCTCCGACATCTCGTCGTGGATGACCGGAGAGGTCATCGCCGTCGAAGGCGGCATGTCCCTGTAAGCGCGAGACCTCATCTCCCGCGGTGATGGTGCAGACCCGCGCCGATCAGAGATACGCGCGAGCTACGTGTAGCGCGGCGTTGGCGGCGTCGCCTTCCGCGACGAGAGTCGAAGCCGCGGAACGGGAGAGCCGTTGCACGAACACCCGACAGAATTCTCCCGCGTCGCCGCGAATGTGGTCGAGCGCGTCGGGTGGACCGAAGATCCAAGCTTCGCCATCGGGTCCGCTGAGCTCGAACCGCACCACAGCGGCCGGTGGTTCGACGCCGGCGACCCCGAACGCGTAGGGGAGCGCGCGGATGGCGAGCCACGCGACATGGCGGAGTCGGGGCGTGTCGTGTGCTTCGACGCCGAGGGTCGCACGGATGTCGAGCCCGTGGGCCCAGGTCTCCATCAACCGGGCAGTTATGAACGACGGCACCCGCATTCCGAGGCCCCACGGGACGCGCACAGAAGGATCGAGCCCAGCGAGTACGTCGCGCTCGGCCGCCTGGCTGGTCTCCCACCACCCGAGCACCTCGGCGCCGGTGAGGCGACGACCGGCCAAGACGCCGCACAGCGTCAGATCTTCTGCACTGGAGAGGCTCTGCGCGTACTGGTTCAGCGAGCGATGGCCGCCGGTGCAGGTGTCGACCGCGATCTCATCGGTGTCGGCTAGGTGCGCGACGGTGTCGCGCACGTCCCAGCCCTTGGCCGGGGTCGCCGCGAACCAGGTGTCACCGGTGACCGATCGGAGCACGTCAACGAGCTCGTGCTGCTCGGCTGCTAGATCGTGAAGCAGCAGCGCGATCTCATCGGCCATCGGAGGCTCAGCCGCGCCGCGCTCGGGTTTTGTGCTTCGACCGCTTGGAGCCATTGCGGCTCGGTCCGATGGTGACGGGGACCTGCTTGGCCTGCGCCGGATGCACAACCGTCGGAGGGGCGCCGGGCTCCATCCTGGTGTCAAGGTAGGCAGCGACCTCTTCGAAGAGATTGTCGCCCAGCATCTTGCGTAGCTCCGGCTCGAGACTGCGGTAGACGGGACGCGCGTTCACGAACGCCTCCGGAGCTTCGGTACACCACCAGCCGAAGTCTTCGCCACCGTCTCCCCATCCGTCACGGGCGAACTCGGTGAGACGGGTGAACTCCCCGCCTTCGTCGTCGGTGATCGGGATCCGCCGGATCGGAAGCTGCCAGCAGACCTCGGGCTTGGTGTCGGAGTGATGGAGATCATGGTTCGTCGCGTGGAGATGGAACGCGCAGCCGGGTCCACCGGCGAAGCCCGGCCGGTTCAAGAATATGCACGCATCCTCGTGGAGGCGGGTGCGCCACTCCTTCTTTCCGACCTTCGCGTAGACGCCGCGCTTTGCGCCGACATCACGGAACTGCCACTCGTCGGCGTCGAGCTTCTCGGCCCATCGGACGGTGGCGTCACGGTCGGCCTTGTCCGAGAAGTGTGCCCCATAGGAACAGCAGCCCTGGACCAGCTCCGGGGTCGGCGCGGTCAAGACACCTTCACAGCCGTTCCCGAAGATGCAGTCCCACCGTGAGGTGAAGAAGGTCACATCGACCAGCATCGGGCGCTCGGGGTCGGCTGGATCGGTGAACGTCACCCACTCGCGGGTGGGTCCGGTCATCGGCGCTCCTGGTTCCTCGTAGGTCGGGTTCTCGGGCGCGGAGCGTAACCCGCAGGCCCTGTGCGGTCGCGCCTCGTCGTAGGCTTCGCGACATCATTGATTCGTCGATCGCCGCACTCCTCCGCGATCTCGCGGTTGCGCTCGGGCCCGATCGCGCGCGGGCTGAGCCACTCGAGCTAGCGCTCTACGCCCGTGACGCCGGGACCGGACGCGGGCGGGCCGCAGCAGTGTGCTTCCCCCGCTCGACCGAGGAGGTCGCGGCGGCGGTTCGGATCGCGGCCCTTCACGATCGCGCCTTTGTAGTCCGTGGGAGTGGGACCGGACTCGCCGGGGGAGCCACCCCGCTCGCCGACCCTCTCGTCATCGTGATGACTCAAATGAACAGGATCCTCGACATCGATCCGGTCGAACAGGTGGCGTGGGTCGAACCGGGAGTGTTGAACCTCGACCTGAGTCGGGCGGTCGCGCCTCTCGGCCTGCACTATGCACCCGATCCTTCCTCGCAACATGCCTGTTCCATTGGCGGCAACGTCGCCACCAACGCGGGTGGTCCTCATTGCCTCGCCAGCGGTGTGACCTCGGCCCACGTGCGCGCGCTCGAGGTCGTCCTGGCCGACGGCTCCATCGCCGATCTCGGGGGACTGATTCCCGATGCCCCCGGCTACGACCTTCGCGGCGTGTTCGTGGGGAGCGAGGGCACGATGGGCATCGCCACCGCGATCGCGGTGCACCTGACATCGAACCCACCTGCGGTCCGAACGCTCCTGCTCGACTTCACTTCAGTCGAGGCCGCGGCCGCGGCTGTCAGCGGGATCATCGCCTCGGGGATCCTTCCGGCTGCGCTCGAGATGATGGACGCGCAGATCACGCGAGCGGTCGAGGACTTCGTTGGCGCGGGCTTCCCCCGCGACGCCGCCGCGGTGCTACTCGTCGAGCTCGACGGGCTCCCGGCCGGCGTTGCGGCCGACGTCGCTGCCGTGGAGCGTGTCGGCCTCGCCGAAGGCGCCCGAACTGTGCGGGTCGCGGCCGACGACACAGAGCGTGAGCTTCTCTGGAAGGGTCGCAAGTCGGCCTTCGGAGCGATCGCGCGCATCGCGCCCGACTATTACCTGCACGACGCGGTCGTGCCCCGCTCGCGCCTCGTCGAGGTGCTCCATCGGGTATACGAGATCGCGGCCGAGCAGCGGCTCACCGTGATGAACGTGTTTCACGCCGGCGACGGGAACCTCCACCCGCTCATCGTGTTCGACGCGCGGGAGCCGGGGATCTGGCCTCGTGTCCACGATGCCGGTGACGCGATCCTGCGGGCGTGTGTCGACGCCGGAGGGGTGCTCTCCGGCGAGCATGGCATCGGCATCGAAAAACGCGACTTCATGCCGTTGATATTCAATCCTGACGATCTCGACGCCCAGGCGAAGGTGCGAGACTCGTTCGACCCGTCGGGTCGCGCCAACCCCGACAAGGTCCTCCCCGCGGGCAGTCGATGTGGCGAGGCGCAACGGATCCCGGAGGGCGCGTGGATCTGACCGACGCGCTCCAGTCGCTGGCCGAAACCGTCGCCGCCGCCACGGGGCCGGTCGTGGGGGTGGGGTCGCGCACGCAGTTCGACGCCGGCAATCCGGTCCCGACCGACGCGATCGCAATCGCGGCACCGTGCGGCATCGTGGGTTTCGAGCCGACCGATCTCACGGTGACCCTTGGAGCCGGCACCACCTGTGCGGAGCTGGATGCAGTCCTCGCAGAAGCCGGCCAGGAGGTCGCGCTCGATCCGGCGGACCCGGCCGCCACTGTCGGCGGAGTACTCGCCGTAGGCATCTCGGGCCGGCGCCGGCTTCGGAACGGCCCTGTACGCGACGCCGTGCTCGAGGTCCGCTTCGCTACTGCAGATGGCCGAGTGGTGAAAGGCGGTGGACCCACGGTCAAGAACGTCAGCGGCTACGACCTTCCCAGGCTTCTCGTGGGTTCTTTCGGGACGCTCGGCCTGCTCGGCCAGGTCACGCTTCGGGCCCGCGCCCGTCCGGCGCGGACCCAATGGGGCGCCCGCAGCGGCGCGCCCGGTGCCGTTCTCGCTTCACTCGTACAACCGTCAGCCGTGTTGTGGGGGGGGACCATCACCACGGTGCTCTTGGAAGGTCACCCCGACGATGTCGACCGCGAGCTGCGAGCGGGCGGCCTCGAGTGCGTCTCCGGCCCGGCACCGTTCCCACAAGGGCCGCACCGCGGCCGGATCTCGGTGAGACCGAGTGCGATCGAAGACCTCGGCCCGGTCCTCGACGCGACCGGTTGCCGGTGGCTCGCGGAAGCCGGAGTGGGGACGGTACACGTGGCCGCGGACTCTCCCGATGCGCTCGCCGCAGCGCGAGCCGCAGCCTGCTCGGCCGGCGGATGGTTGCTGCGCGAAGCCGGCGCACCCGAGCTCGACGGCTTCGGCATCGAGCTCCCCAACGTCGCGATCATGCGTCGACTCAAAGACGCGTTTGATCCCGAGGGCAAGCTAGCCCCGGGTCGGCTCCCGCTGATATCCGCGACGGCATCGCGATGACGCTGCATCTCGATGACGACGAGCTCGTGGCGTGCGTGGCGTGCGGGCTCTGCCTCCCGCACTGCCCGACCTATCGCGTCACCGGCCTCGAGATCGCCTCGCCTCGCGGCCGGATCGCGGCCATGCGCTCGGTGCAGTACGACGACGCCCCAATCGACGCCGCGTTCGTGGGCGCGATGGAGGAGTGCGTCCAATGCCGTGGGTGCGAGGCCGCCTGCCCATCGGGTGTGGCGTTCGGTCACCTGATGGAGGAGACCCGGGCTGTGCTCCACGACACGCCCGGCGCCCGACCGCGGTTGGGTCAGCGCGCCGTCGAGTGGCTTGGATACCGGATCGTCCTGCCGAACCGGGTGCTCCTCCGGATGCTCACCTGGCTCATCTGGCTCGCGCAACGATTGGGGCTCGTGCCGGGTCGGTTCGGCCTCCCGAAGTTGGCGGCAAGGGACTTGACCATCCGTCTCGATTCCGATCCCGACCCGGAAGCGTTTCTTTTCACCGGCTGCGTGATGGACGCTTGGCAGCGCGCCGTTCACCGTTCGGCGCTCGCGGTGATGCGTTCGACCGGAGCGCGGGTCGCTCCATCGCCCAATGGTGGCGCGACCTGTTGCGGGGGGCTGCACACCCATTCCGGACGCCTCGATGAAGCCCGCGCGCTCGCTCGTCGGGTGATCGCATCGATGCCCGGTGACGTTGACATCGTCGTCGACAGCGCCGGGTGCGGCGCGGCCATGAAGGACTACGGCCGCCTCCTCGGCACGGTCGAGAGCGAAGCGTTCTCCGCCCGCGTGAGCGACTTCTCGGAGTGGGTCGTCGAGCGCGGCCTCCCCGAGCTCCGCACCACGGGGAGATCGGTCGTGATCCAGGACCCGTGCCACCTTCGCCACGTTCAGCACG
This sequence comes from Actinomycetes bacterium, assembly GCA_025363815.1. Taxonomy (GTDB): domain Bacteria; phylum Actinomycetota; class Acidimicrobiia; order IMCC26256; family JANYLB01; genus JANYLB01. Next base: position 53,602 of record JANYLB010000052.1, read on the forward strand.
CGCAGGGACCGGTCCACCAGGCACTCGCGCTTGCCTACGACATCTCAACCACGGCCGATGACGGGTTGTGCTGCGGAGCCGGAGGCGCATACGCCGTGTACCAGCTCCAGCTGGCGGCCGCGATCCGGACTCGGAAGGCGGAGGCAATCCGCAACGCGTCGCCCATGGCGACGGCTACGGTGCTGGTCGCTTCGGCGAACCCGGGCTGCGCCATGCATCTCGGCGCTGTTGCCGGTCTCGACGTGCGTCACCCTGCCGAACTGATCGAGGAGGCCCTCCCGTGAGTGGATCATCCGAGAGCGCCTACGCCGATCTGGTATCGAGCCTGCGCAACATCGAGGAGCAGCTACGCGATCTCGCGTACGACGCCCTGCGCGCCGCCGCGTCGGGCGACGCGCAAGCCGGCGCCGCGGAGAAGCGGGTACTGAAGGCGCGACGCGCGATCGAACGCGCGATCCACGCCCTCGAGCCCGGCCGCTCCAGCTGACGCCGAGAGCGGAGCGCGCCAACCAGGCTCTCAGCGGCCATTCAGGCGGTTGATCAACTCGCGGATGCGAGCCCAGTTCTTGCGGTCGAACCGGAAGGCGATGCGTTCGAGCTCGACGTGATCATCATCGGTGATCTCGGCGGGTGTGGGCCCGATCTTCTCGATCTCACCGCGTACGACGATGTCGGCGAAGTCGCGGTTGAGGCCCCCCAGCTCGGCTCCGTCGGGCGCATGCAGCATGCGCAGCACGAGGGTCCCTTCGACGAAGCGCAGTGACCGGTAATTCTCGTAGAAGCCGATGATCTCGTCGACCGCGGTCTCGACGTCGTCGGTGATTCGGACCAACGCGAGATCGCGCTCGGAGATGTAGCCCCGTTCCAGCAGTTCGGCCTCGGCAAAGCTCTTCCAACCCGACCAGTAGGTACCGCCGGGCACATCGAGCAATACGATCGGGGCGGGTTGCGCCTTGCCGGTCTGGATGAGGGTGAGCAGCTCAAACGCTTCGTCGAGAGTGCCGAAGCCACCGGGAAGGAGCGCGAAGCCATCGGATTCCTTGATGAACGCGAGCTTTCGGGTGAAGAAGTAGCGGAAGTTGATGAGCTTCGGATCGTCGGCGCTGAACGCGGCCGTCGCCGCCTCGAACGGTAGGCGGATGCCCACGCCGAAAGAGTTCTCGGCCCCGGCACCTTCGATGCCTGCGGCCATGATTCCCGGCCCGGCCCCTGTGATCACCATCCAGTCGTGTGCGGTCAGCGCAGTGGCGAGGCGGCGGGTCTGGTCGTAGAGCGGATCGTCGGGCTCGGTGCGGGCCGAGCCGAAGATCGAAATCTTGAACGCGTCCCGGTAGGGCGCGAACACGTGGAACGTGTGCCGCATCTCTTTCAGTGCCGCATTCGCAACCTTGAGATCGCCGCGCGAGGCGTGGTCTCGGGCCAGGCGCAGCGATGTGACCAGCAACTCGGAGATGAGGTCAGCGTTCTCGCCGGCGCCGACCTGCTCGACGAGCGTGGCGACCGTGGTGTCGAGATCAGGATCACCGGTCCGGTAACGCGCTTGACGAGAGTTTCGCCGCCGGCCTTGCGGACTCATCCTAGAAATTGTGAGGCGAGATCAGCGAGACTGACCTCAGACCGAGCCCCGAGGTGGGAGATGACCTCAGCCGCAGCGAGTCCACCGAGCTTTCCGGCCGTGACGCAGTCGTAACCGCGCGCCAGCGCGTACAGGAACCCCGCGGCGTAGAGATCGCCGGCTCCCGTGGTGTCGACGACCCGGTCGACCGGATGGGCAGCCACCTCGTAGACGTCGTCGCCGGCAACGACCACCGAACCCCGCGCTCCCCGTGTAACCGCCGCGATCTCGCAGTGGTTCCGCACCTTCTGAACCGCGGTGTCGAACTCGTCGACCTCATAGAGCGAACAGATCTCGATCTCGTTGGCGAACAAGACGTCGACGTCGCCCGCGATGAGATCAAGGAAGTCGACCCGGTGGCGTTCCACACAGAAGGGATCCGACAGCGACAAGGCCACTTTGCGGCCGGACTCATGGGCCCGTGCCGCCGCGGTGCGGAACGCCTCTTTCGCCGTCGGCTGATCCCAGAGATAGCCCTCGAGATACGTGAACTGGGCGTTGTCGATGAGATCAACGGGGACATCATCCGGGGAGAGGTCGCTCGCGACGCCGAGGAATGTGCACATCGTGCGCTCTGCATCGGGGGTGACGATGACGAGGCAGCGACCGGTCGGGCCGTCACTCTTCGCCCGGGCGCCGTCGAACGCGATACCGAGTGCCGCGAGATCGTGGGTGAAGACCTGCCCGAATTGGTCGTCGCCGATTCTCCCGACGAACGCGGCGCGTCCTCCAAAGGACGCGACCCCCGATGCAGTGTTAGCTGCCGATCCCCCTGATGCCTCGACTCCGGGGCTCAGCGCGGCATAGATCGAATCGGAGAGGTCACGGTCAACCATCACCATCGTGCCCTTGACCAGGTCGAGCAGGCCGAGAAGCTCGTCGTTCTCGTTGCTGAGCACGTCGACCAGGGCATTGCCGACGGCGACGAGGTCGTAGCTGGTGTCGGTGCCGGTGGTGGTCACGATCCCACTTTCACAGTCAGGCTGACGGGTGTGCCGGTCGGCGGCGCGGCGGGACGACGCACGTGGCCATGGTCTTCGTGCATGTGGTCCCCGAAGAGATCCTCGAGGGGATCGCTTCCACGAGCGACGGCGGGACCCTCGACCGGTCGGAGGCGGCGGCCGACGGTCGTCTTGCGTCCGTACAGGGTGGTGCGCTGCTCGAGGGGTCGGCCGAGTTGTTCGGTGATGGAACGGAACTCCACCTCGTCGACCTCCTGGCCGTGACTGGCGCCGGCGGCGCGTGAGATGTTCTCGTCCATCAGAGTGCCGCCCAGGTCATTGGCGCCGGACTGGAGTACCTGGCGGGCTCCGGGGAGGCCGAGCTTCACCCACGACACCTGAATGTTGTCGATGGCGCCGCGGTACGCGATGCGACCGACCGCGTGCATGAGAAGCGTTTCGCGAAAGGTCGGGCCCATGCGCGAGCGGCCCTTGATGAACAGAGGCGTCGCCATGTGGACGAAGGGCAGCGGCACGAATTCGGTGAAGCCACCGGTCTCGTGTTGGAGGGTGCGGGTGCGGACCATGTGGCGGGCGACATGCACCGGCTGTTCGACGTGGCCGAACATGATCGTGACATTCGAACGCAGACCCACCGAGTGCGCAGTGCGGTGTGCTTCCAGCCACTCTTCGGTGTTGATCTTGTCGGGGCAGATGATCGCCCGAACCTCGTCGTCGAGAATCTCGGCCGCGGTGCCCGGCAACGTCGCGAGCCCGAGCGACTTTGCCTCGGCGAGATACTCGGCGAGCGGTACGCCGTTGCGTCGGGCGCCTTCGGTCACCTCGAGTGCGGTGAAGCCGTGCACGTGGATATCGGGGGCGACCTCTTTCACGAGTCGGATCACATCGAGGTAGTAGTCGCCGTCGAAGTCGGGGTGGATTCCACCCTGGAGACAAACCTCGGTGGCGCCACAGTCGACTGCTTCTGCGACTCGTGTCCGCAGCTCGTCGGCACCGAGGAGATAGGGATCGCCCCGGAGGTTGAGCGACAACGGACCCTTGGAGAAGGCACAAAACCGGCACTTGAACGTGCAGACGTTCGTGTAGTTGATGTTGCGGTTCCGCACGAATGTGACGGTGTCGCCGACGATGTCGCGCCGGAGCTGGTCGGCAACCTCGGTGATGCGCATCACGTCGGCGCCGCGCGCCTCCAGCAGAGTGACGATCTCGTCCACTCCAGGATCCTCGCCGGCCATGACGCCATCGAGCACCGCGCCCACGGCACCGCGACCGTGAGCCGGCCACCCGACCGGCACGGCCTTGGGGATGAGCGTCGGCGGCGCGAGGTCGCCACCCGCGTGCCACGGGTCGGGGTCGCGACTGAGGTGCTCGGAATCCGACGCGTGGCGGACCGCCGTGCGCACGTCGGGGTGTAACCATTCGTCGCCGGCAGCGACGAACTCGGGGTACACGGTGAGCCGTGGCGCGAGTACGAAGCCCGAGGCTTCGGTGGCGGTGCGCAGACGGTCGAGCGCGGGCCACGGACGCTCGGGGTTCACGTGATCCGGAGTAACGGGCGAGACGCCGCCCCAGTCGTCGATCCCGGCGGCGAGGAGCGCGCCGAGGTCGTCGGAGAGGTTCGGAGGAGCTTGGAGGTGCATCTTGGAACCGAGCACGATACGAGCCGCGGCGATCGTCCAGAGGAGCTCATCGGTAGCGCACGCCGGCTCCCGGTGCATCGAGGTGCCGGCCTTCGGAAGGAAGTTCTGAATGATCACTTCCTGTACATGACCGTGGCGCGCGTGAACCTCGGCGATCGCATGCAACGCGTCGAGGCGTTCGGCGCGGGTCTCGCCGATCCCGACGAGAATCCCCGTGGTGAAAGGCACCTTGGCGCGGCCCGCGGCCTCCAGCGTCGCCAGCCGGCGTTCGGGGGTCTTGTCTGGTGCGCCGAAGTGCGGACCGCCGGGTTCACCGAGGCGCGCCGCGAGGGTCTCGATCATCATCCCCTGCGACGGGCTCACGCAGCGCAGGGCCACCAGCTCCGCCTCGCAGAGGGCGCCGGCGTTCGCGTGGGGGAGTAGTCCTGTCTCGTGGAGCACGGCCCGCGCCGCGGCCACGAGGTAGTCGACCGTCGACGAGTAGCCGGACGCAGCGAGCCAGTCGGCGGCCGCGGGGTAGCGCTCCTCGGGGCTCTCGCCGAGAGTGAAGAGCGCCTCGTGACAGCCGAGCGCTGCACCGGCCCTGGCGATCGCCAGCACCTCCTCTAGCGGGAGATGCGGATGGTCGAGCCGCGCCGGAGGCTTGGCGAAGGTGCAGTAGCCGCAACGGTCACGGCACAGCATGGTCAGCGGGATGAACACCTTGGGTGAGTAGGTGACGCGGTGACCGTGGCCGCGGTCGCGCATGCGCCCGGCCTCTGCCATCATCTCGTCCAAAGGGGAGTCGGCCAAGGCCTGCGACTCGGTTCGGGTCATCACGCGAGCTCTCCGCTCCGTCGATTCACGGAATCGTGAGCCTAACGGGGGGCGAGCAGGGATCCGCACGGGAGGGATTCCGGGGTGGAACGGAGCGGCCGGGTCAAGCTCCCAGCGCGGCCGCGTCGACGAGCCAGATCACACGCTTCGCGCGGACGCGCGACGCGGGCAGATCGACGCCGTCGCGAATCCTTCTGAACGCGTCTCGCTTCTCCTCACCGGCCACGGTGAAGACCACCAGCTCGGCAGTAGCAAGCCACGGATACGTCACGGTGAGGCGCGGGTGAGGGTGCAGCGAGTCTTCGTTCACGACCACCCGATGCGAGGCCTCGTCGAGCGCGGACGTCGCCGGGAAGAGTGAGGCCGTGTGGCCGTCGGGTCCGAGACCGAGGTGCACCAACGAGCAGGGTCCCGCACTCTCGAGCAGCCGGCCGTAGGCAATCGCACCCTCTTCGACCGTGAGCCCGTCTTGGTACATCGGGTGATGCGACGCAGGGGTGACATCGACGAGCAGAACCTCCGCGACCATGCCCGCGTTCGAGTCGGGATCATCGATCGGCACCCAACGTTCGTCGCCGTAATAGACGTCTACTCCGGACCAGTCAGGTCGACGCGCGCCAAGAGCCGTGTAGCAGGCGCGGGCGGTCTCGCCTCCCGAGAGCGCGATCGAGCTGGGCGCCTCCTCGACGACCAGGTCGGCGAATGCCGCTCCTACGTCGTCCACATCGCGCATATCGCCGAACTGCGTCACGGCTTCCTCCACTGGTCTTTCGGATCGTCGAACAACGCGTTGGATTCGTCGGGACCCCAGGTGCCGGCGGGGTAGAGGTGCAGAGGCAGCGTTCCCGCGTCGAACGCGTTGATGAGCGGTTGCACGATCCGCCAGGCCTGGTCGACCTCGTCTTCGCGGATGAACAACGTGGCGTCACCTGCCAGCGCATCGAACAGCACCCGCTCGTAGGCCTCCGGAGACTGCTCCGTGAAGCCCCGGTAGGAGAAGTCGAGTGGAACCGTGCGCACCCGGAACGGTGAGCCGGGCACCTTGGCGGCGAACGACACCTCTATGCCCTCTTCCGGCTGAATTCGCAAGACGGTTATGTTCGGTTCCACCGAGTCGATCGCCGTGCGCGGTAGGGGGAGGAACGGCACCCGCTTGTAGTGGAGAGCGACTTCGGTGACGCGACTCGAAAGGCGCTTCCCGGTGCGAATCAGGAACGGCACGTCGGACCAGCGCCAGTTGTCTATCTCGAGCCGGAGCGCGAGATAGGTCTCGGTGTTGCTGTCGGACGCGACGCCATCTTCGTCGCGATAGCCCCGCACGCGCTCGCCGTCGATCTCACCGGGACCGTACTGACCACGCACGACGACCCGGGTCATTTCATTCGGGTCGAGGGGGCGCACCGATCGGAGCACCTTCACCTTCTCATCGCGCACCGGATCGGCCGCGAACGACGCCGGCGGTTCCATTGCCACCAGTGAAAGCACCTGCAACACGTGGTTCTGCACGATGTCACGCAACGCACCGGCTTGCTCATAGAAGGTGCCGCGGTGCTCCACTCCGAGCTGCTCGGCCACGGTGATCTCGACGTGATCGATGTAGCGGCGGTTCCACAGCGGTTCGAAGATCGAGTTCGCGAACCGCAGCGCCAAGATGTTCTGTACCGTCTCCTTGGCGAGGTAGTGGTCGATGCGAAAGATCTGATTCTCCGCAAAGACCGCGTGTAAAACCTTGTTCAGCTCTGTCGCGCTGTGCAGGTCGTGTCCGAAGGGCTTCTCGATGACGAGGCGCCGGAACGTCCCCGGCGGTTCCTCGGCGAGACCGGCCGAGCCGACACCCCCGACGATGGCCGGGAAGAGCTGGGGGATGGTCGAGAGGTAATAGAGACGATTACCGGCGGTGCCGTGGCGCTGATCGCACTCGTCGAGCACCTCGCTGAGCCGCTCGTAGGTCGTGGGATCGTCGGCGTCACCGGCGACGTAGCGAACACAGATGTCGAGGGCCTCGAACGCGGCCATCTCCTCGGGGGTCTTGACCGCGTCGAAGATCGCCTTCCGGACCCGTTCCCGGAGGTCTTCGTCGTCCATCTCAGTTCGGGCCACGCCGACGAGCGCGAGCCGGTGGGGGAGCGCTCGACGGCCGGCGAGCGCCGCCAGCGCAGGGTAGAGCTTGCGGGCGGCTAGGTCGCCGGTGGCGCCGAATACCACGAGTGCTGCTGAAAGCGCGACGCGCTCACCGTCCATTGCGGGATCATACGGTCCGTGGATCATCAGACCGTCTCCGTGTACGAAGGGCGCGCCGCCGAATGGGCAGCTCGCAAGCCACCACGATTCCTCGACGAAGCGGCCGCATTCGCCGCCCGGGTCGACCCCGGAGCCGTGCGGGGGGATCTCGGGTGTGGCCCCGGCGCCTACATACCCACCCTCGGCCGCCCCGCCCTTGCGCTCGACGCGACAATCGCGATGCTCGAACTCGTCACGGAGGCTGCGCCCGGCGCGTGGCGAGTGTGCGGCGACCTCGAGGCACTGCCGATCCGTACCGGGTCACTCGGCGGCGGCTGGGCTCGTGCCAGCTACCTGCACATCCCGAGGACGAGGCTTCCCCTAGCGCTGCGCGACCTTCACAGGGCCTGCTCCCCCGACGCGCCGATCGTGCTCACCCTGAAGCGGGGCGATGCCGAGCTCGACGAGCTCGCCGATGACAGCCTCGGTGGTCGACGGTTCTCTGGGTGGGAACCGGAGCCCCTGGCCGATGTCGTTGCCGGGGCCGGTTTCGAGGTCGACGACGTCGCCGCCGACGACGAGTGGGTCACGATCGAGGCCCGCCGCGGCCGCCTCCTCCCTGACACCGTCGCGCCAGGAATGCGAATCTTGATCGCCGGTCTGAACCCCAGCCTGTACACAGCTGACGCCGGCGTTGGGTATGCCCGGCCTGGCAACCGATTCTGGCCGGCAGCTCTTGGCTCAGGACTCGTGACGCTCGATCGCGATCCGCTGGCTGCGCTGCGCGACCACGGCGTAGGCATGACCAATCTCGTGTCGCGGGCAACCCCAAGGGCCGACCAGGTGTCTGGCGTCGAGTACCGGGAGGGCGGTGCCCGGCTGGCGCGCCTGGTCGAATGGTTGGCGCCTGGCCTGGTCTGCGTCGTCGGCATCACCGGTTGGCGTCTCGCCGTAGACAAGAAAGCTCAGGTCGGCTTGCAGCCGCAGCCCCTCGGCGGACGTCCCGTGTACGTGATGCCCAACACCAGCGGCCTCAACGCCCACGCCAAGCCCGCCGATTACGAACGCCACTTTCGCGAGGTCATGGCGCTCGCCCTCTGATCTGTTCGGGTCAGGAGTTGGCGAGGAGGTCTTTGGCCCGCTTCTCGAGGGTGGCGAGACCATCGGCGTAGCTGCGGGCGAATGAGTCGACACCCTCGCGCTCGATGGTGGCCGTCAAGTCGTCGTAGTCGACACCGACACCGGCGAGATCCTTGATGACGTCCAACGCGCCTTCGACGTCTTGGGTTATCGCGTCTGGCTTCGGGTCACCGTGATCGCGCAAGGCAACGATCGATGCCTGGGCGAGTGTGTTCACCGTGTCGGGACCGACGAGCTCGTCGACGTAGAGGGTGTCGGAATAAGCGGGGTTCTTCGTCGACGTGGAGGCCCAGAGCGGCCGCTGGCGCCGCGCGCCTTTGGCGGCGAGAGCTTCCCAACGCGGACCGGAGAAGCGTTCGAGGAACCGCTGGTACGCGACCTTCGCGTTCGCGACCGCGACCTTGCCCCTGAGTGGACTCCCGACGGGAAGGCGGCGGTCGGCTTCGGTGTCGACGCGGCTCACGAAGAACGATGCGACCGACGCGATGGTCGACGGGTCGCCGCCCGACGCGACCAGCTGTTCGAGCCCGGCCAGGTACGCCTCGATCACGGCGTCGTACCGGCCGAGCGAGAAGATCAGCGTGATGTTCACCGCGATGCCTGCGGCGATGGTCCGGGTGATGGCAGGAAGGCCCTCGACGGTCGCCGGTATCTTCACGAGCACGTTGGGGCGCTCGAGGCGGCCGTGTAGCCATGCTGCCTGCTCGACGGTTGCGTCAGTGTCGTGGGCGCGGTCGGGCGCGACCTCGACCGATACGAACCCATCGGCGCCGGCCGTCGAGTCGTGCACGGGGCGGAGCACGTCGGACGCGGCGCCGATGTCGGCGAGCACGAGCTCCCAGTAGATCCCGTCGGTAGGCTTGCCGGCACGAGCGAGTTCGACGAGCTGGTCGTCGTAGCCCTCTCCCGCGGCGAGGGCCTTCTCGAGGATCGTCGGGTTCGAGGTGACCCCGCGGATGCCGTCGTCCGCGATCATCGCGGCGAGACCACCACCGAGCACGAACGTGCGGGTGAGATTGTCGTACCACGGGCTCTGGCCGTATTGGTTCAGTCGGGCAACGGGCGACGTCATTGCTCGCCATCCAATCCGAGGAGCACGAGCGCACGTTCGGTGACGTGCTCTGTGGTGAAGCCGAACTCATTCATGACCGTGCTCCCCGGTGCCGATGCACCAAAGCGGTCGATGGCGACGACGTCGTCGGCGTAGCGTTCCCAACCGAAGCTGGTGCCTGCTTCTACTGCAAGCGTGGGGACGCCCGGTGGCAGCACAGTGGCCTGCTCCTCGGCTGTACGCGCCGCGAACAGCTCCCAGCACGGCATCGACACGACGCGAGCCGAGATCCCACGGGCCGTGAGGGTGGCGGCCGCGCCGACACAATGCTGGACCTCGGAGCCGGTGCCGATCAGCACCAGCTCGAGACCGGGTCCGGTCTCGTCGACAAGCGTGTATGCGCCCTTCACCACACCTGCGGGTGCCCGTTCGGCGGACCCTTCGAGCACGGGGACCTTCTGGCGGGTCAGGATCAGCGCGGTCGGACCCGACCGGTCGATGTGCACCCGCCATGCTTGCGCGACTTCGTTGGCGTCGGCAGGCCGGATCACCCGCAATCCCGGCATCGCCCGCAACGATGCGATGTGCTCGATCGGTTGGTGGGTCGGGCCGTCTTCACCGAGGCCAATGGAATCGTGCGACCATACGAAGACGACCTTGTAACCCGACAACGCGGCGAGCCGTACCGAGCCGCGCATGTAGTCACTGAACACGAAGAACGTACCGCCGAAGGGCAGGAGCCCGCCGGTGGCCATCCCGTTCATGATGGCGCCCATGCCGTGTTCACGGATGCCGAAGTGGAGCTGGCGCCCATTGAACTGGTGTGTGTCGATCTTGGCGGCACCCTTGAGCTCTGTACCGGTGTTGCCCGTGAGATCGGCGCCGCCGCCGACGAGACCCGGTACTACGTCGGCGATCGCGTCGAGCACCGACGAGCAGGCCTTACGGGTTTCGACCTGGTCGCCCGCACTCCACGTCGGCAGCTTCGCCTCCCAACCAGCCTTGCCGGTGCCGGCGATGCACGCGTCGTAGTCGGCGGCGAGCGCGGCGGAGGAATCACGCAGTGAGCCATGACGGGTGCCCCACGCCTGCCGATCAGCTTCACCCCGCCGGCCGGCAGCTCGGTAGAGCTCGAGCACGTCTTCGGGAACCCAGAAGTGCTCGTCGGGCGGCATCCCGAGGAGCCCCTTTACCGCGCGGACTTCGTCTTCACCGAGGGGGCTGCCGTGAGCTGCAGGCGTGTCGGTGTACTTGGGCGACGGCCAGCCGATGTGGCTGCGAAGCACCAACAGGCTCGGCCGCTCCGCGTCGGCCATGGCCGTGCGGATTCCTTTCTCCAAGGCGTCGAGGTCGTTGGCAACCTCGCCGAGCTCGAGGACCTGCCACCCGTACGCGGAGAAGCGCTCGGGAACGTTGTCGGTGTACGCGAGCTCGGTCGGGCCGTCGATGGTGATGTGATTGTCGTCGTAGACGGCGATCAGCCGGCCGAGACCGAGGTGGCCTGCGAGCGACGCGACCTCGTGGCTCACGCCCTCTTCGAAGTCGCCGTCGGAGCAGAAGGTGAAGACGTGGTGGTCGGTGACCTCCGGGCCGAACCGAGCGCGCAGGTTGGCCTCGGCGATGGCGAGCCCGACCGCGTTTCCGATGCCCTGGCCGAGCGGGCCGGTGGTGACCTCGATCCCGGCCGCGTGCCCGCGCTCCGGGTGCCCGGCGGTCTTCGAGCCCCACTGACGGAACTGCTCGAGATCCTCGATGGTGAGCCCATATCCGGTGAGGTAGAGCATCGAGTACAGCAGCATCGACGCGTGACCGCACGAGAGAACGAACCGGTCTCGGTCCGGCCACTCGGGGTCTTGCGCGTCGTAGCGCAGGATGCGTGTCCACAGCACATGTGCGAGTGGAGCTAGCGCCATCGGCGTTCCGGGGTGTCCGGAGTTCGCCTTCTGCACGGCATCCATTGCGAGGCCGCGGATCACGTTGACCGCCCGCTGCTCGAGCTCGGGCGTGGCGGAAGTTTCGGTGCTGGACGGTGTCACATGAGCCCCTTTGTCGACCTCCGAGTCACCTTAGGTGCCCGGCCGTGATCGCTCGCTCTCGACACCGCCACGACCGACGATCACCGAAGTCGCTCTAAAGCGAACTTTATGCGACGAGGACGACTTCGACTGTGCTCGGGCCGTGCACCCCGAAGGTCTGGATCATCTCGAGGTCGCCGGTGCGGCTCGGCCCGCCCACCCAGGTGAGCGCGCTCGGCAGGGGCGCACCCGCGGCCCGTGCGATGGCGCCCGAGAAGGTCGCGACGATGTCGTCGACCGCCACGAGACACAAGTGCACCGGAGGAAGCAGGCTGACTGCACGGGGTGACCCGACTCGGGCGGCGAGCGCGAGCGAGCCGGTCTCGGCCACGGCGAGCCAGCACCCCGTGACCCCGAGTCCTGCTGCGCTCAGACGGTCACGCCACCCGACGTCGCCCGGAAGGAGCACGTTGGTTCCCGCGGCCTTCAGATGATCGACGATCCCGAGTTCGGCCACCAGGCGGTCGGCGGGCGAGACGGCGACGTCACCGCCGGGCGAGTGCAGGAGTGCCCGTCCGACCACATGCTGAGCCGCATCGGCGGGTGTGACGGGGCCGTGCACAACGACCCGGTTCGCGCTCAGCGCGGCCCGCAGACTGTCGGTTAGCGCTGCAACTCCGCTTACCACCGCTCGGCTCCCGACTCTCGGGCGGCCCATCGGGCGCGAAACGAGCGGCGGTCGGGAAGGGGCAGATCACGGGTCGCGGTCCAGCCCTTCACGAGCGGGACCCGCCGCGCCCACCCCGACGGACTCAGGCCGCCAAGGCGAGCCGCGGCCGCACTGGCTCGGTAGCCCGCGGGAGATGACCAAACCCGGGACCAGGCGCCAAAGACCATGTGCCTGGTCGAGCGCGGCGGCGGCCGCGACGCCAGCGGCGCTTGGCTCGTCGGCCACGCGAACCCCTCGCCCGGGAGGCGGTGGTGCCCGATCGGCGAGGTGAGTCCCGCGGGCGCGGGGAGAGGCAGGAGCGGGCCGGGTGCACGGAGATCGGCGCGTAGGCGCACCAGCAGATCGGCGAGCGGGATCTCGACCGGGCACGCCTCCGTGCATGCACCGCAGAGCGACGACGCGCCCGGAAGATCTCGTCCTTCTTCTCCGAGCGAGAGCAACGGCGTCAGGATCTTGCCCATCGGGCCGCTGTACACGGCGTCATAGGCGTGGCCCGAAACCTTCCGGTACACCGGACAGACGTTGAGGCACGCCCCGCACCGAATGCACGCCAGAATCTCTTCGTACGCGGTCCCGACAAGGGCCTTGCGGTTGTGGTCGAGAAAGACGACGTGAAGCTCGTCGGGTCCGTCGCTCTCGTCGTCGCGCCGGGGGCCTGTGAGCATCGACACGTAGTTCGACAAAGACTGGCCGGTCGCACTGCGGGTGAGCAGCGGAAGAAGGGTGGCGAGATCGCCGAAGCGCGCAATGACCTTCTCGATCGGCATCAGCGCTATGTGCACGCGCGGCCAGGTAGTGCACAGGCGACCATTCCCCTCGTTGGTGACGATGGTGATGGTCCCGGTGTCGGCGGCCGCGAAGTTCACGCCGCTGATCCCGATCTCCGCGCGCAGGAACGCGGGGCGGAGGTGGTCGTGCGTCCACGCCGCCAGCGCTTCTCGCTCGACCGGAAGCGGTCCGTCGGCGCGAGTCTCGAGCACAGACGCGATCTGATCGAGCGTCTTGTGGATCGCCGGCGTGATCATGTGTGACGGCCGCTCGTCGGCCACCTGCACGATGTACTCGCCGAGATCGGTTTCGACCACCTCGATCCCGACCGATTCGAGCGCGGCGCCGAGATCGATCTCCTCGGTCGCCATCGACTTCGACTTCACGATCGTGTGCGCGCCCTCCCGATTGGCCAGATCGAGCACGATCCGTCGGGCGTCGGCCGGTGTGTCGGCGCGGTGGACGGTAGCCCCGACGCGAGTGAGAGATGCTTCAAGCGTGTCGAGCCATCCGTCGAGATCGGCCAGCACCTCGCGTCGGAGCTCCGCGGCCTGGTCCTTCATCTCGGGGGTCGTGTCGGCGACGGCGCGAGCGGTGTGCAGTCGGATGTCGAGATTGCGCAGGGCCCGTTGTAGGTCGGGGTTCGCGACCGCGTTCGTAGCCCGCTCGGCGAAGCTCTCCCCTGGAGTGACGATCCCGTGCGTCATCGGGTCCGTCGTTCCCGCGCCGGCCGCGCCGGGTGGTTCCCCCGTCGACGACGCCGGAACGAATCTGGTCCGGGACTCACGCCAGGCCTCGAGCGATGAGCTCGGCAAAGTGGATCGGCTCCGGCCCCGTTCCGGTGCGGCGCCGACGGCCTTCGAGGTGGAGCAGGCAGGCCGAGTCTCCGCTCGCGAGGTACTGGGCTTCGGTGGCTGCCGCGTGGGCCAACTTGTCGTCGGCGAGCGGGCCAGCGACCTCGCCGTGTTCGATCGAGAAGGTCCCGCCAAAGCCGCAGCAGGTTTCCGACTCCTCCATCTCGATGATCGTCGCCCCGGCCGCCTCGAGAAGCACGCGCGCAGAGCCGCCTACTCCGATGTTTCGCAACCCGTGACACGCATCGTGCACCGTGACCGTTGCGTCGAGCCGCGCGCCGAGCTCCGTCTTGCCCAGCTCGACGACGAGATACTGCGAGAGCTCGAATGTCTTCGAGGCCACGGCGCGCGCTCGGTCACGCTCGCGGCCGGTGAGGAGCCGGTCGTACCAGTGGTGGATCATCGCCGCGCACGATCCCGACGGCGAGACGATCGCGTCATAGGGCTCGAACACATCGATGAAGTGTCGGGCAAGGCGGGCCGCCGCTTCGGGCTCACCCGAGTTGGCTGCGGGTTGGCCGCAGCAGGTCTGGGCCTCGGGGAACAAGACCTCACAACCGGCGGCTTCCAGCAGTCGCACCGACGCGACGCCGACCTCGGGGGAGACAATGTCGACGACACACGTGACGAAGAGGGCGACGCGCTGCACGTCAGGCACGGTAGACGTGCTCGCCCGCGACCCAGACATGGCGGACCGCGTACTCGGCGTCGAGAATTACGAGGTCGGCCCGCCCGCCGAATCCCTCGCGTGCGTAGGTCGCGAGATCGAGCACCTCGCCGGGGCGGCTGGAGGCCGCACCAAGCGCTTCGGTCACGCAGCCGGTTTGGTGCGCGACGTTGGCGACGGCCTCGGCCATCGTTGTGGTCGCGCCGGTGAGTGTCCCGTCCGCGAGGTACGCCGCGCCGTCGCGCGAGATTACCGGTTGTCCGAAGTACTCACCACCGGTCGCGACCCCGTCGGTGACGATGATCCCGCCGGCGTGCAATGTGCACCCGAAAAGGCCCGGGTGCACATGGACCTCGTCGGCGATAAAGGTAGGGATGAGCCCTACCAGGGGATCGAGCGCCGCACCGGCGAGCCCGGGCGCTCGATGGTGCAATGGACCCATGCCGTTGAAGAGATGGGTCACGAGGCTTGCTCCCGCGAACGCCGCCGCCTCGGCGTCGTCGTAGCTACAGGTCGAATGGCCGAGCGCCACGACGACCCCGCGCTCGACCAACGCGCTGATTGCCTCGTACCCAGGATCCGACTCTGGCGCGAGTGTGACGATTCGAACGAGTCCCGGATGGCGGTCGAGCAGGCCCATGAGCCAGTCGAGATCCATCGACCGGATCAGCTCGGGCGGGTGGGATCCCGGCGCGCCACCGAGGAACGGCCCTTCGAGGTGGACGCCTTCGATGTGGGGGAGATGCGCGGCCGATGCGGCCTGCTGGGCCATCGCGATCCGATCCAACGCGGCGTCGTATGCGCCCATAGGACCGGTCGGGAGCGTCGGCAGATAGGAGGTGACGCCGGATCTGATCATCCTGGCTCCCGCTCCGACCCAGTCGTCGCCGGACGCCGTCCAGAAGTCGACCGATTCGACTCCATTCACCTGCAGATCGACGAACCCTCCCGCGAGCAGAAACTCCGATGGAGCATCAGGAGGGGGCGACTCGGTGAAGCCGACGACGACGCCACCCGCGATATCGGGCCAACGCTGGACCCCTGTGAGCGGGATCCGGCTATTGGAGTCAGTCACCGAGACCGGCGGCCGAGCACGACTCGCAGCTTGACGATCCCCCAGAGCGTGCGGGGGACCCGGTGGAGCATCGCGGTGCGGGCCGGGCGCTGCTCGACCACCGTGACCGGCACTTCGGCGACCCTCCATCCGCTGCGCTCGGCGCGGATGATCAGCTCGGTGTCGAACAGGTCGACCCCGAACGCGCATTGACGGGCGATCGGTTCGAGCACGTCGCGACGAATCACCTTCATGCCGTGGGTATCTGACACCTCGAGATCGAACACGAGCCGAAGTATCCCCGAGAAGACCCCGGTCGCGAGGCGTCGGATGTAGGCCCGCTCGTCGTGCGCGCCTGGCGCGCGTTTGGAGCCGACCACTATGACCGGTCCCGTCGGATCGGGATCGTCGTCGAGGACGGTCAACGCCTCCTTGAGAAACCCCAGGTCGTAGAAGTCGACGTCGAACAGAACCACGATGTCGGCGCGCGACTCGAGGAGCCCGGTGCGTATCGCCTCTCCGTAGTCGGCCACCGGGAGCCGGTGCACATAAACCTCGGCGATGGCGCCGGCCAGACGTTCCGCGATCGTGCGGGTGCCGTCGGTCGAGCCGTTCTCAACGACGTGGATCTCGAAGGGCTCGTTCCAGGCCCGCAACCCATCGGTGACGGTCCGCACGGTCTGCTCGAGGAACGCGGCCTCGTTGTACGCAGGCATGACGACCGAGAGCTTCGGGGAATCTGTGGGAGGAAGGGCGCTCGAAGGGGGATCCGTCGCTGCCGGTTTCGCGGGCACGGGGTTAGGCTACCGGCCGCTCACGAGGGGGAGACGGCATGGCTGACGATGTCCTGGCGCTCTACGCGCGGACCACACCCGATTCGACCGCGGTCATCGTCGACGAGGCGCTGGGCGGCAGACCGTCGGCCACGTCATTCTCACAGCTCAACTCCCAGGTGAATCGCCTTGCGCACGCGATCAGAGATCTTGGGGTGCTCCAGGGCGAGCGGATCGTGTGGTGCGGGCCGAACTCGCTCGAGGTGCTCGTCACGATCCATGCGGCGCGCAAGTCGGGTCAGGTCGCGGTCCCGCTCTCGTACCGGTTCAATGCCGACGAGATGGCCTACGTGATCGACAACTCCGACGCCACGCTCGTGATCGTCGATGCCGAGCAGGCGCCGATCGTCGCCGAGATCCGGGGCCGGATCCCCAAGGTCCGCGAGGTCCTCGTATTCGGAGGCGACGTTCCCGACGGCGCGCGCGGGTGGGACGACGTCCTTTCGGCCCAGCCCGAAACAGAACCCGTCGCACGCGACAAGTCTGAGGTCGGCGCGCAGATGCTATACACGTCGGGCACGACCGGGAAGCCCAAGGGCGCGCTCCGCACCGCGACTGACTCGGCCCTGGTCGGTGCGCTGCTCGGCGAGCTCGGCCTTCGCTTCGGCGAAGAGGTCCACATCACCACGGGCCCCCTTTACCACTCCGGCCCCCTCGCGTTCGCGTCGATCGCCCACTCCATGGGTGGCGCAATCATCGTGCTCCGCCGCTTCGACCCGACTGCGTGGCTGCGGTTGGTGAAGGAACACCGGGCGACGAACACGTTCTCGGCTCCCACCCAGGTGAAGCGGATCGTGAGTCTTCCCCCGGGCGAGCTCGCTCGTGCCGATCTCAGCTCGATGCGTTGCCTCATCGCGAACGCCGCGCCGGTGCCGTACGCGTTGAAGCAAGAGGTGTTCGAGAAGCTCGGCGACTGGTTTCTCTTCGAGGTGTACGGCTCGACCGAGCTCGGAATCGTCACCGTGATGAAGCCCGCCGACCAGCTCGACAAACCCGGATCATGCGGCAAGCCCTACGGCGGGATAGAGATCAAGATCATCGCCGACGATGGGAGCGAGGCGGTACCCGGCGATCCCGGTGAGCTATTCATCCGCACCACGCTCGCGATGGACGGCTATCACCGCACGACCGAGCAGCTGACCGAGCTCGAATACGGCGGCTGGAAGTCTGTCGGCGATGTCGCGAAGGTCGACGGCGATGGCTTCGTCTCGATCTGCGACCGCAAGAAAGACATGATCATCTCGGGTGGCGTGAACATCTATCCGGCAGAGATCGAGGCGGTCATCTATGCCCACCCCCAGATCCTCGACGCCGCGGTGTTCGGCATCCCCGACGACGAGTGGGGCGAGAGCGTCTACTGCGTCGTGCAGGCGAAAGAAGGCGAGCAGCTCGATCTCGACGAGATCGACCGCTTCGTCACCGAGCGGGTCGCCGGATACAAGCGACCCCGGGGGTACGAGCAGCGTGACGGCTTGCCGCGCACCGACGCCGGCAAGCTCCTGAAGCGTCTGCTGCGCGACGAGTTCTGGAAGGACCGAAGCAGCGCGGTTTGATCCGAGGTGCCCGACTAACGTCGGCGGGCCTATGGAGTCCGCGACCCGCACGCTCTCCGAGGCGGCCTCGAAGCAACTGCTCACGACACACGGCGTCACGACCGTGCCCGGCATCGTCGTGCCTACGGCGAGCGAAGCCGCGCTCAGGGCCGATGACCTCGATTACCCGGTCGTGGTCAAGCTCTGCGGTGCCGCGATCGCACACAAGACAGAGCGGGGGCTCGTGCGGCTCGGGCTCGCCGATGCTGACGCCGTGCGTGACGCTGCCACCGAGCTTCTCGCTCGCGCCCGCCCCGAGGACGGACCGGTCGAGCTTCTCGTCATGCCGATGGTCAAGGGTTCACGGGAGCTCATCGCCGGGCTGCACACCGACCGGCAGTTCGGACCGTGCGTGATGCTCGGGATCGGCGGGGTGTTCGCCGAGGCGATCCACGACGTGCAGTTCCGGCTCGTGCCGATCACGCCGGTCGACGCGGCCGAGATGATCGAGGGGCTGCGCACCCAGGCTCTCCTCGGAGCGTTCCGCGGCGAGCCGCCCGTCGACCGGGAAGCACTCGCGGAGATCCTCCTCGGACTCTCGCGGACCGCTGAATCTGATCCCGACATCGTAAGCGTCGACCTGAATCCCTTGGTTGTCGTCGACGGCATTCCGCTGGCTGTCGACGCTCTCGTCGAGGTCCGGGTCGGCGCCCCATGAGCCCGACCCCAGAGCAGTTCCGCGCGCTCTTCGAGCCGAGGGGAGTCGTCGTCGCGGGTGCATCGAGTCACCCAGGCAAGTTCGGGTTCGTCGCGTTGCACAACATCTTGTCGCAGGGTTTCGCCGGCCAGGTCTACGCGACCAATCGAGAGGGCGGCACCATTCTCGGCATCGAGGCCGTGCCGTCGATCGAAGACCTTCCTCCCGACGCGACCCTCGATCTCGTCTTCGTCTGCACACCCGCGGCCGCGAATGCCGATCTGCTCCGCGCCTGCGCGGCGCGTGGAATCACCGCCGCGTTCGTGACGTCGGCCGGGTACGGAGAAGCGGGGGAAGAAGGCAGCGCCGCCGAACGCGCGCTCGTCGATCTCGCCGCCGAGCTGGGCATCCTTCTCGCGGGTCCCAACGGCCAAGGTGTCGTCTCGACCCCGGCGTCGCTGTGCGCGCAGATCGTCGCTCCGTACCCACCCTCGGGCCGTATCGGCGTCGCCAGCCAGTCAGGGAACTTCGTGTCGTCGTTCCTGAACTATGCCGTGCAAACCGAGATAGGCATCAGCCGCGCGGTATCGGCCGGCAACGCGGCCGCGGTGACCGTTGCCGACTATCTCGACTTCTATGCCGATGACCCCGAGACCGCCGCCGGTCTCGCCTATGTCGAAGGTCTCGTCGACGGTCGCGAGTTTTTCGAGCGGGTCCGTCGCGTCGCGTCCCGCAAGCCACTTGTGCTGCTGAAGGGCGGTGCGACAACGGGTGGACAGCGCGCCGCGGCATCCCACACCGGCGCGCTCGCGGCCGATGATGATGTTTTCGACGGCATGTGCCGCCAGGCCGGTGTAACGCGGGCGGCAACGGTCGAAGAGGCGTTCGAGGCCGCGGCAACGTTCGCGACGCAACCACTTCCAAAGGGTCCTCGGGTCGCGATCGTGACCACCGCGGGCGGGTGGGGCGTTGTCACTGCCGACGCGATCGCCGGTTCCGAGCTCGAGCTGGCCGTCCTGGCTGATGATCTTTGCGACGCGATCGATGAGAAGCTCCCACCCCGCTGGAGCCACAACAACCCGATCGATCTCGCAGGCGGGGAGACGCGCGACACGATTCCTGAGGTCCTGGCCCTTGTCGCCGGTCACGATTCCGTAGACGCGGTGATCTATCTCGGGCTCGGAATTCAGTCGAACCAGGCCCAACTGATGCGCGAGGGATGCTTCTATCCCGGCGACGGTCTCGAGCGGATCGTGGCGTACCACGAGCGCCAGGACGAACGGTTCGCGCTCGCTGCCGCCGAGGTCTCTGTGGCAACCGGGAAGCCTGTTCTCACTGCCACCGAGCTCTCGATCGCCTCGCCCGACAACCCCGGTCCCCGCGCTGTACGCGCCGGCGGGCGGCTCTGCTACTCGTCGTCCAACCGGGCGGTCACCGCACTCGGGCACCTGTGGAGGTACGCACAGTTCCGTCGGCGTCGCGGGCTCGAATGAGTCGCGGCGACACCGCGCGGTGGATGCTCGTAGGCGTGCTCGGAGTGTCTGCCGTGAGTTGCGTTGTCGTGGGGCTTCGGGGTTCGGTCGGCGCCGGTGCCGCCACGGAAGCGGCGAAAGCGGCGACGGTCGGGACGACTAGTCGGCACCACAGTCCGGTGTGGTCACCGCGGCGAGTTCCCCAGCCCTTCGTCGCCGCGGTCGGCGCGACGAATCTGGCGGCGACCCTCGCCCAGCTCGGCGTCGGGACCGACTCGTGCTTCCGGGTCGACGCGGTGGGTGCCGGCACCATCGCCCGGAGCGGTGAAACCAACCCGATTACGCCGGCGTCGACGGAGAAGATCCTCAATGCCGCGGGCTCGCTCGGTGTGCTCGGCCCTGAGTCCACGTTCAAGACCAGCGTCGTCAGCAGCGCGGCGCCCGCGAACGCCACCCTCGACCGGGTGTGGCTGGTCGGTGGGGGAGACCCGGTGCTCAGCTCTCCCGAATGGACGGCGAAGCGGGAAGGCGAGCGCGATTACACCGGCCTGACCGGCAGCTTCACGCCGCTCGCAAAGCTCGCAGACGCGGTCGCGGCGACAGGAGTGCGGGCCATCCCCGGTGGCGTCATCGGAGACAGCTCCAAATACTCGACGCCGCCGTACCTGGCGATATGGCCGGAGTCGGACCGTGTCGAGGTGGGTGCCCTAGGTGCCCTAGTGGTCGACGACGGCTTCGACCTCGCTACTGGGACATTGGCATCCGACCCGGTCCTCGCAGCGGCGGCGACCTTGAGCACCATGCTCGTCGCCCGTGGGATCGCAGTCGGGCCGCCCTCGAAAGGAACGGCACCGGCAACTGCGCCGGAGCTGGCCTCGATTCATTCGGCTCCGCTCACCGGCCTGGTCACAGAGATGCTGAGCGCCAGCGACAACGGCACCGCCGAACGCCTTGCGTTGGCAGTGGGGAAGGCGACATCCGGCTCGGGGACCACCGCTGCGGGCATCGCCGGCATCACCGCGGCGTTGCGCGCCGCCGGCGTCGATCTCACCGGCGTGTCTCTCGTCGACGCGTCGGGCCTCAGCGCACAGAACCGTCTCACCTGCGACTCACTCTTGGAGACCCTCGACCTCGGCTCCCGACCGCGGTTCCGGGCCATGGTCGAAGGACTCGCCATCGCGGCGAAGCGGGGCACGTTGCTCGAGCGCTTCAAGGGGACTCCGATCGAAGGCAGACTCTTCGCCAAGACAGGGACACTCACCGGAGTCGCCGGGCTCGCGGGCCTGTTCGACGTCGCCGGCGGGACCGGAACGCCGCGGTTCGCGACCATCTTCACGGGAAGATTCACCAACGCGGGTGGCATCGACCTCACGACCCAGGCCGCCCAGGCGATCAACGCCTACCCGCAGGCACCGCCGGCAGACCAGCTGGTTCCGCCGCCCTGAGCCCGCGGGTTGCGCGACGTTTCGGTTGCGACGACAATCGCCACCCATGCCCGATCGTCAGAAGCCCATCCCCCAGCTCGCGACCGAACTCTGGGACCTGGTCGTCCTGTACTTCAAGCAGGAGACGGTCGTCCCGTTGCAGTCCCTCGGGCGCTACATCGCGCTCGGTGTGCTCGGGTCGTTCCTCATGGGTCTCGGTGCCGTGTTCTGCGCCGTGGCAGCGCTGCGCGCCCTCCAGGTCATCACCGATGCGTTCGAGGGTGATTGGACGTGGGTGCCCTACTTGATCGTCCTCGTAGGGCTGCTGGTCGGCGCTGCGATCATCTGGAAGGCACTCAGCGTCGCGAAGGCACGAGCGTTCAGCCGAGGGGCCGCGTGAGCCCGACCCCCGACCATCCGATCTCGCGTGACGAGATCGAGGCCAAGATGCGCGAGATCACCGGTGAGGTGAGCGGAGAGGTCGAGAGCGCGCGCAATCTCGCGATGGCGGCCGGAGTCGCTGTCGTGGTCGTAGTGGTCGTCGTCGCGTTCCTTTTCGGACGCCGTCGGGGCCGTCATCGCACCACAATCGTCGAGGTTCGGCGCATTTGAGCAGGATCAGCACGGTGGCCAAGTTCGCGGCCACGGTCGGGGGGCGACGCCTCCGGGCGCGGTCCAGCCCGGTTCTCTACCTGAGTCTGGCGATGACCGGCATCCGGTTGGTTCGCCGCTTCGCCGGCAGCCGTTCAGAGAGCTTGCTCCTCACTGAGCTGAAGCCGGGAGAAGGCCTGTCGATCCGCGCGCTGCGTCGCGGGGAGTAGCGAGCTCGGCACTAACCTGAGCGCCGTGAAGGTGCTACTGCGGAATCCGAGACGAGAGATCGAGATCGCGGGACCGATCACGGTGGTCAAGCTGCTCCAGCAGCTCCAGATAAACCCCGAGACAGTTCTCTTGATCCAAGGCGACACCCTGGTGACCCGCGACGCGCTTCTCTCCGACGGCGACGACATCGAGATCCGTCCCGTCACCTCGGGCGGCTGATCCGCCCTGATGATCGTCTTCGCTTCCAGGTGTCGCCCGTGAAGTGCCGCCGTTGCCGTGGTCCCGCGGTGATCGACATCCGCCGCCACAACGCCGCGTTCTGCCGCGATTGCTTCCTTCGCCACTGTCGTGAGCAAGTGAAGCGGGCGATCAAAGACCACGAGATGATCGTCCCCGGCGACCGCGTGCTCGTCGCGGTTTCGGGCGGCAAGGACTCCCTCGCGCTCTGGGACCTGCTGGCCGAGCTCGAGATTGAAGCCGACGGCCTCTATCTGGGCCTCGGTATCGGCGACTACTCCGACGAATCCGGCCGGCATGCACGCGACTTCGCGGTGGCACGCGGCCGCCGCTTGATCGAGGTGGATCTCCGCGAGGAGTATGGCTTCGACGTCCCCGTGGCGGCCGCGGCGACGCGGCGAGCGCCCTGCGGTGCCTGCGGGTTGTCGAAGCGTCACCTGTTCAACGATGTCGCACTGCGTGAGGGATATGACGCGATAGCAACCGGCCACAACCTCGACGACGAGGCCGCTGTGCTCCTCGGGAACGTCTTACGGTGGGAGACCGGCTACCTCGGTCGCCAGGCCCCGGTGCTGCCGAACGCTCCGGGCTTCGTGCGCAAGATCAAGCCCCTGGTGCGACTGGGCGAACGCGAGATGGCCGCGTATTGCGTACTCACCGGGATCGACTACCAGGTCGACGAGTGCCCGATGGCCCAAGGAAACCGACACCTCGGTCTCAAGGAGGTCCTCGACGCCCTGGAGGAACGATCGGCCGGCGCCAAGGCCGCGTTCCTTTTCGGCTTCTACGACCGGGGCCGGGAGCACTTTCTCGAGGAAGCCGCCGCCGAGCGCGGCGACCTGCGACCTTGCCCCGAATGTGGCTCGCCGACGACCTCAGAGCTGTGCGCGTTCTGCACCCTTCGCGATCGCGCGACAGGAGAGAACGTCCCCGTGCATCTCCGTCGGGCCCCGGTCGGTGACTAGCCGTGCCCCGACCGTTAACGCCCGGCGATCGCGTGCTCCTCATCGATTCCAAGAACCGTCGACACCTGGTCAGCCTCGCCACCGGGGGGCAATTCCACTCTCACGCGGGGGTGCTCGAACACGACCAGATCCTCGGGCGCGAGGAGGGGATCAGCGTCCGCAGCTCCCTCGGTGCTCGTCTGGTCGTGCTGCGACCCACGCTCGCCGAGTACGTGCTGAAGATGCCCCGCGGCGCGCAGGTCATCTACCCGAAGGACCTGGGCCCCATCCTCGTTCTCGCCGACATCTTCCCGGGTGCGCAGGTCTTGGAGTCGGGGATCGGCTCCGGCGCGCTCACGACGACGTTGCTGCGCGCGGTAGGCCCCTCAGGCCACGTGCACGGCTACGAGCTTCGAGAGGATTTCGCCGATCGGGCCCAGCGCAACGTCGAGTCGTTCCTCGGTCCCGACCAGCCGCTGACGGTCGAGGTGCGCGACGTCTACCAGGGTATCGAGCTCGAGGATCTCGACCGCATCCTCCTCGATCTCCCTGAACCGTGGCAGGTGGTGAGGCATGCAGAGCGAGCGTTGCGCTCGGGAGGCATCCTCTTGTCGTATTTGCCAACGATTCTCCAGGTCGCCCGGCTCCGAGAGGAGCTCGACAATTCGGCGTTCGGTATGGCAGAGACCGTCGAGATCCTGCAGCGCAGCTGGCACATCGAGGGCCAATCGGTTCGCCCCGATCACCGGATGGTCGCCCACACCGGCTTCCTCACCCACGCCCGCCTGCTCGCCCCCGACGGGTGACCGGAACTCCTTGTGAAGGGGCTCTCGTGAAGGCGCTCTCGTGAGGGGGCACCGGTGAACGTGCTCGACGCCACGATCGCGCTGCTCGCGGTGCTGGCGGGAGTGGCGGGCTTTCGCCTGGGGTTCGTGGCCAGGGTCCTCTCGTGGGCCGGTCTCGCTGCGGGAGTGGCGCTCGCGATCGTGTTCCTCCCCAAGGTCACCGCGTCACTTACCCGAACCGAGGCCCGCACCAGGCTCGTTGTCGCGCTCGTCTTCGTGGTCGGCGTCGCGTTGATCGGACAAGCCATTGGACTCGCGTTCGGCGGTGCGGTTCGAAAGCGGGTGAGGCTCCCACCCATGGGCGCACGCTTCGATCGGATCGCCGGCGCCGCGCTCGGTGGTCTCGGGGTGCTCGTCATCGTCTGGCTCGCGATCCCAGCGCTCGCGAACGCTCCGGGATGGCCGGCGCGCGCGGCGCGCGACTCGAGCATCGTCCGTCAACTGAACCGTGTCGCGCCCGATCCGCCCAGCGCGCTCGAAGGGCTCGCACGCCAGGTCGCACAGACCGGACCGGAGGTACTCGGACGGCTCGTCGACCCCCCGCTTACCGGCATCCCGCCGAAGTCGGGGCTTCCCGCTGCCGTCGACGCGCTCGCGCGGGCTTCCACCGTGAAGGTAGAGGGAAACGCATGCGACACGATTCAAGATGGCAGCGGCTTCGTCGTCGCGCCCGACCTGGTGGTCACGAACGCCCACGTGGTGGCGGGGGAGCCGCGCACCGCCGTGATCACTCCCAACGGCTCCAGGCTCGGGGCGCGGGTCGTGGCGTTCGACCCCCGACGCGACATTGCGGTGCTGTCGGTAGCGGGCCTCGGTCTCACGCCGCTGAAGATCGGCCAACGCGATGTCGGCGCCATCGGCGCGGTATACGGCCATCCGGGCGGCGGTCCGTTGGTGACCTCGCCGGCGCGGATCGAAGACCGCATCACTGCGGTCGGGCGTGACATCTACGGCGAGCAGCAGACCGAGCGCGACGTCTTCGTTCTGGCGTCCGACATCCATCCCGGTGATTCCGGGGGTCCGCTCATCGACGATCAGGGCCAGGTCATCGGGGTTGCGTTCGCCATCGATCCCGGCCGGCCGGGAACGGCCTACGCGCTCGCCGACACCGAACTCAACGCGGCGCTGACCAACCGCGGCGGCCGAACCACTGCAGTCGACACCGGAGGCTGCCTCGCGGGGTGATCGTCAGCCGGTCGCGCTACTCGACCTCGATGAAGATGCACTCGCCGGGGCACTCTTCGGCAGATTCGATCGTCGCCTCTTCCATGCCGGCGGGCACGTTGGCGAGACCCTCAGGCCCGCCGGGGCTGCTGAACACCTTGTCGGCTTCCTTGACGTATGCGAGCCCGTCGTCGAGCAGTGTGAACACGTCGGGGGCGATCTCCTCGCACAGTCCGTCGCCTGTGCAGAGGTCCTGGTCTATCCAGACCTTCATCGGTGTGGTCCTCTCAGGCTCTAGGTCGTTCGAGGCGGGTACGTCGCGGCGGTCGGCCGGGCGCTGGATGGTGAGGCTATGACTCAACCTCAACCTCCGTCAATTTATCAAGCGGTCACGAGGTTTATGTGCATGGGGACCGGGCACGGGGCGCTAGGTTGACCGGTGTAACGTCGCCCGCGATCAAGAAATGCCCGAAACGGCTTGTGAAACGGGCAGAAACGGCCGAGTACCACCACACCACCGCGGGTCCCGGGAGGTGAGCAGGATGGCTTCCGAACACGAGCGTCGACTGGTCGAGTACGAGCTTCAGGTCGACGAGCTGGGTTCACAGCTCAAAGGCCTCGAAGAAGAGATAGTGGTTCTGCGCCGCCGCCTCCAAGACGCCCCCAAGCGGGTCCGCACGCTGGAGGAGCGCCTTCTCGAGACCAAGGGCCAGCTGGCCCAGGCCGTCTCCCAGAACGACAAGCTCTCTGCCACCCTGCGCGAGGCGCGTGAGCACATCGCCGCGCTACGCGAAGAGGTCGAGAAGCTCACTATGCCGCCGTCGGCCTACGGAACGTTCCTCGGCACCAATGACGACGACACGGTCGACATCTTCACCGCCGGTCGCAAGATGCGCGTGGCCTTCCACCCTGAGCTCGACGTGGGCGCGCTCCGGCGGGGCCAGGAGATCGTGCTCAACGAGTCGCTCAACGTCGTGCTCGCCCGCGGACCGGAGATCTCCGGTGAGGTGATGGTCCTGAAAGAGCTCATGGACGGAGGCCTGCGCGCCCTCGTTGTGGGCCGCGCCGACGAAGAGCGTGTCTGCGAGCTGAGCGAGGAGCTCGCGGGCGTGAAGATGCGCGCCGGTGACCACCTGCTCATGGAGTCGCGTTCGGGGCTGCTCGTAGAGCGCCTGCCACGGCCAGAGGTCGAGGAGCTGATCCTCGAAGAGGTGCCCGATGTCACCTATGCCGACGTCGGCGGCCTCGACAGCCAGATCGAACAGATCCAAGACGCCGTGGAACTGCCGTACCTGTTCGCCGATCTGTTCCACGAGCACCAGCTCCAGCCGCCCAAGGGCATCCTCTTGTACGGCCCACCGGGATGCGGCAAGACACTCATCGCCAAGGCCGTCGCCAACTCGCTGGCGAAGCGCGTCTCGGAAAAAACCGGGAACGACAAGACGCGCTCGTACTTCTTGAACATCAAGGGCCCGGAGCTGCTGAACAAGTACGTCGGCGAAACCGAGCGCCAGATCCGCTTGATCTTCCAGCGGGCGCGCGAGAAGAGCGAAGAGGGTGTGCCCGTAATCGTCTTCTTCGACGAGATGGATTCTCTGTTCCGCACGCGCGGCACCGGCATCTCCTCCGACATCGAGAGCACGATCGTTCCGCAGCTCCTGGCCGAGATCGATGGAGTCGAGGCCCTGAAGAACGTGATCGTCATCGGAGCTTCGAACCGTGAAGACCTCATCGACCCCGCGATCCTGCGCCCGGGCCGTCTCGACGTGAAGATCAAGATCGAGCGTCCCGACGAGAGCTCGGCGAAGCAGATCTTCACCCAGTACCTGACCGACGACCTGCCGCTGGCGACCGACGAGACCAAGCGTCACGGGTCGCCGGGCGCGGCGATCGAAGCGATGATCGACGCCGCGGTCGAGACCATGTACTCGGTCGACGAGTCGAACCGCTTCCTGGAGGTGACCTACCAGAACGGCGACAAGGAGATCCTGTTCTTCAAGGACTTCTCGTCGGGCGCCATGATCGAGAACATCGTGCGGCGATCGAAGAAGCTTTCGATCAAGCGCCAGATCAGCGGTGGCCAGCGCGGCATATCGACCCAGGACCTCCTCGACTCGATCAAGCAGGAGTTCCGCGAGCACGAAGACCTGCCCAACACGACCAACCCCGACGACTGGGCCAAGATCTCGGGTAAGAAGGGCGAGCGAATCGTGTTCGTACGCACGCTGATGAGCGAGGGCAAGGAGCCTGGCGGCGGACGCCAGATCGAACGTGTCACCACTGGGCAGTATCTGTAGAACGTTGTCGCCGCAGTCGCTATCGTCACAGCGGACCGCGACAGCGGCAGTAGCCTGACGCTATGGCAGTCCCGAAGGTTTGCGGGATCGAAACCGAGTACGGCGTGACGCTGCGCGGCGCGGCGGAATCGAACCCTGTGCTCGCGTCCTCGATGCTGATCAACGCCTACGTCGAGCACCGCAAGGTCGGTTGGGACTTCGACGACGAATCGCCGGGTCGTGACGCGCGCGGCTTCGCCCGCGAAGGTTCGGCACCACCCGAGGTCGAGACCCATCTCGTGAACACGGTGCTGACCAACGGCGCCCGCTACTACGTCGACCACGCCCATCCGGAGTACTCCACGCCCGAGTGCGCCGACGCGCTCGAGCTCGTACGCGCCGACAAGGCAGGGGAGCGCGTGCTCGCACGTTCCATGCAGGCGGCCCGCCGGTTGCTCGAACCCGGTCAAGACATCCTCGTCCACAAGAACAACTCCGATGGCAAGGGCAACTCCTACGGCACGCACGAGAACTATCTCGTTGACCGGGCGTTGCCGTTCGCCGGCCTCGTCCGGTACATGCTGCCGTGGTTCGTGACCCGACAGGTCTTCACCGGCGCCGGCAAGATCAGCAGCGAGAACGGCGCCGAGCCAGTCGACTACCAGATCAGTTCGCGAGCCGACTTCTTCGAGGAGGAGGTCGGCCTCGAGACGACGCTCAAGCGCCCGATCGTCAACACGCGCGACGAACCGCACGCCGACCCACAGAAGTACCGACGACTCCATGTGATCGCGGGCGACGCGAACCTGTGTGAGGTCGCGACGTTCCTAAAGGTCGGCACGACCGCGATCGTGCTCGCCATGGTCGAAGACGATTTCATCGACAAGGACCTCGGCATCGTCGGCCCGGTCTCCGCGATGCGCACCGTGTCGCACGACCCGACATGCCGTGCGACGGTCGAGTTGGTCGAGGGTGGCAGGGCCACCGCAATCGAAGTGCAGTGGGAGTTCCTGCGCCTCGCGAACAAGTACGCCGACGAGACGGGCCTCGAGCACTGCGGCGGCGAAGATGTCGGCACCGACGTATTGCGTCATTGGGAAGCCGCCCTTACCGCGCTCGAGCGGGATCCGATGACGCTCGACGGCCGGCTCGACTGGGTCACCAAGCTCGCGCTGCTCGACGCCTACCGTGCACGCGACGGCCTTGCCTGGTCTGATCCGAAGCTGGCGTTGCTCGATCTGCAGTACCACGACGTGCGTCCCGGCAGTTCGCTGTACGAGCGCCTCGTTGCGGCAGGAAAGATCGAGCGCCTCGTGACCGAGGAATCCGTGATCGAAGCCATGACAGAGCCGCCGGGCAGCACCCGTGCCTACTTCCGGGGAACGTGCCTCGCTCGGTGGCCTGAAGCGGTTGTCGCCGCCAACTGGGACAGCCTCATTCTCGATGTGGGCACCGAGCCCCTTCGGCGGATTCCCATGATGGATCCGCTAAAGGGAACGCGTGCCTACGTCGAACCGTTGTTCGCAGAGTGCTCGACCCCGGCCGAGCTTGTTGCCCGGTTGGCGTCGTAGGAGGGTTGGGATGCCCGAACGAGAGCAGAAGAAGAAGGCGGCTCCGAAGGAGCGCGTCGAGGAGGACGTCGAGGTCGCCGCGCCCGCGAAACAGGGCGAGAAGCTGAAGGAAGAACTCGACGATCTGCTCGATG
The DNA here is from genome assembly GCA_025363815.1 of Actinomycetes bacterium. Classification (GTDB taxonomy): domain Bacteria; phylum Actinomycetota; class Acidimicrobiia; order IMCC26256; family JANYLB01; genus JANYLB01. The sequence continues at coordinate 83,085 of JANYLB010000052.1, forward strand.
AGATCGACTCCGTGCTCGAAGACAATGCGGAGGAATTCGTTCGGAATTATGTGCAAAAGGGCGGCCAATGAGCTTTTGTTGGTAATCTGATTTCTGGGCGATCTGGGGCGGGCCCCCCAAGGATCGGCCGCGAGCCGATGCCCGCTAGGCTCGCCGACCGATGACAGAGCCGTTTTTGCCCTTGTTCAGTTCGGGTCTCGACCCGGGTCCATCCTTCTCCGAGCTGCTGCGTCGGGTCGATCCCACCCAGCTCCCACGGGTCGATATTTCGTCCCCCGGCCACGGGGCCGCGCCGTTCCCGATCACCCACGGGACCACGGTCGTGGCGATCCGCTACGGCGGCGGTGTCGTGATGGCGGGGGACCGGCGGGCGACGGCCGGCTACACCATCGCGAACCGCTGGATCGAGAAGGTCTTCCGGGCCGACGATCACTCAGGCGTCGCCATCGCCGGCGCGGCCGGTCCGGCCGTGGAGATGGTGCGACTCTTCCAGGTCCAGCTCGAGCACTACGAGAAGGTCGAGGGAGAGCGGCTCTCCTTCGAGGGCAAGGCCAACCAGCTCTCGCAGATGGTGCGAGCCAACCTCCCTGCCGCCATGCAGGGCTTCGTGGTCGTCCCGCTCTTCGCCGGGTTCGACGAGCGACGCGATCGGGGCCGTGTCTTCAGCTTCGACGCTACTGGCGGACGCTACGAGGAGCGCGACTACCAGACCAACGGCTCGGGCGGCATCCACGCCAAGAACTGGATCAAGTCGCTCTGGCGCGAAGGCCTCACCGCCGGCGAAGCCGTCGACATTGGGATCCGATCGCTCTTCGCCGCGGCAGACGAAGACGTCGCCACGGGTGGACCCGACCTGGTCCGGCGTATCTTCCCGACGGTCGCGGTGATCGACACCGATGGCTTCCGGATGCTCGACGATGCCGACATCGAGGCTCGTGCGACCGTTCTGCTGGGTGGGCCGGAACGGGGAGGCGACGAAGCATGAGTCAGCCGTTCTACGTCTCGCCCGAACAGGTGATGAAGGACCGGGCCGACTACGCCCGGAAGGGGATCGCTCGCGGCCGGAGCCTCGTCGCGCTCGAGTGCGTCGACGGCATCGTGCTCGTGGCCGAGAACCCGAGCCGCACCCTCTACAAGACGAGCGAGATCTACGACCGCATCGCGTTCGCGGCCGTAGGCAAGTACAACGAGTTCCAGATGCTGAAGATCGCAGGGGTCCGCCTCGCTGATCTCAAGGGCTTCCAATACTCACGCGAAGACGTGAGCGCGCGAGGCCTGGCCAACGCGTATGCGCAGACACTCGGCCAGGTCTTCACCCACGAGATGAAGCCGTACGAGGTCGAGATCCTCGTCGCAGAGGTCGGTCGCACCCATGCCGACGACCAGTTGTTCCACATCCTCTACGACGGCGTGATGATGGACGAAGAGGGTTTCACCGTGCTCGGCGGCCAGGCCGAGGCCATTGCTGAGATCCTTCGACGCGACTATTCCGAGACGCTGGAGGTCGGCGAGGCCGTTCGACTCGGCGCCCGTGTGCTCGCGCCAGAGGGTCAGGAGCCACTAGCCGCGGATGCGCTCGAGGTCGGGTTCCTCGAGCGCGCGCTCCCCGAACGGGCTTTCCGGCGACTCAAGGGCGATGACCTGGTCGCTCTGCTCGCCGGCTGACACCAGGCGCTACTCAAGGCGCGCCTCGATGGGGTCGACGCGAGGGTTCATCGAATCGAGATCGGTGCCCATGCAACCCATCAAGATCATTGCCTTCGTCTGTGCGCTAGGGCTCGGCACCGCCGCGTGCGGCGCGAGCAACGACGACGCCCACAACCGGAGGTGGGCGAAGCGATTCTGTACGAGCTTGGCCACGTGGCAGAGGTCCACTACGTCGCACAGCGCAGATCTGGCGGAGTACCTGAAGAGTCCGAACCTCGACACGAGCGCGGCGAAGGCCCGACTCGCCCAGTTCCTGGCCGCCGCCACCGGAGCTACCGACACTCTGGCCCGGGAGCTCGGCACGATCGGTACGCCCGCGATCGCGGAGAAGACCAAGGCCGTCGCCACGCTCCGGCGGGGGTCGACCGCGGTGAAGACGGCGATCGCCGACGCCCAGGCGGCGGTCGATTCGCTTCCGGTCGACAACGGCGAGAAGTTCCGCGCGGGCATCCAGGTGGCGAACGCGACCCTCCGAAAGGGCTTTTCCGCATTCGGAGATGCACTTGACCGGGTCAACCGTCTCGATGTCGACGGAAAGCTGATCAAGGCGGAGCGCTCCGTCGCCCAGTGCCGCCCCCTGCTCTCCCCATGAGCGGGTGGGACGGAGAGCGGAGTTGAGGCCCGTACACTGACCCGGTGGAGCGGCGCATCTTCGGCCTCGAGAACGAGTACGGCGTCACCTGCACCCTGCGGGGCCAACGCCGGCTGAGCCCCGACGAAGTCGCCCGCTACCTGTTCCGACGGGTCGTGTCGTGGGGTCGGTCAAGCAACGTCTTCCTCGAGAACGGCGCGCGGCTCTATCTCGACGTCGGCAGCCACCCCGAGTACGCGACGCCAGAGTGCGACTCGATTGCCGACCTCGTGGTCCACGACAAGGCCGGTGAGCGAATCCTCGAAGGTCTCGTGCAGAGCGCCGAGCAACGCTTGCGCGAAGAGGGGATCCGCGGCGAGGTCTTCCTCTTCAAGAACAACACCGACTCCGCCGGAAACTCCTACGGCTGCCATGAGAACTACCTCGTCGAGCGCGACGGCGACTTCGCGAAGTTCACCGACGTGCTCATTCCGTTCCTCGTCACCCGCCAGATCTATGCGGGCGCAGGGAAGGTGCTGCAGACCGCGCGCGGCGCGATGTACTGCGTCAGTCAGCGGGCCGAACACATATGGGAAGGCGTGTCGAGCGCGACGACCCGATCCCGACCGATCATCAACACCCGCGACGAGCCCCACGCCGACGCTGAGCGGTTCCGTCGGCTCCACGTGATCGTCGGCGACTCGAACATGAGCGAGTACTCGACCTTTCTCAAGGTCGGCACGATGTCGATCGTCTTGCGGATGCTGGAGGAAGAGGGAAACCCCTGGCGTGATCTCAGTCTCGAGAACCCGATCCGTGCGATCCGCGAGATCAGCCATGACATCACTTGTCGACGCAAGATCCGGCTAGCGAACGGCCGGGAGCTCTCGGCGGTCGACATCCAGGCCGAGTACCTCACGCGGGCCCAACGCTTCGCGAAACGACACGGCCTCTCACCTCTGGAGCAGAAGGCGCTCGAGATGTGGGAGCACTGCATGACCCACCTGGAGAAGGATCCACTCCAGCTCTCGACCGAGGTCGACTGGGTCATCAAGCATCATCTCATTGAGGCCTTCCGCGAGCGCCACGACGTTCCCCTGACCCATCCCCGGGTCGCGCTCGTCGACCTCGCGTACCACGACGTGACCCGGAGCCGGTCGCTCTACTACCTGCTGCAGCGACGCGGGAAGGTCGACCGGATGGCCCTCGATTCCCAGATCGATGAAGCCATCACCACCCCTCCGCAGACGACGCGCGCCAAGCTGAGGGGCGCGTTCATCAAGCGGGCCAAGGAACGCAAGCGCGACTACACGGTCGATTGGGTGCACCTGAAGCTGAACGATCAGGCGCAGCGCACCGTGCTGTGCAAGGACCCGTTCAAGGCGACGGACGAACGCGTCGAGCGTTTGATTGCGAGCCTGTGAGACCACTTCTCCCGAGCCGCGTGTCGGGTCTCGCTGGTCTCGCTCGCGACCGTCGGTAGCCTCGCCCCGTGCCGTCCTTTCGAACCGGTGATGTCGTCGAGCTGCTCGAGGAACGCACGGGACTCCAACGAGTCCTGGTCGACCTCGGCGACGGCGCCGAACGCGCCTACGTGCTCACTCGCTTGACCGGGACCGTCGGTGTGGGTGATCGCGTCGTCGTGAACACGACGGCGGTCGAGCTCGGTCTGGGTACGGGTGGCTGGCATGTCGTGCATTGGAACCTCGCCCGCGACGCCTGGAGCGAGAAGGGCCCGGGCCACATCATCAAGGGCCGGTACACGAGCCTGCAGGCCGATGTCGGCAGTGCCGAAGAACACCTGGATCCCGGTTTCGTCGACATCGACTCGATCAATGGGATGCCCGTCGTCGCCGCCGCGCTGCACAGCCAGGTCCCCGCGATCGCGTTAGGCATCCGCCGGCTCGCGCCCGACGCGCGCATCGTCTATGTGATGACCGACGGCGGCGCATTGCCGCTCGCGCTGAGCGATCTGGTGGCATCGATGCGCGCCGAGAGCCTGGTCGACGCGACGGTCACCTGCGGTCACGCATTCGGGGGTGACTACGAGGCGGTCTCGGTGTTCTCCGCGCTCGCGGTCGGTCGCCATGTAGCCGCCGGCGATGTTGCGATCGTCGCGATGGGGCCCGGCATCGTCGGCACCGGCACCCGCCTCGGGTTCTCGGGGATCGAGGTCGGGCCGGTGCTCGACGCGGCCGATGGTCTCGGCGGCCAGCCGATCGCGTGTCTCCGCATGTCCTTCGCCGATCCACGGCCTCGCCATCGGGGCGTGTCGCACCACACGTTGACGACGTTGCGGATCGCGTGTCGACCGGGCGTGACCGTCGCGCTACCGCTGCTCGGCGGCGCGCAGGAGGCCACGATCCGCGCCGATCTCGCGGCGGCGGGCATCGATCGCCGCCACGACGTGATCGACGTCGCGCCCCCCGATGTGCTCGACGCGCTCGGGCCCGACGGGCTGAACGTCGTCTCGATGGGCCGACCCGCCCACGATGACCCTGCCCTCTTTCTCTCCGCCTCGGCCGCAGGCGCACTTGCCGCGAGCCGCATTGACCTGGCCACCTAGGCTCGCCCTGATGTGGAGCGAACACCGAAACCCTGCTGAATCGCGCCAGACTGATGCCCCGGTGGCATCCCGATCGCCCCAACGGGCCGAGTCCTGACATGGATCGGCGGGAAAGGTTGCTCAACCTGCTCGCGGCACTGCTCGAGAGTCGTGGCGGGCTCACGACCGATGAGATCCTCAGCGAGCAGAGTCTCGGCTACGAAGGCCCGACGGAATCGGCGCGGAAATCGTTCGAGCGCGACAAGAAGTCGCTGCGGGCCATGGGTGTGCCGCTCGACCAGGTCGGTTCCAACGACGAATACCGCTACCTCGTCGACCCAGAGGCGTACTACCTGCCGGACCTTGGCCTCACCAACGCCGAAGCCGCGGCGCTGCACCTAGCGGTGACCGCGATCTCGCTCGGCAACGGCGCCGGAGAAGCCGGACAGGGCGCGCTGATGAAGCTCGGTGGCCGCGAGGGTGACCGGGCCCAGACCGTCGCGGAGTTGCCGATCGCCGCTGCGTTGGCGCCCGTGTTCGAGGCGACCCGCCGCCGGGCCACGGTGCGCTTCTCGTACCGGGGCGAGCGCCGCTACGTTGAGCCCTGGGGACTTTCCTCGAAGCGCGGCCGCTGGTACGTGGTCGGTTTCGATCGCGAGCGCGCGCAGATCCGCGTCTTCCGCGCCGATCGAATCGACGGCACCGTTGTGCTGGGCGATGACGACGCCTTCGAGGTGCCGGAGGGGTTCCGGCCGGAGGCCGCGCTCGCCGACGAGCCGTGGCAGCTCGGTGGGGGAGAGCCGGTGCCCGTGCGGGTTCGAATCGACTCCGGACGCGCCGCCGATCTCGCGTCCAGGGCACAACAGACGGCCGACGTCGAATGGCAGCCCGATGGTGGGGCGGTCGTCACGTTGGCGGTCACCAACGTCGACGGCCTTCGCTCGCTCGTGCTCGAGTACCTCGAGCACGCCGAGGTACTCGGTCCGCCCGAGGTGCGCGCCGCGATCGTGACGTGGCTCGAAGCGATCGCGGCGGGCGAAGCCACCCCGGAGATTAACGGGGCGATCAATTGAGTCCGCGCCAGGGGGCCGAAGACGAGCTGACGCGTGTGCTCGCGCTGGTCCCGTGGATCATCGCCCACCCCGGTTCGACGAAACCCGTGATCGCGCACCGGTTCGGCATCTCGGTCACCCAGCTCGAGAGCGATCTCTGGCTGCTGATGATGGTCGGAGTCCCGCCGTACTCGCCCGGCGACTACATCCAGGTAGACCCCGAGTCGGACACCGTCGAGATCCGGCTCGCCGATTACTTCACCCGGCCACTGCGGCTGAGCCCGGCAGAAGGCCTGGCCCTCCTCGCCGCCGGCCGTGCCCTCCTCGCGGTGCCCGGCTCTGACACTTCCGGACCGCTCGCGACCGCGCTCAAGCGGCTCGCGTCCGCGCTCGAAGGGGTAGACGTCGTCGTCGACTTCGGTGAGCCGACGTTCCTCGGTGAGGTTCGCGACGCGGGGCTCGCCGGTCGGAGCATCGAGATCGAATATTGGGCTGCGGGCAGGGACCATCTCACCACCCGCATCATCGATCCCGGGCCGCCGTTCTTCGCGGTGGGGCAGTGGTACACCGACGCCTACTGCCACGAACGGTCCGACAACCGCATGTTCCGCCTCGACCGAATCCGTGCGCTGCACCCGACCGACGCCACGTTCACCCCCGCGGCCGACGACACCAGCGAGCCGCCGACCGTGTTCACCGCGACGCCCGACGACATCAGCGTCACCCTCCTACTGCCGCCCGGCGCTGCCTGGGTGGCCGAGAGCACCCCCGTCGATTCGGTCGAGGAGCTCGAAGGCGGCGGGCAACGGGTTGTGCTCACCGTCGGTGCGACCGCCTGGCTCGAACGGCTGATGCTCCAGGTCGGCCCCGACGCGCGGATAGTCGAACCCCCCGAGTTGCGAGAGCTTCCGGCGCGTGCCGCCCAACGGGTGCTGGCGCGCTACGCGGGTCTGAGCCGCACTCCGTCTGCTCCTCTGGCGTGAGAGGATGACCGACCTTGGAGCCGAGTCGATGAACGATGGATCCGACCCGCTGGTCGGCTCGACGAGCGCGTCGACGTCTACGCCGATCGATGACGCCCTGCCCTCGGCCCGCGCCGACAACGACGACGCCGTAGTTCCAGGCGGCGACCGGGCCGGCGATCCTCGCCCGAAGCCGGCGGCCAAGGCGTGGTGGAAGGTCGCGGTGGAGTGGGGCGGCTTCATCGTCGCCGCGCTCGTGATCGCGTTCGTGGTGAAGACGTATCTCTTCCAAGCCTTCTACATCCCCTCCGAATCGATGGTGCCGACCCTAGAGATCGGTGACCGGGTCCTCGTCAACAAGGTGAGCTACCGCCTCCACGACGTCAACCGCGGCGACATCATCGTGTTCAAGGCCCCCGAAGGGACGCGCACCGCGGAGATCAAGGATCTCGTGAAGCGCGTCATCGGCCTCCCCGGCGACACGATCGCGGGACGCAACGGCCGGATCTACATCAACGACAAGGTGCTCGAAGAGCCGTGGCTCCCAACGGGGACCCAGTCGCGCCAGTTCCAGTGCACCGCGCAGCTCGGCTGCGTCAACGGTCGCGTTCCGGCGAAGTCGGTCTTCGTGCTGGGCGACAACCGGCTCCAGTCGAAAGACTCGACCTACTTCGGGCCGATCAGGGACAACGGCATCATCGGCCGGGCATTCGTGCGCATCTGGCCGCTCGACCGTCTCGCGTTCATCGGCCCGTCATACTTGGTGCCGATGCTTGTTGTCATCGCCCTGATCGCCCTGTTCTTCGTCGTGAGCAGCCTCTGGTCACGCCGCTCCAAACCGACCAGCAGCTAGCACCTCACCGAAGCGCGGTGCTACGGCTCCGCTCAATTTGGCTCGGGTGACCATTGCGCGACGGTGGTGACCATGCGGTCGACGTGATCGCAGTACACCCCGTCGACCGCCATCGCGAGCGCAGCCCGCAGGTGGCGCACCTCTTGCACGTCCCACGCGAACGTGCGCACATCGAAACGGTGGAACAGCGAGACCAGGCCCTTGGACCAGTCGGTGTGGTGCATGTTCATCGCGTCGACCCCGATCTCCGCGAGGTCGGCCGCATGCCGTTCGAGGGGCACTGAAATCGCTCGACGGCGGCGGGAGTGCACCAGCCGACTCGGCGTGCCTTCCTCCCTCAGGGATGCCAACAGGCTGAAGCTCGGGCTGCATACCCACAAGCGTTCGGCGGCGCCTACGAGGCGAGCGACCTCAATCATCGGACGGGCGACCCCAGGGATCTTCGCGTCGATGGAGAGCTCGAAGTCGGTCCCGCAGACCTCGTAGAGATCGGCGAGGCGAGGAATATTCAACGCGGCGAGATCGGAAGCGGCGGTCTGGTCGACACGCGTCCGCCGCAGCCCCCGCCGTGAGACCGCGTCGTGAACCAGCACGACCTCGCCGTCGGCAGAGAGCCACGCATCGGACTCGAGGCCCCCGGCACCGCGCGCCAGCGCGTATACGAAAGCCGGGATGGTGTTCTCCCGTTCTTCGATGCGGGCACCACGGTGAGCGAAGGTGATCGGAGCCACAGACGCTGACTCTGCCAGAAACCTCATCCCCGAATCGACCGCGGCGCCAGATCCTTGCCTCAAGGGCATCCCCGGGCGCGCCGATGGGAGACGACCAGGCCAGAGAAGGGGCTCTCCAGTGACCACCATCCGAGCAAACTGCCCAAATTGTGGCGACGTACAGCTTCGAGCCACGGACCTCGTTGTCCGGGTGTGCTCGGACGACGAGCAGGGTTCGTATTGCTTCCGTTGCCCGTCGTGCGAACAGGCCGTCGCCAAGGAGGCCAGTCGCCGCATCGTCGATCTCCTCGTGTCGTCGGGAGTCCGGATGCAGGTCTGGCGTCTCCCATCGGAGCTCCGTGAGGCCCGATACGCCGGTCCTGCGATCGCGCCGGACGACCTCCTCGACTTCCACCTCATGCTCGCCGGCGATCAGTGGTTCGACGACGTGGCCGCCATGGTCCGTCGCGAGCCCTCCCGGTAGGATCGGCTTCGTGTCACCGGTCTGGGTGCTCGTCGTATTAGCCGTGTTGGGAAGCGCCGCGATGTTGTTGCTCGCGGCCCGACGTACTCACGACGAGATCACTCCGACGATCGAGGCATTCGACCGCTTCCGGGCCGCGATCAGTCCGATCGCGGCCACGTTGGCAGTCGAAACCGAGGTGACCCGTCGGCGGATCTCCCTCGCGAACGCCGAGCTCGAACGTCGCGGCGCGCCCGACGCGTAACGGGTTTCCCGGCTGCGCCCACTCGGCCGCGCCGAAGCGATCATCCGGAACGGGTAGAAGAAACGGATTCTCGGTGGGTCCTCGGTGGTCGGCCCTCGCCACTATCATGACCCCGGTTCCCCGGCGCTCGAAAGGAGCCCACCGTGCCGTCGCTCGGGCCCCTCGAGATCCTCGTGGTACTGGTCGTGGCGATGCTCGTATTCGGTCCCGACAAGCTGCCCGAGATTGCCCGCCAGGTCGGCAAAGGCCTCTCCGAGCTCCGGCGTGTCCAGCACCACCTACGGGGCGAGCTCGACGATGCCATCCACAGCGTCATGGACGACGACAAGCCTCAGGTCGCCTCTCCCGACGCCGCGCCGATCGTCCCTGAAACCTCGCCGGTGGAGATACCACCGCCGGCTCTCGACCCGATGACCCCGGTCGAAGCGGCTCCCGCCAAACCCGAACCTCCAGCGCCGCCGCTCGCCGACGACGCCAGCTGAGAACTTCTCCGTGAAGCTCCGTCTCCCCAAGCGCAGCGCGCGGCCCGTCGGCGGCCAGATGTCGATCGTCGAACACCTCGGCGAGTTCCGCCGCCGCTTCATCATCTGCATTGTGGCGATCGTGATCGGCGGGATCATCTGCTTCATCCTGTCGCCCTACATCATCACCTTCTTGGTCCAGTTCTACCGGGACGCGTTGCACGATCCCACCAAGAAGTTGAACTTCCTCGGGCCGCTCGACGCGTTCGCGACCCGGCTCAAGATCGCGACCTACGGCGGCATCGTGCTCGCGCTGCCGGTGTGGCTGTTCCAGCTTTGGCGCTTCATCACCCCGGGCCTGAACCCGAAGGAGCGCAAGTACGCGATCCCCTTCGTGATGTCGTCGATGGTGTTGTTCCTGTTCGGCGGAGTGGTCGCGCTTCTCACCCTCAAGCCCGCGCTCGCCTTCCTGTTGAACATCGGCGGCGCCGATCTGCGCCCCGAGCTCACTGCCGACAAGTACCTGTCTCTCGTCGCGCTGATGATCGTCGCCTTCGGTGCGGCCTTCGAGTTCCCGGTCGTTTTGATGTTCCTGCTGCTTGCCCGAGTGCTCACCACCAAGAAGCTGCGGCAGTGGCGTCGCTGGGCGATTGTCGGGATCTTCATCTTTGCGGCCGTCATCACGCCGAGTCAGGATCCATACTCTCTGTTTGCGATGGCAATCCCCATGTGCGTCTTCTACGAGGCCACGATCGTGTTCGGAAGGCTGCTGAAGCGATGAATCGAGAAACGGTGCCGAGCTGATGAGCCAGTTGGCCCGTTCGGGCCCGCCGCCCAAACGCGCGCGAAGCTCCCGCGAGCCGTACCGGCCGCCGCGTGAAACCAAAGAGCTGGTGAAGGCCGTCGGCGCCGGCGTCTGCGTAGTGGTGCTGAGCCTCGGCGCAGTGCTGTTCCTCGGTCGCGATCACCTCGGAAACGACTCGACGGCGCCAGTGAGCACCGTGACCACCATCCCCTCCGGAACTCCCGCGACACCCCCCTCGGCGGTGCCGGGAACGTCAGCACCGGCGGGCACCCCACCCGCCTCGTCGGCCCCGGCCGGGCGCGAGACACCGCCGCCGACCAGTGCCCCCAGCGCCTCGACCACCCTTCCCGGGGCGCCCAAGCCGTGACCGGAGTCCGGCGCGCGTTCGAGACGGCCCGGACCTTCCCGCTCGACCCCTTCCAGGTCCGTGCCCTCGATGCCCTCGACGAGGGCCGATCCGTTCTTGTGGCCGCGCCGACCGGCGCGGGAAAGACCGTCGTCGCCGAGTACGCGGTGGCCCTCGCACTCGACGTAGGGGCGAAGGCCTTTTACACCACACCGTTGAAAGCGCTCTCGAACCAGAAGTACGCCGACCTCGCCCGTGAGCACGGCTCGGCCAAGGTAGGCCTCCTGACCGGTGACAACGCTGTCAACGGCAACGCGCCGGCAGTGGTGATGACCACTGAGGTGCTCAGGAACATGGTCTACGCGCGGAGCCCGGCTCTCGACGGCCTCCGGTGGGTGGTCCTTGACGAAGTCCACTACCTCCAGAACCCCTATCGGGGGGCGGTGTGGGAAGAGGTGATCATCCACCTGCCCCGCCAAGTGGGCCTGGTGTGCCTGTCGGCGACGGTGTCGAACGCCGAGGAGTTCGCAGACTGGCTGCGAACCGTCCGCGGCGACACCACCGTTGTCATCGAGGAGCGCCGGCCGGTCGATCTCACCAACCTCTACCTCGTCGGCGAGAAGGGAAACGACACTCTCCACCTGCTGCCCACCTTCGTCGCCGACGACCATGGTGAACCGCGGCCGAATCCCGAAGCCGCGCGACTCGACGCGCGCGGTGCGCGCGACACCGGTCGGCGGGCCGGAGGGTCTGACAATCGACCCGGCGCCCGCGGTGGCCGCCTCCGAGCGCCCCGCCGGGCCGACTACGTGGAGCGGCTCTCGGCGGAGAAGATGCTGCCGGCGATCTCGTTCGTGTTCAGCCGAGCCGGATGTGACCAGGCCGTAGAGCAGTGCGTGGCCGCGGGTCTACGACTTACCGATGCCGCTGAACGGGATCAGATCCGACGCATCGCCGATGCCCACACCGATTCTCTGACCGATGCCGACCTCGATGCGCTCCATGGCCGCGAGTGGAGGCACGGCCTCGAATGCGGATTCGCCTCGCACCACGCGGGGATGGTCCCGCCGATGAAAGAAGCGGTAGAGGAGGCCTTCGCGAACGGGTTGGTCAAGGTCGTCTTCGCGACGGAAACCCTCTCCCTGGGCATCAACATGCCCGCGCGCTCTGTGGTGATCGAGAAGCTGTCGAAGTTCACCGGCGAACGCCACGAGTTCCTGACGCCGGGGGAGTACACGCAACTGACTGGCCGGGCCGGGCGGCGTGGGATCGACGACCGGGGTTACGCGATCGTCTGCTGGAGCCCGTTCGTGCCTTTCGATCAGCTCGCTGGGCTCGCGTCGCGTCGCACCTACGCGCTGACGTCGTCGTTCCGGCCGACCTACAACATGACCGCGAACCTCGTGCATCGCTATGAACCCGAGCAGGCCCACCACCTGCTGAACCTCTCCTTCGCGCAGTACCGGTACGACCGCGACGTCGTCGCGATCGAACGCCGACTCGAGCGCGACCGCGAATTGCTGAGTCGTCACCTTGTGGATGCCGAGTGTGAGCGGGGCGATGTCGCCGAGTACCGCTCGCTCATCGCCGCGGCCGATTCGGCCCGTCGGGTCGAGCGGGCCGAGCAACGAATCCCCGCCGCGATAGCGGCGCTGCGCCCCGGTGATGTGCTCGTCGTCCCGCACGGTCAGGGACGTGTGGTCGTCGTCAAGCATGATCACGGCCGCGGTGGACCGCGTGTTCTTGCAGTGGGGAAGGGCCGTGAGCTCGTGCGGCTCGGAACGTCTGACTTCGACGCTCCGCCCAAAGCCACAACGACGATCGAGCTCCCGGTGCCGTGCCAGCCACGAAACCCCGCATTTCGCCGCGCCGCCGCCGACGCGCTCGGCAAGGCCCGATCCGACCCACGAGCCGAGACCGAATCAGAATCCGGCGACGAGGCGTCTGATCCGGCGCGACACCCTGTCGCTTCGTGTCCCGAGCGTTCGCGGCACATGAAGGCTGCCATCGCGGCAGAGCGGGCCACGCGCGACGTGAACCGGCTCGAACGCCGGGTCCGGAGGCGAAACGAGAGCCTTGCCCGTCAGTTCGACCGCGTGCATCGGGTCCTGGAGGCCTGGGGCTACATAGACGGCTGGATGCTCACTGACGGTGGCCGACTGCTAATGCGCATCTACTCGGAATGCGACCTGATCGTCGCAGAAGCAACGCGGCGCGGCCTGTTTGACGGCTTGACCGCACCCGAGCTCGCCGGCCTCGCGTCGTGCTTCTCCTACGAGCGCCGCGGCGCCGACGGTGCCGCGCCTCGCCCGCCCGAGACGTGGTCGTCGGCCATGGTGAAGCGTCGCTATCGCGAGATCGAACGGATCAGGCGTGACCTCGTCGTAGACGAAAACGAGGCGGGGCTTCCCGAAATCAGGGCCCCCGATCCGGGCCTCTCAGCTTCTATGCACGACTGGGCCGCCGGAACAGATCTGGCCGACGTGCTGGCAGATGACGACGAGCTCACGGGGGGCGACTTCGTGAGGAACGTGAAGCAGTGCATAGACCTGTTGCGCCAGATCGGAGACATCGCGCCCGTTGCCGAGACCGCGTCGACGGCCCGGGCCGCGGCCGACGCATGCTTTCGCGGGGTGGTCGCCGCCTCGAGCGTGATCCAGACGTGAGCGGGCGAACGGCGTGATCCGCAAGGGCAAGCCGTGGGGCTCGGCGGCGTCAGACCGGCCTGATCTCGAGGTCGTCGGCGGCGACGCAGACCTCGCGCGCAGCGTGGTCGCCGGAGCTCCGGTTCCGCTCTTCGGTTACCGACCCAGCGCCGGTGCCGACCTTGCTAGCGCGCTGGGTCTGTCAATGGATTCGCAGCGGGTCACCGAGCTATCCGTCGACGCGCTCGAGGTCGAGCTGCTCGAGATCGGATCGGAGTCGGGCGTGGCGCGTATCGCGGTGAACGCGGTCGTGCTCGGCACCGCACCGGACCGACTCACCCGGTGGACGCGACGCCGCTCGGTCGAGGTCACGATCAATGGCCGGTCAGTGTGGTCAGGGCGCGCCGCCGGGGTCGTCGTCGCCAACGGTCAGTTTCTCCGAGGCCGCGACATCGCACCGAGGGGCCATCCAGGCGATGGCAGGATCGAGGCCCAGGTGTACGCCCTGGAGCCGGGGGATCGAGCGGAGATGCGCCGCCGGCTCGCCACCGGTACCCACGTGCCTCATCCATTCATCCTGGAGCGGTCGGGACGAGTGGTCGAGGTCGAGGGATCGTCTCCGCTACCAGTAGAGGTCGACGGTCTCCGCTGGGAGCCGACATCTCGGGTCCGGGTCACCGTGGTCCCGGGAGCGCTTCGGATCCTCGTATGAAATCTCCATATCGGGTCGGCCCCATCCCCGCAGGGCCATGGACCCACCGGTAAGATCATTGGTCCATGGTGTACGCGGAGGAGCGCTTCACGCCCGAGGAGGAGGCCGTCCTCCGCCCGTACTTCACGAACCTCGACCGACCGGTTTATGCCGTCGTCAACCTCCCCGAGGTCGTGAAAGGTGCGTTGTTCGCGCGCTACTCGCGCAGCCCGAAGAGCCTCCGCCGGCTCTTCCTCGACGAATTCGTCGGCGATCTTGATCTGACGGGCGATCTCACCGTCGACGCGACCGTCGGGCTCAAGCGAGCCGAAGAGCTCTACGACCGCGTGTTCCTCGAATACGGCGACGACTCCGTCGCGCAGCTCGGTGGTGTTCACCTCGCGTGCGAACAGGCGTCGAACATGCTCACAAAGGTCCTCGAATGGGGCCGGATCATGTCGTACATGGAGCAATCGACGCGCTACATCCCATACGACGCTCGCCTCGCCGGGCGTTACCGGTACTACCGCGACCCAGATGTGGTGGGTTCACCACTAGGCGCGCGCTATGTCGGCGACATGGACGCGCTCTTCGACACCTACGTCTCGCTGCAGCCGCAGATGCTCGACTGGGCACGAGAGCGGTACCCCAAGCAGTCCGACGATTCCGATTTTGTCTACAAGCAGAGCATCAAGGCGAAGGCCTGTGATGCCGTGCGCGGGATCTTGCCGGCTGCGACCCTCTCGAATGTAGGCGTGTACGGATCGGGCCAGGCCTTCGAGGCGCTATTGCTGCGCATGCGCGCCCACCCGCTGCCCGAGGCCCACGCCTACGCACAGATCATTCTCGAGGAGCTGCGGAAGGTCATTCCGTCGTTCGTTGCCCGCGTCGATCGGCCCGATCGTGGAGGTGCCTGGACCGACTATCTCGAGGAGACCCGGACCGAGACCGAATCTGTCGTCAGCCGCCTCTTCGGCGATGCCGAACCAGAGCCCCGTCCGGCGGTGGTCCTCACCGATTTTGATCCCGAGGGCGAAGACAAGCTGCTCGCGGCGATCTGCTACCCGGTGACCCAGCTCCCCGAAGACCAGGTGCTCGCCCGCGTCCGACGCCTCTCCGCTGACGATCGTGTCTCATTGCTCCGCGCCGCCGTCGGCGATCGCGACAACCGCCGACACCGGCCAGGGCGCGCGTTCGAACGCACCGGCTACCGCTTCGACGTGCTCGCCGACTATGGCGCGTTCCGCGACCTGCAACGTCATCGCATGCTCACAATCGAATGGCAGGGTCTCTCACCACGCCACGGCTACGACACTCCCGAAGCGGTGGTCGAAGCCGGCCTCGACACCGAGTTCAACGAGGCAATGACGCGTTCCGCGGAGCTTTACGACACACTCGCCCCCGGCTTCCACGAGCAATCTTCGTACGCGGTCTCGCTCGCCTACCGAATCCGCTTCGTGATGCAGATGAACGCGCGCGAAGCGATGCACGTCCTCGAGCTGCGGAGCTCACCTCAGGGTCATCCCGCTTACCGCCGGGTGGTGCAGGAGATGCACCGACTGATCGCGGAAGAAGCAGGGCACCACGCGATTGCGGCGGCGATGCAGCACGTCGACCACGCGACGTATGACCTCGAACGCCTTGAGTCGGAACGCGCGGCCGAACGCCGCCGCGCGGCGCGCTGATGCAACTTTTTTATTCACATCTCTGACCAGGATCGACGCGCCGCGGATGCAGGTCACCGGCATTGTGCTTCGCGCGCTCCCGCTTGACAGCACCCCCGCCATCGGGCGAAATAGCACTCGTCCCTGCACTTCCGGTCCTTCCGGTTCGGGAGCCGTCGGATGGGCGCAGTGGGCCGACGGGGGGTTCAGGAGACCCAGTAGAGAACGCTGGAATAACCTCGCCGCGCGGAGCGGTGCGGGCCAAACAGTGGCCCCAAAGGTCTCCTGAACCCACCACCTTCACCCCGTCGCCAGGCCCGAGCGGTCCGCGAGAGACCGAGCGGAAATACATCTCCTCACAAGTGGTTCTGCTCACCGAGCTCAGGGCTATACTGCGCGCCCCCGAGGCCCGAGCTGAGCCCGCGGACCCCCCGACTCCCGAGCCAGTGAGCGCATGAGCGACGAAGATTTCGACGACGAACCCGATCTCGAAGACGAGGCCGAAGGCGAAGAGCTCGAGGAGCTCGAAGACGACGGCGAGACCGAAGACGCCCTCGTCGATGTCGCCGACGTGGAGGCCGTGATCGCCGATGCTCCCGATGGCACCGTCGCGCCGGTACCGGCAGCCGACGCCAAGGCTCCTGCCAAAACGGGTGATGACGATGATGACGATGATGTCGTCGACCTCGAGGAGGAGCACCACCCCGACGACATCGAAGATGCGCTCGACGTGCTTCTCAAGGAGAAGACGGTCGCCGAGCGCCTCGATGAGGACGAGCTCGACGACGAGTCCGATGATGACGAGCCCGACGACAGGGGCTCGAACCGGATCACCCCGCGGCGCGCCGACGAGTTCCTGTGCTCGTCGTGCTTCCTCGTTCTCCCGTTGAGTCAACTCGCCGACGAGAAGCGCCAACTCTGCCGCGACTGCGTTTAACGCCCGACTCGAGGGAACGCGTGCTCGAAACCGATCCTGGGGCGGGCAATCGCCCGAGCCCTCTGGGGTCGGGGAGCCGACGGGGCGTGTTCCGCCGCCCACCGAGCTGGTGGGCACGGCTCGGTGCAGCTCTCGCCGCTGGGCTCCTCCTCGCGGCGGCATACCCGCCATACGACCTGGGCCTTATCGCGCTGGTCGGGCTGATCCCGCTCCTCTGGGCATGGCATGGCGCGGGGCCGGGGCGTGCCGCGGGATTCGGCTTCGCCGCCGGCGTCGTCTTCTTCGGCATCACCTTGGCGTGGACGAGCAACGTCGGTCTCGTCGCCGCGATCGCCCTGACCCTGGCCCAGGCCGGCTACTGGGCCCTAGCAGGGGCAATCGTCTCCGGGCTCGGCCGGCTCGCGATCCGAGGCCCTTGGGTCACCGCCGCGATCTGGGTCCTGGCGGAGGCGGCTCGGGGCCGCTTCCCGCTCGGGGGCATGCCTTGGGCCGAAGCGGGGATGGCTCTGCACAACGTGTCGCCGGCCCGGGCGCTCGCGACATTCGGTGGGGTACCGCTCGTCTCGTTTCTCGTCGTCGCATTCAACGCGGCCCTCCTCGATGCGGCACTTGCGGGGCGGGCTCGAACTGTCCGGCCCCTCGTTGCTGCCGGCGCCGGGATCCTCGCCGTTCTTCTCGTGACCAGCGGGGCCGTCGCCGGTCGGTTCGAGCCCCGACCGCTCCGCCAGGTCCGCTACGCACTGATCCAGGGCAATGACCAAGACCGGCGGCTCACCCTGGGCGAGATTGCCTCCGGATACCTGACCAACAAGCACCTCGCCCTCGCCAACGGACTCCGCGGCGAATACGACCTCATCGTCTTCCCTGAGTCGGCCCTCGAAACCGACCCCGAAACCGACCCCGTGCTCCACGCGCAGATCGTGCAAGTGGCCAGACAGCACAACAGCGCCGTCATGGTCAATACGATCTCCGTCGGGCCCGGCGACAAGGAGTTCAACACCAACCGCCTCTACGGCCCGACGGGCGCGCTCGTCGGCTCGTACTCCAAGCAGCATCTCGTACCGTTCGGGGAGTATGTGCCGTGGGGAGGGTGGCCCCGCGACGTGATCCCGGCCCTGGCAGCCCAGGTCTCGCGAGACTTCACCCGCGGCAACAAGACCGTCGTATTCCACGCGAAGTCGAACCGTATCGGCACGGTCATCTGCTTCGAGTCGGCATTCTCGCCGCTCGTGCGGTCCAGTGTGCGCGCCGGTGCCGGGCTCCTCGTGGTCACGACGAACAATCGCTCCTACCGCCATTCCGCGCTCTCGGTCCAGCACCTCGCGACGAGCCAGATGCGAGCTGCCGAGACCGCCCGTCCGGTCCTGCACGCCGCGGTCTCGGGCATTACCGGTGTGATCGACGCTTCGGGCCGGGTCGTACAGACAAACCCGCTGTTCCACAACGCGGTGGTCGAGGGACGGATCACCGCGATGACCGGAGAGACGCCCTATGTGCGGTACGGCGAGTGGGTGGTGTGGGGGAGCGGCCTCCTCCTGATGGGGGCCGTCATCACCGCCGTTACTCGCCGTACACTGGCAGTCCGGAATCGGGGCACCGCCGAAGCCAGGAGCGAGAACAAGTGAGTGAGTCGTCACCGGTCGAACGGGCACTCGACGTCGTCGTATACGCGCCGCTCGGCGTCGCCATGTTCGCACGAGACGCGCTCCCGGGGATCGCGGGAATGCTGGTGGCCCGAGGCCGTTCCGAGATCGACAACCGGCGCAGGCACGTCTCCCAGCAGGTGACCCAAGCGAAGACGATCGGCCAGTTCGCGGTTCGATTCGGCGGGCCCGAGGTGAAGCGACGCGTCGAGGGCGGTGTCGCCAGTGCCAGGGCCGCGGCAGAGACGACTCTCGGCACGCTCGCCGCCACTCACGGGCCCGGCACCGGCGTCCACCCCGAGCCCGAGCCGAAACGGGCACCGGCCGCCGCCGCGACCAACGGACATCGATCCTTCGGCTCTACCAACGGGCCGAGCGCGACCGCCGCATCGGCTCCAAGCGAGGCAAGGACCGACGCACCGGCACCGCCGGTCGCCGCGTTGGCTATTCCCGAGTATGACGAGCTGTCGGCGAGTCAGGTCGTCGGGCGTCTCGACGGTCTCGCCGACGCGGACCTCGAGACTGTGAACGCCTACGAGAGCGCACACCGCAACCGGCGCACGATCCTCGGAAAGATCGCGCAGCTCCGCAAATAATGGAGCACGCGCGCGCAGCATGCGCCGATGACATCGCCGAGATTGCGTTGCTCGCGCAGCTACTCCTGGACGAACTCGCGCCGACCCGCGGCGGTGCACTCTGGGCCCGTCGCGAACGACGAGACGGCCCGTATGAAACCACATACGGCGCGTTGCTCACCCGTGACGACGCTTTCGTTGTCGTCGGAACGGTGCACGACGTCGTCGTTGGCTTCGGCGTCGTGCTGGCTGAGGCCCTGCGCGATGGGGGAGTGCTGGGGGTGATTACCGATCTATTCGTGCACCCGGAGGCCCGAAGTGTCGGGGTGGGGGAGGCGATGATCGGATGTCTCGTCGCCTATTGCACCGAGCACCACTGCGTCGGGATCGACGCGCTTGTGCTTCCCGGTCATCGCGCCGCGAAGAACTTCTTCGAAGAGTCGGGATTCACCGCCCGCGCACTCGTGATGCACCACAAGCCGGCATCGGTGCCGGGGGAGTGAGACACGGGATCTAGGTCGCGGCGTCGGCCAGATGATGCCCGGCCCTTCCTGCGCCCGGCTGTCTAAACTCCGAGCGCAGGAAGGGGCGCGAACCTGCACTGTGGTGAGGAGGCTGATGACCCGGAAGGCAAACCGACCGGAAGAGCTCTGGATCCACGCGACCTTCCAACAGCTCGCTGATCTACGGGAGTGGATCCGGTCACGAATGAAGCGCCGCCACGCCGATTCCATCTCGGGCTGGCTGCTCTCGCTCGGCACCGCCGAACCCGTCCAACCGCACAAGCGGCAGCTCGCGTTCTTCCGAAAGATCCTCGACCATTACGGACCGCCGCGCCCCGCAATCGGCGAGAGGCAGTCCCCGTCCGAATCCCCGTCTGAATCCCCGTCCGAACCGGCGCCACCAGACGATGACTCTGAGGCTCCGGCCGAAGAGTTCTCAAAGCCCTCTGGCCGGCTTCGCCCCGCCTGACTCCGGGGCCGACCCGCCTCGATATCGCTCAGGGCTACAGATCTCCTCCACATCGCGCCGATGAACCCTTGAAGGGCCCCCCGACGAGGATGCGATGCGAACTCGAGGCCGCCACATAGAACACGACTGGGCCGATGCGTCTCTGGACCAGATCGCCGATCTGCATGTCTGGCTGTACCAACGCCTCCCGAACCGCGACGCCGATGCCGTGGCCGGCTGGATCTTGACCTGCAGCGGGAGCGAGCGGCCCCGCCTGGCCCGCCGCCGGCTCCAGGCGTTCCGCGGGATCGTCGAGGGCTTCGGGCCGCCCCGCAAGATCACCACTCAGGATCTCTAGAAAACCTCGGACTATTCGACCCTTTAGTCCGTTTCTGGTTTCTCGGATTTCGGGGAACAGTGGAAACCGCTAGGTCCGACCAGTAGCCGCGGGCGGCCCTGCGAACAACGCCCGCACCGGTGCCGAACTTTCGGGAGCATCTCTATCGGGTGTTGAGTTCGAACCCCGACGCCCGCCGAACCCGATCTTTCCCTCCCCCGAACCGACCGCCCATAATCCTCGTTATGTTAACTAAGCCCCCCACACCAGATTCCGGGCCATGACCGGTAGAGAACGCCCCCGGAGACCACGGATCCTCTGTGTGGTCGGGCGCGCCTCAGCGGGGCCGGGATCGCCGATTGAGGCGGCGGAAGATGCTCTTGGTCTTGTCGTAGAGCTCGAGGAACTCGGCGTACATGGCGTCATAGACAGGCTGGGGAACGGCGTTGGGACGATGCGTCGCCAAGATCTCAACCCTGCCGTCGATCTGGTCGACCGTCAGGTCTCCGAGCGCTACTCCCGCGAGCAGCGCCGCGCCCCGGACGTTGGCTAGCACCGGATCGGCGGCCTGGAGAATCGTCCGGTCGAGCACATCGGCGTGGATCTGGCACCAGAGGTCGGAGCGGGCCCCCCCACCGATGAGCGTGATCGGATCGAGCCGCCGTCCGACAAAGCGTTCGACCGTCTCCAACAGCCAGCGAGTGTTGAACGCGACACCCTCATAGACCGAGCGCACAAGGTCTTCGCGTTGGGTCTGGAGAGACAGGTTCACGAATGACGCCCGAATCGTCGCGTCGTCCACTGGGGTCCGCTCACCGCTGAGCCACGGTGTGAACATGACCCCGCGGCTCCCCGGCGGCACCGAGGCGGCGAGCGCTTCGGTCGCCTCGAGACTCCCCCCACCGAGCCCGAGGTTCTCCTCGAGAAAGCTCAGGCACACCCCGGCAGTCTCGTGCTCGTCGGCCACGAGGTACCGGCCGGGGATCGCCGACGGCAGGGAACAGATGTTGCGGAACAGGTCGGTCTTCTTGAACGGAACGTGACACGTTATCCACGACGACGTTCCTATGTAGAGGTGCGTGGCGAAGTCGGCGACGGCTCCCGAACCAACGGCCGCAGAGTGGACGTCGCCGGTCGCGGTCACCACCGCCACGCTCGCCGGCAACCCGAGCTCTGTCGCGAGCTCCGGGCGTATCGTTCCCACCACCGATGCCGAGGGCACCAGGTCGGGCATGTGTCGCCGTTCGATCTCGGCCATGGCCAGCAGCCCGTCGTCGTAAGCGACGTTGCGCACGTCGCGGTTGTCGGTGACCCAGTGGGTCGCGATCGAGTCGTAGCTCGCCACGAACCGGCCGGTGAACCGCTGATTCAGCCAGTCGACGGGCTCCAGGAACTTATGCGTCGCCGCGTAGACCTCTGGCCGTTCCCGTTTGATGAACAAGATGTGCGCGATCGGGTCCTTGCCCGCCTGGCCGGGCACACCAGCGGTGGCCCTGATCCACTTCCGAGCCTTCAACAACCCGTAGCCCGCCGCGCCGGGGGTGCCCTTGGTGATACGGCGGACTTCTCGGCTCCCTCGCGTGTCCATCCAGATCACCGCATTCATGAGCGGGGTGCCGTCACGGTCGACGGCGACAGTCCCCGACCATTGACCGGTGCAGGCAATTGCGACGATTTGCTCGACCGGAACCAGCCCACGCGCGAGCAGTCGCTTCGCCGCGGTCGTGATCGCGCCCCACCAGTCGTCAGGTCGCTGCTCCGCCCCTCCCCCATCGAGCAAGAGCAACTCCACCGGCTCGAACTCGGAGCCGGCAACCTGACCCTCGACGCTAACCAGCGCGACCTTCGGACCACCGGTGCCGAGATCGACAGCCAGTACGTATCTATCGCTCATCAAGCTCTCTCTACTCGGTGTCTTGATAGGCCTCTATCGGAGGGCACGAGCACATCACGTTGCGGTCACCGTAGGCCCCGTCGATGCGGCTCACCGGCGGCCAGTACTTCGCGCCGCGCAGCGCAGCGATCGGGTACGCGGCCAGCTCACGCGGGTACGGACGCGACCAATCGTCGGCAACGACGTCTTCCGCCGGGTGCGGTGCGCCTCGCAAGGGACTCGCGTCGGCAGCCCACTCCCCCGTCTCGACCCTGCGTATCTCGCCCCGTATGGCGATCATCGCGTCGCAGAACCGATCCAGCTCGGCGAGTGACTCCGACTCCGTCGGTTCAATCATCAGCGTGCCGGGCACAGGAAACGACATCGTGGGCGCGTGGAAGCCGTAGTCGATGAGCCGCTTGGCGACGTCGTCGACCGTCACTCCGGTCGCGGCGGTGATCGCCCGCAGATCGAGGATGCACTCGTGCGCGACCATTGCATTGCGGCCGGTGTACAGCACTGGAAAGTGCGGCGCGAGGCGCTTCGCGACGTAATTTGCGTGCAGCAACGCCGCGATCGTCGCCTCGGTCAGGCCAACCGCGCCCATGAGCGCGATGTAGACCCAGGAGATAGGCAGGATCCCCGCTGAACCCCACGGCGCCGCCGCGATGGCGCCGATGCCGGTGTCCGGTCCCGCTTCGGGGACCAGTCCGTGACTCGGAAGGAATGGAGCGAGGTGACTGCGCACCGCCACCGGACCGATCCCCGGTCCCCCGCCACCATGGGGGATGCAGAACGTCTTGTGGAGGTTCAAGTGAGACACATCGGCGCCGAACTTGCCTGGCTTGGCCAAGCCAACGAGCGCATTCAAGTTCGCGC
>JANYLB010000036.1 GCA_025363815.1 Actinomycetes bacterium
CCGCCTTCGAGGCCAAGTTCCAGCATGCACCCGGGCTGTGGAGTCCCTACGCCTTCGACTCGGTCAACCAGCTCGTGCAGAGCGCGGCCAAGGCCCACAACTTCCAGCAGGTGCAGCTCGCCAGAGAGCTCTACTCGACCAAGAACTTAGCGGGTTGGACCGGGTCGGCCACCATCCTGTCGCCCTCCGGCAACCGCACGCCCTCCACGGTGACGGTGGACACGGCCGATGCTTCGGGCGCTCTCCACGTCGACCGCGCCTGGGCGACCGCCGTGGGCTATACGCCCTAGGACATCCCCACACGAGCAAGGCGCGCTGAGAGGCTCTGTTGCATTGGCGCATCGTCGCGGTCGGCGGTGAGGGTGGCGGGATGAGGCTTCGTCGTTCCTGTCCGCTGCCCGTAGTTCCGAACTCAGCGTTCAAGGGCTTCCGGTTCCCGCCCGAGATCATCGTCCTCGCCGTGCGCTGGTATCTGCGGTACGGGCTCTCCTATCGCGATGTCGAGGAGCTCCTCGGCGAACGCCAGATCGAGGTCGACCACGTCACGATCTACCGGTGGGTGCAACGCTTCACACCACTCCTCGCCGACGCGGCCGTGCCGTGTCGGCATGGGGTAGGTGACCGTTGGTATGTGGACGAGCCGTACGTGAAGGTCGCCTGCACATGGCGCTACGTCTACCGGGCCGTGGATCAGTACGGTCAGATCATCGATGTTCTCATGTCGGCCCGCCGTGATCTCCAAGCCGCACGAAGGTTCTTCACGACAGCGCTGCGCGCCCACGGTGACCCGGTCGAGGTCGTGACCGATCGCGCCCCAGCACTGCGAGCTGCGATCGAAGGACTGATCCCGGCCGCGTTTCACAATACGGAGCAGCACGCGAACAACCGAGTCGAATGCGATCACGGCCGACTCAAAGCCAGACTCCGTCCGATGCGCGGACTCAAACGCGACCAAACGGCGATGGTGATCATCCGCGGCCACGCGCTGATGCAGAACATCCGGCGCGGGCACTATGAACTCGGCATCGATGCGCGCCGCCACCGGCACGTCGAGACTGCGTTCATCGAACTCGCCCACACCATCTGAACCCGGAACCAGACAGGAATTCGGTTCACCGCGGCCCGGGCGGGAACAACGCAACAGTGCCCCTGCGCTTTACATGCTTGGACATGGCTCTTCCTTGTTCAAGGTTAGTAGATATCCTTGAATAAGGCGAAGAGTTGTTCAAGGTTCCCCGGCTCCCGTCACCTCCGCCTCGTAGGCTCCTCTGAGTCCCAGACGTCGGTCTTGCGCAGCGTGTTTTCATCGAAGCTGGCGACGTGGAAGTGCATGCCCTCTGGCACATCGCGGTCCCAGCCGACACCTTGAACGACGCCTGCGCGTCGGCTGAGCCGAGCACGTGCAGCAACATCGTGCGAACGTCCCACCCGGTGCAGTCAGTGGGCAACTTCCATTCCGGCTCGGTGAAGGAACCCGCAAGCGCAGCGACGCGCCGGAACTCCTCCTCGGCCAGGATCTTCGCCTCGGGTCGCCGGATCCGGTCAGCAATCATCGGTGCCGCCTCCTTCGCTTAGCGTCGTCGAGATGGAGGTCGCTCAGTCGATCGAGGTGCCGGCTCCAGCGGTCTCCACCGGGGTCGTTGCTGATCTGGGCCTCGATGAGTTCGACTTCACGGTCGGTGTCATGCGCTGGCACAACCGCGTGGTCTGCTACGCCTTCGCGCTCGCTACCGACCAGTACCCGCCGTTCCGGCTCGCCCCGTGATCGAACACTGCGCATCGACGATTCCCTGCGAGGACAAGAGGCCGCTCACGTCTTCGAGGCTGCGAAACAGGTCGTTGAGATGTGTGCAGGTAGAGGTGCCGACGAACTCGGCCCGTACCCGGTCGCGCACGTCGTCGAGGTGGAACCCGACGAGACGGGAGGTGCTGGCCGCGGCGGCCGGACATTCGACGTAGGGGAGCACGCGGGGTGTCGCCACGGCCTTTCGGATCACGAGGGTCTCGGTGTCGATCGTGACCTGGATCGAGTATTCGTGGATGACCGACTCGACGGCATCGTCGTCGAAGTGCGAGTCGCGGAACATCGCGTCGACGATCAGCCCGTCGACGATCGGCCCGTTGCCGAACTCGACGTCGATGCGACGGCGTCGGCGGACAGTGCGCGGCGCGGCATCGGCGAGATCGTGCCAGGCGAGTGGGTCGTCGGCGCGGGCAAGGCTCGGCGCAAGCGGTCCGAGGGTCATCGGCGGAGTCCCCCGGTCGTCGATGATCCGCATGATCGTGGCTTCGGCGGCCCAACCCGAGCAGAGATCGACGTTCGGTTCGTACACCGAGCGCGGCGCGTCGCTGATCTCGCCGGCGCGCTGCATCGCGTACCCGGAGACGAGGGTCGCGACGGGGAGGTCGTCGAGTAGGAGGTAGAGCAAGGTCGCGGCGTGGCGGTGCCGGGGGACGAGCCCGGCTGCCGCTGCCCGGAAACCCGTTGTCACGCGTCGACCGATGAGTCCCGCGAGTGCGGGCTCGGCAGGTTCGGCGGTGAGCTCTTGCACCTCCCGGAAGGGATCGAGCGTCGCCCGAACCCGCACCTCGTTGCAGATGGGCTGCTCGCTGGCGTCGAGGGTCAGCGCGTCGCGGGCGCGCCCGTCGATTCGGATCGGGCCCGCGGGGCCGCCGGGGCGGGTCACGTCGACGGAGCTCGTCCGCCGGGCCGAGTTGGGCGCGCGGTCGGGGGTCGTGGTCGCCGGGTCCTGCGGGCCGACGTCGGCCGCCGCGGTGACGACCGAGACGAACTTCGTCACGCGAGCTCCGAGAGATCGAACCCGAACACGCGCGACGCAGTGCCCGACACGATGGCGTGGAGATCATCGTCAGACAGGTCGGCGAACTGTTGGGCTGCCATCTCCTGCGACGACGGCCAGGTGCCTTCGGGGTGTGGGTAGTCGTTGCCCCACATCAACGTCTCGACGCCGGTGATCGACCGGTTGTTGATCGCGACCGGGTCGTACATGAAGGTGGCGTGGCACTGCCGACGGATCAGCTCGCTGGGCTTGATTGACAGCTTCGGCTTCGCGAACGCGCTGTGGTCCTCGTAAATCGCGTCGGCTTGGGTCATGATCCAGCCGAGCCATCCGGCACCGGTCTCCACCGTGACGAGGCGGAGGCCGGGGAAGCGGTCGAGTGCACCACCCGCGGCCATCATCAGGAGCACCATGGGTCCGTCGAGCTGGGCTCCGAGTATGTAGTTGACGACCGCGCCACCGGGGCCGCGCACGACGCGCGGCTCGTGGCCGGTACCGGAGTGGAACGTGAGCGGCAGGCCGAGATCCTGTGCGGCGGCCCAGAACCGGTCGTACTCGGGGTCGTTGTACGGCCGTTGCGGCACGCGCGCCGGGAGGAAGAGGGCGCGACAGCCAGTGGCCGCGAGTCGGTTCGCCTCGTCGATAGCACCATCGATGTCGAGCATCGGGACGAGGCCGACGGCGAGGAGGCGGCCTTCGGTGCTGAACACCTCGCCTGCCCAGTCGTTGTAGGCGCGGCACAGCGCGAGCTGCAACGCGGCGTCGTCGGCGGAAAAGCACGCCTGAAGCGCGAAGGTGGGGAAGATGACCTCGGCGGTTACGCCGTCCTTGGCTTGGTCGCGGAGGCGGTCCGCCGGATCCCAGTCGCCGACGATCGCGAACTAGCGCTCGTCGGCCATCATGAGCTTCCGGGGGCGGAGGCCCTCCACGAGGAGCGTCCGCCACCCGTCGTCGGTGGTGGCGATGCGCGGCACCCGGTCACGGAAGTCGGCGTCGACCCGTTCGGCGTACAGATCGATGGGCTCCGTCACGTGGGCATCGGTCGAGATGAATGTCGCGCCCCGATACGTGTCGGCCACGGCGTGCGGGTCGGTCATGGCGTGCGGGTCGGTCATGTGCGGAAGTGTAACAAGCATTCTCGTGAATGAACATTGACATTTCAAGTATGAGCACCGTATTCTCATCCCATGCCCGGGGAAGTCGCTGATCGCGCCGTCGAACGAGCCGTGGGAGCGGCGAAGGCCCGTGCCCGTGACGACGTCCAGCTCCTGATCGCGGCCGGGCTTACGGTTCTGCGTCGCGAGGGTGCAGCGGAGATGACGATCGCCGACGTGCTCAAGGAGGCGGGGCTCTCGACCCGTGCCTTCTACCGGCACTTCACCTCGAAATCCGACCTCCTGCTCGCGATCTATGAGCACGAGGTGCAGCGGTATAACCCCCTGCTCCAACGCCGGCTCGCCGCCGCCGCGAACCCGGCCGATGCGTTGGTCGCGTGGATCGACGAACTGCTCGAGGCCGGGTTCGAGCCCCGCCGTGGTGAGCGCACCCGAACGATGTTCAGCTGGGCGATCCCGCTGCAGCAGGAGTTTCCGGTCCAGTTCGCCGCGATCCGGGCCGCGCTCACCGACCCGCTAGAAGAAGTACTCGCCGCCGGTCTCGCCGACGGGACCTTCCCCGCCACGGATCCCGCGCGCGATGCGACCTTCATTCGCGCGCTGACCTGGGAGCTCGTCGACGAACACCTCTCCGATCCGTCGACCGAGGTCGGGGTGGTCGCGGCACGCGAGGCCGTGCTGCGGTTCGCCCTTCCGGCACTCGGCGCCGCGTGACCTACTTCGACGAGGTCGCGGAGACTCGCTCGCGCGCTGATCTCGACGCGATGCAGCTCGAACGCCTGGGTTTGATGCTCCCGCACGCGTACGAGCACTCACCGATCGTCCGCGCGACGTGGGAGGAAGCAGGAGTCCATCCCCGTGACATCCGGTCCCTCGCCGACTTCACCGAGCGGGCCCCGTTCATCGACAAGGAGACGCTGCGACACTGGCGTGAAGATCGCCGCGATCCGTATGCAGGCCTGCTCTGTGTGCCGGTCGACGATGTGACGACGATCCTCTCCTCCTCGGGCACCACTGGCGAACCAACGTTGCAGCCGCAGGACTGGGGTGCCTCGGGTGGACCGGTGAGGGCCGGGCTCTCCCGGGATCTCTGGATGATGGGGATGCGCCCGGGCGATCGCGTGATGGTCGTCATCTTCACGTTCCGCGGTCCGGCGTTCGGGATGGTGCAGCAGTTCGGTGCGGTTCCCGTGCTCTGCGACTACGACGCCGGCGACATGATCAGGTTCTGTGAGCTGTCGCTCGAGTTCCGCCCGACCGGTCTCTACAGCCTCAGTTCGATGATCGTGCACGCGATCGCGGAGGCCTGCGAACAGGGTGGTTTCGATCCCACCGACGTCTTCTCGTCGTACCGGGCGATGGTGCAGGCGGGGGAGCCGCTCGGCGCCCGCGCTCGCGGCATCGTCGACGGTTGGGGCGTGCCGCTGTTCGAGCACACGGGAGTCGGCGACGTCGGCACTGCGTTCGAGTGCCCAGAGCACGACGGCCTGCACTTTTGGGAAGATGACACGCTCGTCGAGAACCTCGATCCCGAAGGCACCGAGCCGGTTGGCGACCGCGAGCGGGGCGAGCTCGTTGCTACCGCGCTGGTGAACCGGACGACGCCGCTGATCCGTTACCGCTCTGGCGACATCGTGCGACTCACGCGGGTTCCGTGCCCCTGCGGGCGCACTCACTCGAAGCTCTGGCCGGTCGGCCGCAAGGGCGATGGTGTCGAGATCCAGGGACGGAAGATCCTGCCGATCGACGTCTGGCCCGCGATTGAATCGGTCGACGAATGCTCCCGAGGCCTGTTTCAAATCGTGCGGGAGGCACCGCAGATGGACCGGCTCCGATTGAGGGTGGGGTACGGACCCGGGTGCGCCGATCGGTTGGGTGCGGTTCGTGACGACGTGATGGCCGCGGTCGCCGATCTGCTCGACGCGGTCCCCGAGGTCGAACTGGTTCCCGACGCCGATCTCCTAAAGCTCGGCCCACCGCACAAGATCCCGCGGGTGGCGCCGCGATGAGCTTTCAATCGATGAGGACCGGTCGATGACTGCGACGGTCGAGGACACGCGACCGCTGTGGGGGATCGCGCAGTACGAGGACGGGACACGACGGGTGCCGTGGCCCGTCTCGCACGCCGAGATCGAGCGGGCGATGGGTGGCGCTGTTTCGACACTGGCCGGTCTTGGTGTCACCGCCGGCGAGCGAGTGCTGTGGTGCACGCTCCTCTCGGAGGCCGCACACTTCTGGCCCCTACTCATCGGGTCAATGCTCGGCGGCGCCCAGTTCTCGCTCGCCGACGCGACCGCTCCCGACGCGCTGCGCGTCGGGATGTTCGTCCGGCAGCTTGAGTACCGCGCCGTGATCGGCGTGAACGAAGCCGTGCTCGACGGCTTCGACGAGCTCGAGCGCTCCTACCGTGATGTGTTCGGCGCGGTCTCGATCGTCGGCGCGCGACCCGGCGCCTATGAACGGCTCACCGCGGTGGGCCTGACGCCGTACTGGTTTGTGCTCTGTGGCCCGGCGGTCGCAATGGCGACGTTGCCGGGTGGGCCTGCACGGGTTGATCCGAACGAGTGGGCCTTGACGGAGCTCGACGGCCGCATCCACGTGACCAGCACGCAACCGCGGGAGACCGCTTTCGACAACACGCCGACGGCCATCCGCGGATCGCTCGTCGACGAGACCAGCTTCTACCCAGAGACCGGAGCCCATTCGTGACCGATCGGACCCTGAAGGATCGCGCTGCCATCGTCGGCGTCGGCGCCACGCCGTACTACCGCCGGGGCCGGTCCCTGCCCCAGACGACGATGGACCTCGCGATCAAGGCGACGCTTGCCGCGCTCGACGACGCCGGACTCGGTGTCGACGACGTCGACGGCTTCGCGCTCTACGGTGGCAACTTCGTCGACACGAGTCTCCTGGCCCAGGTGCTCGGGATCCCGTCGGTTCGGTTCACTGCCGGTCTCACCGGCGGGGGTGGAGGATCGGCCGGTTCCGTGGGGCTCGCCGCCGCGGGGGTCGCGACCGGGATGGCCGACGTCGTCGTGTCGCTCATGACGCTGCAACAGGCGAACATGCGCTTTGGCGCATCGTTCGCCCCGAAGAGTGCCGGGGGCGCGGGCGCGTACTCCGCGCCGTCGACGCCCGAGTACGTGTTCTCCAGCAACGCAGGACTCATGGCGCCGGGTCAGATGTTCGCGATGCTCGTGCAGCGGCACATGCACCTCTACGGCACGACTCGAGAACACCTTGCCGAAGTGGCGATCTCGACCCGCAACAATGCGATCCGTCGGCCCACATCGTTGATGCAGGAACCTCTTACCCACGACGACTACTTCAGCGCCCGGATGATCTCCGAACCGTTCTGCCTCTACGACTACTGCATGGAGTGCGACGGCGCGGTCGCGGTCGTGACCACGACCCCGGAGCGAGCGAGGGATCTCCGCCACGATCCGGTGTACGTGATGGGCGCAGCGCAGGGTGGCGCGGGTCGGTGGGGGCAGGCCATGACCTGGATGGGGATGCCCGACGAGATGTTCGCGACGTCGGGGCACCGCCCGATAGCGAAGGACCTGTACGCAATGGCGGGTGTCGGTCCCGCAGATGTCGACGTCGCGTTGCTCTACGACCACTTCACCGGGATGGTGCTTCTCCAGCTGGAGGACTACGGGTTCTGTGGAGTGGGGGAGAGCGGTCCTTTCGTCGCGGAGGGCAACATCCGCTGGCCCGACGGCGGTCTCCCACTGAACACCCACGGCGGAAACCTCTCCGAGGCGTACATCATCGGGATGACGCACGTGAAGGAGGCGGTCGAGCAACTGCGCGGCACCGCGGTCAACCAGGTTCCCGACGCGGAGATCGCGCTCGTGACCGGCGGTCCCGCGTCGATTCCCGTGTCCGGCCTACTGCTGCACCGTTGACGCCTCCATCCACCGAGATCTGCGAATCGCTGAGAGGAACTGATGTCGACCCAGCTTCCGAGCACCACGGGCCTGCTCCCGCCCGAGTTCGTCGCGTTCACCGCGAGCCCGGCGACCGAACCGTTCTGGGACGCGGCCCGGGAACACCGTCTGGTGGTGCCACGGTGCAGTAGCTGCGGCACGTTCCGGCTTCCCCCGGCGGTGTTCTGCTGGAACTGCCGAAGTCTCGACGTCGAGTGGATCGAACATGACGGCGCCGGTGATCTCTACTCGTACACGGTGATTCGACACGCGGTGATCCCGTCGATGGCCGACGTGCTCCCGATCGTGGTCGGGGTGGTGGAACTACCGGGAACGAACGGATGCCGCCTCATCGGCGACGTGATCGGTTGCGATCCCGAGTCGGTCCACATCGGAATGCCCCTCTTGCTCGACTGGTACGACGTCGCCGACGGCTCGGTTCCGTGCTTCCGACCGCGCGCCTGACCCTCGCCGACCTGCTGCGGTCGTACGCTCGTTCGCGCGGCGACGCGCTCTGCCTCGGCGACGGAGACGTCCGTCTGTCGTGGCGCGAGACCGACGCGCGCGTGAACCGGTGTGCGAACGCGCTCGCATCGGTCGGCGTCGGGGCCGGAGACCGTGTGCTCTGGCTCGGTCAGAACTCGTTCCGGATCCAGGAGTTGCTGCTCGCCTGCGCCAAGATCGGCGCATTGTTCTGCCCCGCGAACTGGCGTCAGCAACCCGACGAGCTGGCGTACGTGATCGACGACCTCGAGCCGCGCGTCGTTGTGGGCCAGGAGCGTGAGGTCGGTCCCGCGATCACCGCCGCCCGGGCGCTCGCGGCCCGATCCCGCGACGCGATCTGGTTGGTCCACGACGTCGACGGAGCCGACGACTCCTACGAGTCCTTTGTCGCGTCGGGTGTACCCGATGATCCCGAGGCCGACGGGTCCTCCGACGACCCGTTGCTCCTCGTCTACACCGCGGCGTTCTCCGGGCGCCCGAACGCGGCGATGCTGTCGTCGCGGGCGCTCATCGCCCAGGGCCTGCTCATGGCTCCGTGGCAGGGAATCGACGCCGATTCGGTCTTCCTCAACTCGGGGCCGCTCTTCCACATCGGCACGTTCATGCCGAACCTCTCCGCGTTCGTGACCGGTGGGGCGAACGTGTTCATCGAGCGCGTCGTCGGCGACGATCTCTGCCGCGCGATCGCGAACTTCGGCTGCACTGCCGGCTTCATCATCGGTCCCATGGTCGACGGGATCGTGGCGGCGAACGCCGACGGCCGTCACGACCTCTCGACGTTCCGCGGTCACCGGGGCAACCCTGCGTTCGATGCCATGGTGCGACCAGATCCGTCGCCCTGGGGTCGCAACGCGGGCGGGTACGGTCAGAGCGAGGTCATGGGCATGGCCACGTTCAACCTGCTCGCTGGTGCACGCCCCGGTGACGGGATCGGCACCCACGGGCGCCCGTCGCCACTCGTGCAGGTGAGGGTGGTCGACGAAGACGACGCCGAGGTCGCGCCGGGTGAGGTCGGCGAGATCGTGGTGCGCGGCGCGACGGTGATGAACGGCTACTGGAACCGACCCGAGCTGAACGCCGATCGGAGTCGCGGTGGTTGGCACCACACCAACGACCTGGGCCGCTTCGAAGCCGACGGGACCTTCTCGTTCATCGCGCCCCAGGGTCGAATGCTGAAGTCGGCCGCGGAGAACATCTACCCGGCTGAGGTCGAGAACGCGATCCGGTCACACCCCGGCGTCGCCGACTGCGCGGTAATCGGCGTGCCCGACGACGTGTGGGTGCAGTCGGTCACCGCGATCGTCGTCGTGGCCGAGGGCCACGAGGTCGCCGCCGCCGCCGTGATCGACTGGTGCCGGGCTCGCATTGCTTCGTACAAGAAGCCCCGCACCGTCGAGTTCGTCGACGCCCTGCCCCGAGCCGATTTTGCCATCGACTACGACGCGCTCGACGAGCAGTTCGGCGGCGGCGGCTACCCCGGCGGAACCACCCGCAGCGCCTGAAACCCCCAGGTCGGAATCGGAGCGGTGCATCACGGGCACTCCAAACTCACGCGGTGGGAGCCAACCCGGCTACATCCGGTTGAGGAGCTCAGCCCGTGCAGTTCCGCCCGTGAACGCGGCAAGCATGAGGTCGACGTCGTCGCTCGTGGGGAGCGCGACCGACCGCGGGCTTATTTCCAACTCGGCGCATCTGCGCTTGGAACCTGCCAGAGCCGACGTGGACACGTTCGTCGACACCTGGTGCGTCCGTGATCGCAGTCGGTCACGGTGCGAGTTCCCAGACGACCGCGCCGAAGGTGCCGGCACCGGTGTGGGCCGCGACGGTTGGCCCGCACCGATAGCGGACGAGCTCGCGCACCTGTGGGAGGGAGCCGAGCGCGTCGGCCAGTGCGTTCGCCGCGTCGAGGTCATCGGCATCGCCGATACCCACGCGCAGCTGCCCGACCAGATGCTGCTCGAGGAACCGGGTCATCTGCTCGACGGCTGTTTCGACATCAGTGGCCGATCCGATGGTTGCGATCCCGGTTGGTGTCATGGCGACCACGGGGACTCCGTCGCGGGCGGCTTCGACCTGGATTCGCCCCCCGGCGCGGGCGCGTTCGATCTCACCCACGGTGAACACGCTCGTCGTCGTGTCGGTCACGGTCTTCGCGGCGGCAACGGCACTCGCGGAGTCGCCTCCGTGGGCGAGCGCGTCGGCGGCAGCCCAGACGCAGCATCCGAGTGCGAATGATGCCGTCCCTGAGTCGACGATGTGAACCGGCACTGGCGCGAGACGCGCCGCTACCTGCGCGGCGCCGACCGTTCCCGAGTAGGCGCTGCCGACGTGTACCGAGACGATCTCGGTCGCACCCGCGCCGGCCAGTTCCGCGTACGTCTCGGCGAGCAGCCCGGGTGATGGTGCCGACGTCGTGACCACCGCACCCCGGCGCAACGCCGAATAGAAGCGCGGGAGATCGAGCGTCTCGTCCTCAACAAGGCTGACACCGTCCACCACGACGGACAGGGGCACGATCCGCGCGCCGAGACGGGCCGTTAGCTCCGCTGGAAGCATCGCGTTCGAATCGGTGGCCAGAGCAATCATCGATTCGCCTCGGATCTGCCTGTGAGCGAGCGCAACACTCGACGCCAGGCTCCGGGCTCCGGTGGGGCCCCGACGAGGTGGGGCGCGTTGAGCTCGAGGGCGGCGACGACGTCGGCGACCCGCGGGTTGACGAGCACGGTGGTTCCGATGGCAATGGTCGGTACGGTCTCGTTGCCTTGTGCCGCGGCGCGCACATACGCGGCAGCCTCGGGATCAGCCCAGATGTCATGACGGCGCAGGGCAATGCCACGTCGTTGCAGACCTCGCCACAACATCGCGGAGACAGCACAGCCGGGACGGGTGTAGAAGTCGACCGCGTCGGTCATGGGAAGGCACCTTCGTTCCGGGGCGGTTGGGTGACAGGACGGGAACCCGGGCTGGCCGGAGGCTATTCCGGTCGCTCGAAACCACCCGGGCTCGATCCCTCTGTCCCTGGAAGGGAGTCGGCTCGTATTTCGATGTCGTCAGCCGTCGTGCTCGTTACTCTCTGAGGGAGCCCAACTGCACTGCCGTCGGCTCTGCGCAGCAGAACCACGACTCGGTCAGGCGCGGTACGGCATCGGCCGCGTTCGGATCGAGCCCGAGAGGTGCCAGCCCGCACGCCTCGCGGACCGCGTCGTACACGACCGAGATCGGGTCGTCTGCGGCCGCGCGCTTCTCGACAAGGGTTGCGAGTTGGCTCTGTAGCTCGTCGATGGCCGGGTCAGTGGCGCGCCACTGGTATGAGCCCCTGGTGTCGTCGTACGAGTTGAGCGACGCGGCGAGGTCGGGGTGGTCGAGCAGCAGCGAACCGCGGGGCAGGAGCAGGCGGATCGTGTAATGCACAGGGTCGACGTTGCCAACCAGATCGTTCTCGGCAACAAAATCGAGGAGATCCTGGACGTGGGTGAGCGTCGTCCACGGGGTGAATGGCATCCACGAAGGCCGCACGGCGATGCCGTGCTCACGCAGGATGCGCACCGAACGAGCCATATCGGCGACGGTGTGACCCTTGTCGAGATGCGCAAGGGTCGTGTCGTCGACGCTCTCGAACGCCGACACCACGAAGAGACAGCCGGACTCGGCGAACTCCGCCCAGATGTCGTCGTGACGCAGCACGTGCTCGACTTTGACCGTGCAGTCGAAGGTGATTTCGGGGAAGCGTTCGTGCATGGCTCGCACGACCCGGACCGAGTGATGGACGCCGTTGAGAAAGTCGGGGTCGCCGAAGGTGATGTGGCGAGCACCTGCGCTGACCTGTTGCGCGATGTCTGAGAGGACCGCGTCGTGCTCGACGATACGGATTCGGCCGTTGTAGACGACGGGGACAGGACAGTGCCGACAGCGGTGCGCGCAGCCATGGCTTGCTTCTACGTACCCGACTGTTCGTTCGGTGCCGGCGACGACCAGGTGTGCGTACCGATCGAGCGCAGGCAACAGGTCGCGAGCCGGCAGCGCGGCACCTGGCGCCGCGGCCTCACGCCCGAGGTGGATGATCGTCAGGCCATCTGCGCCTTCCACCCAATCGACAAGGGCGGCGTCGGTCTCACCGGCCAGCACACGATCGGCGACGTCGTCGAGCATCTGGCCGTAGAGGCCGTAGCCCGCGACGGGAAGCTCAGGTCGCTGCACCCGCACGCGCGCGATGGCTTGGCGGGCGATCTGGCTAGCAGTGTGCATGGGCACCGAGAACGCGATGC
Source organism: Actinomycetes bacterium (assembly GCA_025363815.1). Lineage (GTDB taxonomy): Bacteria > Actinomycetota > Acidimicrobiia > IMCC26256 > JANYLB01 > JANYLB01. The sequence continues at coordinate 12,618 of JANYLB010000036.1, forward strand.
AGTCGGCCCACGCAACGAGCTCGGGATCCCACTCCTCGATTGAAAGATCGCGGCAGCGCACGTCGTGGCCTCGCGCGCGCAGTCGCGCCGCTGGTGCCGCCACCTGCAACGGTTGGTGGCCGAGCTCGTAGGAGGCGATCAGGAAGACGCGCATCACCCGTCAGGCTATGCGGCAGCAGACGTGTATCTCTCACGGTCCTGAAGGGAGGTCAGAGACGCATACAGAGAATCCAAAGTTTCCAAGTTCCGGTGGTTGGGGTGCGCGGGGCGAGGTCGACAGATCGCGTGGATGGGTTTCGTACATGCGAAGGGCAACGACGATGCCCGATATCGCAGTGATCACAGCCACCGTCCAAATCGCGGTCTCGATTCCGAATGCATCCGCGATGACGCCGGCGAGGATCGCGCCGACCGCGAATCCGCCGTCGCGCCAGAGCCGGTAGATGCCGACCGCCGATGCCCGCCACGTGGGGTGGGCGACGTCGCTGATGGCGGCGAGAAGGGTGGGGTAGACCATCGCGGTTCCGGCACCGAGCAGCACCGCGCCCGCGGCCCACGGGGCGAAGCCAGTCGTCGCGGCGATGAGACCGATGGCTACTGCTTGGGTGAGCATGCCACCGACGATCAGCCATTTGCGGCCGATGCGGTCGGAGAGTGCGCCGGTGCCGAGCTGGCCGAGCCCCCACACGGCGGGGTAGAGCGCGGCGAGGATGCCGATGCGGCTGATCGAGAGTCCGGCAGCGGCGAAGTAGAGGGGGAAGAGCCCCCAGGCGAGGCCGTCGTTGAGATTGTTGACCAGCCCGGCCTGGCTGCACGATGAGAGCGCGGGTTCGGTAAAGCTGGTGAGAGCGAAAACTTCGCGGGTGGAAAGTTCGCCGTGCAGCGCGGCGTTGGTTGGCGTGTGCATCGCGGCTTCGTGGCGGGCATGGCCGCGGGTCTCGCGCACGAACAGGCTCGACAGGCCGAGGCCGAGGCCCGCGTAGGCGACGCCGAGAAAGAACGGCTCGGGGCGTAGGCCGTAACGAGCGGCGATGAAGCCGGTGGCGAGCGCCGTGATCGCAACGGCGCCGTAGCCGGCCGCCTCATTGAGCCCCATGGCGAATCCGCGCCGTGCGGGGCCGACGAGGTCGATCTTCATGATGACGGTGGTCGACCAGGTGAGGCCCTGGTTCACGCCGAGGAGCACGTTGGCGAAGATGATCCATCCCCACGTCGGTGCCCACATGAGGAGGAGCGGAATGGGGAGCGCGACGATCCAGCCCGCGACTAGGACGGGTTTGCGACCATGCCGGTCCGAGAGCGTGCCGGCGAAGAAGTTCGTCGCAGCCTTCGTCGCGCCGAAGGCGAGAATGAAGGTGAGCGCGGCGGTGTACGCAGTGAGCCCGAAGACGCGATCGGCAAGCAGGGGGAGAACGGTGCGTTCCTGGCCGATCATCCCGCCCACGAGCGCGTTGACGCCGACGAGCAGCGCGAACTGGCCGAAGTTCTCGCGCAGCCCCAAGCGGATCGGGGCGGCAGTCGCGGTGTCGGTCACACGCTCGTCTCGAGTGGCATCCCAGTGCGCTCGGACCAGTCGCCAGGCCCGCCGGCCAGAACCGCGAGGTCGTGACAGCCGCGTCGTCCGAGGAGCGAGGCGCCGGTCATGGCCCGTTCGCCGTGACCGCACATCACGGTCACCGGTCCCTTGGGAAGAGGCGCCTCGGGAAGGGCGCCGAGCTCGACGTGGACGGCACCGGGGATGTGGCCCGTCTCGTACTCGTTGTCCTGGCGGACATCGAGCACCGTCGTGTTCAGCTCGCTCGAATCGACCAGCTCGATGCTCGCGAAGGGCAATCCTGCGGCACGCCACGCTTCGAGTCCGCCGTCGAGCTCACCGACGAGCTGTTCGTAACCGACAGTGAGGCACTGGCGGACAAGATCGGCGCGGTCCTGACCTTCGGCGATGACGAAGATGAGGGGCTGGTCAGGTTCGACGAGCCAACCCAGCCAGCTCGAGAACACCGGCCGCAGCTCGATCGAGAGCGCACCAGGGATGTGCGCCGCGGCGAAGTCGGCGATGGATCGCACGTCGACCACCAGCCCACCGCGCTCCAACCGCGAACGCGCCTCGCCGACAGAAAGGCGCGCCAGCACGGGAGTATCCCGGTACAGGCGGGGACCCTGGCGGTTGTACTCAGGCAGGCGTGAGAAGTAACTGGGAAACGTCCCGAGGCCGGCTAGCAGCTGGCAAACGAACGTGTCCTCATCGGGTGCTTGCAGGAGCGGGTTCGTAGCGCGTTCACGCCCGATGGTGGTAGTTCGTTCCGTCGCGCCGGGCGCGGAGCAGAATGAGCCGGCGCCGTGGGTCGGGTAGACCGCGAGGTCATCGGGGAGCACGAGGATCTCGTCGCGCAATGCACGGTAGAGACGGCGACTGAGGTCTTCGCGGAGCTCGGGACCGAGCAGGTCGGTCCGTCCGACCGTGCCGACCATGAGCGAGCCACCGCTGAACAACGCGACCGGTTCGCCGTGCTCGCACAGGAGATAGGCGAGATGATCGGGTGTGTGGCCGGGCGTTGGTATCGCCACAAGGCTCAGCGCGTCGGTAAGCGCGATCTCGTCGCCCGGCTCGACGTCATGGTGGGGAACCACGAGATCGGCGCCCTTCGACGCGAGGAACTCCGCGCCGCGCGCGGCGAGCTCTGGCCCTCCCGACACGTAGTCGGCGTGTGAGTGCGTATCGGCGGTGTACGCGATCTCGAGGCCACGTTCGGCTGCGGCCGCCGCATGGCGACCGGGAAGCCGGGGTGGGTCGATGACGAGCGCCCGCCCGTCGCCGAGATCGACGAGGTACGAGGAGTGCCCGAGACCCTCGTCGACGAAGCTGAGGACCGGAACTGCAGGTGTGGTCACGCCGACGTCACTTTCCACCGATGCTTTCCATCGATATTCAAGAGATCCTTTGACTTTAGGCGCTCGGGCCGGACTGTTCAAGTGATACTTTGAATAGACCGAGTCGAGGAGGACGTGTGACCGACAGGGAAGCCAAGGATTCGTTGTTCGGGGCGTTCGCCTCGGTGGCGAAGGCCCTTGGCAACGGGCGCCGAGCGGAGATCGTCGACGTTCTCGCGCAGGGTGAGCGTTGCGTCGAGGATCTCGCGGGCGAGATCGGCCAGTCGGTCGCGAACACCTCGCATCACCTTCGCGTCCTGGCCGACGTCGGGCTGCTCCGGACTCGCCGCAGCGGAACCCGCGTGTTCTACCGGTTGGCGAGCGACCGGGTTGGTGAGCTGTGGGGGGCTCTGCGTGACGTCGCAGTCGAACACGTCGCCGAAATCGAGGTGCTAGCCGACGACTATCTGGGCGATCGCGAGGGTGTCGAGCAGATCACTGCCGCTGAGCTCGTGGCCCGCCTGGAGAAGGGACGGGTCGTCGTTCTCGACGTACGTCCAGTCGACGAGTACGCGGCCGGCCACATCACCGGTGCACGCTCTGTGCCACTTGAGGTTCTTTCCGGTCTCGCCGGATCGTTGCCTCGGAGCCGTGAGATCGTTGCGTACTGCCGCGGCCCGTACTGCCTCTACGCCGACGACGCGGTGCGTCTCCTTCGGAACCGGGGTCTGCGCGCTCGGCGGCTCGACACCGGATACCCCGAATGGCAGCGCGCCCATCTGCCAACCGAGGTGGACCCGCAGCCGGTCGGAGCGTCACACCGTGGAAGCTGACGATCTCGCCCCCGCGACCATTGCGATCATCGCAGGCCGACCGAAGCGACAGCCAGACGCCCCCCTCAACGAAGCGGTCTCGTTCGCCTCGACGTTCCATGCCGGCGGCCCTGTTGCCTACGGCCGCGACGGCAACCCGACCTGGACTGCCTTTGAAGATGCCCTCGGCGCGCTCGAAGGCGGCACGGCACTCGCGTTCGCGTCGGGGATGGCCGCTTCGATGGCGGTGCTCGACGAAGTACCCATTGGTGGCGTCGTCGTCGCTCCCGTCCAGTCGTACTACGGCACCCGCAAGCTTCTCGGCGATGCTCCCGACGGCCGCTGGACCGTCAGGTTCGTCGACATAGCCGATACCAAAGCGACGCTGGACGCGTGCAGTGGCGCCGATCTCCTGTTCGCGGAGTCGCCCACGAACCCGCTCCTTGAAGTCGCCGATCTCTCTGCGCTCTGCGCGGGTGCGCATGATCGCGGTGTGGTCGTCGCGGTGGACAACACGTTCGCGACACCGCTCGGCCAACGGCCACTCGGACACGGTGCCGACGTGGTCGTGCACAGCGTCACCAAGTTCCTCGCCGGACACTCCGACGTGATTCTCGGCGCGACCGTCACCCACTTCGGCAAGGGCGAGCTCCACGATCGGCTCCGGCGAAGGCGCAGCAGCCACGGCGCGATTCCCGGACCGATGGAAGCGTTCCTCGCGCTGCGGGGTCTGCGAACCCTTGCGTTGCGGTACGAACGCGCCGAGGCCAACGCAGGTGTCCTCGCGCAACGGCTAGTCGACCATCCGGCCGTCGAGCGCGTGCGTTACCCCGGTCTCCCGGCCGATGCTTGGCACGATCGGGCCGCCGCGCAGATGACGGGGCCGGGGTTCATGATCTCGTTCGAGATGTTCGGTGGCGCGCCGGTCGCCGAGGCGGTTGCCCGGTCGGGCCGCCTAATCGTTCACGCCACGAGCCTTGGTGGAATCGAGACCACCATCGAACGTCGGGGTCGTTGGCCCGGCGAGGAGGCGACCCCGCCCTCGCTGCTGCGACTCAGCGTCGGTTGCGAGAACGTCGACGACATCTGGCGTGACCTCGAACACGCGCTGACCATAGGCACCTGCGCTGGGACTCCCGGGCTGTCCCCAATCGCGTTCCAGGGGATCGTTGTGCCTCGTCCACTTCCGGGCGAACCGCGACGCTGCCCGATGGGGGGCCGCCGATCCGGCTGAGCCGAGGTCACACCGCCGAGCTCGAATCGAGCGATCGGCCCGCTCTATAGGAGTAGATCCTGGTCGTGCAGTCTTGTGGCGGGTCGTGCGAGCGTGAACGTCCCGATCGGTTTGTTCAGTCGCAATCGGCGGCCTCGATTCGGGAGATCTGACGTCGATCTCAGACGCCCTGGATGTGGCGGAGGACCGGCTGGTACTGCTCGGTCGGCGAGAAGTCGACATAGGCACATTCGGTGTCGGCCGACGGGGCGTGTCCGGGCGCCCAGTAGAACGCCTCGCCGGCGTTGTAGGTGCGGTCGCCGTCGGCGGTGCGCATGCGTAGACGGCCCTCGAGCATGTATCCCCAGTGGGGGCATGGGCACAGGTCGTTGTCGAGGCCGACGAGAGCCGGGCCGAGGTCGGCGCCGGCGGCAAGGCGGATGAACGAGACGGTCATCTCTGCTACCTCGGTCATGCGCACCTCGACGTTGTCGTCCTTGATTGCGACAGGGACGTTGTTGACTGTCATCGATTGCATGGGTTCTCCTCTGTTGTCAGACGCCGACGGCGCGGCCGGTGAAGGCGACGAGTCGGACAAGGGTGGAAGCGTCTGCGGGGACGGGAGTTTCGGTCGCGAACGTGTCACCGTCGCGCATATCGGCGGCGATGAGATCGTGGGCGGTGGCGAGAACCGAGGCGGCGAGTTCCTCGGGCGGGTCGTACTTTTGGCCGGTGGCGGTGGCGATGTCCCAGGTGTGCACCATGGCGTCGACGGTCAGGAAGCGGGCGAGCACCTCGCCGGGAACCGCGCCGAACGGTGCGTGCACGGTCTGGCCCAACGCACCGGGCGACTTCGCTGCCGCGAGCAGGTCTTCGAGCGCCGCTCGCAGTGCAGCGGGCCGTTCTTCGTCAGACAGCGAATCCGGATCGGCCACCGCGGCCGAGGGGTCACCCCGCAGCTGGGGGGCGAACTGGGAGGCACCGGCGATCATGTGGCTGAACAGGTCCCGCACCTTGTAGCTGGCGCAGGGTGTTGGTTCATCGAACTGATCGGACCTGACCCTGTCTGCGACGTTGCTGACGGTTGGCAGAATCGACTCGAGTTGGGTGATGACGTCCATGGATTCCTCCTTGTTGGCTGAGTCGATGATGACCGACGGTCGGCGCTTGCGCATCGGGATTAGCAACCACGCGTCACCAGCTCGGAGTGGGTCAGATCAACCATGACCATTCGCGGCAGAGAGACCTTGGGCAATGCCGTCGGCACAGAGTGCGGCCTACCCTTGCGATAGAACGCGGATCGGAGGCAGAGATGGCGCTGAGCGAGGCAAGGGCGGCATTGGCGGGATGCGACTGGAGCCGCGCCCGCGACATCCTCGATGCGACAGTGTGTTCGACGCCGACGACCGAGGGGGAGCGCCTCGATGAATTGGGGGAGGCGCTTTGGTGGCTGGGTCGCATCGACGACTGCATCGACGCCCGGCAGCGTGCGTACGCGCTACTCGAAGAGTTCGGCCCTGCGTCGCGAGCCGGTCAAGTCGCGATCTGGCTGTACGAGCACCACTGCTTCAAGGGGCGAATGGCGATGGCATCCGGCTGGTTGCGACGTGCCCGCCGCGTCCTCGAGAGCGAGACTGGTCGCGTGGAGTGGGGAAACCTGCTGTTGCGAGAGGCCGAAGAGTTCCATGGTGATGGCGACCTCCTGGCCGCGATCAACGCTTCAACTGAGGCCCTCCACCTCGGTCGTGAGCTGCAGTCTTCAGACCTAGAGGCCGAGGCGCTGCAGACGATCGGGCGGATCCTCGTTGATCAGGGTAGGCATCGCGAGGGGATGGGGCATCTCGACGAGGCGATGCTTCTCGCGGTCGAGGGCCGGCTCGGCCCGTACGCGACGGGCAAGGTGTACTGCAGCCTCATCGGCGCGTGCGAAGACGTTGGTGATCTGCGACGTGCGGCGGAGTGGACAGAGGCTGCGACCAGATGGTCCGACCACCACCCCTTGGCGGTGTTTCCGGGGCTGTGCCGCTTGAAGCGAGCCGAGGTGTTGCAGCGGCGGGGAGACTGGGAACTGGCTGAGCGGGAAGCCCGCCTCGCCTGCGAAGAGCTTGCCTCGGTGAAGGTCAGCTCGGCAGCAGCGGGCTGGATCGAGGTCGGCGAGATCCGCCGACGGATCGGTGACCTCGTCGGAGCCGAGGAAGCGTTCGCGCATGCCGATGAGCTGTGCTGCACGCCCTGCTCCGGCATGGCGCTTCTCCGACTCGCCCAAGGGAATCCAAAAGCAGCAGCAGGAATCATCGACGACGCTCTCGGTGACGCGAAGATTCCACTGATCCGAGCGCGGCTCCTGCCGGCCAAGGTGCAGATCTGTGTCGCTGCCGGTCGGCTCGCCGACGCCACTGACGCTGCTGACGAGCTCGAGCACATCGCCGCGCAGTACGAGAGCGACGCATTGGTCGCATCGGCATTCTCGAGCCGCGGCCGAGTGCAACTGGCGGTGGCCGATTCGTCCGCCCGCGCGACGCTTCGGCGAGCGGTGGAGCGTTGGCAACAGCTCGACGTCCCCTACGAGACGGCCAGCGCGCAACTTCTCCTCGGCCAAGCATGCCGGAGCATCGATGATCCCGCCGGTGAGGAGGCGGCCTTCAAGTCGGCGATCGCGACGTTCGACCGACTTGGTGCCGCGTACGACGCCCGCCACGCTCGCCAGCTCTGCGAGGTCCGAACGTTGCCCGGCGGGCTCAGCGAGCGCGAAGCGGAAGTCCTGCGTCTTGTCGCCAAAGGCGCCACCAACAAAGACATCGCCCGCACTCTCGACCTGAGCGACAAGACCATCGCGCGGCACCTCTCGAACATCTTCGCGAAGACCGGCGCCCCGACACGCACCGCCGCGACCGCGTTCGCATTCGAGAGTGGAATCGTCTCCACCACCATCTGACCACGCCACGCTGCCCCCGAAAGGCCGATTGGGCTGTCCCGTGGGCCAGTATCTAGCTGTGGACGATACTTCGGAGTTGGCCCGCGGCCGATCTGTGAGCGAGGGCGAGGTGGACACCGCGTTGTCCCGGCCTGCGGGCAGTGTCTTGGATACGGCGCCCATGTGGCTTATAGCCGCGTGCGTGTACACAGGGCTTGGCATGGTGATCCTGGCAGTGACTGCTGGATCGGCCTATTGGCTCCCCGCTTACCATCATCACCTCGCGGTGATGCCGAGTCGGGTGGCGTGGTGGCGGGTCTGGGCTGACTGGGACGGTGACTGGTATCGCCGGATCGCCCAGTCGGGGTACGGGTACGCGCGTCATGGGCAACAGAGCATCGCGTTCTTCCCTTCGTATCCACTCGTTGTGCGACTCGTCGCGTTCCTTACCGGCAACGTCGTCGTTGCCGGAGTCTTGACGACGCTGGCGTCAGGCGCGGCGGTCGCGGTTCTTTTCGGCGAGTGGCTGAGCGACCGGTTGGCTCGCCCAGCCGCCGTCGCTTCTCTACTCGCTCTGTTGGTGTACCCGTACGCGTTCTATCTCTACGGGCCGATGTATGCGGATGCGCTGTTTCTGGCGTGCGCGATCGGCGCTTTCGTCGCGCTCGAGCGGGGCTACCCGTGGGTGGCCGGCGCCCTCGGAGCGGTCGCGGTGGCGGCGCGACCGATCGGGATCGTGCTAGTCGTCGGCCTCATTGCCCGGGGTTGGGAGCTGACGCGCTCGGAGACGGCGCAACCCAAGGCGAAGTTTGCGGCTGGGGACCGCCGACGCGTGCTGATGGCGGTCTCTGTCTCGGCGCTGGGACTCGCGGGGTACATGGGCTATCTGTGGGTCACCCGGGGAGACGCGCTCGCGTTCGTGTCCGCGGAGCAGGGGTGGCATCAGTCGCCGGGAGTGTCGACATGGTTCAAGACCGCGTTGTTCACGCATGTTTCCCGTGCGCAGAGCATCGACACCGTTCTGCGCCTGGTCGCGCACCCCATCGTAATGATCGTCGCTCTCGCGCTCATACCCCGAGTCGTCAAACGCTTCGGCCGTGCCTATGGGCTCTATGCCGCGCTTGCGATCCTCCTCCCCGCGGTCGCGACGAAGGACTTCTTCGGCATGGGCCGCTACGCGCTCGCAGCCTTCCCCTGCTTCGCCGCGGCTGGGGACCTCATCACAACACGGCCGCGGGTCGCCCGGCTCGGATTAGCCGCGAGCGCCGCCGTCCTGATCCTGGTCGCCACCCAGTTCGGGCGTGGCGCCTACCTGTCGTAGGCACGTTCCGTGCAGCTGCGCTGGTCCATCCGTAGCCCGCATGTGGCTTGACGGCCTTGGAGCAGGCCAACCGCCGTCGTCGACCAGTGCAGTTCCGGTCACGATCAGCCCGTGGCCGATCCGGTCGGCAGGGATACCGAACGTGTTTCTTCGCGAGCGACCTCCCATACATCAGATTCGTGATGACGACGCGTAACGTCGGGACGTGCTTGAGGAGATTGCCAGGAACAAGCGTCGAAGTGCGACGGGCGATCGCCTCGTGCTCACGTTGCAGCACCACTAGGCATGGTCACCGGAACCGCACGACCGGTCCGCGGCTGCTCGCCATGACCCTGCTCCGGACAGATCGCGCGACGGCAGCGATAGGCTGAGATTGTGTGGCGCGTGGCGGGCATTCGAGTCGCGGTAGCGGTGCTGGTCATTGCCAGCGTGCAGATGTTCGCGACGGCGAACGCCGCACCCGTGGCCGTCGATCATGCACCCGGGGCACCGACCCTGCTGACGGTGGACGACGCAAGCGCGCCGATTTCCGTCGAAGGTGCGCCGCAGTTCGGCTGGGTCGTCAACGATCCCGATCGCGGTGAAGTGCAGACGGCGTACGAGCTGGTGGTCAGTGAACTGGCTATCGGTGCTGGCGCTCCTGCGGTCGTATGGCGGAGCGGAGAAATGCGCTCGAGCGAGCAGGCGTATGTCGTAGCGCCCGGTTTGGCATTGCTGCCCGATCGTTCCTATTCGTGGAGGGTCCGGACTTGGGATCGCGCGGGTCGGCCGGGCCCATTCTCGAAGCCCGCTCTCTTCGGTGTCGGGCTCGCAGATGCTGACTGGCATGCGGATTGGATTCGCCGACCAGGAGCGGACCTGGCCGCGAGCGAGGACTTCTCGCTGCTCCGGAAGCAGTTCGCGGTCACGGCGAGTCCAGTCGTGCGGGCCCGTGCGTATCTTTCGGCGGGCCAGCAATATGAGCTGAGCGTGAATGGGGTGCGCGCCGCACACGGCCCTTCGTTTTCGTATCCAGACGAGCAGTACTACCAGGCGAGCGACATCTCCAATCTCGTGCATGCCGGTGCCACGAACGCGATCGGTGTCGTCACACACTGGTCGACACCTGGGCAGGGTCGCCCCGCATCGATTCCGGCATTCATCGGGCGCATCACCATCGACCATGCCGACGGCAGCCGTCAGGTGATCGTGAGCGATCCGACGTGGCGAACACACTCCGGACCATGGGCGCAGGGTCCGGCCCGCAACGACGAGGGCGACTTCGTGGAGCACATTGACGCCAGGCTGGATCCTCTCGGGTGGAACCGTCCCGGCTTTGATGATCACACGTGGGTGGCCGCACGGGTGCTCGGGGCGCATCCGATGCCACCGTTCACTCACCTGTATGCGGCGCGGACTTCCATCGTCGAGCACAAAGTCTCGCCGGTGACGCTCCGGCGGTTGGGCGACGGTGCGTACGTCGCGGACTTCGGCTCGGTGATCGCCGCGACACCGGTGGTCGAGCTCCGCCATGGCGCAGCCGGGCGGGCAGTGTCGTTGCTCGGCGGATACCTGCTCGACGCGAATGGCCATGTATCGGTGACTCGGGGTATCCAGCAAACTGATATGCACTGGAACTACGACGAACGGGCGGGGAGCCAGGAGATACGACCGTTCGGGTACCTCGGCTACCGGTATCTCGAGGTCGACGGTGCCAACGAACGGCTGAGCGCCGCGGATGTCGTGTCATTCGCTCGACACGCGTCGATGCCCGACGAGCATGCCGCGAGCTTCAAGACCTCAAACCCGGCGATCGATGCGGTGTGGAACCTCGCGCGCCATTCCGCGCTGTACGCCAGCCAGGAGCAGTTCGTCGATACACCGACACGGGAGAAGGGCGCGTTCATGGACCCGTTCGACTCGTCGGTGACGATGGCGGCGTTCGATGATCGGGCCATGACCTTCGAAGCATTGCGCGACTTCGCGCGTTCACAACAGCGCTACTGGCCGGACGGTCCCGTCAACGTCGTATATCCCAACGGCGACGGGAAGCGCGATATCCCCGATTCCACCGAGCAATATGCGCAGTGGGTGTGGCAGGTGTACCAGAGCACGGGTGATCGCGACCAGCTCGCCTCCCTATACCCGGTAGTGAAGAACATCTCCGACTACATCGACCGCGCGATCAACCCGACAACCGGCCTCGTCACGAACTTGCCGGGCGGAGGAGCCGACTACCTCTACGGCCTCGTCGACTGGCCGCCCCAAGCGCGCTTCGGCTACGACATGGCGACCGCGGCGCACACGACGGAGAACATCTTGGCTGTCGACGTGTTCCGTCGTGCTGCCGACATGGCCCGAGCTCTGAGTCGTCCTGCCGATGAGGAGGGCACGGAGCGGAAACGGGCAGCGCGACTACTGGACTCCGTTCAGGCGCGGCTCCGACGCCCCGACGGTGTGCTCGTCGACGGGCTCGAAGCCGATGCCACGCCGAGCAAACATGCGTCGCAGATTGCCAACGCTTACGCCCTCGCGTTTCAGATCGTCCCGCACTCCGATCTGAACACCGTCGCCGACTACGTCGTGAAGCTCGGCAACCAAATGGGAGTTTCGACGTTCTACAACCTGCTGGTGGCGCTCCACAACGCCGGCCGCGACTCCGCCTTCATCGCCGCAATGACGGACCCCGGACGGCAGGGCTATGCGCGGATCCTGAAGGAGGGGGCGACGTACACCTGGGAGAGTTGGGACGCACGACAAACGGGCGACAGCGAGTCGCACGGCTTCGGTTCCACAGTGCTGACAACACTCCAGGATGACGTTCTCGGCGTCAGTGTCGCCGCGCCCGGTGGTGCACGTCTCGAGGTGCAGACACCCGCGGTCACTCCGATGCACGCTGCCGGAGTTGTCGTTACGCAACGAGGCCGCGTCCCGATCTCGTGGGACCGGCGCGGACACGGAGGCTTCTCGCTCGACGTCACGATCCCCGACAATGTCGTCGCCGACATCCATGTCCCAGCGTCGAAGGTCGGTGAGATACGCGACGGGCGGCACACGATCGGGAACGATCCTGGAGTGACTGGTGTGCGTAGGACTCGGAGCGGGATCGTGTTGACCGTCGGTTCGGGTCATTACCGACTCCGCGTATCGTGATCAACGAAACCGGAACGGGTCATCCCTAGGGATCCTGCGCCCGCGCCCGAATGTCGGTCAGCCGCATGCGGCGCGAGCGGTCACCTATTTGAGATGCGAGGATCGCTCCTGGTACTCGGCCGGGTCGATCTCCCCGCGGGCAAGGCGCTCAGCAAGGATCTCGCGCGGTCGCGAATTCGGGTCATTCACAGGCGGGTGGCCACCGGCATGCCCCGCGCGGGTGACGAGCCAGACGATGAGCACCACAGTCGCGATGAGCGCCGCCAGCATCAGCAGCGCCATCACCCACCACAGCCCTGCGCCGTCGTGATTCATCATCTGACCGTTGTCCCAGTCGGTTAGAAGTGCCCAGCCGATCATGTCGATCCTCCATTCGGCGATGCAACACGACGATGACCCGTCGACTGCCTCATGGAGTAGAGGCGTAGGTCCCTTATCCGCAGGGTCATCACCGTGATCCCGTGAGCGATGGCCGCCGCGCTGACGCAGGTGTTGGCGCGTGCGTGTTCCCGTCGGCGATGAGCGTCGGTCGGTATAGTCCGCGATGTGTGGATCCCGCGCGTCTTTCGTTCCGCGACGGTTGCCGGAGAGCGTTCGGACGGTGGAGACGCCGAAGAGCTCAGCGCCCGGCGCGTCGAAGAACGCCCGACGCATCCGACCGCGACGGCCCTCGTCCTGATGATCGGGATCGCAGTCGCGATTCTGATTCTCGCCGTGGTGAGCACCTCGGGCACGTACTAGCCGCCTCCGGGAGAGGCCCTGACTGCCGGGTGACGGTGATCTCGTGCGCTGTTACTTCTAGGTGCTGGTAGATTTGTCGTGGATGAGCTCCAAAGCTGAAGGTGACGACGCCTCAGGCTCGCGCCCTGACGGTGGCGAGTCGGCGTGTTTGGCCCATCTCACATGTGAGGAGTGCGGGGTGGTCGCCGGAGAGAGGCATCGCGCGGGTTGTGGCTCGGCGCCGGTGCGTGGGGTGAAGTTGCAGACACGGTTGTGTGACCTGTTGGGGGTCAAGAGTCCTGTGCTGAACGCGCCCATGGGTGGCGGCGACGCGCCGGCTTCACTTGCGGCCGCCGTCTCCGCTGCTGGCGGCTTCGGCCTGATTGGTGGGACCACGATGGGCGGGGCGCGATGGCTGGAAACCGAGATTCGCAAAGCGCGTGAGCTGACAGACCGCCCATTCGGTGTGGGTGTGATCGGCCACCTTCCCGGCGCCCACGAGTTGATGAACGTCGCCCTCGATGAAGGAGTTCGCGTCATCGCGGTCTCGTTCGCGGACCCGCGTCCGTTTGTGCAATCCGCGCACGACGTCGGAGCAATCGTGTTGTGCCAGGTACGCACGGTTCGCGCGGCGCGGCAGGCGGCGGCGGCCGGAGTCGATGTCGTGACTGCGCAGGGGACCGAAGCGGGGGGTCACACCGGCCGCGTCTCGACGTTCCCACTCGTACCCGCGGTTGTCGACGCGGTCGCGCCGGTTCCGGTCGTGGCCGCCGGTGGGATCGCCGACGGCCGCGGCGTCGCTGCGGCTTTGGTGCTCGGAGCCGAGGGCGTGTGGATCGGTACGCGGTTCCTCGCGACACGCGAAGCGGGGGTCTCCGACGCGTACAAGCGTCGGGTCATCGCGGCGAGCGCGGATGACACGGTGTTGACCGACGTTTTCGACATCGCAAGTGGAGTGCCCTGGCCGGACGGCGTTTCGGGGCGCGTGATCCGCAACGAGTTCTCGCAGCGATGGGAGGCGAGGGAAAGCGAACTGGCGGTGTGGGCCGGAGAACACCGGGCCGAATACCTTGCCCTTCGGCCGGGTACCGCGGTTGAAGAGCGCGCGGTTGAAGAGAAGGCTGTTTGGGCGGGCGAAGCCGTCGAGTTCGTGAACCGCATCGAATCCGCCGGGGAAGTCGTGCACGATTTGGTCGCGGAGGCCGCCGCCGTCCTCCGGAGGCGTCCGGCGAGTCTGCTCGGAGATGCCTGAATGGCACTCGCGTGAGCGCACACTTGTTCATCTATGAAACGCTAGAATAATTACGGGTAGTTCGTGAAGAGCCATCCGCATGGGCTCTGGTGCGTGGGGGCGGTCAGCGATGCAAGCGACACTGCAACAGCAGGCACGAGCACTCGGAGATCCGACGCGCCACGCCATTTTCCGCTACGTCGTCGACGGGGCTCGACCGATAGACGTTGCCGAGCTCACCGAGCATCTTGGTCTCAATCACAATGCGATCCGTCAGCACCTGGCGAAGCTGGTGAGCGCGGGTCTCGTGGTGGAGGACCGCGCTCCGAGCACCGGCCGTGGTCGGCCGCGGCTCGTTTACCACATCAACCCGGCGACGGAGAGCCGCTGGGGTGTCACCGGGCCGTACGAACGCCTCAGCTTGTTGTTGACCGAGATCCTGCGTACGGGAGACTCGGCTGTCGACGTCGGTCGGCGGTCGGTCGGCCGTCAAGAGCTTTCCGCCGAGGGAGGCGAAGATCCGGTCGCGCTGGTGTTCGAGACGATGGCGCGTCAAGGGTTCGATCCGGTGCTGAAACAGAAGGGTGCTCTGGTTGAACTGGTGCTGCGCACCTGCCCGTTCGAATCTGCCGCGCTCGCAGACCCCGACACCATGTGTGGGCTCCATCTCGGGATCGCCGAAGGAATCGCGGCACTCGATGGTGACGGCCTGGTCGTCGACGATCTCATTCGCCATGATCCCCGCCGTGCAAATTGCCGGCTCCGAATGCATCGAGCCGAGAGCACTGATTGAGCGCTACGGCGCCTTCATCACGGACGCTTTGGTCGCTGCCCTGCTCGCTTGAGCCCTGAGCGTCCGCGCACCGATTCCGCCGATCTCAGCCGCGATGCCCGGAAAGCGCGGCGACCAGCTCGCGGCGGCTCCCGATCCCGAACTTGTCGAATACGCCGCGCAGGTGTTCTTGGAGGGTGTTCGAGGAGATCTGCAGCTCGCCGGTGATCCGACGAGTGGACCAGCCCTGGAGCACGAGCGCGGCGACCCGTTGCTGCGCCGGTGTGAGGCCGCGGGCTGCGAGCGCGAGCGAACTCAGCTGCATCGGGTTCGCGAGCTCGAGGATCACCGCTATTTGGCCCGCGGCCTGCCCCCGTAATGGTGAAGCCTGCACGGTGATCCACACGCCGCGACTCGTCCGGAGCCGGGTGACGGCTGCGCCGGACATCAACGCTCGGCCGGCGCCCGCCAACTGTGCGGCCGCGGCCAAGATCGGCACCGGCAGCGCGCTGCGGTCGGCAAGATCGTCGCCGGCGATCTCGCCGAGCCATCGGTCGGCTTGAGCGTTGATCGAGATGACGGTCAGGTCATCACCAAGGATCACGATCCCCGGTTCGTTCGGCACGGCGGTGTCGGATTCGGATGAGAACGTGAGGCTTCGCCGGAGACCTTCTCCCAGGTGCGGACCCAGTTGGCGAAGAAGTTCGATCTCGTCTTCGCTGAACCCGAGCGAGGAGTCCTCGCGGTGCAGGCAGAGCACGCCCCAGCATTGACCGCCGGCCATCAGCGCAACCCGGAGTTCGTCACCGAGACCGAGGGGCGCCAGAACGTCTCGGTAGCGCAAGCTCAAAGCTCGATCTCCCCGCGTCGCCTGATCGAGCGAACCGACTCTGTCGGACGAGCTGACTAGCGACGCGAACTTGTTCACGTCGTCGTGACCGAACTCGTTTTCGAGGAAGAGCGGCGTCGCGGCTCCGAGCGGTTCCTCCGCGAGCGCGGAGGTGAAGAGAACGGTGATGGGGTCGACGGTCGCGAAGAAGGCTGCGTCGATAGAAAGAAGCGCACGCAGCCGCCGCAAGGCCTCCCTGCGGAACGCGGTGGAATCGAGGCCCCGAGACGACAACGCTGCGACGTCGGCGGTGCGCCGCTCCGACCTGGTGTTGGCCACAGATGCACGATAGGTCTGCCGCCGGCAGCGATGCCCTCGGGTCATGTTCTCTGGTTCGTCGGGCCGCGCCTCTTCATGGTTGGGGAACGACCCCGAGCTGGCGAAGGAAGCCGAGATCGTCGAGACGCCCCCAGCGTTCGACGATGCGGCCGTCTTGGATGCGGAAGATGTTGATGCCCTGGAGAGTGACCGTGTGGCCGGTCGGGGCCACCCCCATGATCTCGCCGCGATGGGTCCCGGAGGCGGTGAAGAGCTCTGTGACTATGTCGTTTTCGCCCACGAGGAGGTGGAGGTCGCTGTGCCAGTCCGGGAACACCTTCCGTAGCATCGCACCGGCGCTGCGCATGCCTTCACGGTCAGGGCTGACTCCGAACGGTGGATCGTGGTTCACGAAACTGTCGGACAAGTAGGTGTCGACTGCAAGAGGATCCCCCAGGCTGAAGAGGGAACTGATGAAGTCGCGGACGAGATCCTTGTTCTCTTCGATGGTTGTCATGACGGCAGTGTCCGACGACAAGCGAACATTCACCACCCCGAATAGTTGGGGTGTCGCCCGCAACGGTTGACCCTCGTGGATCCAGGCGGCGGTCGTAACCACGGCTCATGCAGTGGGAACCGAACGCAGCACCGCAGCGAATGTCTCGGGGTCGGTGACCGCGGGGATGTGCCCGCCGTCGAGATGCACGACAGTCGGCGGGAGGGGCAGCCGGGTGATCAGCTCTTCCTGTAACGCCAGGGGAATGGGACGATCCCGTTCGTTGGTGACGTAGGTGACGGGTACCGCCGCCGCGGCTGACCAGTGCACCGCCTGGAAGTAGTGGTGGACGGTGTCGGGGACGCACCGCATCGGATCGACGACGAACGCGAGGGTCTCGTCGTCGAGCGGATCCCCTCCGTAGGCAACGCGGAACGGCTCAGGATCTTCTGGTGGTCCCGGCAGAGTGATCACTGTGCCGTCACCGCGAGCCTGCTCGGCCGCGAGTCGCAGGCCCTCGCCGTGTCGCGGTTGCATCGCGTCGAGCCCGCACCCGCCTTCGGGTGGCACCAATGCCGCGTTCAGCACGATGTGGGCGACCCGGCCATCGAGCCCCGCGACCACACCGGGGACGACGAGACCGCCCGACGAATGGGCTACGAGCACGATCGGGTCCTCGATCGCCGCGGCGTCGATGTCGGCGATGACCGACGCGACCTCATCATCGACTGTGAGCGTCGCGAGGTCGAAGGGCCTGGAGCCGCGGCCGGGTAGGTCGATCGCGATCGCCGCTCCGCCGAGGTGGGGGACCAGGCGGTCCCAGAAGCGGGCGGTCGACCCGCCTCCGTGGACGAGCACGAACGTGAACCGCGGCCAAAGGTCAGCCCGCGGCTTCACCGGGGACGCCCTCGAGTCATCTCAAGCACGCTAAGCGAAGGCGGGGGCGAGCCGGGCGAACGTATGACTTTACCGCTGATTCAATAGATGATAAGTTGACAAAAATGTAATATTTGCAGGTGCTCGGAAGCCGGAAGTGACAGCCGGAAGTGACAGCCGGAAGTGAAAGAAGGTGGAGCGGTGTGAACGAGCCAGGCCGTTCGGACGGGCTGAACCGTCCGATCTCGGAGATCAAGGCAGAGCTGTTCAAGGCGCTCGCACACCCGGCGCGCATCCGGGTGCTCGAGTTGCTGGCCGAGGGTGAGCGGCCGGTAGGCGAGATCCAGCCTCTGGTCGGGATCGAAGCATCACACCTTTCGCAGCAACTCGGCGTGCTCCGGCGCGCCGGGCTTGTCGTCACCCGGAAGGCGGGCTCCTCTGTCTTCTACGCGATCCGCGATCCCCTGCTCGTGGAGCTGCTCGCAGTGGCGAAGCGCATGCTGATCAACTCGCTCTCCGAGACCGAAGATCTGCTCGCGGATCTCAGGGCTCGGTGATCGGCTGATGATCGCCGAGGACCCGGTAGCCGACGGTTCTGAAGCGCCGATCGCCAATCGGAGGTGGTCGCCGGGGCTCAGCTGGCTGACTCGACTGTTGCCCCGCCGGTCAGACTACGCGGGGCTAGGGCGCTCATGGCGTGGAGACGTGGTCGCCGGGATCACCGTCGGGGTCGTAGCTCTTCCACTGGCCTTGGCGTTCGGGATCACGACCGGTCTGGGGGCAACTGCCGGGATCATGACTGCGATAGTCGCCGGGTTGGTCGCCGGGGTGTTCGGCGGTTCGAACGTCCAGGTCTCGGGGCCGACGGGTGCCATGACGGTCGTGCTCGTTCCCGTCGTCGCCCGCTACGGCGCGGACGCCGTCTATGCCGTTGCGATGATGGCCGGGGTCCTGGTGCTCATCGCCGCGTTCTTCCGGCTCGGTCGATACCTCGCGTTCATCCCGTGGCCTGTAGTCGAAGGCTTCACCATCGGAATTGCAATCATCATCTTCTTGCAGCAAGTCCCCGCTGCGCTGGGGGTCGTGAAGCCTGCAGGCGAGAACACCGCCGCGATCGCGGTCCGTGCTCTCGGCGACGCATTCAGGAGCGGGAACGTGTTCGCGCTCGCACTCGTTGCGCTCGTCGTGACCGTGATGATCGCTACGCCTCACGTGCACAAGGCAGCGCCGTCATCTCTGGTCGCGGTCGTGCTCGCAACTATCGTTGCGTCGGTCGGAGAATGGAACGTCGCTCGAATCGGAGCGCTGCCGAACTCGCTCCCTCTCCCTTCCCTGCCCCATGTGCAGGCGGGTCAGATCGGTGACCTTTTCGGGGCTGGCTTCGCAGTCGCTGCCCTCGCTGCGATCGAGAGCCTCCTCTCGGCGAAGGTAGCTGATGGGATGTCCGACACCGCTCGTCACGATCCCGATCGCGAGCTCTTCGGGCAGGGCCTTGCCAATCTTGCGTCGCCGCTATTCGGCGGGTTGCCCGCCACGGGTGCGATCGCCCGTACCGCTGTGAACGTCCGGGCCGGTGCCCGTACGCGCGTCTCGGCGATCGTGCACGCGCTGGTGCTCGCGCTGGTGGTTCTGGTTGCCGGTCCGCTGGTCTCGCGTATCCCTCTCGCCGCGCTCGCCGGAGTCCTGATGGTGACGGCTGTGAAGATGGTGGAGATCCACAACGTCAAGGCGGTGCTTCGCTCTACGAGATCTGATGCCGCGGTTCTCGTGCTCACGGCCGCCGTCACGATCGCGTTCGATCTCATCCTCGCGGTCGAAGTCGGTGTGGCGCTGGCCGCGATCCTCGCGCTGCGCGCGGTTTCTCGTTCCGCGTCAGTGGTGGCCGAGCGGATTCCGACGGTCGAGGTAGACACGGCGACCGAAGCCAAGCTGCTTCACGAGCACATCATCACCTACCGACTCGACGGCGCACTGTTCTTCGGCGCGGCGCAACGTTTTCTCACCGAGCTCACCGCGGTGACAGACGTACGTGTCGTGATACTGCGTCTCCCCGAGGTTCAGCTGCTCGACGCCACCGGCGCGCAAGCGCTCGGCCAGATCGTCGCGGAGTTGGAGGATCGCGGTATCACAGTGTTGCTCAAGGGTCCGAGCCCCGAACACCTGCGTGTTCTCGAAGCAGTGGGTGCGATCGATCGACTCGCCCACGAACGGCACGTCTTCTCGAATCTCGACGACGCGGTTGCACATGCTCGCCGCCACCTCACCCGCCCGTCGCGGGTCTAGGCCCGGGAAGTGGCCTGAAGAGTGCGGCGATGCTCTGGCACAGGATGTCGGTCGCCTGCGCGATGGAGTACCCGAGGCGTACGCGGAGACTCTCCACCCCTTCGAACTGCGTGAGGGTGTCGGTCGCGGCCAATGCCGCTCGCCGCGAGTTCGGGGCCAGTAGCGCCAGCTCGGGTTCGAACATCGCGGCGGTCTGGTACGCCAGCTGCTCGCGGACCCGGGTGATCTGTTCGAGCATGATCGGGTTGGTTGGTGCCCGGAGAAGTGCGGCGCGGACCGCCGGTGCCGCCGCCTCGTAGAGACGCAACCGGCAGGCCACGAAGCGGGCGACCCGTTCGTCGAGCGGGCCGACGCCGAGATCGGGGATCTCGCGGAGAGGGGCAATGGTCGTCTGGTGCTGGTCGATAGCGGCGCGCACAAGTGCATCGAAGTCATCGAAGTACCGGTACACCGAGCGGAGCGAGACCCCGGATCGTCGGGCGACCTCAGACACGCTCGGGGCGAGCTGGTGCTCACTGAACAGCTCGATCACCGCGCCGAGCACCAGGTCGCGGTTGCGGTCCCTGCGGGCGGTACGACCGTCGATCACCCGGGGGCCGACAGGCGGGTCTTCGATTTCGCCAACCCGCTCTTCGGCATCCTTGGTCACGAGGCGCACTCCTCTCCGGCGCATGCGTCCCGAGATTCTGGCACAGTGTCTGCCACTAGTGCAGGGTGACGTCGAGCAGGGGGCCGGTTGCGAGCCGTGAAACGAGAACCGTGAGCGCCGGGGCATCGGTGCGCAAGGAGATCCGGATTCGCCGCGAAGCTGCCGACGTGTGGGCCAGGGTCGAAGACCCCGGCGCCATCGAGGACTGGTTCCCCGGCATCGTGGCATCGACAGTCGACGGCAATACCCGTGTCATCACCCTCGGTTCCGGGCTGGTGATGCCGGAGGAGATCATCACGTCGGATCCGATCCAGCGCCGCTTCCAGTACCGCATCACCGCGCCGATCTTTCGCAACCATCTCGGCACGATCGACGTCATAGATCTCGGTGATGACACTTCGCTCGTCGTGTATTCCACCGATGCCGAGCCGCGCACGATGGCATTGGTGATCGGCGCGGCCACCGCCGGCGCGCTCGCCGAGCTACGCAACCAGATGGAGCCGGAGGAGAACTGATGGGACGCAAGATTCTGCTCGTCACCACGGACCAGCAGCGGTACGACACGCTCGGGTGCAACGGTGGCACTTTGGCCCGCACACCCGTTGCCGACGGTCTGGCCGCATCGGGTATCCGTTATGAGCGCGCTCACCCGCAGTCGGTGGTGTGCATGCCGTCGCGCTCGACAATCATCACCGGTCAGTACCCGAGCACGCACGGGGTGTGGATGAACGGCGTGGCGCTGCCGGTCGACGCGCCGTCGGTCGCGGCCGTCCTCCAACGCGCCGGCTACCGCACCGCGCTCATCGGCAAGGCGCATTTCGAGCCGTTCCTCGACCCGTTCGGTCGATTCACCGAGAATCGCCTGGCCGCGATCGGCGAGGAGACGAGACAGCAACCGTGGTTCGATGGCACGACCGGCCCGCATCGAGGTTTCGAACACCTCGAGTTTGCCACGCACGGCGCCGCCGGCCCGCTGCACTACGCCCGCTGGCTCACCGGCCAACACCCCGAGGCCGTTTCCATGTATTACCCGCCGCTCGACGGATCACTCGAGGTCAACGCGGCTGGAGGCGGTGACACCGGCGCACCGCAGGTGAAGCACAACCCGATCCCGCGCGATTGGTATCACACCGACTGGGTTGCCGACCGGACGATCGCGTGGCTCGACTTGCTAGACCCGGATGACGACTGGTTCTGCTGGATGAGCTTCCCCGACCCACACCACCCGTGGGACCCCCCGGAGTCGGAGATGGGTCGCATCGACTGGCGCGAAGTGCCGTTGCCGGCCGGGTACCCCGAGTCCGCCTCCCAGCGCGAACGCATCCTCGATGCCAAGCCACGGCACTGGCGGCAGTGGTACGACGGAACGTTGGTCTCTAACTACGAAGCGCCGAAGGACTGGGTTCCGGCCACCCTCACAGCCAACCAGGTGCGCGAGGTGAACGCCCGGAACGCGGTGGAGTGCGAGCTCATCGACGAAGCACTGGGCCGTGTGGTCGATCACGTCTGCGCGCGCGGTTGGAACGCCGACACCGACATCGTCTTCACCACCGATCACGGCGAGCTCCAGGGTGATTTCGGGCTGCTCTTCAAGGGTCCTTACCACGTCGACGCGTTGATGAGGTTGCCGCTGATCTGGCGGCCGGCTCCGTCGGCAACGGTGGCTCCGGCGATCGTTGCCTCGCCGGTCGGGCTCGTCGATCTCGCACCGACGTTCTGCGCGATCGCCGGTCTCAGCGCGCCGGACTGGATGGAAGGTTCGGCTTTGCCCGCCAACGAAGCTGATGCCGATGCGCGGGGCTTCGAGCGGGTGCTCACCGAGTGGGACAGCCAGCTGTTCGGTGTCGACGTACATCTGCGCACGATTACGCGTGACGGCTGGGTGTGCACCACCTACGGGCGCGGAACTGTGCATGACGGCACCGAGGGCGAGCTGTACCTCCTTGCCGACGATCCCCATCAGCGCGAGAACCGATGGGACGACCCTTCGCTGCGCGCGGTGCGCGACGACCTCGTAGCGGACCTACACGATCATCAACCTCTTGCGCGCTCCCCGCTGCTCCCAGTCGAAGCACCCGTGTGACCGTGGCCGACTCCTCCTCTGGGAATCGGATCCCGGGCTACTGGCCAAGTCGCTGGCCCGGCGAAGACGGCGGACCCCGGCGGACGCAGACCCCTCGGTCTGGCGGTGGCCTCGGGATCCGCCCCGGCGAGCACCTAGAGGTGACCTCACGCGATGCTCTCGCCGCGACGATGGTGGTGGTGCGCGATCCGGGCGAGGTCTACCTGCTGCGCCACACCGCCGGAGACAAGGCCGTGTCCTGGGTGGAGCGGATAGATCCGGAGTCGCTCGAGGAGATCGAGCGTTCTCCCGACCTGGCCGGAGGTCCGACGTGGCCGGGCGGGCTGGCGGTGCACGAGAACGGCTCTGTCTATGTGGTCTTCGGACGGCACGCCCATCGTCTCGGCGCCGATACGGCGCCGATCGCGGTTCGAGAGCTCCCCCGGGAACGTCCGTACAACAGCTTCGTCGTGTTGCCCGATGGTTGTCTCGTCACAAAGGACTTCGGCGGCACGCTACCGGGACGGCCGGCGCCGCCGACTGAGCCGACCGAGCTCCTGGTGCTCGAACCTGAACGCCTCGACATCATCGCCCGCCTCACGCTCCCCGAGCGCTCGATCGCGCGGTTGTCGGCCGATGGTGACGACCTCTACGTCGTCGGCCACTCGACGCTATTTCGGGTCAACTGGAATGGGCGCGCGCTCACTCTCGACGACGAGTTCCGGCCGCGGTATCGCATGCTCGAAGGACAGACGTACGGCTGGGATGCCGTAATCGACGCGGGAGCGGCGTGGTTTCTCGACAACGGCGAGGGGAGCGAGCGGTACGCCGGCACTTTCCGCGGCCAGGGCCTTTCGAACGCGCCGCTGCACCTCGTGCGTGTCGATCTCGAAACCGGCGTCGTTGAACTGGCCGAGATCTGCGGCAAGCCATTCGGTGTGATCGCCAACCCACCGACAATCGACCCGGAACGCAAGATCGCGGTCGGCTACGACAGCGGTAACGGCGTGCTCGCCGCGTTTTCGTTCGCGCGTGGAGGCCTCGAGCCGTTGTGGACCCGGGAACAGGACCACGCGTGTCACATCCTGCGCTTCGCCGACACCGGCGAGCTCATAACCGGCGATCACGATCGCGAACGCATGGCCGACCAGGTCGTCGTGCTCGACATCGAGACCGGAGACGAGGTTGCCCGAGCCGACACAGCCAGCCCGGTTCAGTCGGTGCTGTTCCCGTGCCCGGGATTCGATCGAGACGTCTACCTCTGCTCGTTCACGACCGTTTCTCGCATCCGCGTCGTGGAATGAGCTCCTAGGGGCTACCCCGATGCCGCCGGACCCGCGTCTCGCTCCGCCGTCTTCTGCGCGAGCCGGGGGAAGCGTTCGAGGAGCTCCGCACGACGACGGCGCATCGTGATCGTGAGCGCGACGTTCGTAGTCGCGAGGCCGATCTCGACGACACCGATCACGATCCGCCCCGCCGCCAGGCTCGCGATTCCGAGCCCCAGCAACAGCGCCGCGATGATGCTGCGGAGCACGATCACCCGCTTGGTCTGCACCATGGCGCTTCTCCTTGGTGTTTGCATCCATTGTCGGGCCGGGATGCGAGGCGCACATCACCTGGATGTGAGGAGATGGTCAAGTATGGGCCACGCCGATGTTGGGTGACGTCTCGTGGGCGGGGTACTCTTGGGAGTCATCACGCCGTATTACGGAGCCGTCCGCGGGTTTCGAAGCCTGGAAGACGAGAGGAGGTGGTCCTGTGAGTACAGGCGAACATCCAAGTTCCTGCTCATCTTTGTCCACCTCCCGGATCGCGCGATAGCTCCAACGGTTCCGCGCACCATCCACTGAGAGGCCCACCAGGCTCTCTGCGCGCGTCCGGGCCCGAGTTGCCTCGAAGGGGGTGAACCCGGTGGCCCTGCGCCGCACGTTTCCCACACCCGACGTCGTCGAGCGGCCGCGTCTGCGTCCGATCGACTTCGTGATCGGTGCCGGTGTCCTCGCCGGCATCTACGCGGTCTTGCGTCTCGGTCAGGTGATGACCGTGTCGTTCAACCCGGCTCACGCTTCGAGCACGGTGTCGACTGATCCGGTGCATCTGCCGGGATATGCGCTGCGGTCGCTGTCGCGGATGTTCATCGCGCTCGGCCTATCGATTGTGTTCACGTTCGTGTACGCGACCGCAGCGGCGCGGTCTCGTCGGGCCGAGAAGATCCTGATCCCGACGCTCGACGTGTTGCAGTCGGTGCCGATCCTCGGATTTCTCGCGATCACGGTCACTGCCTTCCTCGCGCTGTTCCCCCATTCATTGCTCGGATTGGAGTGCGCGTCGATCTTCGCGATCTTCACGTCTCAAGCGTGGAACATGACATTCAGCTTTTACCACTCGCTCACGACGCAACCGCGGGAGCTCGACGAAGCAACTCGCATGATGAGGCTCACGAAGTGGCAGCGGTTCTGGAAGCTCGATGTGCCCGGCTCGATGATCGGGTTGGTGTGGAACGGAATGATGAGCTTCGGAGGAGGTTGGTTCTTCCTCACCGCGTCCGAAGCGATCACCGTCAACCGACACTCGTACGCACTCCCAGGGATCGGTAGCTACGTCGCGGCCGCCTCGGAGAAGGCGCAACTCAGTCGGGTCCTGCTCGCGATAGGCGTCATGGTCGTGATGGTGCTCGGGGTGAACTTCTTGTTCTGGCGGCCGATGGTCGCGTGGACAGAACGCTTCCGGATCGAAGAGACGGAAGCAGCGGAGCGGCCGCGCAGCATCATGCTCGACGCGCTGCGCCGTTCCCGGGTTCCGGGCCTAATCGCCGGGTCAGTCCGGCCCGTGAGCGTGCTCCTGGATCGCGCCACGCGACCATTCGGAATCGCGGAGCGACCGCTCGAGGTGAACCGCAGCCGCCGGAGGGCGGGAGACTCGGTCTTCGCCGTGGCGGCGTCTGGCCTCGCGATCGCGGGAGCGTGGCAGGCGCTCGCCTACATTCAGCAACAGATCGGGCTCGACCAGTTCGTCCACGCGTTCTGGCTCGGCGCGATCACCTTTGTCCGGGTGATCATCGTTGTGGTTGTCTCGACCATCATCTGGGTTCCGATCGGCGTGAAGATCGGGCTCTCCCCCCGCTTGGCCCGCTCCGCGCAGCCGATCGTGCAGGTGCTTGCGAGCTTCCCGGCGAACTTCCTGTTCCCGTTCGCGGCAGCGTTCTTCATCGCGACGACCATTTCACTGAACTGGGGCGCCATCGTGCTCATGGCGCTCGGTGCGCAGTGGTACATCCTGTTCAACACCATCGCCGGTGCAATGGCCATCCCATCGGATCTCATCGAAGCGATGGATAACTTCGGCGTCTCCGGCCGGCAGCGGTGGAAGCGCTTGATCCTCCCCGCGATCTTCGGTTCGTATGTCACAGGTGGGATCACCGCTGCGGGCGGAGCGTGGAACGCCTCGATCGTGGCCGAAGTCGTCACCTACGGCAGCCACACGCTCGTCGCCACCGGTCTCGGCGCGTACATCGTCGCGTCCACTGTCGATGGCAACTTCGCCAAGACCCTCACCGGCATCATTGTGATGAGCATCTACGTCGTGGCCGTGAACAGACTCGTCTGGCGACAGCTCTTCCGACTAGCAGAACGGAAGAACTTCACATGAGACCCCGACAACCCGGACTCGACCGCGAAGCCCCGATGCTTCCACCAGCTGCGCTGATCCAAGGAGATCTTCATGACACCGCGCACCCTCGCCCGTGACACCACCATCCTCGCTGCCGAGCACCTCACCAAGGCGTTCACAACGCCCGACGGCGGCCCGCTTCCCGTCCTCGACGACGTCAGCTTCGAGCTCCGTGACGGCGAGATCGTCGCGCTCCTAGGCAAGTCCGGCTCGGGAAAGTCGACCCTCCTGCGCCTGCTTGCCGGTCTCATCGCGCCGACTTCGGGGTACGCGACCTACAACGGCGTCCGGCTGCGCAGCGCCAACCCGGGCGTCGCCATGGTCTTCCAGACGTTCGCGCTCCTGCCCTGGCTGACGGTGCGCCAGAACGTCGAGCTCGGTCTCGAAGCACGCGGCGTTCCCGCGACGGAGCGGCGCGCGCGCGCCGAACGCGCGATCGATCTCATCGGCCTCGACGGGTTCGAAGCGGCCTACCCCAAGGAGCTCTCCGGCGGCATGCGCCAGCGAGTCGGGTTCGCCCGGGCGCTCGTTGTGGAGCCCGACGCGCTCTTCATGGACGAGCCGTTCTCCGCGCTCGACGTTCTCACCGCAGAGAACCTTCGTAGCGAGCTTCTCGCGCTCTGGGCCCGAGACGACTTCCCGACCCGGGCGATGCTCCTCGTCACCCACAACATCGAGGAGGCCGTGCTCCTCGCCGACCGGGTGCTCGTGCTGTCATCCAACCCCGGCAAGATCCAAGCCGAGCTCACCATCGATCTCGAACGGCCCCGTAACCGTCGCACCGCGGCGTTCCAGGAGATCGTCGACGACATCTACCGCATCATGACCGGCCGCGAGACCGAACCAGAAGCCCCGCGACCCGCCGCGTCGACTTCCGGCCCCTCACCGAACGAGCAGCCGCTCCCCGATGCGACCGTTGGCGGCATGGCGGGCCTCCTCGAGATCGTTGTCGCCCGCGGCGGCACCGAAGACCTCCCTGCGCTCGCCCACGACCTGAACTTCGAGGTCGACGATCTTCTGCCCTTGGTCGACGGCGCCACAATGCTCGGTCTCGCTACCGTCGACGAGGCCGACCTCACCGTTACCGACGAAGGCCACCAGTTCGTGACCGCCGACATCCTCACCACCAAGGAGCGCTTCGCGGACCAGGCCTCACGACGGGCGCCGCTGGTGCGTGCGATCACCAGTGCTCTCGCGGCGAGCATCGACGGAAATCTCCCGGAAGGATTCTTCCTCGACACGCTCCGGCGTGCGTTCTCCGACGAAGCGGCGCGGCGTCAACTCGACATCGCCATCGATTGGGGTCGCTACGGCGAGCTCTTCGACTACGACGCCAACTCGGGACAGCTCATTGCGGTTCCTCGGCCACCGCTTTGATCCGGACCAGGGTCTCGCGCATCCCGTCGTGGTTCGTGCGACCACGCCAGCGGCCGAAGAGCTTCCAGTAGAGACGCAGGGCGGTTGTGTCCTTCAGCTGGAACGATTCCGTCACGTCTGTTCCGTCGCCACTCGCCTCGAACCGGTAGCTCCATGTGTTGAGCGCCTTGTCGGCCTCGCCGACGGTGAACGCGAATTCGCGTCCCGGCTCGGAGGCGACGATGATGCACTTCGTCCAGTAGACGGGCCCGCGGCCGTTGCGGCGGACGTGGCCGCGGAACCGCGCGCCGACGGCCGGCGCGGTCGCGCCGTCGAGCCACTCGGCCTCGAAGGTCTCGGGGCTGAACCGACCCGTGTTGGTGATGTCACTCACCAGCTCCCAGATCCGTTCGGGGGTGGCGGCGATGTGGACGGTTACCGAATCACGCACGGCCTGAGCGTACGACGTGGCGGTCAACTGGGCGCGACGGATGTCGGGGTGAGATTCGCGGAGACCGAGGGAAGCGAGTCCACCGTTGCCGAAGCGCAACGCACGCCGGGCGTGACGACGGTGATCTCGGCCTTCGTCGTGCCCGGAGCGAGAACGACGTGAATGACGTTGGGGTGCCTGTGCGTCGAGATCGGCACCTGCCGGGAGTTGATCGTCAACTGCCCGGCGTGGGCCCCCGATCGTCTTTGGGCGAGGTTGATCTCGAGGTTCTGGCTGACGGGCCGGCGGCCGGGGTTGACCAGGGAAAGCGAGCCGGCCGCACAGATTGTGTGGCGGTCGCCCCGGTTCGCGATCGGGTCGGTGTCGGTGTCGAGGTAGAGGCGGGGCGCGTCGAGGAGCTGTTGGGTGAGCGTCCGCCGACCCGGCGCGGTCATGGTACCGAGCACCGATGGTGTGGCTCGACGCAGATCCCAGGCGACCAGGCGGTCACCACGCTTCGCGATCGGGGGGCCGAGCAGGCCGATCAGGTCGTTGAGCTGCGCCCTGCCGTTGCCCGGGTACCCGTAGAGATCGAGAACGAGAGCCGAGAATCCCATCGCGGTCACGCCGCGAACGAGCTCTCGCATCGGGAGCTGCGACGCCGGCCACTGCCACTCGCCGTCGCGTCCCCGCACGCCTGCCGTGCTCCACCGCAGCGTCTTCGAGTGCAGGTAGCCCTCCTTGATCTCGTCATGAGCGGACATCCGCAGGATGTCACCGTGCTCGGGGAAATCGACGACAGGGAGCTGGAACACCATCGCGTTCTTCGGGAGTTTGCGCTCGAGTGATGCGACGAATCTGTCGTCGGCGTGCCACTGGCGCGCCCGGTTCTCGGGCTTCGGCATCAACACCGGTGACGCCTGGTCGAGCACGCCGAGCACGAGTACGACTGCGAGCACGGATGTCCACGCGAGCCGCGGGTGCGGCCAACCGTGTCGGAGTAGAGCGACGCGCAGGCGGTCGAGCAGTCGGGCGAACACGACAATTCCAGCGAACGTGATCACGATCGCGATCCGGGTCCACGCGCGCACGCCGTCGAGACCGGTGAGTTCGAGCGCGCGGCTGAAGCCCCCCTTCATCCCGAGAAAGAGCGCCGCGACCATGAGCATGCCGAGCCGCGCCTCGAACGCCCACCCGCGACGACTCTCTCCCTGACGATCAGCGACGCGCACGGCCGACAGGAGCACGGCCATGACTGCGACCACGAATCCAATTGCCGCGATGAGCCCCAGCTGGGCTGTCGCGAGCCCTTGGCGGCCAGGTTCGTAGAGCTGGTCGGCCAGCGCCGCGAAGGGGCCGAAGCGGTGGCCGGTAACCGGGCTGAGCAGCTCGACGATCCTTAGCGGGTATGCCTCCGAGACCCCGGGTCGTCGGTCCGGAACACCCAGCAGATTGGCCGCGTGCTGCCAGCGGAAGAGGAGCGTCGGCAGGTTGGCGAGAATCGATGTCGCCAGGCCCACTGCGCCGAATAACGCGGCCATCACCAGCCGGCCCAGCTGGCGGTGGGCGAGGGCACTGACGATCGCGCAGATGAGAAGTAGCGACAGGAGGAAGGCGAGGTAATAGATCCCGGTCACGCCGATGAGCGCGATGCCGAGGAGCAACCACCGGATCCGCCACCACGCGTGGCGGTGCCGCAGCTCGGCCACCGACGGAAGCGAGGAGTTGGGTCCGAGGATCTTCATGCAGGCGAGCACGATGATCGGGACGCCGACGTAGAAGGCGAGGTTCTCGTGTCCGACGCCGTTGCGGAAGTGGTACGGCGCGAGTGAGAACAAGACGGCACCGACGAGCGCAGTCGTCCAGGAAGTGCGCAGTGACGACAGCACCGGAAAGGCAACGAGCGCAGTAAGGGGGAAGGTCAGCAGCCAGAACAAGTTGAAGGTGAGCGGCACGCTGCCCGTCGTCTCGACCAGGCCTTTCTTCACCGTATAGGCGAGAAGATCTCCGCCCATGGGCCACTCGGCCCAACGCTGGCGAAACGGGGCGTTGAGCTTGGGGTTCGTGTTGAACCAACCGGTCTCCTTGACGTTCTTGATGAGCATCATGTCGAGGGTGGCGTCTTGCTCGTCGTCGCCCGGGGTGTGCGCGTACTGGAAAGGGATGTCGAGAGGCTTGTTCCACAGCTGCGTCACGACGGTCACGCCAATGGTCGAGAGCAGAGCCGCGAGGATGGCCCCCGCCACGAGCGACCAGCCGCGGCTCACCCGACGCGTCGCGCGCCCGCGTTGCTCATCGTCCTCGGCCATCACATTCCCCCAGGTCGCACCCACCGCGGCCCTGGCGGGCAGCACATACGGTGGCGGAATCCTAGGGTGACGACGCCCATCATGTGGTGTCAGCTCGCCCCCCGCTGCGACGCCAACCGACCCTTGGAATGCGACGCCAACCGACCCTTGGAATGCACGGACGCTTCTGATCGTTGGTTCCCGGTATGGGCGATGCAGTGATCCAGACATTCCCGCTCGGATTCCAGTGGCCGACGATTGATCCGTTCCTCTTCTGCGTGCATCACGACGACGCGTATCCCGCCGGCAACGAGCATCTCGGCCCTGACGCGTCGCTCGACGGTCGCGAGCTCGGTGCCGACTTCGCCGGAGTCGACGGCTGGAGGATGTACCACGGCCAGACCGTGCCCGGGTTCCCCGGACATCCGCACCGCGGTTTCGAGACGGTCACCTACGTGCGCCGCGGGATTGTCGATCATTCGGATTCGCTCGGCGCCGCCGCCCGCTTCGGTCGGGGTGACGCGCAGTGGCTCACCGCAGGTCGGGGAATCGTGCACTCCGAGATGTTTCCGCTTCTCGACCCCGATGCGCCGAACCCGCTCGAGCTGTTCCAGATCTGGCTCAATCTTCCCGCCGACGACAAGATGGCCGATCCGCACTTCAAGATGTTGTGGTCAGGTGACATTCCTCGCCTCGTGGTCACCGACGACGCCGGACGCGTCACCGAGATCAATGTGGTCGCGGGTGCGATCGAAGGTGCGCGGCCACCGTCACCCCCGCCGAGCTCGTGGGCGTCGCGATCCGACGCCGACGTCGCGATCTGGACGATTCGGATGGACCCGGGCGCGAGCTGGAGGCTCCCGTCAGCGCTTGGGCCGGCGACGGTTCGGACGGTATTCGGTTTCGTCGGGAACGGGTTTGACATCGGTGGCCACGCGATCGGACCCGACACCGGAGCGGTGGTGCGCTGCGACGAGCCGGTAGTGCTCACCGCGGGCGACGAAGCCGTCGAGATCCTGCTGCTACAGGGCCGCCCGATCGGCGAGCCGGTCGAGCGCTACGGGCCGTTCGTGATGAACGATCGCGCCGGGATCGAGACGGCCTTCGCCGACTATCGCCGTACCGGTTTCGGTGGTTGGCCCTGGCCGACCGATGACCCGGTCCACGACCGGGTCGAGGCAAGGTTCGCCCGCCACGCCGACGGCACGGTCGACCGCGTCACCGAGACCGTCGCGCCCTGAACGACGGCGATCAACGGTCGGGCCCGTTCAGGACACGTCACGTGTCACGCGCGCGAGCACCGGGAACGGTCGGGTCGCGTGTTTTTCGGACATGTGCCGGCATCACCGAGACGAACAGCGCCGCGGCGGCGAGCACGAGCAGCCCGGTGGTGAGATCGAACGCGCCGGAGAGCACTCCGACGATCGGTGGGCCCGCGACCATTCCGAGGTAGCCGGCGGCCGTCACGCCCCCTATCGCCAGCCCCGGGTGTTGTGCTTCGTTGTTCACGTCGGCCAGCAGGAGCGGCCAGACCACCGAGATGCCCATGGACGCGAGTGCCAGGCCGGTCGCTCCCACGAACGCGTTCGTCGTGAGCGCCTCGAGTGCGATACCGCCGGCGCTGATGCCGGCACCGAGCGCGACGCCGCGACGGGTGCCGAGCACACCGACCGCCGGACCCCCACCGATCCGAGTGATCGTGGCCAGACCCTGACCCACCACGTACGCGCCGACCCCGGCCAGCACGCTGACGCCGAGGTGGCTTCTCAGGTAGAGAACCCCCCAGGTGGCGATTCCCCCTTCCACCATGGCCGACGCGCCGAACACGAGCGCGAGGATCACCAGCCCTTCGTGACGCAGACCGGCGATCGCTCGTAAAAGCGACGGGTGATCGGTGCGGGCGGGGCTCGGAAGGCGGGCCGAGCGGTTGCTCAACGCGAGGGTGAAGCCGAGCATCCCGAGCCCCGCGAACACCACACGCCAGCTCAGCCCGAGCTCGACCGCGACGCCCGTGGCCGCGGCGCCGAGCATGGCCCCTAAGTTGAAGAGTCCATGGAAGCGCACGAGCCGTCCTGGTTCCGAGGCGAGCGCGGCGGCCGACACTACGTTCATCACGACGTCGACGAGTCCGCCCGCTGCAGTGGCGAGGGTGAAGGCCACTGCGAACGCGCCGAGGACCGGCGCCGCCGCGACCGCGACGAGCAGCGTGCTCCAGATCACCAATGCCCGCGCGAACGCTGCGTTTGCCCCCCAACGGTCGGTCAGCGCGCCGCCGAGGACGTTGACCGCGGCAGCGAACAGGATGCCGATTGCGAGCAGGGCTCCGAGGCCGGCATCGGACAGGCCAAAGGTCCGCTGGATGTCGAGCACCGAGACGGCCCACGCACCCGCGAATCCACCGAACAGAACGAACGCTCCGGCGACGGGGCGCAGGGTGGTCCCTTCGGCCATGAACGTTTCCTCCCTCACCTTCCAGATCGCGCGGGCGCGCCGCGAACGGCCACCATCATTGCTGACCATGCGCGTGACGCTGCATAGGCTGATCGGTCAAGGAGCGTGATGCCATGCACGATCTCGTGATCAGGGCCGGGACAGTGGTCGACGGCACCGGCGAGTCGGCTCGTACCGCCGACGTCGCGATCCGGTCCGGTGTGATCGTGCAGGTCGGGCGTGTCGATGGCCTCGCTCGCCGAACGATCAACGCCGACGGCCTCGTCGTCACCCCCGGCTTCGTCGACATGCACACCCACTTCGACGCTCAGGCCACGTGGGACCCGCACCTCACTCCGTCGAGCTGGCACGGGGTGACCACCGCGATCCTCGGGAACTGTGGCGTCGGATTCGCACCGGTCGAGCCCGGTCGTGAGCACTGGCTCATCGAGCTCATGGAGGGTGTCGAGGACATCCCCGGGTCTGCGCTGTCGGAAGGGATCCAGTGGGGGTGGGAGTCGTTCCCCGAGTATCTCGATGCTCTCGATCGCTTCCCGCGTGCCGTGAACATCGGGACGCAGCTTCCGCATGCGGCCGTTCGTGCGTACGTGATGGGTGAACGAGCCCACGATCGCGCGACCGACCCCGATCTCGCTGCCATGGGAGAGATCGTCCGCGGCGCTTTGCGCGCAGGGGCGTTGGGGTTCTCCACTGGTAGAACCGCGGGCCATCGTGACATTCACGGCGCGCCCGTTCCCGGCACGTTCGCCGCCGGGGAGGAGGTCGCGGCGCTGCTCTCGGTCATGGCCCAGGAGCAACGCGGCGTGTTGCAACTCGTCCCGGCGGGATCATCGGGTGAGCTCGCGGGCGACCCCGTTGGCGCGATGGACGTCGAGCTGGAATGGCTCCTGGCCTGTGCCGAGACGTCACACCGGCCGGTCACCTTCCTGGTGCTGGAGAGCCGACGCCATCCCGATCTCTGGCGACCGTGGTTCGAAGCGGTACGAGCCGCGAACGCGCGGGGTGCCGACGTGCACCCCCAGGTAGCGAGCCGCTGTTTCGGCATGCTGATGGGACACCAGTCGAGGATGAACCCGTTCCGGTACCGAGCGAGCTACCGCGAGGTGGCCCACTTGCCGTTCGACGCGTTGATTGCCCGCCTCCGGAACCCGCAGATGCGGGCGCGCATCCTCGCCGACACGCCCGAGTACACGACGCCGACTCAGGCCGACCAGCTGCGACCCGACGCGTTCGAGAATCTCTTCCCGTTGGGCACAACGCTCGACTACGAACCGGAACCTGATGCCAGTGTCGCAGCGGTGGCTCGACGCACCGGCGAGGATCCGTGGGCGGTCGCCTACGATCTCATGCTCGGTTCCGATGGCCGCGACTTCTTGTTGTTCCCGCTGCTGAACTATGGCAACGGTTCCTACGATGGTCTGCACGAGATGATGACCGATCCGATGACGGTGCAGGGCCTCGGCGATGCCGGCGCGCACTGCGGGATCATCTGCGACGCGAGCATGACAACGTACATGCTCACCCACTGGGCCCGAGATCGAAACCGCGGGCCGCGGCTGCCCATCGAGCTAGCCGTGCGCCGGCTGACTCACGATCCGGCCGGGCTGTATGAGTTGTACGACCGTGGTGTGTTGGCTCCCGGGATGCGCGCCGATGTCAATGTCATCGACTTCGAGAATCTTCGTCTGCTCCATCCCGAACGCGTCGAGGACCTACCTGCGGGCGCGGGTCGCCTCATCCAGCGTTCCGAGGGTTACGTGGAGACGATCGTGGGTGGCGAGATCATTGTCGACGGCGGCGAGCTCACCGACGCCAGGCCCGGAACGCTCGTGCGGGGCCGCCAGCACGCGAACGGGTGAGGTGCGGCGGCGGCAACGTCGGGGAGTGAGGGTGCAGCGCGGGTCACCGGCGAAGCCGTCAGATGTAGGAAGATGATCGCATGACTGGTCCGAGGCGACAGCGGGTGGACCTATTCGCGGTCGTCGTCGGCGGGATTCGACTGGCGTCCGGGGTTTCGTTTCTCGTCGCGCCGGAGGCGGCAAACCGATTGTGGGGAGACGCAGAGGACAGTGGCCCCACGGCCAGCCTTTTGCTCCGATCGATGGGCTACCGCGACGCGCTCGTCGGCGGCCTTCTCCTCTACACGGGCGCGCGGGGCGGAGTGACCGCGGGATGGTTCCTCGCGTCGGCCGGTGCCGACGCGGCCGATCTCGTCGGCGGCATCGCCAATCACGACCGCATGACCGACCAGCAGCGTCGTCGCGGGCTCGGCGGTGCCGCGGTGGGGATCGGCATCGGCGTTGTCGGGGCTCTCAGAGCCCTGAGAGCACCAACACGATGAGGCGTCCCGGTCTGTTCCGGGGCGTCAACTCGTGGTGAGCAACCGGGTGCGGAAGAGATCGAGCACAAGGTCGAGCGCGTCACGCGTCGGCTGACCGGGCTCGTCGATGAGGTGTTCCGTCAGCACTGAGTGCGGCTTCATCGCACCTTCTGGGTTGGCATCGGCGTCTTCCAGCTCCACGGCGACGAACGCGTCTCCGAGCTCCTCGCGGAGGAAGTCGAAGCGCTCGCCCGGTACGAACCGGTCGCCTTTGAAACGCAGTCCGACGACCTGCAGTCCCGCGGTCGCGCAGCGGTGCTTGACGATGTCGAGGTCGGCTCGGGAGATGTCGATCGAGTGCCGTTGCTTCTTGGTGAGCGCCATCGGCAGCGAGGGTTGGGAGAGCACGGGGGCGAGCAGGCGGTCGTCGGTCGCCATGGCGAGCGCGTAGCCACCCGTGAAGCACATGCCGATCGCACCGACGCCGGGGCCGCCACAGCGGGCGTGTTCTTCGGCGGCCAACGCGCGAAGCCAGTGGACCACAGGTGAGGTCTTGCCGGTGGCCATGATCGTGAACTCGCGGCTGATGCATGCCGGGACGATCGACGACAGGCCATAGGTCATCGTGCCGATTACTCCGTGGGCATCGGGCATCGGATCCCGACCGGGTTCACCAAACAGGTGGGGGAGCACGGCGGTGCATCCGATGGCGACGACGCGCTCGGCGAATTCGATCACCTTCGGTGTGATGCCCGGCATCTCAGCTATGACAATCACCGCAGGTCCGGTTCCCGCGCGGAAGATCGTCCGCTCAGTGCCCTCGTGGATGAATGAAGTGCGTTCGAAACCGCTGAGATCGTGATCGCTCATCGCGGAACCGTAGACGGACTGATGGATCCCTGAGCGATCTGGCGGAAAGAGCTACCCCGGGCAAGCCCACCAAGCGGGCCGAAAGGTTCGGGTGCCGGTAGGTTCGGGTGATGGCAACGCCACCGAGCACACTCTTCGCCAGCGACAACGCTTCCGGTGTTCACCCGGTGTTGATGGAAGCGCTCCTAGCCGCGAACACCGGACACGCCCTCGCCTACGGCGACGATGAATGGACGAAGCGCGCGATAACCCGGTTCCGCGACCTGCTCGGTTCCGACGCCGAGATCGTGTTCGCGTGGGGCGGCACCGGCGCGAATGTGGTGGGCCTCCAGTGCCTGCTCGCTCCGTGGCAGGCGGTGATCTGTCCCGACACCGCGCACATCGCGGTCGACGAATGCGGCGCGCCGGAACGTTTTACCGGTTGCAAGCTCATTGAAGTCCCGACCGGAGACGGAAAGTTGCTCCCCGTTCACATCGAGCGCCACCTGCATCTCCTCGGAGACGAGCACCACGTCCAGCCGCGCGTAGTGTCGATCACGGAGTCGACCGAGTTCGGCACCCTCTACCTTCCCGACGAGATCGCTGACCTCGCCGAGTTCGCTCACTCGCACGGCCTACTCGTACATCTAGACGGTGCGCGCCTCGCCAACGCGGTGGCCGCGCTCGACGTCGACCTGCGTTCGCTCGTCGTCGAGACCGACGTAGACGTGCTGACTTTCGGTGGGACCAAGAACGGGATGATGTACGGGGAGGCGGTCGTGTTCCTGCGACCGGAGTTGGCCGCGAACGCCCACTTCGTGCGCAAGCAAGCCGGCCAGTTGCCCTCGAAGATGCGGTTTGTTTCGGCGCAGTTCGAGGCCCTGCTTGCCGACGACCTGTGGATCCGCAACGCCGATCACGCGAACCGGATGACGGAACGTCTGGCCGAACGCATGGCATCGGTTCCCGGTGTCGACGTGGTGCGGCCGCCCGAGGTGAACTCGTTGTTCGCGCGCGTTCCCGCGGCCGCGATCCGACCGCTGCAGGACTGGTCGTTTTTCTGGGTCTGGGACGCTGCCGAGTCGATGGTGCGTTGGATGTGCAGCTTCGATACGACGGAGGACGACGTGGATTGCTTCGTCGAGGGTGTTGCCGAGATCGTTGCCGCGTATCGTTGAACGACTTGGCCTCGCTACCCGTACCTCACCGACCGTCGGCCGTCGCTGCCCAGAAGCCGCTCAGCGAAGCGGCTGCCGCGAGGTACAGCTTCTCGTGGTCGCGATCGCCCGCCGCCGCGTCAAAGCACGCAAGGGTGTACTTCACGAGGTGCGCATCGAGGTGTATCGCCGCCCGTGATGCGAGTTCGCGTCGGATCTCTTCGCGCGCCGAGCTTGGTGCGTGCCACACCCAACTCGCCGCGGCGTCGCGGCCGGCTTCGATCGCATCGGGGAAGCGTTGCTCCGCCGTAGGCTCGGGCTCGAACAACGGTGAGATCGTGGTCTGGCCCAACGCGGCCCGGAAACCGACGACGTAGGTCGCCGCGACTGCGAGGGCGATTCTGCCGGCGCCGGCATCGCCGGCGGTGGCGATGCCCATCACCGCCTGCGGCATCGTGAGGCAGTGAGTCCAGCCGTACGGCGCGTGATCCGCCGGTTCCTGCAGCATCGACCACGCGGCGACTCGAGCGAGCTCGGCGCACGCGCCCCAAAGGTCGGGCTCGGTCGCGTCGATCCCCGAGAGCAGCCTTAGGGCGAGGCCACTCTCCTCGGCCTGGTGCATGATCGGGTAGATGAAGTCGCTTCCGGGCAGACCGAGCGACGGAACGTCGAGGAGTGCAGAGGAGAGCGGCCCAGCAGCGGCCGTTCCTTCGACGTCATCGAACCAGTGCAGCTGCCAGTCGGCGTGGCGAGCCAGCTCGCGCGCGATGCCGCGGAGCATCGTGGCGCTGACCTCGCCTCCGGGGGCGACCCGCGCCAGCAGGTACAGGAGGATGCTGGCGTGTCCGGCAGCGGCCAGCGACGCCGCGACGGGTACGGCCAGAAGACGCGCGAGCTCGACCGGATCGGCCATCGTGCCGAGCGCGGCGGCTGCACGGTCGACCGACTCGAGGTCGCCATCGGCGATGGCGCGGCTCAGCGCGGCCGCGGCCGCGGCGGGGGAGTCGAACCGTTCTGGGGGCTGATCCGGGACCGGTTCACCGGCAGCCGAGTACTGCTCGCCGAGCTGCACGATTCGCTCCCGCGCCGCCGGCCGATCGTCGGGTCGCACGTGACGGAGCAGGCCGAAACGCCCGAGCAGCTCGAGCGGGGCGTGGAGAACGAAGGAGTCAGCCGGCGCGATCTTGGGTCGGGCGATCGCGCGCCCGACGGTCGCGACGAGCTCGGCATCGGGACGGGAGTCTCCTATCGGTGAGGTGGTCATGCCGCCACACTAAAAGTTCAAGTGCACTTGATGTCAAGCGCCGGAGACACCACCATCGTGCATCGGTTGCAGGTGGCTCTCTCTCAAGACGTGAGCGCTGTACAACCCCGGCGATGCCGCCGAGGATCTGGCCGGGCGTTGCGGTGCGACCTGGAGTGTCGCTCAGCCTGGTGGCGCAAGCGCGAGGTAGTCATCTCGACTCACCGGGGTCGAGGTCAATGAGCGGTCGGCTCGGGGGATGTCGGTGGTCGCCCCGGCGAGGGTGAACTCCAACTGGCCGATCCCGGGTTGGTCGGTGACTGTGTAGACGATCTGCGCGAGCGCGAGCACCTGGTCACCTCGCGACAAGCTCGTGAACGAAGTTGGCAGGTCGACTGTCGCAGTCCCGCGCGCGACGCGAACGCTCCGGGGGGTGTCCTCGACCGGTAGTGCGGTCCGGATCCCTGCGGCGACCTCCTGAGTCGTCGGACCACGACCCAACGAGCGGAGCAAGGGGGGCAGTGTAAGCGGGGGAGGAAGGCTACGAGCAGTGGGAATGAGTCGCCCGCCGCGCACCAGGTAGATGATGGCGTCGCGGTTGCCGAGCTGTCCGGTGTCGGCGACGCCGCCGGTGCCCTTGTCGAGGAGACCGTAGGGCACCCGGTTGTCGTCGACCCGGCTCGCCGACTTCTGCTCCGGCATCCCACATGCGGCCGCTACCACCATGAGCGCGACCGCGACAAGGACGATGCCGGCGGCGCGCGAGGCGTGGCGCGAAATCATGAGCCGTTCCTCGGTACCCGGACGATGAACCTGGCTCCGCCACCCGGCGCGTCCTCGACCCAGACGTCGCCATGATGGAGGCGGACGTGTTCAACGACAAGGGCGAGGCCGAGTCCGGTTCCGGGTGCATCGCCGGCGTTCTGCCCGCGAGCGAAGCGATCGAACACGTACTCGCGCTCGTGGAGCGGAACTCCCGGCCCGGCGTCGTCGACCGCGAATCGGAGGCTGTCGGCGCTCCCGCTGACGCTTACGCACACCACGCCACCGCCGTAGGCATCGGCGTTGTCGAGCAAGTTGATGAGGATTTGGCCGATCCGCCGCTTGTCGACCGCCGCGGACTTTGGCGCTGAGGACGCGACGTCGACCCGAACACCATCGCGCCGGGTGGATGCGAGCACCTCGCGTACGAGGTCGCCAGGGTCCACCTCACCGATGTCGAGCTCGCCGACCCCGGCCTCCATGCGGGAAATGTCGAGGAGGTCGAGAACGAGCCCGGTGAAACGCTGCAACTCGTCGTCGAGCACATCGAGCGCCGCGTTCGAGGAGTCGGCCGAGTTCCGTCGACGCGCGACGCTGAGCGCGGCCGACATCTTCGCGAGCGGCGTCCGCAGCTCGTGGCTGACGTCGGAAGCAAACCGTGCCTCACGTTCGATTCGGTCCCGCAGCGCAGAGACCATGTCGTTGAAGGCATCGACCAGCGGCTCGAGGTCGCTGTCACCGTCGGCGTCGAGCCGCTCCGTCAACCCACCCGCACTGATCCCGCTCGCGGCGGCGGCCATACGGCGGACGGGACGGAGGACGCGATCGCTCGCGTAGCGTCCGATCACCGCGCCGAGAAGCGTGATCACCACCGCGGCGGCCGCCAGCACCTGCGCGAGCCGGGTCAGAGTCAGCTCGAGCTCCCGGACGGGGACGAACTCGAAGTATGCACCGTCCACTGACCGGAGCGAGACACCCACTGCGATGTTTGGCGACGAGGCGACGTCGATGGTCTGGGTTCCCGACGACCCGGACGCGACCAGTGATCGCAACGACTCCGGCACGTCGCGACGCCCTACTCCTACCGATGTACCGAACCAGGCGGTTCCGACGCGCAGTACCACTGCACTCTCGGACCCGGTCTGGGCCTGCGCGAGAGCGCCCTGGACGTCGGCGGGGTTAGCCCGCAGCGCGTCACGCACCGCCTGCGCGTTCAGGTACGTCTGCTGGCGGGCGGTCGCGTCGCGGCGGCTGAGGAGGTACGAACGGGTGAGCTCGTAAGAGAAGACGGAGAGGCTGACCGACAAGACGAGCGCCAGGATCGCGAAGACCGCCGTCACCCGGGCCCGGAGCCCGAGGTGCGAGGTCGAGCGTCGGTCGGCAGCCACAGTTCCATTCTTCCCGCGCTCGGGGCAGGTCGGGGACGCGGGTGGGATCAGACCGGTTCGCCGAAGGCCTCGCAGCCCGGGTTCTCGCAAACGAACGGGGAGTCGAGCACATTCGCGGTCTCGGCCGGGAGCGCCGTCACGCCACACTCCGGGCAGATCGGCGCTCGCCCGATCTCGGCATCGTCCCAATCGCTCATCGGACCTCCCGGGCCGGCTCGAGTGCAGTCGTGTAGTCGACGAGTCGAGCTGCGAGCTCCAGCGCGAGCTCCGGATCACCGAGATCGGGGTCGGGCCAGGTCTCCGATACGCGCCGCCAGGTGTCGCCGCGGCCGAGGAACGCGCCGACGACGGCCTCGTCGCCGATGATCGGCCGCCAACCTCCTTCGCCTTCGAGCAGGTGTGAGATCACCCTGTTGTTGTCGGCGGGCTTCGGATGCTCGGCGTGGAAGCCGACCTCGATGGCCAAGTTCTGGGCCCCATTGACCCCGTCCGCGCCGATCACCTGGGCTTCGTAGTGCTCACGCGGCGGTGCCTCGGGTCCGAACCACACCTTGATCCCGTAGCGACGGGCCCGCAGACGGAGCGGACCGAGCTCAGGCGGCATCATTCCTCGCAGCGCGTCGGCGACATCGTCGAAGAGGGATGGTTCCACTCGGCCAGCATGCCTTGTGG
This sequence comes from Actinomycetes bacterium, assembly GCA_025363815.1. Lineage (GTDB taxonomy): Bacteria > Actinomycetota > Acidimicrobiia > IMCC26256 > JANYLB01 > JANYLB01. The sequence goes on from JANYLB010000036.1 coordinate 53,702, forward strand.
AACGCCTTCACGATTCGGATCGTTCGCATCCGACTTCGCCTCCGGCCCCGTCGGTCCGTACCATCAGGGCCATGATCGAGGCTGACGAGCCCCTCACGCTCGCGAGTGACTTCCCTCCACCCACCCGTGACGAGTGGCTTCACGCGGTCGAAGGGGTGTTGCACAAGGGCCGCGACGAAGGACCCGGAGCGTTCTCGAAGGAGTTCGAGCGGCGCCTGGTGACCACCACCTACGACGGGATCTCGATCCCGCCGCTGTTCACAGCCGACGATGCCGTCGATCCCGTCCGTATCGGGGTCCCGGGCTTCAGCCCCTTCGTCCGCGGGACCAGGGCCGCGGGACGGCGCGACGGCTGGGATGTGCGCCAGCGCGTCGACGTCATCGACGACGGCACCGACGCGGCCCCCCTCGCGCGCGCCGAGCTGGAAGGCGGCGCGTCTTCGCTTCTTCTCGGCCTCCACCGTGCTCCGTCGGTCGACTCCGAGGTGCTCGACCGGGCGCTCACGTCGGTGCTCCTCGATCTTGCGCCGGTGGTGCTCGACGCCGGACCACGGGCCACGCAGGCCGCGGATGCGTTCCTGACGCTCTGTGTGCGGCGAGGCATCAGCGCCGACGCGCTCGGTGGCCTCGGCCTCGACCCGATCGGAGCGTTCGCGTCGACCGGAGGCGCGAGCGACCTCGGTTCCGAGCTCGACGCCGGCGTCGCGCTCGCGGGTCGGTGTGTCGCCGACTTCACCGGATTGCGCGCGTTCACAATCGACGCGACCCGCTATCACGATGCCGGTGGAGCCGACGCCGAAGAGCTCGGCTGCGCGCTCGCGACCGGCGTCGCGTTGGCCCGGGTGCTCATCGCAACAGGACTCGACGTCGACGTGTCGTTCCGTCAACTCGAGTTTCGTCTCGCAGCCTCCGCGGATCAGTTTCTGACCATCGCCAAGCTCCGTGCTGCCCGCCGCCTCTGGGCCCGGGTCGCCGAGGTCTGCGGTGCGAGCACCAACGCGGGTGCGCAGTTGCAGCACGCGGTCACGTCGACCGCGATGATGAGTCGGTACGACCCGTGGGTGAACCTGCTCCGGGCGACGGTCGCCGCGTTCTCGGCCGGAATCGCAGGAGCTGATGCGGTCACGGTCAAGCCTTACGACCATGTTCGAACCGCCGACAGCTCCGAGCTCGGTCGTCGCCTCGCCCGCAACACCCAGGCCGTGCTGATCGAGGAGTCGAATCTCGCCCGCGTGATCGACCCTGCGGGAGGATCCTGGTATGTCGAACGTCTCACCGACGATCTGGCCCGCGCCGCGTGGGCCTGGTTCCAAGAGATCGAGCAGGAAGGTGGGATCGTCGCGGCTCTGGAAGCAGGAGTGGTGCAGCATCGGATCGGCGACACGTGGGAGCACCGCTCGCACAATCTCGCGCACCGCCGCGACGCTCTCACCGGAGTGAGCGAGTTCCCCGATATCGACGAGGACCCTCCGGCTCCGGAACCCGAGAGGGTTTCCCGCCGTCAGGGCGCCTTCGCCGCGCTCCCTTCGGTCCGGTACGCAGGGGCATTCGAGCGTCAGCGAGCGCGAGCCGACAGCCATCTATCGTCCACAGGCTCCCGCCCGTCGGCATTCCTCGCTGCCCTCGGCTCTCCTTCGGCCCACACCGCGCGAGTGACGTTCGCGAAGAACCTGTTCGAGGCCGGCGGGATCCAGACAGTTGCCGGATCCGGTGAGATCAGCGAAGTGGTCGCGGAGTATGGCGCGAGCGGTGCCGCGCTCGTCTGTATCTGCTCCGACGACGCGACCTACGCCGACCATGCACTTGAGACTGCCCGGGCACTTCATGACGTTGGCGCGGCGCGCGTCTACCTGGCCACGAAGCCAGGCATGAGCCGGGAGGCGCTCGAAGCGGCGGGAGTCGACGAGTTCGTGTTCGCCGGCTGTGACGCGCTCGCCGTGATCACCCAGGCGCTCGACACGTTGGAGATCGCCCGTGGTTGAGATCCCGAGCTTCGCCGATGTCCCGCTCGACGGCTCGGAACATCCCTCGACCCGTGCCGAGTGGCGCGATTCGGTCCGAGCCGAGACGGGTGGCGATCTCGCGAGTTGGGAGACCCCCGAAGGCATCGGGGTGAAGCCCCTATATGACGCAGAAGATCTCGAGGGGCTCGATTTCCTCGGGACCTATCCGGGTATAGCGCCCTTCCTCCGGGGTCCGTACCCGACCATGTACGCCAATCAGACGTGGACGATCCGTCAGTACGCCGGGTTCTCCACCGCCGCCGACTCCAACGCGTTCTACCGCCGCAACCTTGCCGCGGGCCAGAAGGGGCTGTCGGTCGCTTTCGACCTAGCGACCCACCGTGGTTACGACAGCGACCACCCGCGCGTCACCGGCGATGTCGGCATGGCGGGGGTCGCGATCGACTCGATCCTCGACATGCGCCAACTCTTCGAAGGCATCCCGCTCGATCGGATGAGCGTGTCGATGACGATGAACGGCGCGGTGCTTCCCGTGATGGCGCTTTACATCCTCGCGGCCGAGGAGCAAGGCGTCGCCCGCAAGAATCTCACCGGGACGATCCAGAACGACGTGCTCAAGGAGTTCATGGTTCGCAACACCTATATCTATCCTCCGGCCGCTTCTATGCGCATCATCTCCGACATCTTCTCGTTCTCATCGGTCGAGATGCCCAAGTTCAACTCGATCTCGATCTCCGGCTATCACATGCAGGAAGCGGGCGCGACCGCCGATCTCGAGCTCGGCTACACCATCGCCGACGGAGTCGAGTACATCCGCGCGGGGATCGACGCAGGGCTTGGGATCGACGCGTTCGCGCCCCGACTCTCGTTCTTCTGGGCGATCGGCATGAACTTCTTCATGGAAGTCGCCAAGCTGCGGGCGGCCCGGCTTCTCTGGGCGAAGCTTGTGGCGCAGTTCGACCCGACAAATGCGAAGTCGCTGTCGCTGCGTACGCACTCGCAGACGTCGGGATGGTCGCTCACCGCCCAAGACGTCTACAACAACGTCGTCCGGACCTGTGTGGAAGCGATGGCCGCGACCCAGGGTCACACCCAATCGCTACACACCAACGCGCTGGATGAAGCACTTGCACTCCCCACCGACTTCAGCGCCCGGATCGCCCGCAACACGCAGTTGTTCTTGGCCCAGGAGTCGGGCACGTGCCGCGTGATCGACCCGTGGGGTGGTAGCGCCTACGTCGAGCGGCTCACCTACGAGCTCGCGCGCAAGGCATGGGCCCACATCCAAGAGGTCGAGGTGGCCGGTGGAATGACCGCGGCAATCGAGGCCGGTATCCCGAAGCTCCGGATAGAAGAGGCCGCGGCCCGGACCCAGGCACGTATTGACTCGGGTCGTCAGCCGGTGATCGGTGTGAACAAGTACCGGCCCGATCGCTCGGAGCAGATCGAAGTGCTGAAGATCGACAACAGCGCGGTGCGCGCCGAGCAGCTCGAGAAGCTGCGCCGGCTACGGGCCGAGCGTGACGAGGCGGCGTGCACCGATGCGCTGCAACGGCTCACCGATGCCGGTCGCGCCGCGATGGAGGGCACCCGAGGGCCTGGTCTCGACCAGAACCTCCTCGCATTGGCGGTCGACGCGGCACGGGCGCGCGCGTCAGTTGGGGAGATCAGCCTCGCGCTCGAGAAGATATTCGGGCGTCATACCGCAGCGATCCGTACGATCTCTGGTGTGTATCGCAACGAGGTCGGCGAATCACCGAATGTCGTCAAGGTGCGGGCGCTGGTCGACGCATTCGCGCAGCGCCAAGGTCGGCGACCTCGGATACTCGTTGCCAAGATGGGTCAAGACGGTCACGACAGGGGCCAGAAGGTCATCGCCACCGCGTTTGCAGACCTCGGCTTCGATGTCGACGTCGGCCCGCTGTTCCAGACACCCGCGGAGGTTGCGCGCCAGGCCGTCGAAGCCGACGTTCACGTTGTCGGGGTCTCGTCGCTCGCTGCCGGTCACCTCACGTTGGTTCCGGAGCTGCGCGCGGAGCTGGCGGCGGTGGAGCGTCCCGACATCATGATCGTGGTAGGCGGAGTGATTCCACCGCAAGACTTCGACGCGCTCTACGAGGCAGGTGCCACCGCGATCTTCCCCCCCGGAACGGTGATCGCCGATGCCGCGGCTGACCTTCTGGATGAGCTCGCGACTCGACTCGATCCCCTGCGCTGACAAGACGACCTGAGGTCCTCGCGGTGCCGTCCCCGATCCGACGTCTCCGACCGGCGAGACTCGCATCGTGACGAAACCAGGAGTCGATGTCGACGCGTACGTCGAGGGGGTGCTCGCCGGGAACCGGACCGCGCTCGGCCGCGCCATCACGCTGGTCGAGTCGAGCCGGCCTGGTGACGAGGCGGTGGCCCAGGAGCTGCTCACCCGGTTGCTCTCCCACGCGGGTCGAGCCCATCGGATTGGAATCACCGGCATCCCGGGGGTGGGCAAGTCGACGTTCATCGACGCACTCGGGAGCGATCTAACTGCCGCCGGAAGGCGGGTCGCGGTGCTCGCGGTCGATCCGTCTTCGAGCCTGACCGGGGGCAGCATCCTCGGCGACAAGACGCGCATGGGGCGGCTTTCGGTAGATCCCGCTGCGTTCATCCGGCCGTCGCCGACATCGGGAACGCTCGGCGGAGTCACCCGTTCGACCCGCGAGACGATCGTCGTCGTCGAGGCGGCCGGCTACGACGTCGTGCTGGTCGAGACGGTGGGTATCGGCCAGTCGGAGACGGTCGTCGCGAACATGGTCGATTGTTTCCTCGTTCTCATGCTCGCCCGGACCGGCGACGAGCTGCAGGGGATCAAGAAGGGAGTGCTCGAGCTCGCCGATGTGATCGCGGTGAACAAGGCCGACGGTCCCCACGAACGAGAGGCCGAACAGGCTGCACGCGAGCTGGCGAGCGCGTTGCATCTGATGACTCCGGCGAGTTCGACATGGTCGCCGGCGGTGCTCACATGCAGTGCCATCGAGCACCGCGGCCTCGACGAGATCTGGGCCCGCGTCCTCGCCCACCGAAGCGCGTTGGAGGCGACAGGCGAGCTCGCGGAGAAGCGGGAGCGGCAACAGGTCGAGTGGATGTGGTCGATGATCCACGAACGGGTCGCGGCCCGCTTGCGGACCGACCCTGCTGTCCTCGCCAGAGTCCCCGATCTCGAACATGCCGTACGCGAAGGCCGGATCACACCGACCCTCGCCGCCGCCGAGATCCTCGCCCTCGCTGGAGCTTGATCAGCTCGGCTCGTAGGGGCAGTGGCGACACCCGCTGTTGCAGCACGTCCCGTTGGCGGCAAGGCCAGCCGAGGTGAACACGAAGTACCCGGTCTTCGGGTCGAGATACCCGGATTCGCCGGCGGCTACCGCGGCGTCGTGGGCTTTGCGAATCGCGGCATCGAGCTTCTCTGTCACCCGATAAGGCTAGATCCGTTCTGGTCAGGTTCCTGCCGCCAGGGGCGGCGCGTTCCTACCCAGAACGGGGTAGTTCAGTCGTCCTTTAGGGCGACGGCGTTCGGCGTTACGTGCATGGTCGGCTCGTAGCGCGCGACCTCGATGTTCTTCACGTCGGGCGCGAACTTCAAGCCGAGCTCGTCACGGCAGCTCCCGCACAACCCGGGAACCCGCATCGGCTCGGTGGTGTGACAGCGGAGGCACTCGCTGTCGATCGGGGAGAGGTCGACTTGGTCCATCACGGTCCCGAGCATGCCGCAACCAGCTCGCGCGAGGGTGGACCACGCCACCCCGCCCAAATGTGTGTGGCGGCTACGGTCCGGCGATGGCTTTGCGGAACCCTGATCTCAATCGGCTCCATCAGCACCGAGTGCCGGCCTGGTGGCAGGACGCGAAGCTGGGCATCTTCGTGCACTGGACTCCGGCGTCGGTCCCCGGTTTCGCGCCGGTCGGCAGCGAGATCGGCGACATGCTGGTGTCGGGCCGGCGCGACGCGATGGGCTGGTCGCCCTACACCGAGTGGTACGAGAACTCGCTGCGCTTTCCCGACAGCCCCGTCGCGCAGCACCACCGCGAGGTCTACGGGGCGAAGCCGTACACCGACTTCGCGGCCGAGTGGGAATCCGGCCTCGAGCAGTGGGACCCCGACGCGTGGGCCGCCACGTTCGCGGCAACGGGTGCGCGCTACGTCATCCTCGTCACCAAGCACCACGACGGTTACTGCCTCTGGCCCAGTGAGGTCGCGAATCTCCGCAGGCCGGGATGGAACTGCGCGCGTGATGTCGTCGGTGAGCTCGGCGAAGCGGTTCGGGGCGCGGGGATGCGCTTCGGCGTCTACTACTCCGGTGGCCTCGACTGGACGTTCGACGACCGGCCGATGGGTTCGTTGTCGGACATGCTCGCAGCGATCCCCCGGGGCGATTATCCGGCCTATGCCGACGCGCAGGTCCGGGAGCTGATCGACCGCTACCGGCCGAGTGTGCTCTGGAACGACATCGCGTGGCCATCGGACGCGAAGTACCTCTGGCCTCTGCTCCTCCATTACTACGAGCAGGTTCCCGACGGCGTTGTCAACGACAGATGGATGCCTTGGAACCCGCTGTTCGGCGTGGCCGACAAGGGTCCGATCCCGCGCGTCATCGACGCGGGTATGCGTCGTAGCGCCAAGCGCAGCGCCGGGCTCATCCCTCCGAAGCCGCCGCACTTCGACGTCCGCACTCCCGAGTACGTCGTTTTCCCGGATGTCCAACGGCACCCGTGGGAGTGCGTGCGGGGCATAGACGCCAGCTTCGGGTACAACGCGCAGTCGCGGCCCGAGCACTTCCTCCCCCACGACGAGCTCCTCTGGTCGTTCACTGACATCGTGGCCAAGGGAGGGAACCTGCTTCTCAACGTCGGGCCGCGCGGCATTGACGCGCAGATTCCCGATGAGCAGATGGCCCGTCTCGACTGGCTCGGGAAGTGGGTCCGCCCGAACCGTGACGCGATCACCGCGACCCGTCCGTGGATCCGCGCGGGGACCACGATCGGCGGCGGACACCCCATCCGCTACACCGCCCGTGGTGACGACGTCTTCGCGTTCATTAGCGGCGCGAAGGGTGCGGTGACCCTCAGTGACGTCGCGTCGGCCCCGACAACCACGGTCGAACGCATCGACGGGGCCAGGCTGCCTTGGCGTGACGGACCCGACGGACTCGTCGTAGACCTGCCATTTGATGTGCTCGGCGACGAAGCACCCGACCCGGAGCCGATCATCCTCGTGCTCCGACAGGTCGACGCCCGCCGGAACGACGACGCCCCCGAGATCTGACGATGTCGATCGACGAAGCGCGACTGGCCGCCGCGGCCGCGCTGCGCGAGCTCAACCACGCGTTCGTAGGGCATCATGGAGACGAGATTCAGCTGAATGAGATCGCGCATAGTGCGACCCGCGCCAGCGCGGCTCTGCGTGTCGGTGCGCGTCGCGATCGACTCGCCCTCATGCGCGCCGCCTCCGCGGCGGCCGCCGTTGACTCGAAGGTGTTCCCACCGGCGATCCCCGGGTCCGGGTTCTCGGACCGAGCCGTCGCCGGGGCGACGAACCCGACGAGCATCGATATCGATGTCGAGTACGAGGGCGCGGAGGTCGTCGCGCGTTTCATTTTCGGCCCGGCGTTCGAAGGCGCGCCCGGCAGGGCCCACGGCGGCATGGTGGCGGCCGTGTTCGACGATGTCACTGGGTTTGTCATCGGTCATCTTCGGGAGCCGGCGTTCACTGGAGAGCTGACCGTTCGGTTCGTGCGCCCGGTGCCCGTGATGGAGCCAATCGAGATTCGGGCCCGACTCGACGGTCGCGAACGGCGGAAGCTGTTCATCAGCGCCGAAGCCCGGGTCGGCGACGAGATCGTCGCCATCTGCGCCGCGATCTACATCACCGTCGATCCGTCTCTCTTCGCCGGAGCCCCCGATCCCCGCTGACCGGCGGCTGTCACCCAACCGGCCGGCGCGACTTCCGCTCGGTGGTCGGTCCCGGTACGGTCGGAGTATGGCCGGCGAGTTTGCAACGGAGACCACCGGCGTGAGCGCCGACGTGACCGGTGTCGCGATCCAGGCACGAGGGATCACTCACGGCTATCCCCGACACGGCCAATCCGATGTCGTGGTGCTCAAGACCATCGATCTAATGCTCGAAGCGGGCGAGCGCGTCGCCATAACCGGCCGATCAGGTGCAGGAAAGACGACGCTGTTGGCACTCCTCGGCGGGTTGGAGCGGCCTCAGCACGGTTCGTTGCGCGTCGGTGCCGATGATCTCTCTACGCTCGACGGCGACGCACTAGCTGCCTATCGATGCAACACTGTGGGATTCGTGTTCCAGCACTTTGGATTGCTCGGGAGCCTGACCGCGCTCGAGAACGTCGAGTTGGCGATGGCGGTTGCGTCTACACCCCGGCGGCAGCGTTCGGCCAGAGCCCGCGAGCTGCTCGATGCCGTCGGGCTCTCCGCCCGGGCAGATCACCTTCCGTCGGCGCTCAGCGGTGGCGAGAGCCAACGGGTCGCGATCGCCCGGGCGCTCGCCAATGCTCCTCGCCTGCTGCTCGCCGACGAACCGACCGGAAATCTCGACGACGAGTCGTCGGCGCTCGTGCTCGATCTCCTCGCGGCATCGGCCGATGGTCACGGCTGCACCATCGTCGTCGCGACCCACGACGAAGCGGTTGCGGGGCGTTGGGATCGCCGTCTCGTGCTCGACGACGGCGTGCTCGGCTCTTGAACTGGTCCGATGGGTTCGTGATGGCCGTCCGCAGCATCCGACGTCGTTTCGGTCGGACGGTGCTCACAGTTGCTGCGGTCGCGTTGGCCGCCGCGTTGCTCACCTCGCTGCTGATCGCGGTGAGCTCAGCCCGGAGCCGGGTCTTCGACGCGGTCTCCAAGGGCGGTCCTCTCACCGGGATCCAGGTGTTCCCCGACACCCCCGACTTCGGCCAGATTGACAGCGACGCCGCCAAGCTTGGAAGGCCCCGTCCGATCGATGACGCCGCACGTCGACGCATCGCCGCGCTACCCGGCGTCAAGTCGGTCGTGGCCCTCATCAGCTCGAGCGTCTACATCGTCGCGCCGCCACCTCCCCAGCTGAAACGACCAAGCCGTCGCAACATCGCCCAGGTCGAGCCGTTCCGAGGCATACTCAGCGGCGTCGACATGCGACGCGTCGGTGAGCTTCCGATCACCCTGCTCGCCGGCCATCTCCCGATGCCGGGGTCCTTGCACGAGATCGCGGTGACCGACTCGTACCTCCGGGCGGTCGGGCTGAAGGGCACCGACGCGAAGTCCGTTTTGGGGAGCGAGGTCGAGTTCGGAGCACCGAGACTGTTCTCGGTCGACGGTCAGTCGACGGTACGCGGGCGCTGGACCAGGAGCACGGTCGTTGCGGTGGTCGCGGCCCAGGGCACGTCGGGGGAGCTCATCGGCTCGCTGTCACAGGTCCAGGCGGCTCGCGCGTGGACGGCGGCCAGCGACGTCGCGGGCGACCCCGAGGCGCAACGGTTCGCTGACCAACTGGGCGGCGGCTCGAAGTACAGCGCCTTGTTCGTCGTGACCAACGGCTTCGACAGCGTCGGTTCGACGCGGGCGGCTATCACCAAGATCGGGTTTTCGTCGAGCGCGCCCGAGAGCCTGATCGCCTCGGTCCGGCGCTACAGCCAGGTCGTCGAGATCGTCCTCACCGCGATCGGCCTGATCGCGTTGGGAATCGCGGCACTGGGAATCGCGAACGCGATGCTCGCCGCGGTGCGCGAACGGCGACGCGAGATCGGGGTTCTCAAGGCCATCGGAGCTAGAGATCGCGACGTTCGTCGGGTGTTCCTGGTCGAGGCGGGCCTCCTCGGCATCGCCGGTGGAGTCGTCGGTACTGGGTTCGGCTACGTGCTCGCCCGTATCGTCGGCCTCGCGGTGAACAACTACCTCAGAGGACAGGGTCTTGCCGGTGTGCACATAGGTTTTCCGGTCACGATCGTCGCCGCCGGCATCTTCGGTTCGGGGCTCCTCGCGCTGGTCGCAGGAACGGTTCCGGCGCAACGGGCAGCGCGACTTCCGGCGCGCCGGGCGATGGGCGACGGGTGAGCATCCGCCGTTCGACAGCGATTCCTGTCGTCTGGTTGGCACTTGTGCTCTCGGTGGCGTTTGCCGGATGTGATCCCAGCCCTCACGCAGCACCGGTTCTACGGGGACGTGGCCGCCCGTCGCTCTACGTCGCGCTCGGCGGCGGCGATGTGTACGGCGGCAGAACTGGTCTGACGAGCGCGTGGCCACAGATTCTGTTCCGGACCGCGCTGCCAATCACGACGACCTTCGTCAATCTGGCCGGTCGACGCGAAGGTGTTGCCGATGTGCTCCGGGGGCAGGTCGGAGCAGCGCGGCTGCTCCGACCCGAGCTCGTGACCATCACCGTCGCCGACGACGCCGAGCGCGGGACGGCCCCGGCGGAGGTGGAAGCGGATCTCGACGCCGTCGTGCGGCGGTTGCGGATGGGGACGACGACTCGGGTGCTGATCGGGACCGTTCCGCCCGACGCAGCCGCGCCCGAAGTGGTGGCCCGACTGAACGCAGTGGTCACCCGGGTCGCTCTGGGTGCGGGCGCGACGGTCGTGGATCTCGCCGGGGTACAGGCAACGGATCCGACGGTCCGGGGGCGTCAGATCGCGGCCGCATTCGCCGCGAGGCTCTGGGTGGGTCGATCTGGAAGTTTGGTCACACCGGGCGGGTTCGCCGCACAGCGATGACCGCTAGCCACACGAGCACGAGAGCCCAGATGACACCGACCACGGTGGCTACCGCGGTCGAGTAGTCGAGTGGTTGGACCGTGCCGTTGCCGATGGCGGTCACCCGCCCGTACCCGTGCAGTGGCGCCCAACCGACCGCGACCACGATCGCGGTTGCCATCAGGCCGGCCTGCACCGGCCCGCGCCACGGGCGGGACAGGAGCCGGACGACAACGACACCGACAAGCGCGACCAGGGGCGCGATCACGAGGTCGTGGAGGAGGTCGGCACCGATGAACCATTTCGCGAACTCGACGGGTTGGGTGGCGCCCGCGTTGATGAAAATACCGCGCAGACCGAAGACCATGATCCCGATGCCCACCACTGCGCCGATCCAGAACGCGACACCACTCGGGGCTTCGTCGCGGCTCACTGGACGACCAACCGTGTGACCCACTTCGTCTGCATGACCCCGGGGCGGTTCGGTCCGATGAGCCGGAGCGGGTAACCATGGTCGAGCGCGAGCGGCTCGCCGTTCACGAGCAACGCGAGCAGGGTGTCGGGGTCGTGAGCCTGCCAGGGATTCAGGTCCGACGTGCGATAGCTCCGATGTTGCTGAAGCGACTCGACGCGCACCTCGGCGTCGGGTGACGCGCCAGCCATCGCGAGCAGATCGCGTACTCGCACGCCGGTCCACCGCTGCGTCGTGCTCCATCCCTCGACACACGCGATCGGGAGCACGGCCGAGTGCTGGCGTAGCGCCCGGAGCTCGTCGAGACCTAATGAGAGCTCGTTGCGAACCCGACCCGTCACCGTGAGCCGATAGTCGCTCGCCTGCGATGTCTCGACCACGCCCGCGGTTCTTGCGGTGCGGTTCACCGGGAACCCCTGCGGTCCGACGTCGGGTCGTCGAGGCGCGAGGAGCGCGAGCTTGCGGAGCGGTGCGAATGTCTGGCCGACCGTGAACAGCGTGAGCAGCGCGCTGGTGCCGAAGACCGTGGCCAGGAACCGCCGTCTGTCAACGGCGTCGACCGCGTCGACCGCGCTCGGGACCGCGCTCGCCGATACCTTCCGGCTCAGGACCCGGCGGGTGGTCGTGAACTTGGCTCCGATGTGGACGACAAGCGCGCCCATCGTTAGCCAGGCCGCCCAGTAGTGCGTAACCGGGAAGTTGAATTGCCACGGGTACCAGAGGTTGATGTTCGCCAGTCCGGTGAAGAGCATGAACAAGCCACCACCGATGAGCGGCAGCAGGCTGATGCGGGCGATGAGGTGTGCCGCACTCTCGAACGGTGGCCACGAGAACAATTTCGGGTAGACGGTCCAGAGCTTCGCGGCCAGCAACGGAATCGACGCGATGCCGGTCGCGACGTGCAGGCCCTGCGTCACCCGATAGAGCCCCGCGGGACGTGACGGCAACTCAAACCAGCTAGGCGGGTTTTGAGCGAGATGGGAGTAGAGGCCGGTTGCGAAGCACACCGTGAACGTGATCCCGAGCGCGCACCCCAGGATCGCGGCGACCTGTTCGTCGTGCAGCTTGCTCGGGAAGCTGTTCTCCCGGAACGGCCGTCGGTCGAGAACCGAAGGCCAGTTCACCGGGTCAGCCAGCTCACCGGGTCAGCCAGGCGAACGGCCGCCCGCCGTCGTACCAGGTCTCGACTACGCGAAGGCCGGCTCCGCGCGCATGATCATCGAGGCCTTCGATGCCGACGTGGGCCCACGAGAACCAAGGCCCGACGTGGTCGTCGGCCTCGAAGCGGACCTGTTCGACGTCGATCGTGCCGTCGGTCACGAGCTCGACGAGGAGCCGGCCGGCGGGCCGGAGCAGCGACGCGACGCGATGCAGCAAGGTGACCGGGCAACCCCCGATACCGATGTTGCCATCGAGCAGTAGCGCCGTTCCCCAACGCCCCGCGCCGGGAACGCGATCGAAGATCGACCGCTGGAGCACCGGCGCGCCACGTCGACGGGCCAGCTCGATCGCGGGCGGCGAGATGTCGATGCCGAGCGCGACGACTCCTGCGTGAGCGAGCGCGAGGACATGTCGGCCGGGTCCGCACCCGACGTCGAGCACCGGCCCGTCGACGCGCTCGAGGAGACGTTCATCGGAGGGTGAAGGCGCTTCTATCCATCGGTGAGCGGGAAGCGGGAGCACCCGTCCGGAGATGCTGCGGAGGCAGGTGGTCACGGCGCGCCCACCGCGTCGACAAGCTGTTTACCCTTGTTCGTGAGTTGCTGGTCGACCGCGGAGAACGCAACTGCGAAGCGCGATCCGGGGGCGGCTTCGGCCACGATCCGGGCATCGGCGAACGTGTCGACGTCGCGCAGCTTGGGCAGCAGCTGCGGAATCGATCCGAGCGCGCAGAGCCGAGCCCTCTGGTGCGCACCGGTGCTCACCGTGCTCATGGGGATCCCGATGAATGCCTCGGGGTCGGCGCGACGAAGCCCGATCGCCCACCATCCTCCGTCGACCGAGAGCCCGAGCACCGCTCCGTTTGGCCAGCGGAGCAGCTCTCGTGACGCGTGCTCGAGCATCTCGGGTGTTACTTGCGGTGTGTCCATCCCGATGAGCAACGCGGGCGGGTCGATGGTGGAAAACGCGTGCGCGAGCCGTGCATCGAGCCCACCCTCGGATTGAGGCACGACATCGAAGCCGTCGGGAAGCCACGGTCCGACGGCACCGTCGAGTGCGAGGACCCGTCGAGCGGCAGGTGTTGCCGCGACCGCCTCCAGGGTGTCGCGCAACGCTGCCTCCGCGAGCTTCGCCGCCTGCTCCGGTGTACATGGCGGGCACAAGCGTGTCTTGACTCGGCCCGCGACCGGCGCCTTCGCGATGACGATCAGCGTGACTCCGGCATTCATCGCAACAACCTCGTCATGTCTCGTACGGCCTGCGCCGTGCCGGTGACCGTTCCGGTTACCTTGGACCGGCCAATGCGGGGCGCGTAGGCGACCGGCACCTCTCCGATCCGCCAACCCTCGGCGTGGGCGCGCAGCACCATCTCCAGAGGCCACCCAAAGCGGCGATCGCGAAGACCGAGGTCGAGGAGATCGACGCGTCGGGCCGCGCGCATCGGGCCGAGATCGTGAAGGCGGATGCCGGTACGCCTTCGCAGCTCCCACGCGAGCACCGTGTTGGCGAAGCGGGCATGGATCGGCCACGAGCGCGAGGCGCTGCGGGCACCGAGCACAAGATCGGCATCTCCCTCGACCAACCGACTGGCCACGCGTGGCAAGTCATCACCCGAAAACGATCCGTCGCAATCCATGAAGCAGATGACGTCGGCGGTCGCGGCATTCAACCCCGCCCAGCACGCGGCACCGAAGCCCCGTAGCGGTTCGACGACCACAAGCGCGCCGTGTTCGCGCGCGATCGATGCCGAACCGTCGGTCGAGCCGTTGTCGACGACTATCGGACGGAATCCCGCCGGCAAAGTTCCGAGAACACTTGGAATCGCGCCGGCTTCGTCGAGCACAGGAAGGATCACGTCGATCACGTTGTCGACCGTACCGGTGTTTCCGTGGGTCCGAACCTGTTCCTGTGCTTACGATTCGCGAAACTCCCGACGCTGGCGCGCGCGGCCTGCCGAGCTCGTCGGTACGCTCACCTCGTGACCACGACCATCACGAGAGGCATGGGCGCGAGCGGGCTGCGCACCGAACTGGCGGTACGGTCTCCATGGTGACGGATCCCTTGGAGACCGGCCCGGTCGTGACCGGCGCGCCTGCACATGTGCTCGTGGTCGAAGACGATCACACGGTGAGCGAGATCGTCGTGCGGTACCTAGAACGCGAAGGTCTGACCGTCGACGCAGTGTTCGACGGGCAGACCGCCCTCGACCACGCCGCAATCCGATGGCCGGATCTCGTCGTGCTCGATCTGATGTTGCCCGGCATAGATGGGCTAGAGGTGTGCCGACGCCTCCGGGCCGACGCACCCGTACCGGTGATCATGCTCACCGCGAAGGGCGATGAAGACGACCGGGTGATGGGGCTGGAGCTCGGCGCCGACGACTACATAGCGAAGCCGTTCTCGCCTAGGGAGCTCACTGCTCGTGTCAAAGCGGTACTACGGCGGGCATCGGGAACGGTGAGCGCGAGCGACGCTTTGCCAGAGATCATTCAAGCCGGCGATGTGCTCATCGAGGTCGCCGCCCACGAGGTACACCGCGATGGAGAGCTCGTCACTCTGACGGCACGGGAGTTCGATCTGCTTGTCTTTCTCGCGTCGCAGCCGAGACACGCGTTCCGACGTGAGGATCTGCTCGAGCGCGTCTGGGGATACAGCTACGGCGACACTGCCACCGTGACCGTCCACGTGCGGCGCCTGCGCGAGAAGCTCGAGGTCGATCCCGCCACTCCGGTGCACCTGCATACGGTCTGGGGGGTTGGATATCGGTGGGACCCGTGAACCGGCCCCGATCCTGGGTCGCGCCGATATCAGTGTCGGTGATAGGTGCGGCGGCTTGCATCGCCGCGACCGTGGCCGCATCTATGAGCACGCGCGACGCGTTCGAGTTGGTCGCCCTCGCCGGTGGGACCGCGCTCATCGCGGTAGTAGCAGGCGCCATCGCACTCAGCGCGTTGCGAACTCGTGGGCTCGGCGCGCAGATCGTGGCGCTCACCCTCACGACGATTATCGCGTTGATGGTCGGGTCGCTGGTCGCGGCGCGGGCGATGTTCATCTCGGAGCACGATCTCGCGGTGCTCGTGGTCGTGTTGCTGGCGGCCGGAACGGTCGGTGTGGTTGGTTCGCTCGTCCTCGGCGCGCGTATCGGCGCGGCGAGCTTGTCACTGGTCGACGTCGCCCGCCGGATCGGCGACGACAGCTTGGCGCCGACCTCAGCCGCGGTCGGCGTTCCCCACGAGCTTGCCCGGCTGGGAGAGGAGCTCGCGGCTATGGAGGCGCGCCTCGCGCGGGCCCGTCGTCGGGAGCAGGCGCTCGAGGCTTCGCGACGGGAGCTGGTGGCGTGGGTCTCCCACGACCTGCGAACCCCACTCGCCGGGATGCGGGCCATCGTTGAAGCGCTCGAAGACGGGGTTGTCGGCGATCCTGAAACGGTCGCCCGCTACTACAGGACCCTGCGGGAGCAGGCCGACCACCTAACTGCACTGATTGATGATCTCTTCGAGCTAAGCCGCACCCAGGCCGGAGCACTCCGGCTGCAGTTCGCCCGGATCTCGTTGAGCGACCTGGTGTCCGACGCGCTCGCGGGCTCTGCGCCGGTCGCCGCGGCCAAGGGCGTGCGCTTGGAAGGTCGTGTCGTCGGCCCGCCACCCGAGGTTGAAGCGTCGCCGCCGGAGGTGCTGCGGGTCCTGCGCAACCTCCTGGAGAACGCGATCCGTCACACTCCGAGCGATGGCAGTGTCGTGGTAGAGGCCGGTGTCGACGGCGACGCGCCCGACTGTGTCTACGTGTCGGTACGTGACACTGGCGGCGGTGTTCCTGAAGCCGATCTCGACCGGATCTTTGAGGTCGCGTTCCAGGCCGACAGGGCCCGAACTCCCGGCGGCGGTGCCGGGCTCGGGCTCGCGATTGCCAAGGGATTCGTAGAGGCCCACGATGGCGAGCTGACTGTGTGCAACGAGAACGGCGGAGCGCGCTTCACGCTGAGGCTTCCACGCGAGCGAGCGGGGGTCTCTCGGGAGCTAACGGAATGAAGATCCTCGTCACCGGTGGGGCCGGGTTCATCGGTTCGCACATCACCGAGGCGTTGCTCGACCGTGGTCACGAGGTGGTCGTGGTCGACTCGCTGCATCCGGCGGCGCATCACTCGAAGCCGGCTGATCTCGACCCACGCGCCGACTACCGATGGCACAGTGTCGCTGACCGCCCCGCGCTCGCCGATGCGGTACGAGGTTGTGATGCGGTCTGTCATCAGGCAGCGATGGTCGGGCTCGGTGTCGACTTCGGCGACGTCACCGACTACGTGACCGAGAACGATCTCGGTACTGCCGCGCTGCTCCGGGTGCTCCACGACCAGGCATTCGCAGGCCGTGTAGTGCTCGCGGCCAGCATGGTGGTGTACGGCGAGGGCCGCTCACGGTGCCGGGCCCACGGACTCGTCCGGCCGGCGCCGCGCGATCCTGGTCGGCTCGCGCTCGGACTCTTCGACCCGCAGTGCCCGAGATGTGGAGGGGAGCTTACGTCGGAGGCTGTTTCCGAGGACGCACCGGTCGACCCGCGCAATGTGTACGCGGCGACCAAGTTGCACCAGGAGCATCTTGGAGCGGCGTATGCGATCGAGCACCCGAGCGTGACGGTCACCGCCCTCAGATACCACAACGTGTACGGACCGCGTATGCCCCGCGACACTCCCTACGCGGGCGTCGCGAGCATCTTCCGGAGCGCGCTCGAGCGCGGTGGGGCACCACAGGTCTTCGAAGACGGTGCCCAGATGCGCGACTTCGTCCATGTGCGCGACGTCGCGCGTTCCAACGTGCTCGCGTTGACCGGTCCCCAACCGGTGGCAGGCCCGCTCAACGTGGCCAGCGGCCATCCCCGCTCGGTTCTCTCGGTTGCCTCGGCTCTGGCCGACGCCTTCGTGGGCCCTCGCCTCGCGCCCGAGATCACGGGTTCGTGGAGACCCGGCGACGTGCGTCACGTCTTCGCGTCGACGGAGCGGGCCCGCGACCGTCTCGGATTCGTAGCCGAGGTCGACTTCTCCGACGGCATGGCGGAGTTCGCCACCACCACACTGCGTACCTGATCCTCGCCGTTCTCATCTGATTCTTGGCGCGCCGGTGTCTGGTCCTCACATAGGCAATCGATAGTGGTGGCCATGACCACACCCACCTTGCCGGAGGCCTCATCGGGCTTGGCCATTCCGCCGACGTTCAACCAGACCGCGTGACCTGAACCACCCCAAACATCCGAAGCCGATTGCCCAAAAGCTCCAAGAAGAGCATGAGGAGAGGAATCTTCAATGGACCCCACACCCGAGCGCGATCCGTCGCCCACCGCTGAACCCAATCAACGGTCCGTCCGCAACCGGATCACGGCCGGCGTCGCCGTAGTCGCCGTTGCGGCGGTTGCGGCGTTCGGAGCCATCGAGGCGACGTCGTCGTCGGACTCGACCGCCAACGCCGCGACTGCGACCAGCCCGAGCACTGCCAACGCCGGTGGCCCAGGCGAGCACGGTGGCCGCGGCGGCTCCGGCCGATCCGGCCGATTCGGCCGAGGCACGTTCGGCACCATCAAGAGCATCGATGGTTCCAAATTCAGCGTCTCCGGTCGGGGAGGCGACGTAGTGAAGGTAACGACATCCGACTCCACCACCGTCGTCACCGCCAAGGTCGGCACTCTCGCGAATGTGGTAGTCGGGGATCACGTCGGCGTCATCAGCTCGGGCACCGACGACCCGGCAGCGACCCAGTCGGTGGCCCAGCACATCATCGACAGTGCCGACATCGCGCCCCCGAACCGGCGGGGCGGACCGAACGGCGCGCCCGGTGGAGCCGACAAGGCCGACAAGGCCGGCGGAGTCGATAGACCCGATGCCAACGAGAAGAGCGGCCCGAATGGAACCCCGCACGCCCGCGGCGGCCGGGGGTTCGATCGGGTGCACGGAGTCGTCGCGTCAATCGACGGTTCGACGCTAACGGTCACCAAGGATGACGGATCCACGGTCACCGTGACCACGACTGGCGCGACGACGGTCTCGCTGGTGAAGAAGGCGAAGGTGAGCGACCTGGCTGTCGGTGACCGGGTGATGGTGCGGGGAAAGCCCGGCTCCAAGGGCAGCACCGTCGCCGCATCCCACATCACCGAAGGCCAGCCGTTCGGACCCCGAGGAGGGCCCAACGGTGGACCTCCCAACGGTGGACCTCCCAACGGTGGGCCTGCGAAACCTGCCGCCAACACCTGATCCCACCTAGCCGACTCTCAGGGGGTGACGGGCATCCGCTTGCCGTCGCCCTCTGGTGGTTGGTAGTTCGATCAGATCCCCGCTACCTCGGTGAACATCATCGGGAGGGAGTGGGCGCCGCGCACGAGGCTCGAACCCAGCCACTCGCCGGGGCCGGTGACCTTGTACTGCGGGCGCCGCTCGAGCAGCTCCTCGAAGAGGATCCGTGCCTCCATCCGGGCGAGCGCAGCGCCTAGGCAGAGGTGCTCACCGAATCCGAACGCAAGGTTCGGAACGGTCACGGCCCTCAGCGCGTCGAACTCGGAGGCGGTCGGCCCGAACGCGGCTTCGTCGCGGTTGCCGGACGCGTAGAGCATCACGAGGTAGTCGCCTTCGGCGATCGACGTTCCCGACAGCTCGGTCGCGCTCGTCGAGGTGCGGGCGAACTGTTGGATCGGCGTGACCCAGCGCAGGCACTCCTCGACTGCGCCGGGGATGAGCGTGGGCTCGGCTGCGAGCTGTGCCCTGGCCGCAGGTTGCTCTGCGAGCGCAGCCATCCCGCCCGAGATCAGGTGACGCGTGGTCTCGTTGCCAGCGACGAGCAACGACATGTTGAACACCATGAGTTCGCTCGGTGTGAGCTTGCGACCGTCGATCTCGGATTGCACGAGCAGGGAGACGATGTCGGAACCGGGCTGTTCGGCCATCGCTCGCGCGTGGTCATCGAGGAAGCTGACCAGTTCGCCGATGCTCTGCTGATCCTCGGGCGACATGGACTCTTGGCCGTCGGTCGCGGCTATGGCCGCGTCGGACCAGCGCCGGAAGTCGGTCTGGCTGTCTTCGGGAACCCCGAGCAGCTCCGCGATCACCAACACCGGCAGGGGAGCTGCGAGGAGATCGACGATGTCGACCTCTTCGTCGAACGGGATCGCCTCGATCAAGCCGACGGCGAGCCGCCGGATCGTGGTCTCCATGGGGCTGAGCGCGCGACCCGCGAACTCGCGGTTGAGGATGCGCCGCCACTGGTTGTGTCGGGGCGGGTCCATGTGCAGGATCGAACCCTCGATCGTGCCGCCGGAACGCAGGGGATCGTTGACCAACACACCCCGACCGGAGCAGAACCGCTCCGGATCACGGCTGATCTCGCGAATATCGTGGTAACGGGTGACGAGCTTCACGCCCGGCGCGCACTCGTAGATCGGGGCCTCGGCGCGGAGCCGTCCGAGGATTTCGTAATAGTCGGGTCGGAGGAAGAAGCCGGGGACTGCGGGGTCGATGTCGAAGCGCGCCTCCTGGTCCATTCAGCGACTTCCCGTGAGGGCAATGTCGCGACCGTGCTCGACGAACCGCCGTCGGAGCTCAACCCGGTCGTCATCGGTCATGGCTGCGAGCGGCCCGCCCCGCTCCTGCCGCCAATGGATCGGATCGCGCCCGTCCCATCGGTCACGGCGCAACGGCGCCTTGTCGATCTTCGTCGTCGCGCCCACCGGGAGATTGCGGACCAGACGCACGTACCGGGGCCGCCACTTGGTCCCGAGATCGCGCTGGGAGTCGAGGAACGCGTCGAACGCCTCGGGGTCGAACCCAACACCGGTCGTGAGCTCGAGCGCGACCATGACCTGGTCGTCGACGGTGCGTTCGTCGGGGACGCCGTAGACGGCGACGCCCGCGACGCCTGGGAACCGTTCGATGATGCGTTCGACGGGCGCGGCGGCGAAGTTCTCCCCGTCG
The DNA here is from genome assembly GCA_025363815.1 of Actinomycetes bacterium. Taxonomy (GTDB): domain Bacteria; phylum Actinomycetota; class Acidimicrobiia; order IMCC26256; family JANYLB01; genus JANYLB01. Next base: position 73,969 of record JANYLB010000036.1, read on the forward strand.
ACGCGGAGCCAGTCGGCGGTGCGACCGGCGAAGAAGAATATGCCGTCGGCGTTGCGGTAGCCGAGGTCACCCGACCAGTACCAACCATCGCGAACGCGTTCGCGGGTCGCCTCGGGGTTGTTGTAGTAGCCCTCGAATCCGCCGACGACGTTGCGACCCACGATCTCACCGATCGCGGCGTCGGAATTGAGCAGCTTTCCTTCGGAATCGAAGCGCGCCCGTGGGCACTCGGTGCCCGACTCGACGTCGATGATCGCGATGTCCTGGCCGTCGAGCGGCACGCCCAGCGCATCGCGCGGGATCCCCGCTTTGGGGATCATCACGATCGCGTTTTCACTCGACCCGTATCCGGCGACGACGATTGTCGCAAACCGCTTGCGGAACTGCCGTTGGTCGGTGCTCGACGATTCGGGTGCGAGCACAACTGTCAGCGGGTTGTCACTGTCGTCAGGCAGCTCCGGGGTAGCGAGGATGTACGAGAGTGCTCGGCCGACCGTGCTGAAGAACGTGCAGCCGTGCGCGCGCACGTCGGGCAGGAAGGCCGATGCCGAGAACCGGCGCTTCAGAACGATGCTCGCGCCAGAGCCGAGCGCGGGGAACAACGAAGACATGAGCGCGTTGCCGTGGAAGAGCGGCATCGCGCAGTAGAGGACGTTGTCGGGACGGAAGCCCATAGCAGCCGACGCGGCCAGGGCGACACGGCCCTGGGTCGCGAGCACCGCCTTCGGCGCTCCGCTGGAACCCGAGGTGAACAGGAGCAATAGGAGGTCGTCGGGCGTGGGGTGGTCGGTGTCGGTGTCGTAGTCGGTGTCGGTGTCGGTGTCGTAGTCGGGCGAACCGACGAGGAGCACGTGATCGCCGGCCCGGCCTAGATCGAGCCCGTCGAGCAGCTCGACCTGGGCGGCATCGGTGATGACCACAGCGCAATCGGTGTGGCGAATGTCTCGAGCCAGCTCCTCGCCGCGTCGGGTCAGGTTGAGGCCGACGACGACATGGCCGCTCAGCGCCGCGCCACCGATCAAGAAGACGAACTCCGGGGTGTTCTCGAGCAGAACGCCGACGTGGGGGGGTTCGGCCGAGACGAGGCGTCGGAGGCGGACGGCTCGCACTTCCATCTCGTGCACCACCTCGGCCCAGGTCCAGGTCTGGCCTTCGAAGGTGAGCGCCGGCCGGTCGTCGGCGGAGCGGGCACGCACGAGTTCGGCGACCGTCGGCTCCATTGCAACCCCCATGCCGGCCGACGATACCGGCCCGACGCGCCCGACCGCTCCCCTCTGGCGGAGGGTGAGGTCGCGTCTGGCCTAAATCATCAGGAACTGGTCATTGATGCCAAAGCGTGGTTCCGCCAGCATGGGTCCATGGAAGACGCCCGGCGCATCATCTTCGTCGTGTTCGACGACGTCCAGACCCTCGACGCGGCGACGTACTGGTGCTCGTACGACGAGCTCGCAAGCTTCGGGGCGAAGCCGACGGGAGACCGTGTGGTCCGGCGGGGAAAGATCATCACCGCGGCCGGGGTGTCGTCGGGCATCGACATGGGATTGACGCTGGCGGGCGAGATCGCGGGGCCGGAGGTGGCCCAGGCCATCCAGCTTGCCATCGAGTACGACCCGCAACCGCCGTTCTCAGATCGGGTCCCTCAGCCGACGGTCGCGATGCCTCCGTCGACGGGGATGACCGCTCCCGTCAGGTAGGAGCCGGCGCGCGACGCAAGGAAGATTGCGGTGCCGGCCATGTCGTCGGGCCGTCCGATGCGTTTCAAGGGCGCGCTCGCGGCGATCTGCTCACCGAATGACTCGAGTGTCGCGGCCATCATCTTCGACTCGAACGGCCCCGGGGCGATCGCGTTCACGGTGATGCTGGGCGCGAGTCGCTTCGCGAGATGACGCGTCAGCTGGTGCACCGCCGCCTTCGACGCCGAGTACGAGTAAGTCTCGAGCAGCGGCACCTGAATTGCGTCGATCGAGCCGATGTTGATCACGCGCGCGGGTGCCTCGGCGGTGCCGGCGGCTTCGAGTTGCGGGAGGAGGAACTTGGTGAGATGGAAGACACCTTTGACGTTGATCGCGAGGACTTTGTCCCAAGCCGCGTCGTCGAACGTCTCGAGCGGCGCTCCCCAGGTCGCGCCGGCGTTGTTGACGAGGATGTCGAGCCGGTCCTCGCGCTCGGCAACGGCGGTGGCCAGGCGGTGGCATTCCGCCTCGGTCGAGAGGTCGGCAGGGATCGAGATGCATTCGCCCCGTGTCGCGAGCTCAGCCGCGACGGCGTCGCACACGTCGGCCTTTCGCGATGAGATGTAGACGCGTGCACCCGCTTCGACGAAGCCCGAAGCGATCATCAGACCGATCCCACGGGACCCGCCGGTGACGAGCGCGACCTTGCCGGAGATGGAGAAGAGATCAGACATGTAGGAGATCCTCGTCAGTCGGAAATGCGGAAGGTCTGGTCGTCGCCCGGAGCGCGGACCTCGACGACCGGGTCGTCGCGGTCGTCGAACTCGGTTCGCAGCGCCCGCGACATCACCGCGTGCATCATGTAGAGCGACGTGATGTAGGTGAGCTCGAGGATCTCCTCGTCGGAGAGCTGCTCTCGCAGCGCGTCGAACACGCCTTCGTCGACCCGACCGTGGTCAAGGGCAAGGGCATCGGTGTAGGCCAACACCGCCCGTTCGATCGGGGTGTAGCAACTTGCGGCCGACCAGTGTGGAATCGCCGCAATCTTCTCCTCGTCGACTCCTTCGGTGCGCAGCGACTTGCAGTGCTGGGAAAAGACGAACTGACTACCGCTGGCCCATCCGACCCGGCACTGCGCGAGCTCCCGGAGCTGCGGATCGAGTGACCTCTGCGGGTTCCGGTACAGGGCAAAGCCTGCGATGCTGTGCTCGAATATCTCGGGCACGAGCGCGAAGACCGTCCACCAATCACCGGGAGTGCCGGTGACGGTTCCCGGTTGCCCGATCGGGTCGCGATCGCCGAAGAGCATGTCGTACAGGACCAGTACCGACGGCGCGGCTTCACTGCGGGGGACCTGTCGGAGTCGAGGCATGAGGCCGACGCTACCGATGCGTGACGGTTGATGCACGTGCCGAGGACGGGGTCGCTAACGTCGGTTGCCGTGGCGATGGCCGATAGGACGACGATCACACTCGACGGTCACAACGTGTCGCTCACCCACCCCGACAAAGTGCTGTTTGGCGAACGGGGCGAGACCAAGCGGGACCTCGTCCAGTACTACGTCTCCGTGGCGGGACCTCTCATGGCGACCATGGGTGGCCGCCCAGTGATGCTGCAGCGCTTCCCCAGCGGAGTCGACGGACCATCGTTCTTTCAGAAGCGGGTTCCGAAGAACGCGCCCGATTGGTTGACGACGACGGTGGTCTCGACGCCCAACGGAACGGAGTCGGAAGCGCTGGTCGTCGCCGACCTCGCGCACGTCGCGTGGGCCGTCAACCTCGGGTGCCTCGGGTTCCATGTGTGGCCCAACCACGCGGCGCATCCCGAGATCGCCGACGAGCTCCGTCTCGATCTCGATCCGAGCCCGGGCGTGACGTTCGACATGATCCGGGAAGCCTGTGGTGAGGTGCGGACCCTGCTCAGCGAGCATGGCATCGTCGCCTACCCGAAGACGACCGGCAACCGCGGGGTGCACATCTACGCGCGTCTGAAGCAACGGTGGACTCCCTACGACGTGCGCGCGGCGGCGGTTGCGGCGGCGCGCGAGCTCGAGCGTCGCCGTCCGGATCTCATCACCGCGAAATGGTGGAAGGAGGAGCGCGGTGAGCGCGTGTTCGTCGACTTCAACCAGAACGCCCCGCACAAGACGGTCTTCGGTGCGTGGTCAGTACGGGCCAACCCTCACGGTCAGGTGTCGACGCCACTCACCTGGGAGGACCTCGTCGACGTGGACCCGCGAGCGCTGACACTCGCCACCGTTCCCGGTCGGCTCGCGACCCAGGGCGATCCGTGGGCGCAGATGTACGACGATCCGCAATCGATCGGATCCCTGCTCGAGCAGTCGGAGCACGACATGGCCGACGGCCTGATGGATGCGCCATGGCCACCGCAGTATCCGAAGCAGCCCAACGAGCCCCCGCGGGTCTCCCCCAGCCGATCCAAGAAGCCAACTGAAGCTTGACGGGGAACGACGACTGCCTCTGGTCGGGTGCTCAGCCGACGCGGGAGAGGTGGTGGCCGACGGCCGCGAGCCACGCGTCGCGGTTCTCCTCTTGGGGCGAGTGCGCGGCATCGGGGATCACCACGAGCTCGGCTCCGGGGATGGTCGCCGCGAGATCATCGGCCCGCCCGCGGAGAGCGTGATCGTTCACTCCCACGATCACCGTTGTCGGGATTCTCAGGCCGGCCAGCTGATCGAGGACCGACGGATAGGTAAGGAGCTCCTCGCCGAGCTCGGTGAATGCCACCGGATCCATCTGACCGAGCTTGGTCTGCATGCGGGCGCGTCGGGAGTCGGCGAGCGCGCCTTCGCCGAGGAAGCCCTGGATCAACTCGTACAAGGCCGATGTTCCCTGGATCCGGACCTGTTCGATCCCGGCCCGCATCATGTCGGTGTTGTCGGCACTTGCCTCTGCCGCGGTGTCCATGAGGATGAGCGACCGCACGCGCTCGGGGTGCGCAAGCGCGTAGCGCATCGAGACGATTCCGCCCATGGAGTGACCGAGCAGGTCGAAGCGATCCAGTTCGAGGTCTTCGAGCATCTCGGTCATGTCGTCGACGAGTTGGTCGAATGTGTACGACGCGGCATCGCCGGTGTTGGGGCTGTCACCATGACCCCGATGATCAAAGGTGACGACCTGGCGATCTTCTGCCAGTGGTTCGATCACGTCGACCCAGTCGAGTGAGCTTCCGGTGAAGCCGTGGACGAGCACGAGAGGAAAGCCCTCACCGGTGCTGTCGTAGGCCAATGCGACGGTCTTGTCGGCGGCTCCGCTCATCTTGGTGACGGTAGTGCCGTCAGGGAACGACGTCGATGAGCTCGAACGCGTCGACGTCGACGAGGCCCTTGTCGGTGATTCGCAACTGAGGGATCACCGAGAGGCCGAGAAACGAGAGATTCATGAATGGCGCGGCAGCGGTGACTCCAAGATCGCGCGCGGCCGCGGTGTTCACGGTGGCGACGAGGTCGGCGATCTCACGCGCCGGGAGTGGTGACATTAGGCCACCGATCGGTAGAGCGACCTCAGCCAGTACCCGACCGTCGAGCACCGCGATCTGGCCCCCACCGATCTCGGCGAGGCGGGCGACCGCAGCCGCCATGTCGCTCGGTCCTTCCGGCCCGCGCGCGCCGACGACCATGCAGTTGTGCGCGTCGTGCGCGACAGTCGAAGCGATTGCGCCGCGGGCCAATCCGAACCCGCAGACCCAGCCCCGACCGATCCGGCCGGTTGCATGATGCCGTTCGATCACCGCGATTCTTGCCACGTCGAGCGCTCGATCGGTGACATCGAGCACCAGGTTTCGGGTCATGATCTGGCCGGGAACCAGCCCGATCACCCGAGCTGCGCCCCCTGGGGGCGGAGCGAGATCGAGATCGGCCGGGCTGGGAACGTTCCCTATGTGCACCGAGGCGAGCATCCACGCAGGTGGTGGTGTCGAGCTGACCGCGCCGGGCACGATCGTTCCCCCGTCGACGACGAGCCGGCCTCGCTGCCACACCTGCGTCGGACGAAGCTCGGCAAGGGAATCGAACGCGAGCACGTCTGCCTGGTAGCCCGGCCCGAGCATCCCGAGGTGGTGAAGGTTGTGGTATTCCGCAGCGTTGAGCGTCGCCAGCACCAAGGCGTCTTCGAGCGTCACTCCGTGCTCGACCGCGAGACGCACGCAGTCGTCGATATGTCCGCGCGTGAGCAGGAGATCCGGCTCCCGGTCATCGCTGCAGAGCGCGACGTTGCGGGTCCCGTGGCGCACCACCATGGGAATGAGATCGGCGAGGTTGCGACTCGCCGACCCTTCACGGATGAAGACCCACATCCCCTTGAGCCGCTTCTCCTCGGCTTCCGCGAGCTCGGTGCACTCGTGATCGGATTCGATCCCGGCGGCAAGATAGGCATCGAGCTGCTCGCCGCGGAGGCCGGGCGCGTGACCGTCGACGCGCCGTGAGCCGGCCGCGTTGATTTTGGCTACGAGGTCGGGATTACCCGCGATCACCCCTGGGAAGTTCATGACCTCGGCGACGCCGATCGCGCCGTGCTCGTCGAGCAGCTGGCGCACGTCTTCCACGCCGAGCTCGGCGCCCGCGCTCTCGAACGGCGACGCGGGCACGCAGCTCGACGCGCATACCCCGAACGTGAAGGGCAGGAGGGCCGCGGCTTCGGCCAGCGCAACCACACCGGGCACGCCGAACACGTTGGCGATCTCGTGCGGGTCGGCAGCCACGGCGGTGGTACCGCGAGGAAGCACGCTGCGCACGAACTCGTCGACCCAGAGCTTGGTCGATTCGAGGTGCATGTGCGCGTCGACGAACCCAGCAGTAAGGGCGGCGCCACCGACATCTACGGTCTGGAGCGCGTCGCGTGGCCCCCAGCCGACGACGAAACCATCACAGATCGCGAGATCGGTCGCGATCCATTCGCGCGTCGTGGGGACGAACACGCTTCCTCCCGTGAGGAGGAGATCGACCGGTACGGAGCCGCGAGCGGCGGCGACGGCGCGTGGGGATGCCGCGGGCCGCGTCACGATCCGCCGCTGAGCGAGGAGTTGTCGCCGGGCCAGGAGATCACTTGGTCATCCACCGCGGTGGAGGTTTCCAGCACAGGTGAAACCCTAGGAGAAGGGGCGGAGTGGCGAACACGAGTGCTTGTCGGGCCGGTGACATGGTCGTAGGGTCAGCTCCATGGAACAAACGGTGCAGGTCGAACGCTTCATCACCGCCGATCCGAATGATCTATATGGCCTCGTCGCCGACATTGAACGCATGGGGGAGTGGTCTACCGAGACCGAGGCATGCGAGTGGGTCGGTGGTGAGTCGGGTCCCGCCGTCGGTGCGAAGTTCCGGGGCAAGAACCGCAACGGCAAGAAGCGGTGGTCGACGATGTGCAAGGTCGTCGTCGCCGAACCCGGCAAGGAGTTCGCCTTCGACGTCACCGTTGGCCCGTTGAAGGTGGCCCGTTGGGCCTATGTCTTCGAGCCGACCGCCGAAGGGTGTCGGGTCACCGAGACCTGGACGGATCATCGCGGTCGCATCGCGATGCTGGCGGGAAAGCCCGCGAGCGGGGTCACAGACCGGGTCAGCCACAACCGCCAGACAATGGAACAGACCCTCGAACGTCTGGCCGTGGCGGCGGAGCCTGCCGGTTTGTAGAGCCCTGAGGTGAGGCCGCGGTTCGGATAGGGTCGGTTTATCTGCTACCGTGGTCGTGTTCGCTTCCGCGAACCCATCGCTTCTCAGGACTGTCCGCGGTTCCCGACGACACCAGTCGATCAGGGATCGCAGGAGAACGGTCCGTCTCGAACCTCGTTGCCCCGCCTTCTCGTTGATGGTGCGCCGCGCTGATCGGGTGAGTGCGCCGGTCCACAACGAGCGCTCCGTACAAGGGGTGCAACGACCGCCCCGTCCCGGGGCCAAGGAGAACCAACGTGTCCAGCTTCACCGATCTCGGCGTACCCGCCGACCTCGCCGCCGCGCTCAGTTCGCGCGGCATCGAATCCCCGTTTCCGGTCCAGACGGCGACCATTCCCGATCAGCTCGCCGGGCGTGATGTCTGCGGACGCGCTCCGACCGGCTCGGGCAAGACGCTCGCCTTCGGGCTGCCGCTCGTCGAGCGGGTCGGTCGCTCCAAGCCGAATCGCCCTCGCGCCCTCATCCTCGCCCCGACCCGTGAGCTCGCGGCGCAGATCGAGCGTGAGCTCGCTCCGCTGGCCAAGGTCCGCGGCCGCCGCGTGTTCTCCGTATACGGCGGAGTCGGTTACGACCCGCAGCGGCGGAACCTTCGCCGCGGTGTCGACATCCTCGTGGCCTGCCCCGGCCGGCTCGAAGACCTGATCGAGCAGCGCGTCGTTGATCTCAGCATCGTCGAGATTGTCGTCATCGACGAGGCCGACCGGATGGCTGACATGGGCTTCCTGCCCGCAGTGAAGCGCATCCTCGACGCCACCGCCGAGAAGCGTCAGACCGTGTTGTTCTCGGCCACGCTCGACGGCGACGTCGCCGTGCTCACCAAGAAGTACCAGCACGACCCGGCCCGTCACGAGGTCGAGGGTGTGGAGAACGACGGCATGGACGCCGAGCACCGCTTCGAAGAGGTCGAGTTCCACGATCGAGTGACGCGCACCGCCGAGGTGATCGGCGCGGAGGGCGCGACGATCGTGTTCTGCCGGACGCGTCACGGCGCCGACAAGCTCGCCAAGAAGCTCGAGAGCACTGGTGTTCGGGCGGCTCCGATTCACGGTGGCCTCTCGCAGAACAAACGGGACCGTGCGCTCCAGGCGTTCCAACGCGGCTCGGTTCAGGCACTCATCGCGACCGACGTAGCCGCCCGCGGCATCCACGTCGACGACGTCGCGTGCGTCGTGCACTTCGACCCGCCGGAAGACGCCAAGACCTATGTGCACCGCTCCGGCCGCACCGCCCGCAAGGGTGCTTCCGGTGTCGTGATCTCGTTCGTCGGCGCCGACCAGCAGCGCGACAGTCGCAAGATGCGTCGCGAGCTCGGGTTCGAGACCGGCCCCGAGCCGCATCGCCCGTCGGGTGCACGCACCCATCGGGACCGTCCGGCGCGTAACAACAGGTCGCGGCAGCGCCGCACGTCGTCGGGTCGCTGACCGATCGATCGCACCTCCCGATCGCCGCACGCAGCTGACGTTCTGGTCCGCCTCGCACGCCTCGACGAGATCGAGGCCGTGCAGGCGGTCGAGAAGGAAGCGGCGACGATGTTCGACGGCACCGGCCTGCTCGACGGCATCCCCGACGAACCGGCCGCGACGTCGCTCCTCACCGACGCGATCGGTGCGTCGCGGCTCTGGGTAGCGGTCGCCGACGGTGGAACGGGTGATGTGGTCGGCTTCGCGCTCGCGATCTGGTGCGGCGACGACGCCCACCTGCAGGAGCTCGACGTCCTCCCGTCGTGGGGGCGGCGTGGCATCGGGCGCCGCCTCGTGGCCGCGGTGTGCGAGTGGGCGGCCGACTCGGGCTGCGAGCGCGTGACGCTCACCACGTTCGTCGGCATCCCGTGGAACGCTCCGTTCTACGCCGGACTCGGCTTCTCGGTGCTCCCGGTCGGAACCTGGACCGACGCGCACCGCGTCGTCTGGGAGCACGAGCTCGCGATGGGCCTTGCCATGGAACAACGCGTGGTGATGGCCGCACCCCTCGGGGGCGGGCCGGTCGGCGACGGGTCCGGGTAACCTGGCGTTTCGCAACCAACGAGTCGGAGAGCCCATGGATTCGCACGTCGCCGACGTATGGTTTCGCGTCACCGATCTCGAGGTCGTGTCCGGCTCGGGGGCGGTCGTAACCGCGGTCGACGGCACCGAGTACCTAGACTTCACGAGCGGGATCGGCGTGGTCAACACCGGCCACTGCCATCCCGACGTGGTCGCCGCGATCCGCGACCAGGCCGGTCGCTTCATTCACGCGCAAGTCAATGTGTACCGGCATCCCCTGCTCGAAAAGCTCGGTGTACGCCTCGACGAGGTCACGCCTGACGGAATCGAGCGGTTCTTCTATGCCAACTCAGGGGCCGAAGCGGTCGAAGGCGCGGTGAAGCTCGCGCGCCAGGTCACCGGTCGCCCGCACCTGGTCGTGTTCCAGGGCAGCTTCCACGGTCGGACCGCGCAGACCATGGCGATGACGACGTCGAAGATCGGATACCGCGCCGGGCACGCGCCCCTGCCCGCGGGTGTGTTCGTCGCGCCGTTTCCGAACCCCTTTGCCACCGGCGAGTCGCAAGCCGACGCGGTCGCGCGTTGCCTCGCCGAGCTCGACCTCGTGCTCGCGACCCAGACCGCGCCGGGCGAGACCGCGGCCATGGTCATCGAGCCGGTGCTCGGCGAAGGTGGGTACCTCCCAGCTCCTCCCGGCTTCCTCGCCGGCATCGCCGAGCGGTGCCGCTCGCACGGCATCCTCTTCGTCCTCGACGAGATCCAGACCGGCTTCGGCCGGACCGGTCGCTTCTTCGCGTGCGAGGACCAGGGCGTAACTCCCGACGTGCTGATCATGGCCAAGGGCCTCGCGTCCGGGTTCCCGATCTCGGCGGTCGGTTCGTCGGCGGAGCTGATGCGGCGGTGGCCGACGGGTTCGCACGGCGGCACCTACGGCGGGAACCCGATGGGCTGCGCGGCCGCGCTCGCGACCATCGACGTGATCGACGCACCGGGGTTCCTCGACGACGTCCGGGCGAAGGGGGCACGGCTGACTGCGGCACTGCGCGGGCTCGCCGACGAGCATCCCGCGCTCGGTGACGTTCGCGGACCGGGACTGATGGTCGGCGCTGAGATCGTCGACGGCGCGGGGAAGCCCGACGCGGCGCGAGCCGGTGCGATCACGCGACACTGCGTCGAGCACGGCCGAGTCTTGTTCATGACCGCGGGCTCGTTCGGCAACGTCGTCCGCTGGATCCCACCGCTCGTCGCCACCGACGAACAGCTTGACGAAGGCGTCGGCGCCTTCGCGCGCGCGCTCGCGGCGACGGGCTAGCGCGACCGGGGGCCTTGGGAAAGGTCGCGCCCCAGCCTGCGCCGAACTTATCCTCGGCCACACCGCACTCGAGCTGTGCGAGCCATCGAGAACGCCAATCGGTGTCGGGCGGTAGAGTGATTCCCGGGGGTGATCAGATGCCGTACGCGAGCGGGCGCGTTGTGCACGATGCAGACGCACACATCATGGAGACGCCGACGTGGCTGCGTGACCATGCGGATCCCGGATTGGCCGACCGGATCGATTCGCTACCTCTCGCTGGAGGTAACGAGCTGCGCCAGACCGGCGACCCGGCCGAACAGCTCCGCGATCTTGACGCGACGTTCACACGGCTGCGCGCCGAGCACGCGTCCGATGAGTACCGCGCTGTCGAAGCCGACGAGATCATGCGTCGCAAGAACTATTCCGCAACCGGCGCGTTCGTCGCCGACGATCGTGCCCGAGCGCTTGATCTGCTCGGATTCTCGAGCCAGTTGGTATTCAACACGTTCTACAACCGGCGTCTCCACGATTGGGAGCACGGAGGCGACCTCGATTTCGCGTACGGCGTCGCCCGCGCCCACAACCGCGGGATGGTCGAGTTCTGCTCGGTCGACCCGCGGCTGCTCGCGACCGCGTACGTGCCATTGGCCGACTTCGAGCGCGCCGCGGCGATGGCCGACGAGGCGATCGCGATGGGCGCGGCGGCGCTGTTGGTCGCCTCGGGATGTCCGGCCGGTCATTCTCCGAGCCATCTAGGGCTCGATCCGGTCTGGGCCCGCGCCCAGGACGCAGGGATTCCGGTGGTGTTCCACGTCGGCGGAACGGATGATCTGATCGATGCTGACTACTTTCGCAACGGGCTCCCGGTTCCTCCCGACTTCCACGGAGGGGATGAGAACTTCCGGTCCGTTGACTACATGGGCATTCCGGGCCCGCCCGCGCAGACTCTCGCGACGATGATCTTCGACGGCGTGCTCGAGCGGTTCCCGACGTTGCGGATCGGCGTGATCGAACAGGGCGCGATCTGGGTGCCGTCGTGGATGCGACAGATGGAGGCGGCCTTCGAGGCGTTCGGGCGCCACGAAGAACGGTTGCAGGCGCTTTCGATGCGACCCAGCGACTACGTGCGCCGCCAGGTCCGGTTCACGCCCTACCCAACCGAAGACGTCGGGTGGATCATCGGCCAGACCGGCCCCGAGGTGTGTTTGTTCTCGTCTGACTACCCGCACGTCGAAGGCGGTCGCCGCCCGGTCGAACGCTTCGAGGCCTCGCTTGGGGGTCTCAGTGCCGAGGTGCGTCAACGCTTCTACTGCGACAATTTCCTCGACCTCATGGGTACTGCGGGAATCGCGCTCAGCCGAGCGTCGTGACAAGCTCGCGCAGCGCACGCGCGTAGGCCGGTGGGTCTTCGCAACGCCATCCGTGCTCTGGGAGATCGAAGTACTCGATCGAGAGAGCGCCCCGGTAGCCGAGCTTGTCGAGACGCGCCAGGATCCCCGCGAAATCGACGTCGCCCTCACCGGGGGGCACCTGTGCCGCGCCGGGCCGCGCATCACGGAGCTGGATGTGACCGGCGTAGGGGAGGAGCTCGGCCACGTCGCCACCCCAGCCGGTGACGTGGCCGGTATCGATGAGGAACCGGAGGCCGGGGACTTCGTCGGCGAGGGAGCGGACGCGCTCGAAGGAGTTCACGGATGCGCCGACCCACGGTTCACACAGCGCCTGGGGTGCGGCGCGCCACCAGCGCACTGTGCGCTCCCACGCGCCCTCGCCGTCGGGCGGGGCAGGGGTCGCACACCACGTCGGTGCAGGCTTGGGGAACGCAGTCGGGCATCCGATAGGCAGTACGAGGTCGTCGGGGTCGACACCGAGCATCACGTCGATGTGGTCGAAGCCGTCGGCGCGCGCCAGTTCGGCCCGTTTAGCGACGTCGGGTTCCGATGCGTAAACGATCTCGGCGACACCGAGCGGAATGTTCATACCGAGAAACCTACGCCGCAACCGAGGAGATCTGGAGATTCGAAGTGCGAGCCGGTGTGCGAAACTGGGGGCGTGACTGTCGACATCACCGGGGCGATCGATCTGCACTGCCACTACGGTCCCGATGCACACCGTCAGCGGTCGGTCACCGCGATCGAGGCCGCGGCGCAGGCCCGTGATGCCGGTCACGCCGGCGTGTTGCTCAAGTCGCACAGCGAACCAACAGCTCAGCTCGCCCGGATCGTTGCCGAAGCTGTCGATGGTATCGGCGTGTTCGGTGGGATCTGCTGCGATCATGAGATCGGTGGCCTCAATCCGGTCGCGGTAGAGGTCGCGCTCATGCTTGGCGGCCGGATCGTGTGGTTGCCGACGCTCTCGTCGCGCCAAGATGTCGCGAACGGGGTGGCGGCGCAGCTCGGGATTCCGGGCCCGGGCCTAGTGGTTGTCGATGACGAGGGCGGGCTCCTTCCCGAGGTGCGCGAGATAGCCGATCTCTGTCGCGATCACGGTGCCGTACTGGCGACTGGACACACAACTTCCCAAGAACACCACGTGGTCGCCCGGGAATATGCCAACCGTCAGAAGGTCCTGGTCACTCACGCGATGGAGGAGCTCGCGGGCCCCAACCTCAGCGTCGACGAATGCGCCGAGCTCGCTGAGCTGGGCGCGACGATCGAGTTGTGCGCGCTCACATGCATCGGCGCGTTGGCAACGCGACCTGTCGCCGATCTCGCCGGTGCGGCGAGACGAATCGGTGTCGACCATTGCACGGTGGCTAGTGACTACGGCCAGGCGGTGAACGATCCTCCCGCCGAGGGATTGCAACGGTTCGCCGACGCGCTCGCAGTCGAAGGCATGTCAAGCGCCGATATCCGAATGATGGTCGCCACGAATCCAGCGGCGCTCGTCGTACGCTGAACTACGCGGACCGGGCGGCGGCGATCCGAGTGAGAGCGGCGGTTACCGACTGCGCCTCTCGCGCGTTCACGAAAGATCCGAGGTGCTCTTCGAGCGCGGTGTCGTAGATCGCGCGGGCAGCGCGAAAGCAAGCCCGGCCGGCACGCGTCAACATGAGCGTGGTGACCCGTCGGTCGGTAGGGTCCACCGTTCGCTTCAGCAGACCATCGGCTTCCATGCGCTGTACCAGTCGGCTCAGGCCGGGCTGGCTGTAGCGCACGCGCATGAGCGCGTGTAGCTCGCCGATCCGGAGCCGACCCGATGCCCGATCGAGATAGGCGAGCGCCGAGTAGCTTCCCGAGTCGATTCCCGCGTCGCGTTCGAGATCAGCGACTACATCGCGTAGCACCGGTTGGTAGACGTCGACGAGCGCGCTCCATAGCCGTGCCGCATCGCCGGCCATAGCTCAGGTCCGCGGGTCGTCGAGTACAAGCTCGAATTCACCGGCCATGCGTCGTCGGATCGCCTGGGTGATGGTCTGGCTGAGTTGGTCGGGCGGGAGTACGCAGTCCGCGCATTCGACATTGTCGAGCCGGAGCTCGAGCCGGATGCGGAGCGTCTTCGGATCGGCCTCGAGCAGAAGGAGATCGGCACCGTCGCCGCGCAGCACGCGACCGACTTCATCGACGGCTTCGGCGATCAGCTGGGGGTCCATGCTCAACCGGTGCGCCGGGCGACGGAGCTCTGCATCTGACTCTCGCCAAAGCTGGGAAGCGCGATCGCGTGCAGGCTGCCGAGACCGCCGCACACGACCGGGACGATCTGGTCAGGTCGGCCGGTGAGATAGACGCGATCGTGAGCGCCGACACGGCCCTTCGCCCGGAAGATGTTGCGGTTCGGTTCGGGCCAGAGATCGAGCGGTTGCCACGCGTGCTCGTGGAGAAATGCCTGCAGGTCAGCGAGATCGGGAAACGCGGCACCGAACCGCTCGGCCCACATTGGGTTGACCGCGAGCACGACCTCACCGTTCTCGGCGTTGCCGAGGAACATGTTCGCCAGGGGATAGGCGAGGCTCTTCGCCAGCAGGTATAGCAAGTCGCGTGGGTCATCGTTGTGAATGTCGGCGAGCGGGAATGTTCCCTTGCCGCCGTGCACTGTGACTACGTCGACGTCGGCCGGGTAGCCGCGCCGCTGTGCGAGTGACGGCCAGGGTGACCTTTCCTCCCATTCGCCGAAGCACATCCCGAAGCGCGCCGGTTGACCGAACACCGTGCGCGAAGTCTCACCGGCGCGTTGGCCACCGATGTTGCGCAGGCAGAGCGACACCGCGCGTCCGATGGTCATCGAGCCACGCCCCCCCGCGCCACCCATGCAGCCGGCCCGGAAGTCGATCCCGAGCGCGTCGCGTGATGGTCCGTTGGCGATCAGCATCGGGAACACGCTCGAAGTGGTGGTCGTGAGTCCGAACGCGTTCCACTCGGGTACACAGAGTGCTTCGAGGGCGGCGAGAACGAGGGGGAACGCCTCGGGTTCGACTCCGGCCATCGCGGCATTGGCGGCGACGAGCTCAACGGTGGCGACGCCGTACTGCGGAGGCAAGACGCCGACGACGTGATCAGCCGGCTCGGCCGTGCCGGCGAGGAGCAGCTCTATTGCGGCATCGGTCGGGGGGAGTACCGGCGCGCCGTCGCCCCATTGTTCGGTGAGTGAGCGCTCGTAGAGCGCGTGCGGATCGGCCGGAACCTCGACCTGTTCGCCGGTGAGCGTCACGCGTCGACCCCGAGCAGCTCGAGTGCCCGGGGGTAGTACTCGGCCGAGATCTCGAGCAGCTCCGCGTCGGGGCGGGCTTCGAGCGGGTAGGGGAGCACCAGCACGGAGAGATCGGCGTGACCCAGGTGCTTCGCCATGTTCCGGCCGTGGGTCGCGAACTCTTCGGTGACGACGGCGATCACGGGCCGCTCGCGTTGCTCGATCGCCACTGCGTCGGCGATGGCGAAGGAAGTGCATGAGCCGCAGGTGCCGAGCCCGACGATCGCGAAGTCCACGTTCGCGGCGAGCTCGCCGATGTGGCTCCGGTCCTTGGCGCCGGTGTCACCGACCTGGGCGTGGGTCTCGACGGTAGTTACGCCAGCGACTCCCGCATCCCAGAGCCGCTGCTCCCAGTCGGACGCGATCAGCCGCCACGATCGCCAGGCGGCGTCGGTGCGAATCCCTGCCCGGAGGCTGGTCAGTGGCGTGTCGACTCGGAACGTCGGGGCCGCGGCCTCGATTACCGGAGGAGCAGTGGGACGACGAATCAGAACGGTTTCCATGCCCACAGCCTAGAGGTCTATGCGCCCGCATACAAATGTTCAGTCGGGCCTATCCCGGCCCGGGTTCAGAGCCTCCCGGCATCGATGATGCGTTTCAGGAACTCCGAGGTCCGGGGGTTGGCGGGGGCCGTGAACATCTGCTCAGCGGTGCCGATCTCCGCGATCACACCGTCCTCGAGGAAGCACACCCGGTCGGCTACCTCGCGGGCGAACGACATCTCGTGGGTGGCGAGAAGCATTGTCATGGCTTCGCCGGCGAGCTCCCTGATGAGTTCGAGCACGCTCGCGATCAGCTCGGGATCGAGCGAGCTTGTCACCTCGTCGAACAGCATCAGCTTGGGCCGCATAGCCAGAGCACGCACGATCGCCACCCGCTGCTGCTGACCCCCCGAAAGCCGGTCAGGGTACTCGTCGCGTTTTTCCCAGAGCCCGATTCGCTTCAGCAGTCCCATGGCCCTCTCATTGGCCTCCGACTTCGAGAGTCCGAGTACCTTGCGCGGCCCGAGGGTGACGTTGTTCAGCACCGTCATGTGGGGAAAGAGGTTGAACGCTTGGAAGACGATGCCCACCTCGCGCCGGAGGAAGTTGAGCTCGACCTCGTGTTGCGAGATGGTCATTCCGTCGATGGAGATGGTCCCGCTATCGAGAGGCAGGAGACCGTTGATGCAGCGGAGCAAAGTGCTCTTGCCCGATCCCGACGCGCCGATCAGGCAGACGACTTCGTGTTCGTCGATCACGAGATCGATGTCTTTGAGCACCTTGTGATCGCCGAACTGCTTCGACGCGTGACGCACTTCGAGCAGAGCGCCGGCCCCGTCCTTGCTCATGCTCCGGCCTGCATGCGCTCGCGGTCGCGGCGGACGAGCCACTCGGTGAGCCTCGTCATCGGGATTGTGATCACCAGGTACAGGCACGCGAGCACGATGAATGGTGCGTACGAGAAGTGCGCGTTGGCGTAGATCCGAGCGCGTCCGTAGCCCTCGAGAATGCCGATAGTGGTGATGAGCGCCGCGTCCTTCTGCAGGCCGATGAAGTCGTTCAGCAGCGGCGGGATCACGCGCCGCACGGCCTGGGGAACGATCACGTGACCCATTGTCTGACCCCACGAGAGCCCGAGCGAGCGGCCGGCCGCAGTCTGGCTCGGGTGCACGCTCTCGATGCCGGCGCGGTACACCTCGGCAACGTAAGCGCCGTACACCAGTGATAGCGCGAGCACGCCGTAGGTGAACAAGTTGTCCGACTCGAAGGGCAACGTCGGCAGGTCGACTCCCGCGATCGGAAGCCCGAAGCCGACGATGGCGATCGTCACGATCGCGGGTATGCCGCGGAACACGTCGGTGTACACCGCCGCGAACCAGCGTAGGGGTGTCGATGCGGTGCCGGGCATGATCCGGAAAAGCGCGACGATCAATCCCCAGACGAGCACGACGACCTCGGCGTAGACGAAGAGACGCACGTCGATGAGGAAGCCGGCGAAGACGGTGCTGAAGCTGCCGGTGATGTCGGGGCCCTGGAAGAAGACGGTCCTCAGCGTCTTGAGGCTGTCCCATCGGGTGGCTACGAAAACCAACGCGAGCACAACGATGCCGATCGCGACGCCGATCTGACCGAGTCGTTGGGCGCGTCGCGACTGTGCGAGGCCACCGCGCTCACCGCGAGACTCGATGATGCGTCGTTCAGCTCGGCGCCCGAGGAAGATCGCGACGCCGGAGAGCAAGGCGAGCGGGATGACGAACCCGGCGATGGCGAAGCCGAAGGCCGGCCCGGCGAGTGAATCTTTTCGGGCCGTGCCCTCGCTTCGCGTCACCGTGGCTGCGTTCAGGGGAGTGGGATCACCGGCACGCCGTTCGGGTTCTGACCGAACGTCGGCTCGAGCTGCGTCTTGGCCAGCTTGGCCACGGTGCCGTCGGCGATCATCGCCTTGAGCACGGTGTCGAACTTGGCCCTGAGCTTCGACCCCTTCGGGAAGACCGCGCCGTACTTCTCATTGGTCTTGAACTGGCCGACGACCTTGAATGTCTGCCCGCCGTCCTGATTTGCCTGGGCCAGCAAGATCGTGGTGTCGATCATGGCTGCATCTATCTGACCGGCCTGGAGCGCGGCGAACATCTGCGACGTCTCCGGGTACTGCCGAGGCGTTTTCGTCGGCTTCAGCTTCGCGATCACTGCGTCGGCGGTGGTGCCGGTCTGGATGCCCCACTGCACGTCTTTCGCCTGCGCGGCGGTCGCGAGCGGCTTGTTGTAGCTCTTGAGCACCATCACTCCCTGGTCGCCGTCGAAGTACGGCTCCGAGAAGTCGATGACCTTGGCCCGCTCGGGCTTGATCGTCACCTGCGACAGCGCGGTGTCGAAGCCCTTCGCCTGGCCGGCGACGAGCGAGTCGAACGACACGTTGACGACTTTCACGCCCTTGGTCAGGCCGAGCCGCTTCGCGGCCTCGACCGCTATCTGGTACTCGAACCCGCCCTTCACGTCATCGGGTGACTGGGCGTCCCAGAAGCCGGGCGCCGGAAGGTTCGTCCCCACCGTGAGGGTGTTGTCGCTCACGTACTTGTACGACCCGGACGAACCCGAGCTGGTACTGGTGGATTTGTTGTCACTGCAGGCGGTCAACAGCCCAACGGACAACAGCCCGACTGAGAACAGGGTGATCCATTTGCGCACGGTGCCTCCCCACTGGGTTGGTGCAATGGGGCCAACCCTAGGTTGTCGCACCGCTCGCTCGCGGGACCGATGGGTGTGCTCCGGCGCCGGTTTCGCCCGCCTCGATGGCGCGGTTGGACACGAGCCCGGCCCGGAACCGGTCGAGAAACGAGGCGAGCTGGGCCCGGTCGGCCTCGGTCCAGTCGCCGAGCGCGGCGTCGAAGTCGTCGATGACCGCGCGGTCGACCCTCGCGAGCACCCGTGTGCCCTTGGTGGTCACCGCCAGCCACGCCACGCGACCGTCACCCGGATCAGAGGTCCGGGCGATCAACCCGGCGGCTTCCAAGGGACGGAGTTGCCTACTCATCGTCGACAGATCGACGCGGACCTTGCGGGCCAGCTCCGACACGGCGATGGGGCCATTGCGCTCGAGACTCCGTAATGCTGTCAACCCGGCTCCGGTGATCGGAACCCGAGCGGCCCGAACCACCCGCTCCTTCTGGCGCGAGCTGGCCGCTGCCGCGGCGACGAACTCGGTGAACTCGAGAATCGTGCGCAGGTCGTCAGGCTTTGATTTCCTGGGGTTCCGAGAAGGTTGTATGTATGCAAGTATATGGTTATGCGAAGCGACGAGCACTACACGATCATCTCCGCCGACTGTCACGCCGGCGGCAGCCACGAGATGTACCGCGGGTACCTCGACCCGAAGTACGTCGATGACTTCGACGCATGGAGGGAGAAGTACAAGAACCCGTTCCGTGACCTGCAGGACGGCGGCCGGATTCGCAACTGGGACGACGACCGCCGCATCGGCGATCTCGAGGCCGACGGCGTCGTCGCCGAGGTCGTCTTCCCCAACACCGTCCCGCCGTTCTTCCCGAGCTTCATCCTCTTCGCCCGGCCTCCGAAGCCCGACGAGTACGAGCACCGACTAGCCGGGATCCGCGCCCACAATCGGTGGATGGCCGACTTCTGCGCCCGTCATCCGGAGCGACGCGCCGGTATCGGCCAGATCTTCCTGAACGACGTCGACGACGCGATCGAAGACGTGAAGTGGATCAAGGAGCATGGTCTGCGCGGTGGGGTGCTCATCTCAGCGGTCGCGCCCGACGTCGACTACATGAAGCCGCTGTACGACCCGATCTACGATCCGCTCTGGAAGGTGTGCGAAGACCTGGAGATCCCGGTGAACAGCCACGGTGGCACCGGGCTGCCGAACTACGGCAAGTACCCGGCAGCGGCATTGCTGTTCATCACCGAGGTGCAGTTCTACTCCCAGCGGGCGTTCGTGCAGTTGCTGTTCTCGGGCGTGTTCGAGCGGTTCCCGGAGCTCAAGTTCGTCATGACCGAGATGGGCGGCGCGTGGATGCCGCCGATGCTCAAGCAGTTCGACGCGGTGCTCGAGCAGATCCGGACTACCGGCCGCACCGGTGAGATGCGCTACTCCGATGAGAACATCCTCCCGAAGTCGGCGACCGCGTACTACCGCCAGAACTGCTGGATGGGTGTGAGCCAGCCAGGGCGCGGCGAAGCCGCGGCCGTGACCGAGATCGGTCTCGACCGTTTCATGTGGGGCTGCGACTACCCGCACGACGAAGGCACCGGGCCATTCACGCGTGAGCACCTTCGTCAGCTGTTCCATGACACCGATCCGGTGGAGCTACAGCAGATGCTCGCCGGGAACGCGGCGCGGCTCTATGGATTCGATCTCGACGTGCTCGCAACGTACGCGGAGAAGGTCGGACCGACTGTGGCCGAGATCGCGACTCCACTAGGCGCTTTGCCCGAGCATCCGAACGAAGCCCTGTTGAGAGCCGCAGCGGTCTGATCCTCTATGCAGAAGTGACAGAACTCACGTGACGTTCGATTCCCCGCCTTTCGACCCGCCTTCGATCATGCTCACCGATCGCGTCGCGTTGGTTACCGGCGCCGCGGCAGGACTTGGCCGCGCCACCGCGACGCTCTTTGCCCGGTTCGGGGCGACACTCGCGATCTGTGACCGCGAGGCAGACGGGCTCGAATCGACGCGCGCCGAGATTGCCACCGTGGGCCGGCCGGTACTCGCTCGTGTCCTCGACGTGCGCGACCCTGCTGGTGTCGATTCGTTTCTCGCCGATGTGGCCCGGGAGCTCGATCACGTCGATGTGCTCGTGAACAACGCGGGCGGCACGTTCTTCGCGCCGTTTCTCGACGTCGGCACTGGTGGAGAAGCCGCGCTCCTTGCCGAGAACTTCACGCAGGTCACGCGGTTCGTGCGCGGGGTCGTGCCATTGATCCCCCTTGGGGGTGGCTCGATCGTAAACGTGACTTCGATCGAGGCGCACCAGGCCGCACCGGGGTTCGCGGTGTACGGAGCGATGAAGGCCGCGGTCGCGCAGCTCACCCGCAGCCTCGCCCTCGAGCTCTCGGCGCGTCGGATCCGCGTCAACGCGATCGCACCCGACGCGATCCCGACGAGTGGCGATCATGATCTCCAGGCCTCGATGCGGGAGACGAGCTCTCGGCCCGACGGGCCGGTGTTCGAGCCGGTGGTCATGCCGCCACTTGGCTTTCTCGGTTCACCCGAAGATGCCGGAGCGGCCGCGTTGTTCCTGGCGAGCGATCTCTCGCGCTTCGTCACCGGGACCACGATTCACGTCGACGGCGGTAACTGGGCCGCGGGTGGCTGGAGGCGAACCGAGATCTAGCTGAAGTCGAACTCGATGTGCGCTGCCTTGAGGCCGTACACGAACGGGTTCGGCATCTCTTCGATCACAGTGTTCGGGACCATGCGCATCCCGGTCACGCGCCTTACCAACTCTTGGAGAAACAGGCGGATCTCGAGTCGGGCGAGCGATGCGCCGAGGCAGAAGTGGGTGCCGAACCCGAACGCGATGTGTCGGTTCGGGTAGCGGGTGACATCGAGGCGTTCGGGATCGGTGAAGTGCTCGGGATCACGGTTGGCGGAGCCGTACATCAGCACCACCTGATCGCCGGCTCGGATCGTCTCGCCCCCCAGCTCGACATCCTCGGTCGCGACGCGACACATGTTGTGGATCGGAGTGACGAAGCGGATCAGCTCTTCGGTGGCGATCTCAAGATCGGCACCGCCGCGCAAAAGATCCCACTGCTCGCGGAAGCGCACAAAGCCGAGCAACGCTCGCGCGATCACGGTGCGAGTCGTCTCCGCGCCGCCATCGAGGAGAAGGAGCGAGTCGGCGATCACCGTGTCGAGGGGCATCGGGCATCCGTCGACCTCGGCCCGGGTCCACACTGTCATCACGTCGTCGGCCGGGCAGCGCAGCTTTTCGGCGTGGAGGTCGGCCGCGGCCTGCGCGAACTCCATCGCCGCGATCATCCCGTCATCTTCGAAGTAGCGGGGCCCGCCACCGAGGGTGATCGTGCGCTCGGACCAGCTCTGCAGATCGGGGGTGGCTTGCGCGTCGAACCCGAGAAGCTTGCCGATCATCTCCGCGGGAAGCGGTGCGGCGAGATCGCCGATGATCTCGGCCCGGCCTCCGTTCGCCTCGACACCATCGAGCAGGCGGGTGACGGTCGCCGCCACGTCGGCCTCCCAGGAGCCCACTGCCCGAGGGGTGAAGCGGCGGGCCACGAGATTCCGCCGGGCACGGTGGATGGGATCGTCGAGGCCGATCATCGCGGGGTCGGCGGGGATGTTCGGTCGGTAGCCGCCCTTCTTCTGGTCGGAGTTGATGAACAGCTCGGCGTGCTTCTCGATGAACTCCACATCGTCGTAGCGCGACACGCCCCACAGCTCGTTGACCCCGTCCCAGTACACGGGCCGGTTCTCGCGGAGCCACGCGTAGGTGGGGTACGGATCGTCGGAGTAGAAGCTCCCGTCGAGCAGATCCAGATTCATGTCTGTGCCCACGAAGACGGATGATACGGCGTCGGGCCTACGATCCGTCGACCCGAGATCGAGGGAGATCCCATGCGAGCAGCGATCCTGGAGGCAGTCGGCACGCCAATCGAGATCGGCGACGTCGACCTGCGCGGGCCCCGTGCCGGCGAAGTGCTCGTTCGGATCGTGGCCTGCGGCGTGTGCCATTCCGATCTTTCCGTCATCGATGGCTCGTTCCCGAGCCCCCTGCCGGTGGTGTTGGGACATGAAGCGGCTGGCATCGTCTGGGAGATCGGTTCCGATGTCACCACCGTGGCTCCCGGCGACAAGGTCGTGCTCACACCACTTCCACCCTGCGGCCGCTGCTACTTCTGCACACGTGGCCAGACCACTCTGTGCGCGACGTGGGGTAGTTCGCTGTTCACGTCGCTCCTGGCCGACGGCACGAGCCCGCTTTCTCGTAACGGCGACATCGTGTACCGCGGCCTAGCCACGGCGGCTTGGGCCGAGCAGGCGATCATGCCCGAGGCCGGGGTGGTGAAGGTCGACGACGATGTGCCGCTCGAGACGGCCTGCGTGCTCGGTTGTGCGGTGCAGACCGGAGTTGGCGCAGTTCTCAACACCGCCGGCGTCGAGGAGGGCGCGACCGTGCTCGTATTGGGTGCCGGTGGCATCGGAATCGCCGTGACCCAGGGGGCGCGGCTCGCGGCGGCGTCGCGGATCATCGTGAGTGACCCTGTCGCCGAACGTCGTGAGGCCGCGCTCGGCTTTGGCGCCACCGATGTGATCGATCCGACCGATGCCGACCCGGCTGCGGTTGCGTTGGAGCTCACGGGCGGTATCGGTGTCGACTATGCGTTCGAGGCCGCGGGCCAAGCGAGCCTGATCGAACTGGGCATCGCCGCGACGCGCAGCGGCGGCACCATCGTGTGCGTCGGTGCGCCTCCTCTCGACCAGGGGATCTCGATCCCGATGGCTGTCGCCTTCACCTCGACCGAGAAGCGCCTGGTCGGCTGCCTCCTCGGCAGTGTGCACTCGCAACGCGACATCCCCCGGTTCTTGGCGCTCTGGCGCGCCGGTCGGCTTGATCTCGACGGCATGATCACATCCCGAATGCCGCTTGCGCAGACGGAAGCGGCGATCGATCGGCTTCGCAACCGCGAGGGGATCCGCACTGTTCTCACCGTCGGCTGAAGTCGGTGGCCCTCACGTTGCCCACGGTCCAACCGATGCCGCCGATCGCTGCGATCGGCTTTCCGTGGGACACAACGCAAGGGTTAGATCCGGTTGCCGAGCTCAGTGCCGCGCGTGCTGATCTGGGTGACACCTTCATCGTCGATTCCGGGCGCGACCGGTATCTCTTCGTGTTCTCTCCCGACGCAGTGCGCGATTTCTACGCGTTGGCCGAGCCAGTCGCGAGCAAGGGCATCGCCGACTATCGGATGCTTCTGCGCAAGCTCCCCAAGGAGCTGTTCGCCAACCGCCGCACCTTTGCTCACGATCTGTTCGGCGCGCAGGATGTCGAGGGCTACCTGGCTCATCTCGACACCGCGATTTCGCGACAGATAGCTGAGCTCGGCGACGCAGGGACGATCGACTTGTTCGAGCTGTCCCGGAGGCTCGGTCACCGGCTCGCGCTCGGGTGTTGGATGGGCGACGCCGCGGCAGAAGATCCGACGCTCGACGCGTTGATCAGGGATTTCGATCAGCTCGACGGAGCCGAGGCGTTCGTGCACCCCGAACGCATGGCCCGGGGAGAACACGATGGTGGCGAGGAAGCATTCGCCCGTGAACGCGCCGCGCTGTTGCGGGTCGAGGAAGCCGTCGCCGACCTTCTCATCGACGGCGCGCCCGATGACGGGTTCCTGGCCGAGATCGCCGGCCGCTGGGCCGACGTCGACGACGCGGAACGCGCCAGAGGGGTCGCAGGCGACGTCGTCTTGCTCCACATCGCCACCATGACGAACCTGTTCGCGGCGCTGGGCTGGACGCTAGGGCTCCTCGTGCTGCACCCCGAAGCGCGCCGGCGGGTCGAAGCCGGCGACGCCGCGTTCCTGGAGCGTTGCGAGCTCGAGGCGATCCGCCTCGGGCAGCGTTCCATCATGATGCGTTCGGTGCTCGCGCCGTGCTCCATCGCCGACGGCGACCAGACCTACCACCTCGATCCCGGGATGATCCTCGCGACGATGCTGCCGGTGACGAACTTGACTGCCGCACCCGGATTCGATGCCTACGATCCCGACCGCTGGGACGGGCGCCGACTCCGCAACGAGGCCGCGCTCGCGGGCAAGGAGCTGGTCACCACGTTCGGCCACGGATCGCATCGCTGCCCGGCACAGCGGTTCTCGTTGTCGGCGATCGGCCGCGCGGTCAGCCGCATGGTCACGACATTCGATCTGGAACCGGAGTTCTCCACGATTCGACCGCTGCCGCGCCAGATCGGCGGGGTGGCACGGCCTGACGATCCCTGCGTAGTCGCCTACCGGCGGCGCTGAGACACGGGCACCGTAGGCTGCGCGCATGGAGAAGCTGATCTATCTGTTGTGGGGCGATGACAAAAACCGGGAGGACGTGCGCACGAGCCTGCTCGACGAAGTCGGTCCCGCGCTCCTCGATGCGGGGGCGCGTGCCATCACCGTCAACGTGCACGACGACGCTGCCGCCGAGGCGCCGGCGCCGGTGCCCACGCCCGACGGCGAAAACCCGCTCCTGGCCGAGGTATCGACGTGGGTCGATGCCTACGACCGGCGGGGCCCGTTCGAGGATCTGCTCGCCGCGGCGGCTCCGAACGTTGCTGGGTACCTCGTGGTCGAGTCGGTCTACGACGATTACGGAACGACGCGATGGGCCGGCCCGCGTGACTGGCCCGACGGGCAGAGATCACCCGGAGTGCTCACCGTCGGCCTGATTCACCGACCGAGCGACCTCGGCTACGACGAATGGATCGAGCGTTGGCACGGAATTCAGTCACCGCGTTCCGGTGAGCTACAACCGCGTACGCGCTACGTGCGCAACGAGGTCGTGCGCGCCCTCACCCCCGATGCGCCCGAGGTCCACGGCATCGTCGAGGAGGGCTGGCCATCGGCTGAGCACGTCGCCGATCCGATGTTGTTCTTCAACACCGGCGGCGACACCGCCGCGCTCGGCCCGCTCGTCGAGGAAATGCTCGCCAATGTGAACGCGTGCCTCGACCTCACGCGGTTCCGCAGCTCGACGATGAGCGAGTACTTCGTGCGGAGCGCGAACATTTGATCGGGTAGCCAGTTCGCGCCTGTGCGTAGCTGGGTCGGGCTCGCGCTCCCGGTAGGCGAGCGTCCATTCACAGGGGCGGGTTCGCGTGTCGGCGTTGGGGTTGGTGGTCGCGCTTGGTCGAGAAACGCGCGAGCGCTCCCGCGAGGTGGCGTCGGGTGTCGGCCGGGTCGATGACCTCGTCGACGTAGCCGCGGCTCGCGGCGACCTGGGGGTTCAGGAACGCTTCCTCGTAAGCCGACTCGAGCTCCTGACGCCGACCGACCGCCTCGCTTCCGTCGCCGGTGGCCCCGCTACCCCCGCGGTCGATCCCCAGCCGTTCCTCATGCTGTTCGGCGAGGCGGAGCTCGCGACCGTGGAGGATCTGCACCGCGCCCGATGCGCCCATCACTGCGATCTGCGCGCCCGGCCAGGCCGCGCACCAGTCGTTTCCGATCCCGCGGGAGTCCATGACGATGTACGCGCCGCCGTAGGCCTTTCGCAGCACCACCCCCAGGCGAGGTACCGACGCCGCGGTGTAGGCGTGCACCAGCTGGGCGCCGTATCGGATGATCCCGCGCCACTCGAGGTCACGACCCGGCTCGTAGCCCGGCGTGTCGACGAAGGTGACCAACGGCAAATTGAAGGCATCGCAGGACTGGACGAACCGGGCGCCCTTGCACGACGCGTCGATGTCGAGGGTTCCCGCCCGGGCCCGCGGTTGGTTGGCCACCACGCCGATGGGTCGACCGCCGAGCCGCGCGTATCCGACGACGAGGTTCGGCGCATGGTGTGGGTGGAGCTCCAGGAAGGATCCGTGATCGACGACGTCGTCGATGACCTCGGTGACGTCGTACGAGCGGTTCGGCTCCTTCGGTACCGCGGCTTCGGCCAGTGAGGTCGACCGATCGACCGGATCCGGACATGCGGTGATCGGAGGGTCGTCCAGGTGATGATCGGGCAGGTAGTCGAGCAGGGTCGCGAGCGTCTCCAACAGATCGTCGTCGTCGACCACGAGAGTGGCGAGGCCCGAGCTCGTGGCGTGGACAGCCGCGCCGCCGAGGCTCTGAGCGTCGGTCGCCTCCGCGGTGAAGGAACGAACCTGGTCGGGTGCGCTGACGTACGCGAACGATTGCGTGGTCATTACGACATGATCGGCAAGGCCGAGCAGGAGGGCCGGGCCCGAGACGCACGCGCCGGTGACGCCCACGATGATCGGCACGACTCCGGAGAGACCCGCGAGCACACGGGCGAAGCGCCCCCATGCGTGCAACGCCGAGACCCCTTCGTTGACATCTGCTCCCGACGAATCCATGACGATCACGAGCGGCAGCCCGAGCTCGCCCGCGATCCGAGCCGCGCGTTCCGCGACCGCGCCGGACTCGAGATCGATCGCGCCGTGGCGAGCGCCACCCTCGATCTCGACGAGCACGACCCGTCGTCGGTCGAGCTCGTAGATCCACGCGCGCACTGCGTCGCTGTGGCCTCCGGCGATGGGCGTGGCGGCGAGGATCACCGTCCTGTGACTCGATCGACGGCCATCTCGTTACGCGGGTCAGGATCCAGAGGGATAACGAGGACCCGCTGATCTCCCGGCGCGTGGGTGGTGATGTGGCCACGCCCTTCGAGGTCCTCGACGAGCACAGTCGCGCCAGGCGCCAGCTCGCGCCGGTCACCGTCACTGGTCTCGATGGTCACCGCACCGGTGAGGAAGGTGACGAGCTGTCGCCGGGGACCGTTGTGCCAGTCGGGAGCCTGCCGGGAGGCTCGGACAGTCACGAAATGGACACGATCGACCATCAGGGGGTCGGAGACGACGAGCGGACCGACCCCCGGCTCGGCGGGGTCCTGGGCTTCGTCGAGAGTGACGTTTTCGAGGTGGGATTCGCCGTCGGGGCCGGTCCAGATTCGGAGGTAGTGCACCCGCGCATCCTTGTCGCTCCCCCGGCCCTTCTGGTTTCGGCCAGATGCGCTGGCGCGCGTCGGGCCGGGCTGGTAGTCACAGGTCATGGCCGAGGTGGAGCGAGAGACCGAGAAGCCCAAGACGTCCACGCGCGATCTCGACGACGTCCACGCTCGGCTCACCGCCTGGCTTGTCGCGCAGCTGCCCTACGGCGCCGCGCCCGAGATCGGGGCCCTCTCGCGGCCCACGAGCGGCGGGATGTCGAGCGAGACCGTGCTTTTCGATGCCACCTGGAACGAGGAGGGCGACCAGGGTGGGTCGCGCCGATGCCGATCCCTCGTTGCCCGGCTCGCGCCGGAGGCCTCGGCGGTTCCCGTATTTCCCCGCTACGACCTCGACCGTCAGGCCCGGGTGATCCGCCTGGTCGGCGAACGCACCGGCGTCCCCGTTCCCCTGGTCCGTTGGTTCGAGCCTGATGCCGCGTCCCTCGGGTCGCCGTTCATCGTGATGGATCAGGTCGACGGGATAGCGCCTCCCGACGTCATGCCTTACAACTTTGGGAGCTGGCTGATGGAAGCCGCTCGAGTCGACCAGCGCCGACTTCAGGATGCTTCGGTCTCGATCCTTGCCGATATCCACGGCGTCGACGCGACCCCCGAGGAGCTCGCGTTCCTCGCCGTCGACGCGCCCGGTGACTCCGCGCTCCGCCGCCATGTCAACGATCTCGTCGCCTATTACGAGTGGGTGCGGGGCGACCTCCACGTGCCCGTGATCGAGCGCGGGTTCGGATGGATCGAGGCGAACTGGCCAACCGAGGAAGGCAAGGCCGTTGTCAGCTGGGGTGATTCGCGGATCGGCAACATCTTGTACCGCGACTTCGAACCGGTCGCGGTGCTCGACTGGGAGATGGCCGCCGTCGCGCCACGCGAGGTCGATATCGGTTGGATGATCTTCATCCACGATTTCTTTGAGCACGTCGCGCGCCAGATCGAGCTGCCGGGCATGCCCCATTTCATGAGGCGCGAGGATGTCGCCGGGGTCTATGAAGCTGCGTCGGGTGTGGCGCCGCGCAACCTCGAGTTCTACGAGGTCTATGCGGCGCTACGACACGCGGTGGTGATGGCGCGCGTAACGCTGCGGGCTATCCACTTCGGAGAGTCGGAGATGCCCGACGACCGCGACGAGCTCGTACTGCACCGTGTGCTGCTGAGCGAGATGATGAACGGATGATGAGCTCATGACCACCATTGGTCCATTGGTCCCGGCCGACGAGGGCTTCTCGCACCAGATCTCCGACACCTTCGCGTCGGTCGGCTCGAGCGATCCGTCGTGGACAGAGAAGGTCTGTGCGATGGCTGCCGCGCGCGACGGGAGCCTGCAGCTTGGCTTCGGTCTCGGCAAGTACACGAACCGAAATGTGATGGACGCCTACGCGGGGATCTCCCGAGGTGTCGAGCAGATGACGGTTCGGGCGAGTCGGCGGCTCGCGCCCGAGTCTGACCGCACGGTGATCGGACCGATCCGCTACGAGGTGCTCGAGCCGATGCGGCGGGTCCGGTTCGCGCTCGATGCCAACGACGTCCAGCCGATCGCGTTCGACTGCGTCTTCGAAGCCGCGGTGGCCCCGTTCCTCGAGGACCGGACGAACACGCGTGCCGGCTACAGAGTGTCGTCGGATCTCGTGCGCTATCACCAAATCGGAGTCGCTTCGGGATGGGTCGAGGTCGACGGTGAGCGCACCGAGATCGAGCCCGACTCGTGGGTGTCGACCCGTGACCACTCCTGGGGCGTCCGCTACGACGTCGGCCAACCGCTCACCGACACCGAGCCGTTCGACATGCTCGCCATCCCGGGGGTGTCGTTCCAGATGATCTGGTCGCCGATCCTCATGGAGCGGGCCGACGGATCGCGCTACGGGATGATGATGCACTACCAGATCATCCGCGCCCCCGGGCACTTCACCAAGAAGGTGATGGGGGGCATCGAGGAGCTTGACGGCCGCTACGAGGCGTGGACCGATCTCGAGCCCGACCTCACGTTCGACCCGGTCAACCGGCGTCTGCGCGGTGGCCGCGTCTTCGGGACGACGAACTCTCCGAGCGGGGAGTCGGTCCGTCAGCTCGACATCGAAGTGATCTCCGACACCGGTTTCCATCTCGGCGCCGGGCTCTACTTCGGCTTCGACGGCCACCACCACGGTGAATGGCGCGGGAACCTCCACGTCGAAGGCGAACGCATCCCCGACTGCAGCGACCTCGAAGCGGCCCACCGCCTCCACCAGATCCGTGACACCGTCATCCGCGTCACCGATAACAGTGCCGAGGGCGGCGGTGCGGTGGGCTACGGAAACTGCCAACCCATCATCACCGGCGCCAACGAACAGCTGGGTCTCACCGCCGACACCACCTTCATCTAGCGCGTTCGCTCAGGAGCTTCACCCGGCTCGTCCACCGGCAGCGTGGCACTGAGTTCGGTGAACTGCGCGAGGGCGGCTTCGAGCTCTTCGACGATCTCGGCCGCCAGGACACCCGGCGGGGGGAGGGTGCTGGCATCGTCGAGCGTTTCGTCGCGGAGCCAGATGAGATCGAGGTTGAGCTTGTCGCGCGCGACGAGCTCCTCGTGGCTGAACCGCTTGAACCGCTCCGACTCGACCCGCTTGGCCCGGTCTCCGGGGGAGTACGCATCGATGAACGCGGCGAGGTCGGTCTCACGGAGCGGGTTGGCCTTGAGCGTGAAGTGCAGGTTGGTGCGCAGGTCGTAGACCCACGTCTGCCGGGTCGACGGATCGGCTGACGCGGGTTTGCGGTCGAAGAACACGACGTTGGCCTTCACTCCCTGCGCGTAGAAGATGCCGGTGGGCAACCGCAGGATGGTGTGCACGTCGCATTCGTCGAGGAGACGGCGGCGGATGGTCTCACCCGCGCCGGCTTCGAAGAGGACGTTGTCGGGGAGCACCACCGCGGCGCGGCCCCCCACCTTCAACAGCGTCTTGATGTGCTGGAGGAAGTTGAGCTGCTTGTTCGACGTGGACGCCCCGAAGTCGTCACGCACGACGACGAGCGCCTCGCGCTCGGCTTGGCCGGCTTCGTTCACCATCGTCATCGACGACTTGCGGCCGAACGGCGGATTGGCCGCGACGACGTCGACGCGCACGCCCGGATCACCGCGCAAGGAGTCGCCGACCGTCACGAGGCTCTCACCGTTCGGCGTGCCGATGCCGTGCAGGAGCAGGTTCATCGCGCACAGCCGTGCGGTGCCGTCGACGATCTCCCAACCGTGCAACGCGTCGTCGCGCAGGAAACGCTTCTCGTCGGCGTCCATCTCGGTGATGTGGCGCTCGACGATCCACTCGTGCGCGGCGAGCAGGAACCCACCGGTCCCACAGGCCGGGTCGGCGATGGTCTCGCCAGGCCGCGGCTGGAGACAGGCGATCATCGCCCGGGTGAGTGGCCGTGGCGTGAAGTACTGACCGGCGCCCGACTTCGTGTCCTCCGCGCCCTTCTGGAGCAGGCCTTCGTAGGCGTCGCCCTTCAGGTCGGCGTCGACCGCGGTCCAGGTCTCCTCGTTGATGAGGTTGACCACGAGCCGGCGGAGCTTCGCGGGATCCTGAATGCGGTTCTGGGCCTTGCGGAAGATGGTGCCGAGCGTGCCCGGTTCCTTGCCGAGGGCTTCGAGGATGTGGCGGTAGTGGACCTCGAGGTCGTCACCGTCGCGGTCGAGCAACGACTGCCACTCGAGCCCGTACGGAACCACCTCACCGAGCCCCGCCTGCTTGCGCTCCTCCGCCATCTTCAGGAACAACAGGTACGTCAGCTGCTCGACGTACTCGATCGTCGAGACCCCGTCGTCGCGCAACACGTTGCAGAAGTTCCACAACTTCTGCACCAGCTGGTTGGAGCTCTGTTCGATGGTGCTCACTCGACGAGACCGAGTTCCGACTTCACTTTGTCGTGCGAGATGCGGAGATCGGGCTCGGCCGCGCGGCTCTCGTAGACGGAGAGCCGATCGTCGAGGTCTTCCATCCGCTCGAGCAGTGCCTCGTAGCGCGCGAGGCCGATGACGACCGCGAGCGGCCGCCCGTGGCGCAGGAGAGTGACGTCGTGGTCGGCGGAGCGGCGCACGATCTCGGGCAGCTTCGCCTTCGCGTCGGTGATGGTGAAGAGGTCATGGTTCACGGTAGACATCCTTGCGGTTCCCGACTCTCGTGATGGTGACGATCCGTGCGCTGTCGTCGATGACGTAGACGATCCGGAAGTCGCCTTGCCGAACCCGCCATGCGTCTCCGAGACCAGCCAACTTCTCGGCGCCGACCGGCCGGGGTTCGTCGGCGAGTCCCTCGATTCTCGAGACGATCCGCCGCTGGTCCGGTTGCCCGATCCGCCGGAGGCTCTTGAACGCCTTCCGCTCGTACTCCAGTTCGTAGCCCATAACCGTACCCGACTTCTGGTCCGAAGTTTGATACCGAAAGATCGGTCCGGATGACCGCACCATCCCGGCGGCCAGACTTCAGGCCGCGCGGGATGCACCTGGTGGGTCGAGGCGGCGCTTTCCGGTGATGGGGTCGGGCGGGCCGAGGAGCCAGCCCTGGGTTTTTCGCCGATGGTCGGGTGAACAGATCCAGCCGAGGTTCCAGAGGGCGGTCGGCCCGCCCTTGGCGAAGTCGACCTCGCAGTGATCGAGCTCGAGATACTCGCGACAGCCGCATCCCTCCACGAAGCACTCTCGACCGGTCACGATCATCGCGGTCCGCAACTCGGCCGGGATGTGTCGCCCGAGGTGCGCGACGGTGGTGATGTCCTTTCCCTTCTTGATGATCGCGGTGACGAACGCCTCGCCGAGTAGCTCACGGACCCACTGCGCGTTCACGGGACCGAGACCGGGGATCTCACACGTCTCACCCGGGAGGGCGTTGCCGCGGACGACGGCCTCGTGGTCGATCACGACGTGGGTCGTGTAGCCCACGACCCCCTTCGGGGCGCTCTTCTCCTGGGTGCCCTTCGTGGTCTCGGTTTCGCCCGTCACGAGCGCAACGAGCGCGTCAGCGCGGTACGCGTCGTGCGACTCTCGGGCACCCTCGCGGTACTTCGTGTCGAACACCTTTTCTTCTTGTGTTCGTCGATCGCGGCCTTGAGGCCACGGCCGACCTCGGGGGTGAGGCGGAAGTGGCCTTCGACCATGCCGTCGGTCGCGGTCCACATCTTCGGCGACCGCGCCGTGTGCTGACGCTTCGAGCGGGCGGTCGAGTCCTCGACCCGGGCTCGCGCCTCGACGCACGCGTCGTTCAACGGGGTCAGCCCGTCGGCGGCGCGCTCGATGAGCTCCGCCTGGGCGCTCGGGTCGTGCACCGCGACGTTGGCGATCATCTCCGCCTGGCGGGCCGACAACCGGCCCTCACGCACGGCCGCCTGGGTCTCGGGCAACGACTCGAGCTTGGTGGCACTGTCGATCGCCCGCTTCACCGCGCCGGTGCCGACTCCCGCGACGCGGGCGCAGAACTCCGCGGCGCTGCGATCACCGTGGCGCACGTGCGCCTGGGTGTCGGCGACGCGCTTGGCAATCCTTCCGGTCACCCCGTCGGCGAGGCAGGTGATGGTGCCGAGCTCCTCCATGAGCTCGACGGCTTCGCGCCCCGAACAGCTCGCATCGAAGCTGCGGGCAGCAGCTTCGAGCGCAGAACGGGCGGCGAGCAGGTGCTTCTTCATCTGCTGCCATTGTCCCAGGAGGGTGGGACAGTTATCTCTTGGCTACGGCCGACGGAACACCTTCACCCACCGCGAAGGCTCACCGATGGGTGACCGCCGTCGGCATCGTCAGGCGACGCCCTCGAGAACGCCGATCCGTCAGCCTCGACCGAGACCCAGGCCAGGATCCTCGACGCCGGGGAAGGGTGCATCCGCCGGTTCGCCATTCGCCGCACGTCCATGGCCGAAGTGGCTCGGACCTCCGGGTTCTCGCGGGCTTGGCTCTATCGCCACTTCCCCGACAAGGAGTCACTGGTGAGCGCGGTGCTGCTGCGCACCGGCGAGGCGTTCTGGCGCACTGCGAGGGAGCACATCGACGCAGAGCCGACGTCCGATGTTTCGTCGGTCATCCGAGTCGGTCCAGCAGGTTGGCGGTGATTTGTTCGACGTCGGGATCGCGCGCGACCAGGCCGTGGGTCCAGTCGGTGCATCCGGTGGTCACCACGGTCGCCCCGAGATCGGTGGTGTACGAACCGAGCACCGCATGCCCACGGGCCAATCGCTCACACGCCTCGGGCGAGTCGTCGCCGAGCACGCAGAACGCATTGAACTCGAGCTCGGAGCGGTCACCGTCGGGAACGCGGCGCAGTGCCGAGGCGCGATCGAACGGTGACGCCGGCGCCAGCGCAAGGATCTCGAAGGCGGTCGGGGTGCCACCAACCCCGGTGGGAACCGGTCGACCGTCCACCATGGTGAAGTCGCAACCGTCGCACTCGTACCCGACCACCGTCGCGTCGGCGCCGAGCTGGTCGCCGTACTCGAGGCCGGTCCCGTCGAAGAGCCAGTGCTCCGGGCGCGTTACTTCGTACCCACCGGAGCCGCGCGGCACCCGGGTGCCGATGCGGGCGTAGCCACCGCGCGTAAAGCTCACCCCGGTCAATGCCGCTTCGGGGCGACCGGTGATGGGATGCGACCACAATGTCGTGGTGCGCGCGGAATCGTCGGTGCCGTAGACCGGGTCTTGCGTGAACTGCTGCTTGTAGCCGACGAGCGTGCGGCCATCGTCTTCGATGCGAACCTGCCAGTAACAGGTGTTTCCCGACAGGAACGCGGCGTGGTTCCCGGCTGCAATGTGGGCCTCGACCCGATCCCTCTGACCGGCCGACCAGTACTCGTCGTGCCCGACGCTCAGGAGCAGGCGCGCGCCGTCGACGACCTCGGGGGACAGCTCTAGATCGGCGTTCGTGCACACGTCGATCTCGTACCCGTTGCGCTCCCCCCACGCAAGGAACGGTGCTTCGTAGTTCGGCCATCCCGCGCTTCCGGCCCACTCGGTGAGCCCGTTGAGGATGAGATAACCCACGTGACTCGACTGGCTGGGATCGGGTGGGTGCGTCACCGCGACCCGATGACCCGCGCCGGAAGGTTTCTCGAGAATGCCGGCCGCGAGTGGTCGTTCAAACGACGCGTGAGTCGCGCCGGTGTAGAGATTCGCGCCACCGAAATCGTTGTACGCGCACCAGGTGTTCGTCGACAACGGCATCAGGATCCGACGTGTCGTGCCGGGTGCGGGCCGAACGACGAAGAACGCGGTGGTACGCAGCGGCCGTCCGCTCCCATCGACCGTAGCGAGCTCGACCTCGTAGAAGCCCGATGGCCAGTCGCGGCCCGTGGTGAGCTCGGTTGCGGCCGGCCAGTTGCAACCCGACGCGACCACGTCTACGGGTAATGGATGATGGGCGACGATGAGCCGCTCAACGCGGTTGGCAATGGTGCGCGCGGCCCCGACGCGCGTGACTGTGACGTCGACCGGACCTGGATCCGTCGCCGACGCGTGCAGGCGTACCGGTTCTCCCGCGACGACCGATTGGGGCATGCAGTAGGCGAGCAAGCGATTGGGCATCCGACGAGTCTCCCGCTTCACCCGTGCCGTTGCGCCACGGAGTGATCCCAATCGGCCAGCAGCGTTCTCAGCCCCGTGATGAGGGGGAGGGGTTGATCGAGCATTACGTGGTGATGCGCGAGCGGTACCTCGATCACCGGCGCGACGCGGCCGAGCTGTTCATACATGTAGGCGCCGATGTCGGGCGTGACCAGGCCGAATTGGGAGCGGAACAGCGCGACCCGGCACGTCACCTGACGCAACAGGTCGCCTGTCGGGATCGGCCGGTCGAAGATTCTGGGGTCGAACTTCCACGACCATCCTCCCTCGACCTCTCGGAGTGATGCACGGGCGATGTGGTCGAGCACGTAGGGGAGAGAGGTCGGCTGGTCGGGGACGGTGCGGAAGTGGGAAAGCCCGTCTTCAAGGGTCGAATAGACACGCAGCGGACCGAACGCGGCGCCCTCCGCGTGGGCGTCCTCTTCCGGCGCGGGGCGACGAACGGGTGAGTCGAGCACGACGATGCCGGCGAGCCGGTCGCCGTGCTCCGCGGCCGCGGTGATCGCGACCCAGCCGCCCATGCTGTGGGCCACCACCACGGGCGGACCGGCGACGCCGCCATGTTCGGCGACGGCGAGGATCTCACGCGCCCAGGTGGAGGTCGGGTAGCGGTCGCGGCGGCCGCTGTCTCCGTGGCCCGACATGTCGAGGGCGATGACGCAGCAGTCGGGCGCGATGAGTGGCGCGATGTGGTCCCACCAGTGCGCTTGGGCGGCGCCGCCGTGCACCAAGACGATCCCGGGCTTTCCGACTGGCCCCCAACGGAAGTAGTGGATGGGGCAGTTGTCGACTGAGACGTGACCCTCGGCGTGGGGAGTCGCGAGCGCGTCGAGAAACCATTCGGGGGTCTGCACATCTCCATGCTCACACGCCAGACTGGGCCGCTCGCCCATACAGCCTCTCGCCAGGAGCATCGCCGTGGCCGAACTACTTCCCGAGCTGGGCTTCTACACCCTCGCCGGTCATACGGAATCTCCGGCAGATCTGCTCGGTGAATGTCGCGATGCCGAGCGGATCGGGCTCGGCAGCGCCTTCATCAGTGAGCGGTTCAATGTGAAGGAGGCCGCGTCGCTGACCGGTGCGGCGGCAGCGGTGACGGGCAGTCTTGGTATAGCGACCGGTGTAACCAACCACAACACCCGCCACCCGTTGGTCACGGCCGCGTGGGCGACGACCGTGCACCGTCTGTCGGGTGGTCGCTTCGCGCTCGGGCTCGGCCGCGGTTTCGACCAGCTATTCGACGCCATTGGTCTCCCGCGGGTCACGTTCGCGCAGCTAGACGACTTCGTCGGCCTGATGAGACGGCTCTGGCGGGGCGAGACGATCTTCGGCCACGACGGGCCCGCCGGAAACTTCCCCTATCTCGGGCTCGATGCAACATTCGACGAAGACATCCCGATCATGCTCAGCGCACTCGGGCCGAAATCGATGGCGTTCGGCGGTCGCGTGATGAACGGCGTCATTCTGCACACCTTCTTCACCGACGACGCACTCGCGCGCTGCGTCGCGCACGTGCGCCGTGGCGCAGAGGAAGCCGGTCGCGATCCGGCGTCGGTGCGGGTGTGGTCGGTGCTCGCGGTGCTGTGCGACCAACCCGAGGAGGTACGGCTACGGGCGCTCGTCGGTCGCATGGGCACCTACCTCCAGGGCTACGGCGATCTGCTCGTGCGCGTCAACGACTGGGATCCGGCGGTGCTTGAACGGTTCCGGGCCGACGAGGTGGTCGCGTCGGTCGGCGGGGCCATCGACGCCAAGGCGAACCGTGACCAGCTCGAGCACATCGCCACCCTCATCCCCGACGAGTGGCTGGCCGCTTCCGCGGTCGGATCACCCGCCGAATGCGCGCAGCGCCTACAGGATCAGTTTGCGATGGGCGCCGACGGCATCGTGATGCACGCGGCGACCCCCGAGCATCTTGCTCCCGCGGTGGCCGCGTATCGCGAGACGCGTTATCGGGCGAGCTTCGCGCATTGGAGCGCCAACCCCGGACGCTGAGGGTAGCGGCGTCACGCGCGCACCGTGGTTGCAGATCACCCGCTCGTGATGCGATACACGCGGTTCTTGGATTTGCAGTTGACATCGCGGGCGTACATGGAGAGGCTCACCACGGGGAACGGGCGCAGGATCGGATGCCGTGCTTGTCACCCGCCATAAAACTGCCGTGAGCTGCTCATCGAATTTGGTTGAGGGGTGCGGACGACGAGCCGATTGGCCGGCTCGTCGTCCGGAACCCGAAGCTCCTGACCGGCGATTCAATCGCTCGTGACCACTGTCGCGAGTCTCCCGTGCGAGGATGACCCGTGGCCACGGACACCCCGGAGCAACCGCGCGCGGTGAGCCGACGCTCCTGGCGGTCGTATCTTCCGCGCCCCGAGACCGTGATGGCGCCAGACGAGGCACCCAGCGGCGCGGCCACCCGGATGGGCGCGGCCACGCTGGCCTCGCGCGGCATCGGCTTCGTCCGGGTCTGGATGATCACCGCGGTGCTCGGTACGACCTATCTAGGCAACAGCTTCCAGGCGACCAGCTCCGTCTCGAACGTCCTGTTCGAGCTCCTCGCCGCAGGCGCGCTTTCGGCCGTGCTCGTGCCGAGCTTTGTCGAGCTTCTCGACGCCGGTGACAGACGCGACGCGGAGCGCCTCGCTTCTGGGTTGTTGGGAGTTGCGGCGCTCGGGCTCGGGATCATCGCCGTGATCGGGATGATCTTCGCCCCGTGGCTCGCGAGCGTTCTCAGCACCGGCGCGCCGGCCGGCCCTATCGCCGACCGCCAACAGGCCTTGTCGACGTTCTTCCTCCTGTTCTTCATCCCCCAGGTTGTCTTCTACGCGTTCGGAACGGTTGCGACCGGTGTCTTGTACGCGCAACGCCGCTTCGTGATCCCGGCGCTCGCACCGGTTGCCA
This sequence comes from Actinomycetes bacterium, assembly GCA_025363815.1. GTDB lineage: Bacteria > Actinomycetota > Acidimicrobiia > IMCC26256 > JANYLB01 > JANYLB01. Next base: position 111,929 of record JANYLB010000036.1, read on the forward strand.
ACACGTTGATCGTGGTCGTTTTTCTCGTGATCTTCCACGTGGTCCACCCCGGCACCGGCCTCGATCTGACGTTAGGAGAGAAGCTCCTGCTGGCCGTCGGCGCGACGCTGGGTGTGCTCGGGTTCTGTGGGGTCCCGGTTGTCGCGGTACTCCGGTCGGGCTTCCGCCTGCGGGCGACGATTAGTCGCCCCGATGCACGTCTGCGGCGCATGCTCAACCTCTCCACCTGGGCGGTGTTGCAGCACATGGGGATCGGGATCCTGCTCGCGGCTTCGATCGTGATGGGGAACCAGGTCGAGGGCGGGGTGGTCGCGTATCAGTTCGCGTTCGTCGCGTTCATGGCGCCATATGCGATCCTTGCCCAGCCCGTGCACACCACGATTCTTCCTTCGCTCTCCATCGACGCTGCCGCGGGCGACCGGCACTCCTTCGCGGGCAGGGTGCGGTGGGCGTTTGAGAGCCTCACTCTCTTGACTCTGCCGGTGGCGGCGATGATGGCTGCGCTCGCGCTCCCCGCGATGGTCGTGGTCACCGTCGGGCGCACCAGCAACGCCGACCTGCTCTCAGCCGGCCTCGCGTCCCTGGCGATCGGCCTTCTGCCGTACAGCGCGTTCCTGCTCTTCGCGCGCGCGTTCTACGCGCTCGGTGACAGTCGGACGCCGGCGGTTGTGGCGCTCATCACTGCGTCCGCAGGCGCGACGGTGATGGTCGTCGGCGCGCTCTCGTTCCACGGTGCGGCAGTCGTAGCCGCGCTCGGCATCGGCAACACCTTCGCCTACGTCTTGGGCGCGGGAGCGCTCGGAGTGCTTCTCAGCCGTCGGCTCGGCCACCGCCTCGTTCCGTATGCCGTGTGGAAGCCGCTCGTGCTGTCGATCCTCATCGGGAGTGCGCTGTGGGTCACCGAACGCGCGATCTCGCCTGAAGGGCGGCTCACGACGCTGATCGTGCTCGTGGTGCTCGTCGCGCTGGGTGGGGCCGTGTATCTAGGGCTCCTCCGGCTCCTCTCCCGACCCGGGAACCTTGCCGGAGTCGATCCGGGCGCAATCGGCCTGCCAACAAGGCCCGGTGGGGGCACGACGATGCCAGGGCCCGGCGAGCTCGATCCCGATTTGGCCGAGGATCTGTGAAGCGCGTCCTGGCGGTGGGTGCTGTCGCACTGGTCCTGGCGCTGGGGGGCAACGACGCGGCGGGGGCGTTGCCCGGCGCCGTCACCCCGGCAACGACATCGGCTCCCGCATCGCAGCGGGTCAACCGCGTGCTGTTCCTGTCGCTGCCTTCGGTGACCTGGGCCGACCTCGAAGCGGCCGACGCGCCGAACCTCGATCGCCTCTTCGCCCAATCGGCATTGGCCGATCTCCTCACCAGGGCCGGCGGCAAGAGGTTCTCTCTCGGAAACGGCTATGCGACTCTCGGTGCCGGTACGCGTGCGGTCGCTCCCGACGGGGTGGCAGGGGCGGGCTACGACGCGTCGGAGCGGATCTTGGGTGGTTCGGCCGCAGCGGTGTTCGCCCGGCGCAGCGGGGTCTACGTCAACGGCGGACTCGTCCAGCTCGGCATTGCCGAGATCACCGGCGCGAACGCCGCCGCCCTCTTCGACGCGAAGGTCGGCGCGTTCGCCGACGCGCTCGCCGCGAACGGGCTTGGTCGCTCGGTGATCGGCAACGCCGATGGTGCCGAGGCGGGTACGGTCACCGCCGGCGTTCCCGCGGTGCAACGGCCGGCGGTGGCCGGCTTGATGGCATCCGACGGAACGGTCCCGGGTGGCAAGGTCGACGACACGCTCCTGGAGTCGGCACCCCGCGCCCCCTTCGGCGTCCGCCTCTCGACAAAGGCCGTCGATCAAGCCTTCGCGAACGCGTGGAAGGATCGGGGCGTCGTGCTCGTCGAGGCGTCTGATCTCCTGCGGGCTGACGGGTACCGCGCGTTCGCCAACGGCGCCACCGCGCGGCGTCAGCGCCTGGGGGCGATCGCCCATACCGACGAGATCGTCGGACGCTTGCTGAAGCGGGTCGATCCCGCACATGACGCGGTGATTGTTGCGTCTCCACTCGGGTCGCGCGCGTCGGGCGGCCTTGCCGTCGCCGCGATCCGCGCGCCGGGTGTGGCACCAGGCTTGTTGGAGTCGGCCACGACCCGTCGGAGCGGTTTCGTCGACATCGTCGACGTCGCGCCGACGGTGCTGTCGATGCTCGGCGTCGAACCGCCCGGTTCGATGGAGGGTCGGGTGATGACGACAGGGAGCGCCGGCGGGAGTGGGAATGACCGGGTCGACTGGTTGATCCAGGCGAGTCGCGACAGCGTGTTCCGCGACAACCACCAGGGCGCCGCAGCGCTGGTACTCGTGGCGCTCAGCGCGGCATTGGCATTGGGAGCTGCGCTTGCGTTGAGCAAGTTCCGGCGTGCGTTGGTGGTCGTTGAATGGGCCGCACTCGGAGTCCTCGGATTCCTTCTCGCGACCTACGGGGCGGGGCCGCTCCACTTCGTGAGCAACGGAGGATCCAACGGCTACTGGCTATTTCTCTTCGGGGGCGCGGCCGTGTTCGCCGCGGTGTGCACGCTCATAGGGAGACGAAGCTTCTGCGATGCCCTTATCGTTGCGCTGGGCCTGACGGTCGGGGCGCACGCCGTCGACCTCGTAACCGGCGCGAACCTCGAGTTCAACACGGTGTTCGGCTACTCGGCCACGGTCGGGATCAGGGTCGCGGGTGAGGGGAACCTCACGTTCTCGGTGCTCAGCTCGGCGACGCTGTTGTTCGCGGGGCTGCTGGCGTGGCGGTGGCGTGGTCCCGCCGGTCGTGCCGTCGCGATCGCCATTCTCGTGGTGGTGTTGCTCGTGATGATGGCGCCCATGTTCGGCCAGGACTTCGGCGCGTCGGCAGCCGCGCCCGGATTCGTGCTCTTGGCGTGGTTGCTGCTCGGCCGGAAGGTCCGCTGGCGCACGGTGCTCGCTCTCGCCGGAGTCCTCATCTTCTCCGGACTCGCGATCGGGTTCATGGATCTGCTGCGTCCGACCGAGCAACGGACCCACATCGGCCGGTTCTTCGAGCAGGTGGGTCGCGACGGGCCTGCCGGCCTGTTTCTTGTTGTGCGCCGCAAGGCCGGTGAGAACCTCGCGACGTTCGGCCACACGGTCTTCATGTGGATGATCCCGGTGGCGATCGGCTTCGCGGTGATCTATCTGTTGACCTCGCAGCCGGGAACCGTGGCCGGTCTCGTGCGTCGTATCACCACTCTCAAGGCGACGCTGCTCGCCGTGTGCATCACCGCGGTGCTCGGCTATGCGCTGAACGACTCGGGGGTGGCGATTCCGGCGATGATGGCCGTGGTCCTGGAGTGCTCAGTGGTTTTTCTCGCTGCCCGTGAGCGGAGGCGCATCCCGGAGCCCGAACCATCAGGTGAGGCGGCGCGGCGCGAGCTAGGGCTACGCGGTCGCCTCTCCGGCCGGCGTGACTGCGAGCCAGTCGGCTAGCGCTACTCCGAGCGAGTCGAGCTGCGCCGCGAGCTGGGCGTTCGGCTCGCGGTAGCGCTCGGCCAGCAATTCCCGGACCCCGTCGGGAACGGTGTCGCGTGCTTCCTGCCCATTCACGCGGTAGTAGAGAGATCGCAGCCCGCGCTTCAGACCCATGTGCCGGCGGAGGAAGCCTTCGAACCGGTCATTGCCCCTCAGCGCGACGCGTTGGAGGGAGCTGCTCTTGAAGCCGGTCGTGCGATTCTCGGCGCCGAGGTCGGCATCGATGCCCGCAGGATCGATCTCGAGCCACGACGCGATGCCCTGCAACACCGGCATTGGATCGCTGACGAGATCTTCGAAGAAGAGGAACCGCACCCGTTCGGCTCCGAGCTCGAAGATCCACGGAACCATGAAATCGGCGTATAGGCCACCCCGGTAGGCCATGAACCTCTCGTTGTCGGGATCAGCGAAGTCGGCATCGGTGAGCCGATCAGCGTGGGCCAGGTAGTCGGAGAATCCGAGCTCCGCGGGGAGCCGCAACCTGGCCTTCTGATAGTGGAAGAAGGAGATGGCGCGGCTCACCGGCTCGCGCAGGATCACGAGGACACGGGGGTCGGCGAGGACGTCGCCGATGGCCCGGGCGACGTCGGCGCCCCCATAGAAGTAAGACGGCGTCGCTTCGAGGCGCACGGTTCCGGGCGCGGCATCGGCGAAGTAGCCGTCGTAGACCGAGAGCGGCTCGCGCGGCCGCCCGTAGCGATCGGCGAGGAAATAACCGGTCTCTTTGATCGCCGACGACGCGACGCCCGGGTGGGTCGAGAACGACGCGAAGAGCGATGTCGTGCCGGCTTTGTTCACCCCTGCTATCACAGCGTGTGTCGGCGTCATCGGCACGGATTCCAGAAGGTGCGGAGAAAACCAGCCCGGGCGGTCACGCGCCCTCGGGCAGGCTTGACTGGGCGTCCATCATCCCGGCCATCACCGAACGGATGAAGTCATCGGCCTCGTCGGTCATTCCACCGGCGACGCCGCCGTAGATCGCGCCCGAAGCGGGCGCGTCGGCAGCGTGCTTCTTGGCGTAGTCGACCGCTTCTGCGAGATCGGTCGCGAACGATTCGGCGACACCCGGTTGGGTCTGGGGCCGCGTGACAGCCATGTGGAGCGCGTTCGGATACTGCTGACCGTTGAACCGCCAGCCTCGCTGACGCATGGAGTCGTTGACGTGGTAGATGTCGAACTCGTCGGACGTGAAGCTGAACAGGAAGGTCGGCTTGCCGAGTATCCGCAACTCCGGGTGCGAGCGGACGGCGTCTTGCATCGCGGCCGAAGTCTCGAAGATGGCTCGCGCGTAGCCGAGGTAGCCGTCATGGCCGATCGAGACCATTGCGGCCCAGGTGGCCGCGATGAGCCCTCCCGAGCGTGATCCTTCCATCCCGGGTGAGCAGTATTTCCCCCCGCTCCAGCCGGTCAGGAAGAAGTACTGAGCGTTACGAAGCGCAATATCTCGGAACGACAGGACCGAGGTGCCCTTGAACGCGTAGCCGTACTTGTGGGTGTCGGCCGAGATGCTGGTGACGCCGGGGACGCGGAAGTCGAAAGGCTCGATGTCGTAGCCGAGCTCCTCGCCGAAGGGGAGAAGGAACCCGCCGAGACAACCGTCGACGTGAAGGCCGATGCCCCGGCTCAACGCGACCTGACCCAGCTCGCCGATCGGGTCGATCGTGCCGTAGCCGTAGTTGCAGGCTGAGCCGACGATCGCGATTGTGTTCTCGTCGATCGCGCCGGCCACCCAGCCGACATCGACGGTGAGTGACTCGGGGTCGACCGGCGCGTTGCGCACCTCCACTCCGAAGAGGTGGCAGGCCTTGTCGAACGCGGGGTGCGCGGTCTCTGGCTTGACGAGGTTCGGGTGCACGACGCCGCGGGTCTGGCCGGCATGCTCCCGGTAGGCGAGCACAGCGTGGAGGATGCTGCCCGTCCCCCCGGTGGTCACGATTCCGACGGGCGTGGCGTCGGTGACCGCATCGGCGTGGAAGAGGTCGAGGGTCATGGCGATGATCTCGCCCTCGAACTTTGTCTGGCTCGGACACATGTCGCGTTGCAGCGCGTTGACGTGCGCGAACCGGCCGAAGGCCTCGTTCATGAAGGCGTAGTGCTCGTGGTCACCGCAGTACATCGTCCCCGAGCACCTGCCCGTCTCCCAGAAGGCGTCTTCTTCGGTGGCCATCGCGTTCATCTCGGCGAGCACGTCGGCACGCGGCCGTCCCGACGCCGGGAGGGCGCGGTTGACGATGAAACGGTCCGTGTACGGGTAGTCGCTCACGGGTAGGTCCTTCCGGGGGTCGGGCGGTTGCGCGCGAGGATATGGGCGATCACCCGTGCCTGCCCTATGCGCCCCTGCGCAAACTGATGTGGGCAATCCGAAGGAGCTCGATCACATGGCGTCGAAACCGGCGAAGATGCAGTACCGACGGCTGGGCCGATCGGGTCTGAAGGTCAGCGTGCTGTCGTTCGGCTCGTGGGTGACCTTCGGCGGTCAGCTCGAAGGTGAAGGCGCGGAGGCGTGCCTCCAGGCCGCCCATGACGCCGGAGTGAACTTCTTCGACAATGCCGAGGCGTACGCGGGTGGCGAGTCGGAACGGATCATGGGCGAGGCGATCGCGCGTCTCGGGTGGGAGCGCTACTCGTACGTCATCTCGACGAAGGTCTTCTGGGGCATCCACGGCGGACCGAACATGGCCAACACCCTGAACCGCAAGTTCCTGATGCAGGCCATCGACGGTTCGCTCGAACGCCTCGGCCTCGATTTCGTCGACGTGTTGTACTGCCACCGCGCGGATCCGAACACGCCGCTGGAGGAGACGGTGTGGGCGATGTCCGACATCATCACGAGTGGCAAGGCGCTCTACTGGGGTACCTCAGAGTGGACCGCCGACGAGATCCGGGCTGCTTGGGAGATCGCCGAGCGCCATCACCTCCACAAGCCGGTGGTCGAGCAGCCGGAGTACAACCTGCTCCACCGGCGGCGGGTAGAGAGGGAGTACGCCCGCCTTTACGACGACATCGGACTCGGCCTCACGATCTGGAGCCCGTTGGCATCGGGGCTGCTGACCGGCAAGTACCTCGACTCGGTGCCGCAAGACAGCCGCGCCAGCCAACCTGGTTACGAGTGGCTGAAGCCGTCGGTCACCGATCCGGCTGCGAACGAGAAGGTCCGCCGTCTCGTCGGTGTAGCGGCCGATCTTGATTGTTCACCGGCCCAGCTCGCGATCGCATGGTGCGCGCACAACCCGCGCGTCTCGACGGTGATCCTGGGGGCCAGCCGGGTCGAGCAGCTGCACGAAAACCTCGGTGCCCTCGATGTGATCGCGCGACTCGACGACGACGTACTCGCGCGGATCGACGAGATCGTGGGGAGGTGAGTCCGGCCCACTCGAGCGCGGTTGTCGGCGCTCAGGCCTCAGGCCTTGACCTTGGTGCGCCGCGTGCGGTGCACCATCACGGCACCGGCGCCCAGTACACCGACGCCGATAGCGGCGATGCCTGCGACATCGCCACCGGTGAATGGCAATGAACCGCGCGTCACCTGCGCCCCGAGCACCTCGACCCCGTTGCGGCTTGGACCGGCCGGGCTCTGGGTTCTCGTCGCGGTCTCCGCGAGAACTGTCGGGGAAGGCGGAACGGGGTAGTTGTCGGCGGCGAACGCCGCGGTCGCGGGAATCGCGGTCCCGGCGAGGACGGTCATCGCCGCGAGACTTCCGAGGAGAAACCGTCGACTCGATCGACCCGGTCCGTGTCCCATTCCATGGCCTCCTGTAGATGGCGCTGCCCAAGCCGGGAACCTAGCCACTTCCCGGTCTGCTGCAGCGGATCTTCGCCAGGCTATCGCGACCGGTGTTCGCGGCGACACCGAAGGCGGCCGGCACCCGACCGCCGGGTGTCCACGAGTCGGGCACTCAGGTCCCCGCTTCCAGGCCGAGGGAAGCGGCCATGTGCGACCGGCGGACCTTCCCCGTGGCACTTACCGGGATCGAATCCACGATCACCACCTGCTTCGGTCGCTTGTACGGGGCCACCCGCCCCGCGAGCCACTCGTCGACTTCAGCGGCATCGAGGTCGCCGACGACCGCGGCGCAGACACGTCGGCCCCATCGCTCGTCTTCGACGCCGAACACGACCGCATCCTGGACGCGGGGGTCGCCAAGCAGCACCCGTTCGATCTCGAGCGGGTACACGTTCATGCCCCCGGTGATGACGAGATCGTCGCGGCGTCCGTCGAGGAAGAGGTAGCCGTCGGCATCGATGCGCCCGATGTCGCCGACGGTGAAGGCGTCACCGTCCCACGCGCTCGCGGTCTTTACCGGATCGCGCCAGTACTCGAAGCGGGCGTGACGGGGGACTTTGCACCAGATGGTCCCATCGATATCGCGTCGAAGCGTCCGACCGGGGCGGGCGCGGCCGACCGTTCCCGGCCGCGCGACCCACTCGTCGGGTGCGCAGACGGTTAACTGTCCTTCGGTCGAGCCGTAGAACTCCCAGACCGATCCGGCAGGGAACTCGTTGAGCGCTCGCTGCTTCACGAGGTCCGGACACGGCGCGCCGGCATGGGCGACTAGACGGAACGAATCGAGCGGCGGCGGCTCCGCAAGGGCGAAGATCCGTTGGAGGTGGGCGGGCGCGACGAAAGTTGTCGTTGGGCGGTGGGTCGCGATGGCGTAGGCGACGGAAGCGGCATCGAAGGCTCCGGTGAGCACGAGAGATCCTCCGGCTGCCAGGGTGCCCGCGGCGAAGCGCAGCGGAGCCGAGTGATGGAGCGCGGAGGCGACGAGGTGCACGTCATCGGCGTCGAATCCCCAGACCGCGCGCTCCTCAGCGAGGAGCGCCGCCGCGTCGGCTTCGTCGAGCAATCCGCTCCACACGCCCTTGGGTGTGCCGGTCGTGCCGCTCGTATAGAGCATCGGGCGTGCAAGCGGCCACGGCGCGAGCTCGAACGGCGGTCCTGAGATCAGCTCGGGAAGATCACCGTCGCGCAGGATCAGCGCCGGATCAGCGTCGGCGAGGAGCGCGCGCTGTTCGTCGGCGAGGAGACTCGGGTTGAGGAGCACGGGGACGATCCCGGTGCGCAGCGCCCCGAGTGCGGTGGCCAGGTAGGCGGGTGATCCCGGCGCGATGATCGCGACGCGATCACCGGAACCCAGCCCGCGTTGGGCGAGTGCGCCCGCCGCAGCCCGTTGATCGCGTTCGGACTCGTCGGCCGTGACGACGATGGCACTCATTGCTCCAATCATTGCTTGCCGGTCATCCCGGCGCCCCTTCCGGGTACCGTGACCCCGTGTCGAGCGACAGCAGCAGGCCGAACATCGTGCTGATCCTCGCCGACGATATGGGCTACGGAGATTTCGGGTTCTGCAACGACGGTCGCTCGCAAACCCCCGCGATCGATCATCTAGCCGGCGAAGGCACCTGTCTTGCTCAGCACTACTCGGCGTCACCGGTCTGCGCCCCTGCCCGGGCGTCGATCCTGACCGGCCGATATCCCCACCGAACCGGCGCGATCGACACATTGGAGGGCCGGGGCCTTGACCGCATCGGTTTGGGCGAGCGGACGATCGCCGACCTCCTGGGTGCCGGCGGCTATGCGACGGGTTTGGTGGGGAAGTGGCACAACGGCGCGCTCGACGAGCGCTTCCACCCGACGCGGCGCGGCTTCGACGAGTTCGCGGGCTTCATCGGCGGATGGCAGCGCTACTGGGACTGGACCATCGAACGCGAAGGCGCCCGACTAGAGGCCGACGGCCGGTATCTCACCGACGTGCTCACCGATGAGGCCGTGGCGTTCCTCGGCCGTCATCGCCGCGAGCCGTTCTTTCTCCATCTCGCCTACAGCGCTCCGCACTTCCCGCTCGAGGCCCCCGATGCCGACATCGAGGTGTTCCTCGACGCCGATAGGTTCACGACCGCGGTGAGTCGGATCTACGCCATGGTCCGGTCGATGGACCGGGGGATCGGCGTGGTCCTCGACGCGCTCGACCGGCTCGGTCTCGCCGAGAACACTCTCGTGCTCGTATCGAGCGACAACGGCCCGCAGATGACGGGCGAGGGTGACGAGTCCACGGTGCGTTTCAACTGTCAGTACCGCGGGGCAAAGGGTCTCGTGTCTGAGGGCGGGATCCGACTCCCGATGATCCTGAGTTGGCCGGCTGGTCTGCCCGGTCGTCGTGAGATCGACGACCTCGTTCACTTCACCGACTGGCTGCCGACGTTGCTGAGCGCCGCAGGGGTGACGGTGCCACCCGAGCTCGGCCTCGACGGGGTGAACGTGCTGCCGCTGCTCCAAGGGGTCCCGATGGAGGTGCCTCCGGTCCGGTTCTGGCAGTGGAACCGCTACACCCCGGTCGGGAAGAGCAACGCGGCAATGCGCGACGGCCCCTGGAAGCTGGTCCGACCCGCGATCGCGGCGACGATGGAGGTCGCGCCCGGTGATCTCATGATCGACGCCGCGCTAAAGATCACCCCCGGCGCGTTCACCGAGATAAGCACCGGTCCCGAACCGGAGCGCGATGTCTCGGTGGCCGGCCCGGCGCAGCTCTTCGACCTGGCGAACGACCCATTCGAAGAGAACGATCTCGGCGCAGCTGAGCCCGCCCGCGTCGTCCGCATGACGACGGAGCTCGAGGCGTGGTTCGCATCGGTCGAGGCCGACCGGTCGCGCGCCGTGGTCGGCTGATCTCGAGCCTGACTCAGCTCTTCTTGTCGTTGCCGAACATGTCGGAGTTCGGGCGAGCATCGGCCAGCAGCTTGCGCACCACTTCGTCGACCTTGGTCGGGTCGTCGATGGCCGGCGCGGTCGGGCCCCGGTGCCAGCTTTCGGCGACCGCGAGGTATGCACCCGAAGCCTCGAAGACGCGACCCGTGACACCGGCCGACTGGCTCGACGCGAGCCACGTTGCCAGCGGCGCGATCCAACGCGGGTCCATCGCGGCCTTGGTCTTCTCGTCGGCACCACCCAACCCGAGGTCCTCGGTGAGGCGGGTGAGAGCGGTCGGCGCTATCGCGTTGACCATGACGCCGTAACGCTCGAGCTCCATGGCCGCGATGATCGAGAAGCTCGCGATCCCGGCCTTCGCCGCGCCGTAGTTCGTCTGGCCGGCGTTTCCGTAAATGCCCGACGGTGATGTGGTGTTGATGATGCGGGCGTCGTTCGTCTCGCCGGACTTTGAACGCTCACGCCAGTACGCGGCGGCGAAGCGGGAGACACCGAACGTGCCCTTCAGGTGCACCTTGATGACGGCGTCCCACTCTTCCTCGGTCATGTTCACGAGCATGCGGTCGCGCAGGATGCCTGCGTTGTTGATGATCGCGTCGAGCCCGCCGTAGGTGTCAATAGCCTGCTTGACGACCGATCCCGCGCCATCCCAGCTCGAGATGTCGTCGCCGTTGGCCACCGCCTGGCCACCGAACTCCGCGATCTCCGCCACGACATCGTGAGCAGGGCCTCCGTCGTGTCCGGTGCCGTCACGGCTACCGCCGACATCATTGACCACGACCTTGGCGCCTTCGCCCGCGAGCATCAGCGCGTACTCGCGCCCGATCCCCCGACCGGCGCCGGTCACCACTACGACTCGTCCCTCGCACATGTCAGCCATGGGGCCTATCTCTAGCAGCGGACACCCGCTCGTGGCGACCCAGGGCGGTAGCTGGCGCAGACCAACCGGTTCTGGTCAGGATCCTGCCGGTTCCGGCGGGGAGAACCTGACCAGAACGGATAGTGGTTCAGGCCTCGGCGCCGTCGACGGCCGGATTGCCCGGCTTCGGACGCCCCGCGCCCCGCTTCTGCTCCAGGTGCACGATGCTGAGCGTGGCGAGGTCGTCGTCGCTGATGCGAATGGCATCGGGCGGGTCAGCACCATCGCGCGCTCGGATGAAGTTCTTGTCGTTGCGCAGGTAAGGCCGGTAGAAGTCGAGTGCGTGGTCGAGCAGCCTGTCGTACTCGCCGAGGAGCTCGCGATCTTCGACGAGATCGAGACGCAACCGGTCGATTGCACTCTCTGGTCCGACGCGCGCCCGCTCGATGGTGATCGGGAACGGGTTGGTGAGATGGAAGTAGCGCCCGTCGGCTCGGGCGTCGTCGGCCAGCGTGACCGCTTCCTCCACCAACACATCTATGGGTACGAGGTTGAGCGATGAATTCGGCTCCACGAGGAGCTTGACCCGGTGAGAATCCAGGTAGCCGACCTGCTTGCGCTCCACCACCCGACAGAACCGCTCCAACCCGGCCAGGAAGCCGTAGTACCCGCTGTCAGAGCTCGAACGGTAGGTGGAGAGGGTTCCGACCACGATCGACGGACGCATGATGCGAACCCGAGCGAAGCGAGTGGCGTTCGCGACAACGACGTCTTCGCCCTGTCGCTTCGACGCCTCGTACCAGTTGTTCGGCTCGAACTCCGGGTCGTACGGCTCCTCGTGCACATCACCGACCTTGGCCCCGGCGACGTAGGCGGTGCTGATGTGGTTGAGCTCCGGAATGCCGAGTCCGGCGACGGTTTCGACGAGATTGGTAGTGCCACCGACGTTCGTGGCGACGATCTCGCCCTTGTGCTTGTCCTCGTAACGCAGCGACGCGGCGCTGTGCCAGACCTCGTCGGGCTGATTCGACTCGAGTTGGCTCCGATCCTCAGGCGTGAGTCCGAGACCCGGCGCTCCGATGTCGCCGGCCAGAGGCACGAGGCGATGGAGCTGTTCGTCGAGCCCGCCCTCGATCCCGGCGGCGTCGGCCGCGGCCCGCACCGCGGCGTGGAGCCGGGCGGTGATATCGCCCCGAGGTCGCACGAGGCAGTAGACGCGCTCGCGATCCGAGCGCAGCAGCTCGACCGCCAGACTGCTGCCGAGGAACCCCGTGGCGCCCGTGAGCAGTGCGATGCGTGAGGCCATTGGTCACCAGTCGGGGGGTCGGAAGCCCACGAACCTACCGCCGGACCGTGGCGAGCCCCCCATTCCGAGGGTGCTGGCGGTGTCTTGCCCGGGCATGGAAGCCTGTCTCCGATGACACAAGGCGCTGACGAGGAAGGAAATCGATCAGAGACGGCGGATCGGCCCTCCATTCCCCAGCGAGCGGTAGCCATTGGGTTCGAGGTCTTCGCCCGCGCCACCTTCCGTACCCACATCACTCTCGCCGTGCGAGGGCGGGAGAAGCTCCCGTCCGGCGGGTTGGTAGTGGTGAGCAATCATTCGTCACATCTCGATGCCATCGTCTTGATGCATGTTTGCGGCGGGCCGTTCCGGCGTTTTCACCTGGCAGCGGCGGGCGACTACTTCTTCGGGTCGGCGATGGCCGAGGCGGCCGGGCGTAAGCCGTCACGGTTCGGCGCGCTGTTGCGTACCGCGCTTCGGCTCGAGCCGATGCCGGTCCGACAACTGGGCGAGACGCCGGAACGACGAGGCGCTCGTCAACGGGCGTTTGCGAGCCTCGCGGCCTCGTGTCGGGGAGGCGACGTCGTGGTGTTCTTCCCCGAGGGAGGCCGTTCGCCCGACGGCTTGATCCGACGGTTCCGCAACGGGATCGACGAGCTGAGCGCGCAGTTCGACGGCCCGATCGTGCCCATGCACATTGATGGCGCGTACGCGTTGTGGCCCAAGGGCAAACGGTGGTCGCGCAGGGGCACGGTGACCGTGACGATCGGCGATCCGATCATCCCTGGCGCGAACGTGGCCGACGTCGACGGCGTGAAGCGACCACGATTGGCGAAGAGGCTCGAAGCAGAGGTGCGCAGACTGGCAGGCGACCCGACCGGTGAGGAGCAATCGATGGTGCAGCACATGAAGTGGTGGGGTTGGGGCGACGAGCAGGTGATGTTCACCCACGAGGACAAGCCCGACCTCGCGCCGTTCGTGCGCGAGAAGCTCGGGATCGATCTCGACGGTCCGAGAGAACAGGTCATCGACTTCGAAGAGCTCTCGATCGATGCTCCGGTCGTCAACGAGGTGTTCAGCGCGGCGCTCGCGAGCGTGTTGCGTGCCGAACAGATCACCTCCGATCCGATGGAACGGTTGGTGCACACCTACGGCAAGAGCGTGCGCGATCTCCTGCGCGTTCGTCGTGGCGATCTCGGTCGGTTGCCCGACGTGATTGTCTACCCCGGCACCGAAGACGACGTAGTCGCGATCATGTCGACGGCATTGGCCTACGACGTCGTCGTCATTCCGTTCGGCGGTGGCACCAACATCTCCGAGAGTCTCGAGCCGCCCCGCGACGAGCAACGATTCGTTCTCTCGGTCGACATGCGGAAGATGGAAGCCGTGATCGAGATCGATGACGTCGCGCGAACGGCGCGGGTGCAGGCGGGGGTCCTCGGACCGCGGCTTGAAGAGCAGCTGAACGCGAAGGGCTGGACCCTCGGACACTTCCCGGACAGCTTCACCTACTCGACGCTAGGTGGGTGGATCGCGACCCGTTCGTCGGGAATGCAGTCCGACAAGTACGGCGACATCGCCGATATCACTCAGGCGCTGCGCGCGGTAACGCCCGCCGGCGTGCTCGTGACCCGGGCCGTGCCGTCAAAGTCGACTGGTCCCGACGTCAACCAGATGTTGCTCGGCAGCGAAGGACGCCTGGGGATCATCACCGAAGCAACCGTGAACGTCCACCGCCAACCTGCCGAGCGCAAGATCCTCGGTTACCTGTTTCCCGACTGGTATGACGCGATCGCCGCGATGGCCGAGATCGCGGAGAGCGAAGCCTCACCGTCGGTCACGCGCGTCGCCGACCCGAACGAGACTTTGTTCTCCTTCGCGACGAAGAAGCCGGGCGGTCTCGTCGACAAGTACTCGTCGGCGGGTCTCAAGGAGTTCCTCCGAAGGTTCAAGCACTACGACATGGATCGGGCGTGTCTCGGATTCATCGGTTACGAGGGATCCCACAGGCATGTGAAGCTGGCGCGCAAGCTGGTGGGCGAGATCGTGTCTCGCCACAACGCCATCTGCGTCGGCTCGGGCCCGGGCGCCCTGTACGACCAGAAGAAGTTCGACACGCCGTACATCCGCGACCACCTCCTCAACTACGGCGGTGTCGCCGATGTCTCCGAGACCTCCGCGCCCTGGAGCGTGCTGCCGAGGCTGTACGACGGTGTGATCGAAGCGGCCGAGAAGGCGTTCGCGGAGCTCGAAGTTCAAGGCTGGATAATGTGCCACCTCTCGCACTCGTATCACTCGGGCGCGTGCCTCTACTTCACGTTCGCGTTCATTGGATCTGACCGGCTCGACGTGCTCGACCAGTACGCGACCGTCAAGCGAGCGATCCAGCAGGCATTCATGGATGAAGGCGGCACGCTCTCACACCACCACGGCGTCGGCCTCGCGCACGCGCCGTGGCTCGAGCAGGACATCTCTGCGCCGGGGGTCAGCATGATCCGCGCTCTCTTCGACGGAGTAGACCCCGGGCATCAGCTCAACCCGGGAAAGATCATCGACTGAGGGCTACTTCGGGGCGCTCTGTGCGCCTCTGAGTAGCCGGCCCGGCAGTTCGCCCGTCGGCGCCCCGTCTTCGAACGTGACGGTTCCAGACTTGACCGTGGCCCGGTACCCGCGCGCTTCCTGCATGAGCCGTCGTCCACCGGCGGGAAGATCGCGGGTGACATAAGGGGGCGGGCACGCCAGCGCGTCGAAGTCGATCACATTGAGATCGGCGAGGTACCCCGGCGCGACGACACCTCGATCGAGCCAGCCGACGTGGCTTGCCGTTCGTTGAGTCTGCGCGTGCACGATCCACTCGACCGGAAGACGCGGACCGCGCTTGCGGTCCCGGCCCCACACCACGAGCGATGACGTGGTGAAGCTCGCATCGCAGATGGCGCCGCAGTGCGCGCCGGCATCGGACAAACCGAACAACGCAAACGGCGTCGAGATCATCTCGCGAATGTCATCGAAGTTGCCGTGCGCGAAGTTGAACAGGGGTACGTACAGCAAGCGTCGACCGTCGTCTTCGAGCAGCGCGTCGTAGACGACTCCCGCAGCGTCGACCCCTGCTCGTCGGGCTGCCGCCCCGAGAGACCAGTCAGCATCTAACTCGTAGTCGACCGGGTCGTCGAGGCGGAACATGGCATCGAACTGGGTGGTGAGCGTACGCAGGAGTCCCTCGGGAAGGTTCGGGACGAAGCCGGCGTGCTCCTCGAGCACGCGACGGCGGCGTTGCCGATCGCGCAGCGCTGCCACCCGCGCCGAGAGCGGGAGGGTGGCGACTTCCTGGAACGCAGCGCAGAACAGGAACGGGTTGGCAGTGACGTCGAGGCCGAGCAGCACACCGATCGGTCGCGGTGCGACCTGGGCCTTTACATCGAGACCGGCGGCGCGCATCTGAGCTATGCGGTCGAACACGAACCGCCACCGTTCGGGTGAGTGGTAGGCCTGTTGAACCGTGAACGACAGCGGACGCCGTGACGCGCGGGCAAACGCCTCAATTACGTCGAGCTCGGCGTTCGCGAACGCGTCGTCAGTGGTCTGATAGCAGTCAGAGATCAGCTGTGTGACCCCTCGTCCGGTGGTGCGCAGGACATCGGCCAGCGTGAAGAGCTCGCGTTCGCCGGCGGTGAGCGTCGGAATGTTCGCTCCGTCACGGGTGCGGTGGACCTCGGTTCGAGACGTCGCGAACCCGAGGGCGCCGGCCTCGAGTGCTTCGCCCAGGAGCTGCCCCATGGCGCTCAGCTCATCGTCTCCGGGCTCGATGGTGTGATCGGCGCCGCGCTCGCCCATCACGTAGGTGCGCAGTGCAGAGTGCGGGACGTGCGCTCCCATGTCGATGGTGTGCGGTGTGCGGGCGAGCGCGTCAAGGTACTGGGGGAACGTCTCCCAGTCCCAGGTGAGACCTTCGGCGAGAGCGGTTCCGGGGATGTCTTCCACGCCTTCGAGGAGGCCGATGAGCCACTCATGGCTGTCGATGCGGGCAGGCGCGAATCCCACGCCGCAGTTTCCCATCGCGATGCTGGTGACGCCGTGCAGCGACGACGGCGCGACGATCGGGTCCCAGGTGACCTGACCGTCGAAGTGGGTGTGGATGTCGACAAACCCGGGGGTGACGAGCAGACCTTCGGCATCGATCTCCCGATGGCCGGTCGTGTCGACGTCGCCCACCGCGGTGATACGGCCACCGGTGATCTCGACGTCGGCGGTGCGAGGCGGGCCTCCGGTCCCGTCGACCACGGTACCGTTGCGAATTACCAGATCGGCCATGCCCATCCCCTTCGAGCGCACCCGAACCAATTCACGTTGGTGCGTCTACCTACCGTATAGCGCGTCAGATCGCACCAACGGACGGTCCGGGGCGGACCGTCCGGGGCAGACGGTCCGGGTCACGAAGGGTTGGGGATCCGGGCGTCGCGCAACGCGGAGCGGCGCACTTTTCCGGCGTCGTCGCGCAGCGGCTCGTCGATGCGCTCGAAGGTGCGCGGGATCTTGTACCGAACGAGAAGTTCGGCCAGGTGCGCCCTGAGCTCGTCGTCGGTGACAGTTCCCGTCGTCTGGACGATCGCGTGCACGCGGCTGCCGAGGTCGTCGTCGGGCAGACCGATCACGCAGCACGACAAAACCATCGGGTGCGCGTCGAGCGCGCCTTCGACCTCGGCCGGGTACACGTTCGAGCCCCCGACCAGGATCATGTCGGCCGAGCGGTCACCGAGGTAGATGTAGCCATCGGCGTCGACGTGGCCCAGATCGCCCAGCGACTCCCAACCATCGACTGTGCGCGCATCGGCTCCGACATAGCGGTAGGTGCTCACCCCTTCGGGTGAGCGCATGAACACCTCGCCCGCGACGCCTACCGGCACCTCACTCCCGGATTCGTCGAGGATCCGTACCTCGCCGTAAGCCGGGCGACCGACGGAGCCCCGGTGCTCGAGCCACTCGTCACCGCGGATGACGGTGACCATCTGTGCCTCGGTCCCTCCGTAGAGCTCCCAGATCCGATCGGCTCCGAGCCAGTCGATCCACACCTGCTTCAACCACGCCGGGCACGGCGCCGCGAGGTGGAACACGACGCGCAACGACGACAGGTCGTAGCGGTCCCGAACGTCGTCGGGGAGCTTCCAGACGCGTTGCATCATCGTGGGAACTGCGTACATCCAGTCGACGCGGTGCTCCTCGACCAGCGAGAGCGCACCTTCGGGATCGAAGCGCGGCATCACGACGACGTGGTTGCCCGTGAGCAGGGCCGCCGCCGAGAACGAGAGCGGGCCGTTGTGGTACAGCGGACCGGTCGCCAGGTGCACGCCATCGGTGGTCATGCCGAACCCTGCCGCGGTGAGTGCGACCGACTCGGTCACAGCGGCTCCGCCGGCGACGATCAGCTTGGGGCGGCCGGTGCTCCCGCCCGAGGTCGGTGCCTTCCACGCGCTCGCGGCTTTGGGCGGGAGCGGTGCGTCGGACTGCTCGGGATCAGGTGCGAAACCGACAGGAACGAAGGCGCGCCCCGCAGCTTCGAGACCGACGACAAGCGCCGGGTCGGCGAGCTCGATGATCGCCTCGAGCTCGACGCGAGGTAGGTGAGCCGACACGGGTTGCGGGGTAGCGCCGAGCTTCCATACCGCGATCGCCGACTCGAACCACTCGATCCCGTTGGGAAGGCCGATGGTCACGAACGATTCGGGTTGCACTCCGAGGTCGGCGTAGGCCCGGGCGAGGCGGTTGGTGCAGAGGTCGAGCTCCCGACGGGTGAGTGTCTGACCCGACGATGTGATCGCAGGCCGGTCGGGATCGGCGTCGGCTTGCTCGGCGAGGGTGACGGCGAAGGGAGTGGACACGGCGTGATGCTCGCCGCGAGAGGGGGCACGGGTCAATGTGGGTCCACGCGCCGGTTGGTCGATCAGAGGTGGGCTGATGGTCGGCTTGTCGGCCCCGAAGCGGGGATCAGAGGCGGTCGAAGGGCATGGTGAACGCGGGTGCTTCGACGCCTCCGTCGACGTCGAACACCTTGCCTGTGACCCAATCGGCGGCGTTCGACGCGAGATACACGACACACGCCGCGACGTCGTCGGGATGGCCTACCCGCTGCATCGGTGTGTTCGACTCGAGTTGCTCTCGCACAGAAGGGTCGGTCAACACGTTTGCCAATGCGTCGGTCTCTACACCACCGACTTCGATCGCGTTCACGCGAATCTTGGGCGCGAGCTCAGGCGCCATCGCGCGTGTCATCATCGACAGCGCCGCTTTCGCGGCGGCGTAGGCGGTGAAGCACGGTTGCACCATGCTCGCTGCGCGCGACGAGATGTTCACGACGCTTCCCTGACCATTTGTCGCGAGATGGGGTACCGAAAGCTTCGTAAGCGCGAACGCCGCGGTGACGTTGAACCGGAACGCGGCTTCGAGAGCCTTCTCACTGGTCTCCATGAAGGGGCGCGGGTTCCAGCCGCCAGCGTTGTTCACCAGGATGTCGATACGGCCGAATTCCTCGATGGTGGCGTTTACGAGGTTCCTGCGCTGGTCGGCCTCGGTCACATCGGTGGGAATTGCGAGCGCGCGCCGGCCAAGGTCGCGGACGTCGGCCGCCACGGCCTCGATGTCGGCGAAGGTGCGGGCCGCGCATACGACGTCGGCCCCGGCCTCGGCCAAGGCTCTGGCGGTAGCCGCACCGATTCCCTTGCCCGCGCCGGTGACGATCGCGACCTTGGCATCGAGTCGGAACCGATCAAGAATCATCGGCGTCGAGGATAGACGGGCCGTTGGTCGAGCGGACCACCAAACTGAGACAGGCCACGACAACGGCGTAGGGCGGCCGGAAGTTGTACGTGCGGAGGTTGTACGCGCGGAGATGGATGCCGCAGGCTTGCTTCGGTTCTGCCAGGATCGGGACGGTTCTGGTCCTAGGGGGAGTGTTCTGTGAGCGATGTGGTGCTGGTTGACGTGGACGATGGTGTGGCGATGATCACGCTGAACCGACCTGAGGCGCGCAACGCGCTGAACGCGCAGGTCCGTCGACGGCTCCCCGAGGTGATCACCCAACTCGAGCAGGACGACGGGGTCGATGTGATGATCCTCACCGGCGCAGACCCGGCCTTCTGCGCCGGGATCGATCTCAAGGAGCTCGGCTCCGGCGAGGCGACCGGTACCCGTGATGATCTCGGATCCACTCGTGGCGCGCTACCGCCGCATACCAAGCTGCTCATTGGCGCGGTGAACGGTGTCGCGGTGACGGGTGGCTTCGAGATCGCGCTCGGTTGCGATTTTCTGATCGCGTCCGAGCGTGCCCGCTTCGCCGACACCCACGCCCGGGTAGGGATCATGCCCGGGTGGGGGCTGACCGCGCTGCTCCCACAACGTGTTGGAGTCGCCCGGGCCCGGGAGATGAGCGTCACCGGCAACTTCGTCGACGCGCGACTCGCGTACGACTGGGGGCTCGTCAACCATGTCGTTGCCCACGACGACCTGCTCCCGTTCTGTCGACAGCTCGCCGCCGACTCCCGCACCATCGACCAGGCCGCGGTGCGCCGGATGTTGGCCACCTACGACGAAGCCAGTCTTGTGAGCCTCGAGGAGGCGTGGACGATAGAGGAGCGGGTGTCGCGCGCGTGGCACCGGGAAGGCTTCGACGCGGCGGAGGTCGAGCGCAAGCGCGCCGCGATCATCCAGCGCGGTCGAGACCAGACGAGCTGACCGTCAAGCTGGCCTGAGCTCGGTGAGCTCGGCCGCGTTGTCGTGAAGGATCCGGCGCCGGGTACCGGCGTCGAAACCGTCGAGCTCGCGTACGTAGTCGAGCGGGTCGGGCATGCCCTCGATATGCGGCCAGTCTGATCCGAAGATCACTCGATCACCGCCGACCTGCTCGGCGATCTCGTGGACGTCGTCTTCCCAGAAGGGATTGATCCACACGTGCCGCCGGAAGGTCTCGCGTGGGTCTTCCCCGAAGAACCCGGGAATGCGCCGGTGCACCGAGATGAGCTTCTTCAGCAGGTCGGGGAGGAACTCGGATCCGTTCTCGACGGAGGCGATGCGCAGGTTCGGAAAACGGGAGAAGAGGCCGTCGAACACGAGCGACGCTAGGAAGTCGTAGATGGCGCGCTCCATCGTGAGCATCTTGATCGACGGTCGCTCGGCGCCCTCGAAGGTCGCGGCGAAGCCGTCTTTCGCGTAACCCTGGGACGAGTAGCCGCTGTCGGCCGCGTGCACGACCACCGTCACCCCCGACTCGTCGACGCGGGCCCAGAAGGGATCGAACACCGGATCTGCCGGTGGCCGCTGGCCGAGCGCGGTCGTGGGCGCGGCGGGACGCATCACTACCAGCCGGGTTCCTTTGTCGATCGCCCATTCGAGCTCCCGCACGGCCCAGTCGACGTCGGCGAGCGAGATGTACGGAGCGGCAAAGATGCGATCCGCGTGATGGAAGCCCCAATCCTCTTCGACCCACCGGTTGAACGCGGTGAAGGTGAGCGTCACCGCTTCGGGGTCGCTCTTGAGCAGCTCTTCGTAGAGCATGCCGAGGGTGGGGAACAGCCAGATCCGTTCGAGCTTCTGTTGGTCCATAGCCCGTAGGCGCGCGTCGCGATCGCGGTACTCGGCGCGGATCGGCTCGCGGTCGCGTAGGAACTCGAGCGGAAACTTCTGGTCAGGGTTGCCTCGGAAATAGTCGTGCAACGCGCCGGCCTTGGCGATCGGATCGAACGTCGGGTTCGACACCACTCGGGCGACGCGACCACCGACGACCTGGTACTTACGTCCGTCGAAGTCGGCCCACTGGACGGTGCGGGGTCCGAGCCGGGGGTCTAGGTGGCGGGTGAACGCGTCGAGTGCCTCGTAATAATGGTTGTCGGCGTCGAAGACTGCGTGACCGAGCTCGTCGATTGTGCTCATGACCACAGGGTAGTTCTGGGGCGAATCCCGGGATCAGGCGCCCCTGTTCACGCGGCCCGGTTCATGTGACGGGAACGAAGCGCCAGGCGCTGCCGTCGCGTGTGATCCGACCGGCGGGATGGGTGGGGAAGTGCGTGCCAACGAAGAGAGCATCGAGCTCGGCGGCTCGAGCGAGCATGCGCCGACGCGTGGCTTCGGCCATCTTGGCGTCTTGGTCGCCGACCTCGAGCCACGACGGTTGTCCGCACTGCGCCGGGTGGTGCACGAAGTCGCCGGTGATGAGCGCTGTCTCACCGCCCGACTCGAGCCACAACGACACGTGGCCGGGCGTGTGGCCCGGCGTGGACTCGAGGCGGAGACCGTCGCCGAGATCGGTGTTCCCGTCGACGATGTCGGCGAGGCCGGCCGCCACGATCGGCGCGACTGAGTCGCCGTACACGCCTTCACCGCTGGTCTCGTCGGCCTGACGACAGAACTCGAGCTCGGCCTCGGTATAGAGATGGCGCGCCGAGGTGAATGTCGGAACCCAGGCGCCGTCGAGCAGGTGGGTGTCCCATCCGACATGATCGGCGTGCAGATGGGTGTGGACGACCAGATCGATTGACTCCGCGTCGAAGCCGGCGGCCGCGAAGTTCTCCATGAACGGGAACGACTGTTGGTTCCAGAACGGCAGCATGCGTACCTTGTCGTTGCCCACACACGGATCCACGAGTACCCGTCGTCCTGGTTGGTCGATCACGATGGCCTGTACCCGCAACGTGATGTTTCCGTGCTCGTCGACGAAGTCGGGGACGAGCCACGGCTGCTCTTTCATGGCGGCCGAGTCGACGCCGGGGAAGAAGAACTCGGGTGGGATGTGGGCGGTCTCGGCCTCGACCACGCTCACGATGGTGGCATCACCGACTGTCCACTGTTGCCTGAGGGTGGGTGCAGGGGTTGCCCGCTCACTCGTCGTCATGGGGGCCAGCCTCGCGCGTCAGGATGAGCGGCGGTACCGTCGTACGGCCAGGGGGGCGAAGACGGCGATGATTCCGATGCACCAGGCGATCGCGGTGAGCACGTAGGACGCGGTGGGACCGCCGAGCACGAGGGCGCGCACCGCGTTGATCGACGCGGTCACCGGCTGGTGGGAGGCGAAAGCCTGGAGCCATCCCGGCATTGTGTTCAACGGTACGAACGCCGAGGACGCGAACACGAAGATCGCCAGAATCGGGAATGATGCCGCCTGCGCGGCCTCGGGGTTCGCCACGGCGAGTCCGATGTAGGCGAAGACCCACGACAGCGTGAAGGCGAACAACAGCACAATCGCGACCGCGGCCAGAGCGGCGAGCGCATTCGTCTGGATCCGGAATCCGACAGCAAAGCCGACGACGCTCATGAGGATCACGATCCACACGTTGCGCACGAGGTCGGCGATCGTCCGCCCGGCGAGCACCGCGGAACGCGCCATTGGCAACGAGCGGAAGCGGTCGATCACGCCACCCTGGAGATCCTGAGCCATGCCGACCGCGGTGTTGGTCGCGCCGAATGCGACCGTCTGGATGAAGATCCCCGGCATGAGGAAGTTCACGTAGGACTCACCGGGGACGGTGATAGCGCCGCCGAAGACGAAGCGGAACATCAGCACGAAGATCACCGGCTGGATGCTGGAGAACACGAGGACCTCGGGGGTGCGCAGCATCGACAGCAGGTTGCGCCACGCGACGACACCACCATCGAGGACCGCCCGCTTCGGGGTGACCCGCCGCCTCGTGGACGCGGCGGGTGGAGTTGGCTTCTGCGCAACGGTGACCGCGGTCATGCGGCACCTCGCTGGGTCTTTGCCGCGTCGGTATCGCTCTTGTCGGTCTCGGGCTCGGCGCGGTGGCCTGTGAGCTTCAGGAACACATCGTCGAGGCTGGGTTCCCGCACCGCCAGGCGGTCAGGGACGAGCCGCTCACGGTCGAGGACCCGCACGATCTCGAGCGCACCCCGACCGGCGTCGGCGACCGTCACCCCTACCGTGGTGTCGTCGAGAAGCTCGGTTGCACCGAGCGGCTCAAGCAGCGTGGCCGCGCGCCGGAGGTCGGCGGGGGCCAGACCGATCTCGACGACCGTGGCACCGAATTGGTTCTTCAGCTCCGCCGGTGTGCCCTCGGCGATGCACTTGCCTCCGTCGATCACCATGATCCGGTTCGCGAGGCGGTCGGCTTCCTCTAGGTACTGGGTCGTGAGCAGGACGGTCGTCCCGTCGGCGACAAGGTTCTCGATCACGCCCCAGAGGTCGGTCCGGCTGGCCGGGTCAAGGCCGGTTGTGGGTTCGTCGAGGAACAACACTGGTGGGCGGTGTACGAGCGACGCGGCGAGGTCGAGCCGGCGCCGCATGCCTCCCGAGTACGTCTTGGCCGGCCGGTTCGCGGCGTCGGTCAACCCGAACTGCTCAAGCAACTCGTCGGCGCGGGCACCGACTGCCTTGCGCGGCTGGTGGGTTAGATAGCCGACAAGCCTGAGGTTCTCGCGGCCGGTGAGAGTGTCATCGACGGCTGCGTACTGCCCGGCGAGACCGATTTGGCCACGCACGGCCTGCGCGTCTTCGACGACGTCGAGCCCGAGCACCGACGCGCGGCCAGTGTCGGGGCGGAGATTGGTGGTGAGGATCCGGACCGCGGTCGTCTTGCCCGCTCCGTTCGGCCCGAGCAGACCGAGGACGGTTGCGCGAGGCACCTGCAGGTCGACACCGTCGAGGGCTCGAACGCTCCCGTAGTGCTTTGTGAGCTGTTCGGCTTCGATGGCGATGTCGTTCATTCAGTCCATGCTCCCAAGATGCTTGATACCTGTTAAGTGTTGATCATACTCAAAGGTTGGCAACTATTAAGCATCAGGTACACTGTGGGTGTGGAAGCGCGCGCGAAACGAGTGAGGGCCCGCAGGGGTGTGGCGGGTGTGGCCGCCCAAGAGGCTTGGGATCTCATCGTGGCGCTGATCTTCTCCGATCTTGTGCACGATCGGATGCACGGGGCGTGTGATGCGATCGATCTGTCACCCGGCCTGGCGAAGGCGCTGCATTCGCTCGAACCGGGCCGTCCGCGTCCGATGGGTGAGCTCGCCGGTGGCTGGCGCTGCGACGCGTCTTACGCGACGTCGATCGTCGACGGGTTGGAATCGCGCGGCCTGGTCGAACGGCAGATCCTCGCCACCGACCGTCGCGTGCGTACCGTTGTGCTGACGCCTGGCGGGGTAGCGGCCAAGGCGCGGTGGGAGGAGGCTCTGTCGGTTCCTCCCGAGGGCTTCGAAGATCTCACTGGCGCTGATGCCCGCGAGCTGCGCGATCTCCTCAAGCGCGTTGTGGCCGGCGGCCTTCCTCCCATGGCCGACTAGCTCGAAGATCGCCGACGGGCTGTTGCGAACCCCCCCGCGAGTCGTTTGACGCGGGTGGAATGATCGGCCGACGATACGGTGCCGCGTCTACAAGAGACGTGACGGATCCCGAGGAGCCGACCGCATGGCGCACGATCCCGTTGTCGATCCCGTCGTTACCGATGCCGAGCATCTCGAACCGCACTTCGTGCATGTCGGTCAAGAGGCGATCGCGCGCGAGCGGCTCGAATCAATGGCGCGTGACGGGAAGAGGCCCAACGTCCTCGTGATTCTGTTCGATGACGTCGGGTGGGGCGACTTCGGGTGTTACGGCGGCGGAGCCGCCGTCGGCGCGCCGACACCGAACATCGATCGGCTCGCGCGACGTGGGCTCCTACTCACCTCGTGCTACTCGGAGCCGTCGTGTACGCCATCGCGCGCGTCGTTGATGACGGGGAGGCTCCCGATGCGCCACGGTCTGCTGCGGCCACCCATGTACGGAGAGGCGGGCGGTCTCGATGGTGAGGTCACCATCGCCGAGCTGCTCTGCGGCGCGGGCTACGTAACTCAGGCTGTCGGGAAGTGGCACATGGGTGAGAACGTGGCGTCGCAGCCCCAGAACGTCGGCTTCGACGACTTCTACGGCTTTCTCAGCGT
The DNA here is from genome assembly GCA_025363815.1 of Actinomycetes bacterium. Taxonomy (GTDB): domain Bacteria; phylum Actinomycetota; class Acidimicrobiia; order IMCC26256; family JANYLB01; genus JANYLB01. Next base: position 137,202 of record JANYLB010000036.1, read on the forward strand.
CTCCGACATGTACACCGAGTGGCGCGATCCGTACTTTTTTCCCGAGATCGCGTACTCGCAAGAGCGCACGAAGTGGATCGAGAACCAGCCGTTCAACAAGTGCTTCGTGCATGCGACGAGGGGTGGTGACGTCGAGACGGTCGAAGAGGTCACGATCCCGGTCTTGTCGAAGCTCGACGACAAGTGGGCCGATTATTCCATCGAATTCATGCGCCGACACGCCGGCGGTGATCAGCCCTGGTTCCTCTACCACTGCACACGCGGCGCGCACTTCGACAACTATCCGCTCGAGAAGTTCCTCGGTTCGTCACCGGCCAAGCATCCGTACAAGGACACGATCATTGAACTGGATGACATAGTCGGACGGCTCGTCGCGACGTTGGAGGAGACCGGAGAGCTGGATAGCACGATGATATTTCTGTCGTCTGACAACGGACCGGAGTCGTCGAGCTGGCCCGACTCGGGGTTCACGCCGTTCCGGAGTGCGAAGGGCTCAACTTGGGAAGGTGGCCAGCGGGTGCCCGGCATCGTCGTGTGGCCGGGGATGATCGAGGCCGACAGGGTGTCGGACGGGCTCTTCTCGCAGATGGATCTCTTCTCCACGATGTTGCGACTCGCCGGCGCATCTGATTCCACGCCATCGGATCGGTTCATCGACGGTGTCGACCAGACGTCGTTCCTTCTTGCTCCCGACGGACTGTCGAACCGCAAGCACATCTACTACTGGCTCGGGAGCACGCTCTCAGCGCTCCGGGTCGGCGAGTGGAAGTTCATGATCGCTTCGACATCCGATGACGATCGCGACGTGCACAACCCGAGCGGCTTCAGCGGTGTAACCCAGAAGTACACGTACGCACGGCTCTACAACCTCTATCTGGATCCGAAGGAATCGAAGTCGTACATGATTCGCAAGCTCCCCTACATAGAGACGTTCCAGCGCGCGATGGGTGCCCACGCGATGTCGTTCGCGAAGTACCCACCCAAGCGGGTGGTCGGCGGGGTCGGCTGAGAACCTGAGGACGGGGGTAGCGTCGCTCGCTATGGACCCGATGGTGGCGCGCAAGACGTGGCAGACGCTCGAACCCGTGCACGGGATGATCTATTTCGCACCGGAAGGCCGGGAGGCGTATTCCGCCGCCGGCCTTCGCGGCAATCGCATGGGTTACTTCGCGTCGCGTGCTGCGGCGATGGGCCCGGTGCCTGCCGATGTGGTGATCGCGACCTTCTTCAACTTCGAGCCGTCGCTCGTGCGTGCGTCGATCCCAGAGGCGTGGACGCTGGCGACACCGGAACGGGTGTTGGCCGCACGCCTCGACGCCGTCGACCGCGCGCTTCGACGCGCGTGGGGCGACGACGTGATTGCATCACCCGACCTGTCGGAAGCTGTGGCTCTCGCGCGCATCGCCGCCCTCGCCGCGACCGAGCACCCCGCAGGCCGCCCGCTCTTCGCCGGTCATGCCGCGTTGCCGTGGCCCGACGAGCCGCACCTGGCTTTGTGGCACGCGCAGGCGTTGCTCCGAGAGTTCCGCGGTGACGGTCACATAGCGATGCTCGTCTCCGAAGGGCTATCGGGGATCGAGGCGCTCGTGCTGCACGAAGCGACCGGCGAGATCTCCAGCCCGATCCTCCAAACCAGTCGGGCCTGGCCCGACGACGAGTGGACTGCAGCCATCGAGCGACTGACGACTCGGGGTTTCCTGGAGTTGGGTGAAGAGCTGCGCCTCAGCGACGCCGGGCGATCTCATCGCCGCTACGTAGAGGACCGGACCGACGCGTTGGCGGTCGTCGCCTACGCACCCCTCGGTGACGATGGTGCTCAGCGTCTCCGCGAGATCAGCCGGCCATTGAGTCGGGCTGTGATCGACGCCGGATTGCTCATCCCCGACCCGTCGGCTTGGTAGTCGGGTCCGTTTCGCCTCCGACGTTCGCGGCGTGGGAGATGAACTGGACCGCCGCGAGATAGATCAGCAACAGCGCGAAGGCCCAAAGCAGCCGACTCGCCGAGATGTGGTTGGCGACGAGGAGGAACAGGGTCACGGCCAGAAGACCCCCGACCGCCAACCCGCGGCGGTAGCGGTGGACGAAGCGTCCGAACGTTCCGAAGTCGAGCCCGTGGTCTTCGGCCCGGTCCCCCATGCCGCCCACCGCGTCAGCGGCGGTGGTCCGGAGACGAACCGCGCTGCGCCCCGGCCCTGTCAGCCACGTGATGAACGCGACGAGCAGCCCGGTCACCATCAGGGCGCGCAGGGCGCCGCGCAGGAAGCGGATAAGTGTGTCCCACGTCGCCGCGAGCGCGTCGCGCGGGAGTGACCTGGTGGTGACCGAGTCGAGGTAGAAGCCGCGGCCCACAGCGACGGCCAAGGCGAAGACCGACGCGGCGATGGTGACGCCAATGCCCCACCGGATGATCGTCCGCCGGCGGTTCGATGAGAGCAGGATCGCGGCGCCCAGGAAGCTGAAGAGCAGGAGCGGGAGGATATAGATCAACTTGTTGAGGAGGTTCACCCCGGATTGTGCCGACGACAACGCGCTCGCGTCGAACAGCTCGAACCGCAGCGCGAGCTTGTTGATCGGGATGTTGTCGAAGATGGTGATCCCGCGCTGGTCGAGCAGCTTACGGATCTGGAACAGAACCGCGGAGAGGTCGAGGGTCACCTTGCCGTTCCGAGTGGAGATCACCTTGCCACCGCCGGTGAGCGCGCTCTCGATCTGGTTGTGGGCGCGGGTGTTCGCGTGCTTCCAGACTGTCTGGAACGCGTTCGACCTGAGCGCGTCGCGGGCTGCGTTCTCGGTGAACTGGTGCAGCGCGTTCGTGAGTGGCCCGGCGAGGAACTGAGCCGGCTTCGGAAGCGCGTCCTTCGCTTTCTTCTGGACGTTGATCGCGTCGAACAGTGTGTTGGTAGCGTCGGCGGCAGCGGCATCGATGATTGCCGGGTTCGAGGCCAGTGGCGTGACGTTCTCGACGTAGCGGTGCGTGTCGAGAAGCTGATTCCGGGTCCACACCGAGATGACGCTCAGTGGAGCGAGGATGCAGCTCGCCACGAGGAGCACAGCGACGAGCGCCCGACGCCAGCGCGGCGCCCTGGGGGCAGGCTTGGCGGTTGTAGTCGACGCCTCGGGCGTGTTCATGGTCATCGTGTCTCCCGCGAAGGTGCCTCGCGCCGGCGAGGCCATGACGAGATCGGATGCCGAAATCTAGCGCCGAGGTACCGTGATCGCCGTCATTCGCTGCCGGTGATGAGCCCGTACCGAGAACGACAGGATCACTGTGGACTACCCGCACCTCTTCACACCGTTGCCGATCGGGATTCGGGAAGCGGCGAATCGAGTGGTGCTCGGCGCCCACTTCACGATGTACGGCGAGCCGAACCCCACCTTCGGCGAGCCCGGCTTCTACGGCGAGCGCTACGGCCGCTACCTGGCGCAGTCGGCCCGTGGCGGCGCTGGGATCGTGATCGCGGGCCAGGCCCAGGTGCACCCCACCACCGCGTACCAGATGCACAACAACGCGGTCGCGTGGGATCCGGGTTGTGTAGAGCATTACCGCCGGGTCACCGAGCCGGTACACGAGCACGACACTCTGGCGTTCATCCAGCTCGCGCACAACGGCGGTGTGAACCATGCAACCTGGTCGCGGCTCCCGGTATGGTCGGCCAGCGGGATCGCGAACCACATGGAAGCGTCACGCGCGATCGAGCCAGGGGAGATCCGTGAGGTCGTCGAGCACTTCGCCCGTTCGGCCGGTCACGCCCGTGCCGGTGGGTTCGACGGCATCGAGATCCACGCCGCGCACGGCTATCTCATCCACGAGTTCCTGTCGCCGAAGACCAATCTCCGCACCGACGGCTACGGCGGCCGCTCGCTCGACGGGCGGATGCGGCTCGTGGTAGAGATCCTCGAATCCGTGCGTTGCGCCGTCGGCGACGATGTGGTCATCGGGGTCCGGCTCGTCGGCGACGAGGAGACCCGCGACGGCAGCGGGCTCGGCCCCCACGATTGCGCCGAGATCGCGGGCCGTCTCGCCGCGGCCGGGCTCGTCGATTTCGTGAATGTGAGCGTTGGCACGTCGGGGGCAGGGATGGTGCGACCCATGTACGCGCCGCATCTGTTGGGCGTGGCCGCGACTGCGATCGTGAAAAAGGGTGTCGAGCGAGCGGGGCGCTCCGATGTCCCCGTGTTCGCGGTGCACCGGATCCTCACCCCCGACGAAGCCGAGGGCATCCTCGAACGCGGTGAGGCCGATGCGGTCACCCTCGTGCGAGCTTTGATCGCCGATCCCGAGTGGGCCGAGAAGGCCCGCAGCGGCCGAGCCGACGAGATCCGCCGCTGCACGGGCTGCAACCAGGGTTGCTACGGCAATCTCACCCAGGGGTATCCGATCACCTGTGTGACGAACCCGGCTGTCGGACGCGAGCGCGAGCTCGGCGCGGGGACGCTCACCCCGGCGGCCGTGGCCAAGCGGGTCCTGGTCGTCGGGGGCGGGCCGGCCGGACTCGAGGCGGCGTGGGTCGCCGCGGCCCGGGGCCACGACGTCATCCTCCTCGAACGGGCCGAGGAGCTCGGGGGCAAGATCCGGCTCGCGCAGCTCCTCCCCGGCCGGGCCGAGATAGCCGACTTCGCCGACTGGCGAGCGGAGGAATGCGTCCGCAGAGGTGTCGACATTCGCCTCGGTGTCGACGCCGATGTCGATTCAGTGCTCGCGCTCGAGCCCGACGCGGTGATCGTGGCGACGGGCGGTCGGGCGACGACCGACACCCCGTCGAAATCGCACCCGTTCCCCATCCCCGGGGCGGATCAACCGTGGGTGCTCGATCACGAAACGGCTTTGCGCGACGCCGCGTCGCTCGGGCCCCGCGTCGTGATCCTCGACGCGATCGGTCACATCGAAGCGGTCGGTCTCGGTCATCTGCTCGCAGCCGCGGGTGTCGAGGTCGTATGTGTGAGCCCGACCGCAACCCCACTGCTGCTCGACGCGGAGACCATGCAGAAGGCGCTGCCCCGCGCCGTGCGGGCGGGGATGGCGTGGCGGCCGAACACTGCGGTCGTGGGTGTAGGCGATCACGAGGTCACCCTCGTCGACGTGCTCTCACATGCGATAGAGATCATCGACGCGGATCAGGTCGTGATCCGGACCCACGGTGTCGCTGATGACCGGCTCTTCCGTGAGCTCGAAGGCCGTGTGCACGAGCTTGTCCGTGTCGGCGACGCGGTGGCGGTCAGACCCGTCGACCGCGCCATCTTCGACGGCCATCTCGCCGGCAGAAGTCTTTAGCTCTACTTCTTCAACGACTCGATCAGGCGGTCAGTCTGGGCCTGCTGCTCGTAGGAGAGGCGCGCGAGCCAGAACCGGAGGAACCCGGCTACGGAGTAGCGGACGAACAATGCCGAGCCGACGACCGCACCGGTGAGACCCCCGAGGCCGAGCGCGAGCGCGTCGTTCTGCGAGAGCGGGTTCGTAGTGCCGTGTGACATCGGATACGCGAGGCCCGCGACGATGAGTCCCGCGATCATCAACACCACACCTACTCGCAACCACATGCGGTCGCGACCGGTCGCGGGGTCACGTACGCGCATTTCGGCGATCTCCTGCTTGAACTGCTGCACCCGCTCTTGACCCTCGATCATCGGATCTCCACCCACTCCGCTCTGAGTTCGACTACCTGCGTCCGGCTCCTTCGGAACCGTCATCCGCCGAGGTACGCCTTCGACAAATCGGCCGCGAGCTCATCGGGCCGCCCGGCTCGCTCGATCCGACCGTGCACCATGATGGCCGCATAGTCGGCCACACCCAACACCGTGCTCGCGAACTGCTCGACGACGAGGATCGACACCCCCGACCGGGCGACCTGAGCCACCATCTCGTACAGCTCGGCGACGATGATCGGCGCAAGCCCCATTGACAGCTCGTCGAGGATCAAGAGCGCCGGTTCGGTCGCCATCCCCCGCGCCATCGCCAGCATCTGTTGCTCACCGCCCGACAGCGTTCCCGCGGTCTGGGTCCGACGCTCTGCCAACCGGGGGAAGCGCGAGTACGCGATCTCCTCGATCTCGGCGAGGCTGCGACCCACATAGGTCATCATCCGGAGATTCTCGCGGACGGTCAGGTTGGGGAAGATCCCTCGCCCCTCGGGGATCATGCAGAGCCCGTGACGAGCCAGCTCTTCCGGCTTCGCGCCGTTGACCCGACGCCCTGCTATCAGCACATCGCCCGCGCTGGGCACGTGCAGGCCGGCGGCGACCCGCAGCGTCGTCGTCTTGCCCGCGCCATTGGGACCCAGTAGTGCGACGACGCTGGCTTCGGGGACGACGAGGTCGACGCCGAACAACACGTCGATCCGCTCGTATGCCGCCCGGATCCCGCGCAGCTCCAACAAGTTGTGGTCTTGATGGCCCGTTTCGTTGCTTCGCGCGGGATTGTCGGGGGGTTCCACTGCGCTCAGGTTGCTCATCCGGGCGTCCCGAGATAGGCGGCGACGACCGCCGGGTTGGTCTGGATCTGCTGCGGGTCGCCGACCGCGATGATCCGGCCGAAATCGAGGACGTGAACCTTGTGACAGACGCGCATCACGAGGTGCACATCGTGCTCGACGAGCACCACGGCCATGCCTTCGGCCGCGAGCTCCTGGAGCAGGGCACCGAACGCCAGAGTCTCGTTCTCGTCCTGGCCCGAGGCGGGTTCGTCGAGGAGCAGGACCTCCGGCCTCGTAGCGAGCGACCGCCCGAGCTCGACGAGCCGACACTGCCCTGTGGGCAACGCGTCGACGCGCGCGTCGGCGACGGCGCCGAGACCGATCCGCTCGATGAGCGCCTCGGTGACGGCGGCTGGATCACTGCCGTCGCGTGCCCACCCCTTGCGAATGTCGGCCGCAACTCGGATGTTCTCGCGCACACTGAGAAGGCTGAAGAGCTCCAGGCGCTGGAAAGTACGGGCCAGTCCGCGGCGGGCGCGCTTCGTCGGGCTGAGGTCGTTCATGGGCGCGCCATTGAGCTGGATGCTGCCCGAGTTCAACGGGATGAGCCCTGTGATCACGTTGAACAGCGTCGTCTTCCCGGCGCCATTCGGGCCAATGAGTCCGGTGACCATGCCTGGATCGGCGTCGAGGTCCACCCCGTCGAGCGCCACGTTGCCGCCGAACCGGACGGTAACGCCTCTAACCGCGAGCTGCGCCATGTAGCTCCACCTCGGTGAGTCCGAGCACTCGGTCGAGGTCGCGCACGTCGTCGTCTGTCCACGGTTCGGTCACGCCGCGCCACTCGAGCGGGACCACGCCGTCGGCGCGTTCTCGCCTGAGCAAGGTGGCGGCCACTACGGCGACGAGAGGGGTCGTCATCGTGAGCAGCGCGTACGTCCAATTGTCGATGGCGTCGAGCATCCGGATGGCGTAGAGACCGGCGAGCACGACAACCGTGGCCACGAGCACGATCCGCGACTTAGCGATGGGCATGAAGCCTTCTCGCAGATCGTGGACCGCGCCGTTCGGGTTGCGTCCGAGGCCGATACCTGCGAGTCCGGGCAGGATCACCAGGTACTGCGAGACCGACGGCAGGAGGGCCGCGAGCAGCGGGAGCAGCCCGGCGAGCGAAACCGCGCCGAACAACGCGCCGCCGGCGGCTCCGATGCCGCCGACGACCGCCAACGCGAAGATCGGGAGACCGGTGACGAGGTCGAAGTTCTGGGGTGAGACCGACGAGAGCTGGGAGCCGAGCAGCGCACCACCGAGCCCGGCCATCCCTGCCGACAGGGCGAACACTGTCACCTTGGTGCCGAGCAGGTTGAGACCGAGGGTCGCGCACGCGGCCTCGCTGTCTTTCATGGCGAGCAATCGTCGCCCGAAGCGGCCGCGCCGGATCGCGACGACGAGCAGGGAAAGCAGGGCGAAAACGGAGCTGAGCAAGACCATCTGGGAACCCGGCGTGTCAAACGTAAAGCCGAACAGTCTGAGGGGATCGACCGACACCGATCCTTGTTGGAAGAGGTCGATGTTGAACAAGCCGAACACGGAGAACTTCGGCAGGGTGAAGATCCAGCGGTCGAGCGCGATCGCGAACGCCGCGGTGCCGAGTGCGAGGTAGATGCCGGAGAGGCGCAGGGCGGGAAGCGCGATCACCGCCCCGATCGCCGCGGTGATGAGCACCGCCCATACCAACGCGATCGGATTGCCGTTGTGGCCGAGATGGGCCATCACGATCGCGCCGATGCCCGCGAAGCTGAGTTGGCACAGCGACACCTGGCCGGCGAACCCGACGAGCGGAACGAGCGACAGTGCGATGATTCCGACGGAGAAGACGCGCCCGTAGGTGACGAGGTCGGGTTGGCTCATGGTCGTGGCGAGCACGACACCCGCTGCTGTGACCCCCGCCGCGAAGCCGAGAGCGCCTCTGCGGCTCGGCATCGGGAAGAACTCGCGCGAGCGCGTCCGGCCGCGCAGACGCGGGTTCGGCAGTAGGAGCAACACGATGAAGAGCAGGATCGCCGGACTCGCGAGGCGCAACCCAGGGAGGTACTGGTTCTGAGGGAGGTACCCGGAGAGATAGCCCTCGGTGCAACCGACGACGATCGCGCCGACGAACACCAGCGGAAAACTGCGCAGACGGCCAAAGATCGCGGCCGCGTAGGCGCTGATGATGAGCAGTGAGAGCGTCCCCGCCTCCAGCGGCACGAGCGGCGCGATGAGGATGCCGCCCAGCGCTGCCAGTGAGGAGCCGATGGCCCACGCGAACATCGAGACCCGGTGCGGTCGCGCGCCGTTGAGTGTCGCGAGCGGTCGGTCGTCGACCGCCGCTCGCATCGCGATGCCGATCCGCGTCGCGTAGAGCAGGAATCGCAGTCCGATCGCCACTGCGATGGCTACCGCGATCGTGATGAGCTGGTGCCACGTGATGGTCGTCGGGCCGATCGCGAGGGGTTTGCTGGTTGCGAAGAAGGTCGCGTAGGGCCGGCTGACGTTCGGATCCCAAATGATCTGCGCGAGTCCGATCATGCCGATCAGCAATGAGATCGACACCACGAGCTTGGTCGTCTCCGAGGTGTCTTGGAGACCGCGCATGATGACGCGGTCGATGAGGATGCCGAACAGGGGAGCGAGCACGAAGAGCACGACGATCAGTGCGACCGGCGTCGGCCAACCCCAGGAGAACCGCAGCTGCCAGTAGGTGAACGCGGCGAGCATGCCGATCGCGCCCTGGGCGAAGTTGAAGATGCCCGTCGTCGTGTAGGTGAGGACGAGTCCGCTCGCGATCACGGCGTAGATCGCCGAGGTCGCCAGCCCCACGATCGTGAAGGTCAGGAACTTGTCCACGTTCTCCCTGCGGCTGTGCCGGACCGGCGAGCGTCGGTTGCTATTTCAGGTCGTTGATGCTCTTACCGACGTCGCGCAGGGTCACACCCTTGCCGTAGTCGCCGGTGAGCTTGTACACGTTGTCGGCGTTGCAGCTGTAGATGCCGTTGTTCGGGTTGATCTTGGCCAGCTGGAAGCCGGTCGGAGTCGCCAAGATCAAGCTGAAGCAATTGCCGGGCGTGTTGTCGCCCGGATCCTGGGTGGCGTGCAGTCCTCCGCCGGTCCAGCTCTTGACCTTCTGGAGGTTGTCGTAGACGCACTTGCGGGTGAGGTCCGCACCGCACTCCTTCGCCGCCTTCGCCCAGAGGAGCCACGCCGACCACGCCTGGAGTCCGAGATAGGCCTTCGCCTTGCCGCCGGGCAGGTACTGCTTGAAGGCCTCGAGGTACTGGCTGGTCGCGGGGTTCTTGGCCGCGTCCTCGAAGGGGTAGAAGACGCTGCGGATGTAAGTGTTCTTGATCGCCGCGCTGCCGACCTCGATGAGCTTCTGGTCGTAGTGGTTCGCGTCGGCGCGGATCCAGTCGAGCGGGTAGTTCGCGTCGACGAGCGCCTGCTCGACCTTGGCGAGGTTCTCTGGCTCGCCGACCCAGATGAGGCCCTTGACGCCCTTGTCCTTCATCGACTGCACGTAGGGCGCCCAGCTCGTCGGTCCGGCTGCGGGGTATTGGTCGTTGTAGACGACTTTCCAGCCGAGGCTCTTCGCCGCTTCTTCGCCTTGCTTGGCCGTGGTGACAGTGGCCGGCAGGTTGCCGGTGAGGACACCGACATGGTCAGTGGAGGCGGGGTACTCCTTGGCGAGCCACCGGTAATCGCCGATGGGCAGCGTGGTTCCCGAGTTCGGCACCGGCTGCGTGAGCAGGTCGGCGCTTCTTGCCTCTGGGGTCACGACGAAGGCCGCGACGTCGGGCAGAAGGCACTTCAGCCGGTCCGCGACGCCCGTGTTGTCGAAAACCGCGCCGCCGCCGACCAGGTAGAAATCATCTGCGCAGGCCTTCAGGATCTGCGGCTTGTAGTTGGTGAGCGCGGCGTCGAGCTTGTCGAGCTGGATCTTCCGCCCGTTGATCCCACCCCGGGCGTTGCACCACTGTGAGAAGACGTCGGCGGTGTCGAACAGCTCCTGGTTGAGGCCAGGGCGGCCGTTGAAGCCGGGATCGGAGATGGTCCCGATCCGGATTCCCGTGGCTGTGACGCCAACCGCGGTGGCGCCGCCACCGCTCCCGCCCTGACACACGTCGGTCAGCGTGCCGAAATTGGCAGATTTGGCCCCGGACGCGGCGGTCGTGGCGGTCGATTGATCCGAGGTGCTCGCCTTGTTGTCGCTGCGCCCACAGGCCGCGGCGATCATGACAAGCGCCAGCACGGCGGCCAGCCAACGAAGACTCTTCACGCTTCCCCCTCTTTCGGATGCTGCTCGCTCGCGGCCTGATGTTGCCCGCGCTTGCGCCGACGAACCTGATGCCCCGTCAGATCTGGCAGAAGACTGCCCGGTTGGTACACGCGTTGCAAGCCACTGGCGATCAATCCTGATCTCAGACGTCGTGGGATTGATCCCGACCCGGCTTTGCTCGGCCGGCGGGCGCGGGCGCGTCGCGATGGTGGATACTGCCGGAATGACTCCCGAAGATCTGGTCGAGATCGAGTTGATCAAGCGACTCAAGTACCGCTACCTGCGCGGCCTCGATCAGAAGGACTGGACCGCGGTCGAGTCGTGCTTCACCGAGGACGCCACCGCGGCCTACAGCGGGGGCAAGTACGCGTTCGAGAGTCGCGCCGAGATCCTCGACTTCCTCACGCGCTCGATGGGCGCGGAGACCTTTCTCTCGAGCCACCGGTGTCACCATCCCGAGATCGATCTCACGAGCGCCACGACCGCAGTCGGCACGTGGGCGCTCGAAGACGTCGTGATCGACACCACCTGGGACATCACGATCCGCGGCGCGGCCTTCTACACCGATGAGTACGTGAAGGAAGAAGGCGTCTGGCAGATCCGAACGACGGGTTACAAACGCAGCTACGAAGAGATCCAACCGCGTGGCGCGGTGCCGGGGCTCAAGCTCACCGCGAGCTGGTGGGCGACCGACGGCCGCAGCATGCTCGATGCCTGACCGCACCCATCCGGAGCTGACCGACGCCGACGAAGGCCGCCATCCGGCCGGCCCAGAAGAGTTCTGGGGCGAGTCGTGGTACCTCGACTTCGCCTCGGCCGACGGGAGCTATGGCGGCTACGTACGCCTCGGTCTGTACCCGAATCTCGGGAAGGCCTGGTGGTGGATTGCGCTCGTCGGTGCCGACGAACCTACCGTTCTGGTGATTGACCACGAGCTTGCTTGCCCCGACGGTGATGCCGCCCATAGCCAGCTCTCGTGGCCCGAACCATTCGCACGCTTCATGGTGCGATCGTCGGGTCCCGGTGTGGCGCTCGCGGATCCGTCAGACGCCTTCCGGTGGTCGCCGGGTAGTGGGCTCCCGGGCAGTTCGGTTCCGGTCTCGGTCGATCTCGAGTGGGTTAGCCGTGGGCCGGTCTTCCCCTACGCGATGACCACCCGCTATGAGATCTCGTCGTGGGTCACCGGAACGTTCACGATAGGAGACCAGACGGTGACCGTTGACTGCGCCGGCCAGCGCGACCACTCGTGGGGCGTGCGCGACTGGTGGCAGTTCCCATGGAACTGGACTTCCGGTCACCTCGAAGACGGCACGTACTTCCACGCGGCGCGTTCGATCATCCCCGACGTCGAGCTGTTCGGCACCGGTTACGCGATCGCGCCGGGAGCAGCGCTCGGACCGGTCGAGTCGGACGGCATCACCGTTGATGTCGACATCGACGACGAAAAGCTCCCCGTCGCGGCGCGTCAACGCATCGGCCCGATCACCTTCACCACCGAATATCTCGCGCACGCGCCGGTGCTTCTGGTCGCGCCCGACGGGCGGGAGTCACGCTTTCCCCGGTCGATGTGTCGCTACACGACCGACGACGGCCGCACGGGAACGGGCTGGACCGAGTTCAATTGGCCCGAGGGATTCCCGGCGTAACCGGCGCGGGGTGTCGGGCTTTCCGGGATGCACGCGATAGTTGTGATCATTAGGATTGCGTACCCGAGGAATAGGAGCTTTTGGTGGCGAAGCCCGATCCCACTACCACCAACGCGGGGATCCCGGTCGAGAGCGACGAACATTCGCTGACCGTCGGCGAAACGCATTCTCCGATCCTCCTGCACGACCACTACCTGATCGAGAAGATGGCGCAGTTCAACCGCGAGCGGGTCCCGGAGCGGGTCGTGCACGCGAAAGGCGGGGGCGCGTTCGGTCGACTCGAGATCAGCGAAGACGTCAGCCGATACACCAAGGCCGACCTCTTCCAGCCCGGCCGCACGACGGCCGCTCTTGTGCGCTTCTCGACCGTGGCCGGCGAGCTCGGCAGCCCCGACACATGGCGTGACCCGCGCGGCTTCGCGATGAAGTTCTACACACAAGAGGGCAACTACGACCTCGTCGGGAACAACACACCGGTGTTCTTCGTGAAGGACCCGATGAAGTTCCAGGACTTCATCCGTTCGCAGAAGCGGGATCCCGTCACCCACCTACGCGACCACGACATGCAGTGGGACTTCTGGACGCTCTCACCCGAGTCTGCACACCAGGTGACCTGGCTCATGGGTGATCGTGGTCTGCCACGGAGTTGGCGGCACATGAACGGCTACGGATCACACACCTACATGTGGGTGAACGCGAGCGGTGAGAAGTTCTGGGTCAAGTACCACTTCAAGACCGACCAGGGCATCGAGTTCTTCACCCAGGACGAGGGTGACCAGATGGCGTCGGGCGACGCCGATTTCCATCTGCGTGACCTATACGAGGCAATCGACGGCGGCGACGAGCCGAGTTGGTCGGTGAAGGTGCAGGTCATGCCGTTCGATGACGCGCCCCATTACCGGTTCAACCCGTTCGACCTCACGAAGGTGTGGGCGCACGGCGACTACCCGCTCATCGACGTCGGGCGAATGGTGCTCGACCGGAACCCGGCGAATTACCACACCGACATCGAGCTGGCTGCGTTCGAACCGTCGAACCTGGTTCCCGGCATCGGACCGAGCCCCGACAAGATGCTCCTGGGGCGGATGTTCTCGTACCCCGACGCGCACCGGTACCGGATCGGTCCGAACTACATGGACCTACCGGTGAACCAGCCGAAATCGCCACGCCATTCGTACGCGAAGGATGGGCCGATGCGGTACACACACAACGGTGACCAGCCCGTCTACGCGCCGAACTCGTACGGCGGCCCCGCTGCCGATGTCGAGCGCTACGGCGACATTGCCGGCTGGTCCGCATCGGGAGAGATGGTGCGTGCCGCGTACGACGACCACGTGGACGACGACGACTGGGGTCAGGCCGCAACGTTGGTGCGCGAGGTGCTCGACGACGCGGCGAGGGCGCGGCTCGTCGACAACATCTCGGGCCACCTGGCGAACGCGGTCTCAGAGCCGGTGCTGGTGCGGGCATTCGAATATTGGCGCAACGTCGACAAGGGCGTCGGAGCCAAGGTCGAGGCGCAGGTGCGCGCCAAGCAGGGCTAGACCGGACACCGGAACGAGATGGGTCAGGCGGTGGCGGCTTCGGTCGCTCCGTCGCGATCGCGACTTAGCTCGTCGAGCATCTCGTACTCCGCACCCGTGTCGGTCCAGTCTTCGAACTGGATCACGCCCGACTCGGTGAACTTCTCGCGCAGCCAACCGTCGGCCGCG